>JAHFDG010000017.1 GCA_023249105.1 Candidatus Methanoperedens sp. | reverse complement strand
GGAGCAGACCCATGCAGTGGGATTTTAACCCTTTGAACATGCATTGTATTTTTCTTTCCTCCAAATGTTCTGTTTGTTGTACTTTCTTTCTTGTGCTTCGAGGCACGCAACGCAGATATTTTATTGTTATGGAAACGCAAATTTAGCATTATTATTTTTCCGTAACCCTAAAAGAGAACCTGCGCCGCACCATGCTTGAGCTTGCGCGGGAGTTCATGTCATGCAGGTGCAAGGATTCGCCGTACTGCGGTTGCGCAGAGAAGAAATTTTCTGTAAGGGTCATTGAGCTTTGCGCTGAAGGGCTGTCGCCTGAGGGGATTATCGCGGAGCTTACGAAGCAGTACGGCGTGCGTGTATGCTTATGCCGGGGATGTGCTCGGCTACCTTGACGGGGCTGCGAGGGCGCTTGAGGCTGTGGAGTTGATTGCGGGGAGCTATGGGAAGAAGGAGATGGGTGGGAAGGCGAGGGGGCTGAGGGAGAGGATGGAGGGGTAGTATTTTGGCATGATGGCAGCAAGAGAACGTAACCAGTGTTAGGCTTCACCTTCAAACAATTAATAAACCTTATTATCATGCATGGAAGATAACAGCAATGCTCAGGCGACCACAATGCCACAAACCCAAAACAATCCCAAAGTTTTCATCAGCTACAGCCATGATTCGCAAGAGCACATGGACAGAGTGCTGGCTTTGTCCGACCGCCTGCGCGCCGATGGGATCGATTGCATCATCGACCAGTATGAGACTTCGCCGCCTGAAGGATGGGCGCTATGGTGCGAAAAGCATATCGAAGAGGCTGATTTTGTTCTTATCGTATTCACAGAAATATATGAGCGGCGGTTCAAAGGCATCGATTTAACTGAAAAAGGCAAGGGGGCGAAATGGGAAGGAGTAATAATTACACAGGAACTTTATGAATCTCAAGCCAGAAATTCAAAGTTCATTCCTATTATATTCACACACGAAGACGAATCTCATATTCCAATGATCCTTCGCGGCGCTACTTATTATATTCCAAATACCGAAAAAGGGTATGAATATCTTTACCGCCATCTCACTCACCAGCCGCTCATAGAAAAACCCGTGCTTGGTAAACTAAAACCCAAGCCTCCACGTTCGCGCATACAGGAATTCTCAGCCGCGCCATGTAACGTGCCATTCCCGCGAAACCCCTATTTCACAGGTCGCGAGCAAGTTTTGGAAGCGCTTCACAATGCGCTAAAATCCGCTAAAGCGGCAGCTCTGGCGCAGGCTATCAGCGGTCTTGGCGGCATCGGAAAAACCCAGACCGCAGTTGAATACACTTATCGATACCGGAACGAATACGAAGCCGTGCTGTGGGTAAAAGCAGACTCGCGCGAGGCGCTTGTCTCTGACTTTGCGGCGCTGGCGCAGGCGCTTGACCTTCCGGAAAAGAATGCCAAAGAGCAAAACCTCATTGTAGCTACCGTAAGGCGCTGGCTTGAAGACAATTCAGGATGGCTTCTGGTTTTTGACAATGCAGATGAACCCGGACTGCTGGAAGATTATATCCCAAATAACCCAAAAGGTTACATTCTCCTGACATCGAGGGCGCAGGTGTTTGATAAACTTGGCATTTCAAATCCAGTCGAACTAGAGAAAATGCCGCCTGATGAAGCAAGAGAATTCTTGCAGAAGCGCACAGGACGGAAAGACCTCCAACAAACAGAGATCAAGGCGCTTGAAAAAATATCAGAGGAACTTGATTATTTGCCTTTAGCCCTGGAGCAGGCAGGGGCTTACATCAATAAATTAAAGTGCAGTTTTTCTGATTATCTAAAAAGTTACAGACAGTGCGGTTTGACGCTGCTTCAAGAATCTTTTCCTGTGACCGGCAAATATCCGAAATCTATTGCCACCACATGGTTGTTGAACTTTGAACAGGTTGAGAAAACTTCAAAAGCTTCCGCTGATATCTTGACAGCAAGCGCCTTTTTGAACCCTGACAATATCCCTCTTGAACTTATCACAGAGGGTGCGCCTGAATTTGGAGAAGCGATCAATGAGGCTCTTGCATATTTCAAAACCAACCCTCTTGTTCTTGATAAATTACTTTTACCTCTCACCCAGTATTCTCTCATCACACGCAATGTCAGCGCGCGCACATACAGTATCCATCGACTTGTGCAAGTAGTGATAAGGGACAGGTTGGGGAAAGATGCAGAGCGCATGTGGGCTGAACGAATAGTGAAGGCTATGAACCGCGGACTTCCTGAGGTTGATTTCTCTAACTGGCATCTTTGCGACAGGCTCCTTCCGCATGCAATGGCATGCGTTGGATTGATCAAATATTGGGGATTTGAGTTGGAGGATACTGCAAGATTGTTGAATTGGGCAGGATTTTACCTGAATGAACTTGCCCTGTATGACGAAGCTGAACCATTGTACAGGCACGCGCTGGCAATCCGTGAAAAATCGCTTGTCACTGACCATCCCGATATTGCAACATCACTCAACAATCTGGCGGCACTTTATCATTCACAAGGCAAATATGCCGAAGCTGAACCGCTATACTGGCGTGCATTAACTATACGAGAAAAATCGCTTGGCTCAGACCATCTCGATGTAGCGACATCACTCAACAATCTGGCGGTTCTTTTTTACTCACAGAGCAAATATGCCAAAGCTGAACCGTTGTACAGGCGTGTGCTGGCAATACTTGAAAAATCGCTTGGCTCAGACCATCTCGATATAGCGAAATCACTCAACAATCTAGCGGGACTTTTTTATGCACAGGGCAAATATGTAGAAGCTGAACCTTTATTCAGGCGCGCGCTGGTAATCCGTGAAAAATCGCTTGACTCAGACCATCCCGATGTATCGCAATCACTCAACAATCTGGCGTTACTATTTTATGCACAGGGCAAATTTGCCGAAGCTGAACCTTTATTCAGGCGCGCGCTGGCAATTGTTGAAAAATCGCTTGTCACTGACCATCCCGATGTGGCGCGATCACTCAACAATCTAGCGTTACTATTTTATGCACAGGGCAAATTTGCCGAAGCTGAACCTTTATTCAGGCGTGCGCTGACAATCCGTGAAAAATCGCTTGGCTCAGACCATCCTGATGTATCGCAATCACTCAACAATCTGGCGGGACTTTATCAAACGCAGGATAAGTATGCCGAAGCTGAACCGTTATACAGGCGCGCGCTGACAATCCGTGAAAAATCGCTTGGCTCAGACCATCCCGATGTTGCACAATCACTCAACAATCTGGCGGAACTTTATAAGGCACAGGGTAAATATGCCGAAGCTGAACCGTTATACAGGCGCGCGCTGGCAATCCGTGAAAAATCGCTTGGTTCAGACCATCCCAATGTAGCGATATCACTCAGCACTCTGGCGGGACTTTATAGGGCACAGGGTAAATATACCGAAGCTGAGCCGCTTTACATCAGGGCACTGGAAATATGCGAAAAAACATTTGATCAAAACCATCCCACAACTGCTACAATCTTAAATAACTACCTCACACTGCTGCAGAAAATATCAGCAAGGTAGAAGTGGACGAGAATGAGGCGCACCTTCGAAATAATGAAAATAATCGCTCGGAGAAAATCATCCCACCACAGCCGCCATTTCACAAAACCTCGCCGTCATCTTGCGGAAAATGCGAGGTGGAGGGGGCAGGAGCGTAGTGATACGGGAAAGGATTGAAGCATGGGAGCCTAGGCAGTGATAAAGCTTTAACCTCAAACCATTAGAAACTATTTTTTCCGAATAGGTTCCAGCATTGTTAGAACAGCGACCTCAAACGCCTTATTAAAAATTGCGTATAATTTTGTTCACGCAGTTTTTGGGTTTCATTTACTAAAAATAAATTATCAGGATAATCGCCGTACAGCGGCTATTAATCCTCTCACCTGTGCGTAAAATACGCCACCCCATCCCCGCTAACACCATCAATCCTCACAAACCCGAACCTCTCGACTGCACCACCTTATCCAGCTCCTTCTTAATCCCGCGCTCCCTCACACTGTATATTCACCCTCCAGCGAAAGCACCTTCATCTTGCGCCCATCAAGCGGAACCCGGTGGATGATGGCGTCCTCAGCAAAAGCTGTTCGCCGTTTCTCCACTTTTCTCATCTTAATCGCCACGTTACAGCGTAACTACCTTCTCTTGTATATTTTATCGTGGTGGTCAAAGTCCAAAAAAATCACTTTATTATCTGCCTCGATTATCTCATAAACCAGAACAAACGATTTATCGATATGGACTCTCCGCAAGCCTTTCATATCATGTTGCAGAGGTTTAAAATGAAGAGGAATTTCTAAGATTTCACTCATCTTTTTCAAAATAATCTCAAATCGTTTTTTATTCTTCGTCTGGAGTTTATCCAGTTCCCGCTCCAGCCGCTTGCTGACTTCGTAAGAATATCTCAAATTCGCGTACCAAACTTCTTTTCAAATTCTGCGCTGGAAATAGTTCCCTCTTTTTTGATAGCTTCAAGTTTTTTAAGATATTCAGGTCTAACCTGATGGATATCATCGTTTATTTCACTGACTTCCATTTCAATTTTAAGAATCTTTTCTTTCAAAAAAGCCAACTCGTTCAGTATCTGGTGATTGAAAACAGTTTCAGACATATCACTTTTCATATTTACTTATGTGTATAAATACTTTGAGTCAATACAGAGACGCCTGCCAAAACCATTGCGCTGTTGTCATTTGATAAGGGCAGAAACCCAAAAATAACACGCGGTACATTTCACTTATGCGTAAAATACCCCACAACCCCACCCTCGCCAACACTGTCAATCCTCACAAACCCGAACCTCCCGAACCGCACCACCTTCTCAAGCTCCTTCTCGCTCCTGCGCTCCCTCACGCCAATATATTCACCATCAGGCGACGGGTCAAAAAAACCACGGAGACGTTACGTTTTGATAAAACTTTCTAAAAGTTTTACAGAGGACACAGAGAAAGCAATATCTCTCTTTGCTCTCTGTGTACTCTGTGGTTAATTATCTGACTGGGATTGTTCTCGACTATACCACTACAGCCTTCCCCGCTTCAACCTTGACCCTGATAGGCTTATTGATTCTCATCAAAAAAGCAGGAGCGCTCCTTGCCATCGCTTTCCCAAGAGGGTCATAATATTCCAGAAACCACACGCTGCCGCTTGAAGTGGCATTGATTGCCACAGCATACGCTCTCCACTCGAACATCTTTATCTGCGGGAGCTCTCCTGCTGCGCCAAGAGCAGAATCAAGCCCTTCGCCCTGCGATAATACATCAAGGGCGGGAACCGTTTCATTATAAACAGAAGTCCCGTTGAATCCGTTGTATTCGTATATTTTTATTTCATTGTTATCTTTCGCGAGCGCATACCAGTCAAAAATACTCATAGTGGGATAGGCTTGTATTCCCGTGTCATGGAAAAACTGCTCTGCG
This sequence comes from Candidatus Methanoperedens sp., assembly GCA_023249105.1. Classification (GTDB taxonomy): domain Archaea; phylum Halobacteriota; class Methanosarcinia; order Methanosarcinales; family Methanoperedenaceae; genus Methanoperedens. The sequence goes on along the minus strand of JAHFDG010000017.1, from coordinate 63,846 downwards.
CTGAGCTTTTCGGTAAGCCTGGCAGTTCCAAGGCCTGCAAAAACGATAAGATAAATCACTAAAAATTTCGTTACAGTATTTTTTTGCAAAGGCTTCCTGTATAACCATATTACCATAACCAGCGCCAGTATCATGAGATATGTATCTGTGTAGAAAAATACCTCGGCAGAAAATCTTGATACCTCAAACGGATACAGAAGCGGGATTCCGCGCGTTGTCGAATAGTCAAGAATTAAGTGTATTATCACACCGGCAAAGGCAAATAGTACAGTACGGCGCGAGAACACAGGTTCGAAATCGATATAACGCTTAACTATGTTTTTAACGCGGCTTTGCGTTGCAAGATAAAGTATAAGAACACCTGTGAAAAACCCGAAAAAAATGGAATGAGTTATGCCGCGGTGGGTTAAAAGGAAGAAATTGGGGTAAATAAAATTAATCCAGAGAAGAGATATATCAAAATCCGGCGCTATTCCTCCTATGGTAAGCGCGGCGATTTCTTCCTTCCTGCGTTTGAAGAATTTCCCGAGCAAATAAGGCAACAGGGCGTGAGATAATAAATCCATTACATCCCTTTTTTATCATTAGTCGCTATAAACACTCCTGCTCCTACAAGCACTATCAATCCGCTTAAAATATACATGACACTGAAACCGTAAAATTGCAGCACTATGCCCAGGACTATCGAGCCTGTTCCTATCCCCAGGTCAAATGCCGCTGTAAATGTTCCCATAGCAGCGCCGCGTGTCTTTTCGGTCACCCTGTCCACAAGTAAAGCCATAAGCGAGGGATGCACGAAACCGAAGCCCAGCCCATAAAGAAATGCCGAGATAAGAAAAACCGAAAGTGAGCTTGCGGTTGATAATACCCAGAGCCCGAGCGTTATCACAATCATGCCGGGTACTATAACAAATTTTCTTCCTTTGATGTCAGAAAGCCTGCCTGCAAGCGCCCTCACAATAATCAATGTTATCGCAAATACCGTGAAAAATATTCCCGGATTGGTTATCCCCTGCTTCATGGCAAACAGGGAAAGAAAGGATACTATTGAACCGTATGTCAATGATACCGTAAACATCATTGCAGACGGGAATAATGCTTCTTTACTGAACAGCGAGGTTTTTGGGTGTACGACAATTGTTTCAGAAATTGGTAAAACAAGAAGCAAGGAAACCAGTGCAATCGAAGCGCTCACTGCGAAAAGCATTGGGAAGTCCGAATAGTTTAACAATAATATGGAGAGCGCCGGGCCTACTGCCATAGCGACATTTGAAGCCATTCCGAAAATACCCATGGCTTCCCCTCTGCGGCTGGGAGGTGCGATATCAGCTATAAGTGTGCTCGCAGCGGTCGTTGCGGCGCCCCAGCCGATGCCGTGTAATACTCTCAACAAAAGGAGCGAAGTTACACTTGTTGTATAGTTATATAGCAGCGTGGACAAAAGGAAAATCAAAGTGCCTGCTAAAAGAATGTTCTTCCTGCCGCGCCTGTCAACCTCTCTTCCCATGAAAGGACGCAAGAGCACAGCAGAGATTGTAAACACCCCGATAATGAGACCAATCTCGGATTCAGAACCTCCGAGTTTCAGGATATAAATCGGCAGTGTGACAAGAAGGAAATAAAAGCTTGTAAATATCGCAACAGTGGAAAGGCTGGTGAGAATGAAGTTTTTTGTAAAGAGTTTTTCGTTTTTCACGGGCTTTTCCATATTGTAACTATTATTGAGAATATAGCAGATAAAATATTCCTTAAATACATCATTTAAAGAAACAGGCTTCCAGTGAAAACCTGTTTCCTATTGTTCAAACCGCAATGCATCCACCGGGTTCATCCTTGCTGCTGACCTTGCAGGCGCAACGCCTGAGATTATACCCACGAATATAGAGAATGCAAGTGCAAAAACAAGAAGTTGTGGTGAAACAACTGCGGTCATTGCCCCGCCCGGTCCAATTGCCCTGAGGCCTACTTCGGATATTATTACCGATATCAGTACGCCGGAAATTATCCCGATCACCCCTCCGACAAACCCAAATAATCCGGCTTCCATAATGAAAAGTTTCATTACTTCATTATCTGTAGCTCCAAGTGCCTTGAGCAATCCTATCTGCCTTGTGCGTTCCATGACCGACATGAACATGGTATTCGCTATTCCTACCGCGCCCACAAGAAGCGAAACAGCAGCTATCGCAGCCAGGAACAGCGATATTGTCTGGACGACGCTGGTTATCTGCTGTTGTATAGTTGCGAATGCCGTGACTGTAAAATCCCTGGTTCTCGGATTGACGTGCCTCTCAGGCATGAGTTTAGTTACAATATCTGAAGCTATCTGTTCTGCCAGCGTCGGGTCGGATATCTTTACCATGATTGAAGTAAATTGGTTTCTGGATACATTTGTAGTTATAACGTCGCGGGCGTAATCTGCTGACATATATACCGTATTATCACCACCCCCTCCTCCGAAACCTCCTCCAGACGAAACAAGGATTCCCACAACTTTGAAATTTTTGCCTCCTATTGTAATCGGCCTATTCAGGGTAATCTGCTGTAAAAAGGTAGTATGAGCTAAAGCGTTGCCTATGACTACAGAGTTCGAATCACCCGGCTGAAGGTATCTGCCTGCTTCAAGCTGCGTTGTGAACATGGAGCGCCACACCGCCGTATCGACACCGATTATAGACACCGAGGTCTTCTCTGTGCTAACTCTTATATCCGAACTGCCTGAAACCATGCCGTTTACATAGAGCACTCCCGGCAACTGCTTAATCGCGGTCGCGTCTCTATCCGTGAGGTTAATAGTAGCACTGCCACCCGTTCTCCCCCCATCAAAACCTCCACCGCCTGCCCGTGAAAAACCCGGCGTGACCGTAATCAAATCGGCTCCGAGACTGCCAAGACGCGCCTGCACGCTTTCCTGCATGCCCTGACCTATGGAGATTATGGCTACGACCGCAGCTACCCCTATTACAATGCCTATTATAGTGAGCCAGCTTCGCAGCTTGCTTTTTTTAACGTGGCTCAGGGATAACCTGAAAATATCAAGAATCTTCATATTAGTCTCTACAAGGGGTCTTTACTTCCCTTTCTGTTTCCGGAAATAGGTGGATATTTTACTTCGCTGCCAGTATATTACAAGCAGGGCAACAACCACCAGCATCAATACGGCATAATTGGTACTTGTAGACCCTGAACTTGTCTTTGCTCCTGTTGAGGATAATTCCACAGGAAGATACTTTGTGATGGTGTGTCTCTGTCCGCTTGTATCGGTATATTGTATATCGACCTCAAGACTGTTGCCAGCGCCCGGTATTTTTGCAATCTGGAATATGGCGGATGTGTAATCTCCAGAATTTAAATTCCCAAGCACAGAAGAACTGCTTCCTGTTATAGAGAAGTTCTTTTGTCGCGGCAGGGTTACTGACACTGAACTGGCCGGACTTATCCCTGTATTGAGGACATTGAGCGAAAAAGAGCCCAGGGATTCCTGGTAACTTATCTCAAAATTAGTTGTTCCTGCGACAACCAGTCCGACAAAATTATCTGATGAATAATTGTTCAGTCCTGTAATTTTTAAAGGCAGATTGTATACACCCGGAGTTGCGGTAATGTCTACAGCCAGGTCAAATGTTATCTCGGCTTCATCTCCTGCCTTCAGGTTACCCAGAGAAAATTTCGTTCCTGCGCCCAGAATTGAAAAAGATGATTTGCTGCTTCCCCCGGTGCCGGTAAGGTCTATTTCAGCTACGGCGTTCTGTACTGTGCCTGTTCCTGTATTTTTAAACTTTAGCGTTTCCTTATTAACACTCATCGGCTCTATGATGCCAAGCGTTGAATTGAGCAGCACTACCAGGGGCTTCCCTTTGATGGTTAATATCTGGTCCTTGCGCTCGCTCGTTACTATAGGCGCCGGGGTATTGCTACTTATCTGCTGGCCCCTGTAGTAAATAAATACATTGAAAAAATAATCGCCTTCAGCTGCATCGGGATTTACATGGATTTTGAACCTTGCGGTTCTCTGATCGCCCCAGTTCTCTATAGTTCCCAGCGAATACACATCATCAAGTATAGTCACTGCATTAGCCGATGCATTATCTTTGGGCTCGAGCCTGACTGATACGTCATTCAGAAATTGACCAAATCCCGTATTATTTACCACGAAATAGACATAGGTCGTATCTCCTGGATAAACCGGCGCGGTTTCGGTTACAAGATAGCCGGCAGAGGCAACCTGCGCAATCAGTAATGTCGATACAATTATCAAAATTAAATTGAATTTATTCATGTTTCACCTGTTATTTTTCCATCCAGCATTTTTACAACTCTTCCTGCATATCCTGCAATTCTCATGTCATGCGTTATCATAACTATAGTCAATCCCTCGCTGTTTAAACGTTTAAAAACGTCCATTACTTCGCCGCCTGATTTGGTATCCAGGTTCCCTGTAGGCTCATCTGCCAGGAGAATAGAAGGGCTTGTGGAGAGCGCCCTTGCTATGGCTACCCTTTGCTGCTGCCCGCCTGATAACTGCGCCGGGAAATGAGAGCCGCGGTCAGCCAGGCCAACAGTATTCAGCAATTTCATTGAGGTCTCTTCCACCTCTCTTTCAGGAAATTCATGAATCCTCATGGGCAGCCGGATATTATCAAGAGCTGTCAGGGTTGGATACAGGTTAAAAGTCTGGAATATGAATCCGATTTTTTTACCCCTTATCCGCGCCAGCTCATTTCCTTTAAATTCCGATATGTCCCTGTCTTCAAGCAGGACTTTTCCGCGAGTTGGCATATCCAGGCAGCCAATCATATTTAACATAGTTGACTTGCCGCATCCGCTGGGTCCTGTTATAGCAACGAGTTCTCCTCTGTCGATGGTTAGATTTACTCCTGCAAGCGCAGGTACATCAAACTCACCCATGCGATAAATTTTCCAGACATCCTGCAGTTCCATTATAGTTTCCATCACGTCGCCCTGAACAATCGCTTATGTGCCCAGCGCTGGGGATTTTGATCTTGGTATTCTGTCATCCAGCCGCTGTATTCCATTTTGTTCTTTTCTACCACATTACCTGAATCCAAATCAACAAGTGCGGTCAGGGTTATATTCCTGCTGGTAAAAACCACACGAACGACCTTTTTATCCCCGTTTGCCGCAGATATTATCATGCCGTGCTCCTGGACAGTAATATTGTAGTTGTTGCCTTCCACTTCGTTTTTCAGCGCATCCAGAGATGAGTTTATTGCGAAACTCTTCTGTTTTTCGTTAAGCTTGAACGCATGCGCCTCTATGTATGCAAACCTGAGCCCGGCAGAAATAATCAGCAGGGCAATCATAACCAGTGCCAGTATTTTCCATTTGTTCATGTTCATTCAGAAGAGATGAAAGACCATATAAGAGTTCCCTGAAATTCTGCTGAAAGCAGTTTTAAAAAATTGAAATTACGCCTTAACTACCTGTTTTTCAGCATAATCCTGTTTCCCATCCCATTCCTCTTTCGTATTATCAATCCCCGCCTCTCAAGCTTGTCAAGAAGCCTGCTCACCTTGGGCTCAGAAAAACCGGTCTTTGAAATGAGTTCCCTCTGGAGAATCTCATTCTTGTCAATTATTTCCCTGAATACTATCTTCTCATCGCCCTCAAGCAGATTGGCAGCCAGCAGGGCTGCATTGTTATTTTCCGGGATTCCTTCGGCATCTGTTACAGTCGTTCCTTTTTCCCTGGGGAAGAGAATTATGTAAAGGAAAGACATGCCGCCGAGCCATGCTGTCATGATGAAAAACAACACTTCATTCAGTGAAAAATACGAAGCCCCCTCTATCGGAATTGCCCTGCCATCCTCTAAAATAAGCTGGACAGGACCTGTAGCCAGCAATCTATCAATCAGGAGAAGTACAGAAATAACAAGTACAATAGCTGATATCAAAATCCCCTGCTTTCCAATATTTAATTTTAGAGCCATTTCAGCCTTAAGGTATGTATATTGAGACATAGATGGTAAGTAATTACTATATCCTTTTCCATATAAGATAAATCATAAAAAAGAGGAAAATTATGAGAATATTAGGAATTTCCGGCAGCCCGAGAGCGAAAGGCAATACAGAAATACTCGTACATGAAGCATTGAGAGCAGCATCCGAGATGGGAGCAAAAGCTGATTTTATCGCCCTCTCAGGCAAGAAAATCAAACCATGCACAGGCTGCGGTACATGCCGCACTGAAAGCTCAATGGGAATATGCGTGATAAAAGATGATGACGTGCCCCGCATTTATGAAGCTATGAAGGAAGCGGACGGAATAATCGTAGCTTCACCTGTATATTTCCTTTCTGTGACTGCCCAACTGAAGGCTCTTTTTGACAGAAGTGTAATACTGCGATATGCAAAAGGCATGCCGGTAGACAGGCCGGGAGTTCCCGGAGGACCTGAGTTCCTTTTGAAAAATAAAGTTGGAGGCGCAATAGCAGTTGGCGGAGGCAGGGACGGGGGACAGCTTTTCACTGTAAACTCAATACTCCAGTGGATGCTTTTACAGAGTATGATTGTGGTGGGCAATAACTACGGTATGGGCGCAAGTGCCAAGGCCGGAATGAAGGGTGATGCCCTGAATGATGAGATAGGGATAGCGATGGCAAGGCATGTTGGCCTGCGCGTGGCAGAGGTTGCGGGTAAGTTCAGGGGATGAGGGAAAACATGAAAACGAATAAATATCCTGTGATAGCCACATATGATTGATCGAGCACGTGTGTTTAAATCCCCTTAAACCTGACAACTTTCCTGAGAAGAATTACTATGGTCTCGAACGCTGGTAAAGATATTCCGGAGGGCGGCTGTGGGACAAAATTACCCCATATATCCCACTATTTTTATGCAGTAGGATGGAAAATGTTATTATAATTTGATTTTAATACCATTATAATTCGATCCCATGTAACGTATTTTTAAGGCTGATTATTTTTCTTATAACAATACTATTGTTGTTCATAAATATTAAATATTTTGTAAAAAATTATTTATACTGAAGACGTTTAGTGTATTCTGATAGATCTAATTGACATCTGAAAATGAAAGGGATATTCAAAAACATGGAAATCTTATGATGTTGGTTAGGTTTATTCATTGATTGAAAAGTTAAATGAATATTGTCCCAAAGCCGATTAGACCCGCTCACAGCAAGCATCATGACCATTCCTCTTGCTATCGGTCTTGCGATAACAGGCCCGATAGGCGGAGTCCTGTCGGATAAATATGGCTCAAGGATGATAAGCACTATCGGCCTGGTCATATCCCTTATCGGCCTGCTTGGCCTGGCAACGATGCATTATAATACGCCTTACTGGATACTTGCAGTGTGGATGTTCATCAACAGTTTCGGCTCCGGTCTGTTCCAGCCCCCGAATACCAGCGCCATAATGTCATCGGTATCTGTGCAGCGCCGTGGTGTAGCTTCATCAATGAGGGCTTTTTTCAACAGCGCCGGCATGGTGCTGAGCATGGGAATATCTTTTCCGCTCATTATGGGAACGATTCCCCTTGAACAGATGATGAATATGTTCGTTGTGGGAGGAGCAAGTATGCCTGTGGCTGCGCAGGAGGCTTTTACCGGCGGTATTACAAGCGCGTTTATTTTTTCTGCAATTATCACTGTGCCTGCGATTATTGTTTCGGCGATGCGGGGTAAGGAGGATGTACGAAGCGGATAAATAAAGGTAAGCGCAGTCATTCTATAATATGTCGTAGGGTGAATTATGAAAATAAATAAAACTTCAGTAACTTTCCACTGCCAGCCCGGGAACCTTAGAAAAGTGTTTGGCATTCTTTGTGAGCAGTGGCTCTCCATGAGTAAGGGCAATACTCGCTATCAGGAGGTCAAAATCCCCTATATCATTTCCTTTTTTCTGGAGGTCAATCGAAAGTTTTCCAAAGGTTTCACTTGCTGCACTCGAAAATTCCAGGATGTCAAGGGTATCAAGCAGATGCCTGACTTTTTTGGCTTCTTCAAGCGGTCGGGATGAGTTGTATGCGCCTTTGTATAGTTCGGATGCATTAAGGGGCGTTGTAGTTAATTTATCCCCGTCTGCTGTGAGGTCTTCCAGTTTTTTCTCAGCGGCAGGTTTGCGGCGCAGCAGGTCTATTATGAAATCAGTGTCAAGGCACGTCATTGGAAACCAACTTTCCTTAATTTTGCTTTTCTTGTTTCCATCATTGATTTTTCAATATTATCAGCAAGTTCGGTGCTGGGTTTCAGGGAACGTATATAGTCAAGCGTATTCTTTCTCCTGGTCAGTTTCAATATTATGTCCGTGAAGCTTTCATTGGATGTTTTTTTTGCGCGTAATCTCTTATAAGCATCCAGCGTAATCGTTATGGTTTTGGTCGCCATATTATCCATGTATGTGCATGTACACTTATAATTCTTACCATTGAATAAAAGCGCAAAATCCGTGTAAATACGTCCATATCCACGTCATCCGTGTTATATGCCGCCAGTCCCGTGATGCAGAGATGGTTTTAATGGTCTAATTAACTAAAAAAGCCGTTATGAGCTGTCTTTCCTTTTCTCCAAGGTCAGTTACCTCAACCCTTTCAAACCCTGCTTCTTTGAGCCATTCCCTGTACTGCGCTTCGGTATATGTATTGCCGCTATCAGTATTTGCCAGCATGTTCACTGCGAACATTTCTGCCATGGGGCTCCTTCCGCGCACGAAATCCTCTATCGCAACCATTCCGCCTTTTGTAACCAATTTTTTTACCCGCTTCAAAAGCATTCTATTTTCATCCTCAGAATAGATATGAGAAATATTTGCCATAAAAACGATATCAAAGGACTCATATTTGAATTCCTTCACGAATTTGGCTTTGGTAAAATCTCCTTTCTTAAGGGTCAGGTTCTTGACATCTTTAAGCTTGAACTCGCTGCTGACATACTTGATTATTTCAGGCATGTCATAAAGAACAGCGTGTATCCCCTTATTCACAAAAGCTCTTGCATAACTCCCCGGGCCGCCTCCAAGGTCAAGGACATTTTTTGCATCTTTCTTTCTTTTCAGGCAATTATCAATAGTCTCATCCACACCCTCATCACTCTTTGATGCCATTGCATGCATAAATGCCGCCTTATCACGCTTTTCCCTCTTGGGTTTCTCACCTTTGATTATTTCGGGAAGCAAAAGCCATGCCTTCAAAATGTTCATTAAATGCGGAAGATACCCCCCGACATATTCCCCACCGCGCTCAAGAAAGAGGGTGCGCGCTTTTTCTGCTATTACATACCTGTCCTCTCTTTTATCAACGTATCCGATGGCAGCAAGCGCTTCAACCATGATGTGCAATGCTCTCTTGTCTGCATGTAGCTCGCGCGTAAGGGTTGCAAGGTCTTTCTCTTTACCAAGGGCCTGGAATATCCCTGCTCTCAGAGCCGAGCCAAGCACTACGAGTTTTCTTGCGTCTTCGCTTGCTTTTTCAATGTCCATTTCATTGCTTTTATTCATTCCTGAGCACCTCTTTTTGAATATTAACGTAGACCATTAGATAACACTATTATTCGGTTTGTATAAGAATCTGTCCTGCAAAAGACTGTGACTCTTCACAGGAAATACAATATCACAGGAAGCATTATTACTCCCATTGCATGTGTTTTTCTGATTTTTGCATAGGATGCCACCATCCCGACAGGAGTAGATATTAAAAATATTATTAACCCAAACCAGCCTGTGAACATGAACACCATAACCGACAGCCCAAAAAGGACAGCAGCGCACAGTTTTGAATAATTGATGTGCGACAGATACCCTGAAATTTTGTCCCCAAGATAAATGGTGGTATAATATGAAATCACAGAAACATATACGATTACAATTAATAAAACGACAATAACAGAAAAATCCCATTCGTTTATATTTACAAGTTTATCAATAGAAACCATTGCGCCACTTCTCGCTTTTCCGATTATATACAGCGCTACCAGGCTAAAAACCGCATTGGATGTATTGGCGCTGCTTATCGATACCATGAATTCTTTCGATGATTCGGCATCCTTCTCCTCGCGTACAAGAAGCCTTGCGATTATTGTGCCCACGGTTGAGGATACCCCCGGAAGCCATGCCACAAATGAACCTGCCGCGCTTCCTGTGACCATGCCGCGCACAATCTTTTTTTGAGCAAGCGCAAAACCGCATGCTTTTTGCTGCGGCGGGATTTCGGATTTTGTCATGAGGCTGATAACGAGCATGGAGGCGCCGAAGAGACCTGAAAGAAGAGGAAGAAGGATAGACGGCTCGCCGAATTTTACAAGAGGCTGCATCAGTGCCGCATTATCAAATGCAAATATCCCAAGCATGCCTGAAATAAAAAACAGTAGGATTGCGTACATCTTGAATTTAAGGTGTACAAGCGAACCCTGACCTTCAACCACTTCCCCGTTCTCGGTAGCTATCATCACGACTACAATCAGAATAAGAATCAAGCCGATGTATGCATTTATCATGCCGTAAATATTCTGAAAGAAAAAAGCCATCGGTATAGCCAATATCAAAGAAACCACGACCGCGCCGGCGCTACCAAGCGCTGACAGGCGCACAGCTTCAGAGCCTCTTCCTTCCATAAGTAGCGCATGACCAGGAAGCACAGCCAGTGCAGTATCTGCTTCGGGCGCGCCGAGAAAGACTGATGGGATAATGTCAAGGAAGGTATGCGCTATGGAATTTGAGAGGATAACGACGGCAATGTAGAATGGCGCAAACCCGATGCTTGCAAAGAACGACGACAGCGCAACAAGTATAAGGGCGAAGTTATTGACGTGGATTCCGGGGGTGAGTCCTGAAATAATGCCCAGGATGAAACCGAGGAGGATGGAGATGAGGAGGAGGGTGAGGGAGATTTCCATGGAGTCCACTCATAACCGCCAATAAACAAAAGCATTATGATATCTTCCCTTCCAAACATCTATTAGTTGGTTCAAATCGCTAATTACGAAAAATCCTTTTCCATCCTCAGCAGCCATTTCCATAACGGTATATACCTTATTATTTTCTTCTCAATAACTTCTTCCCCTTCAAAATCCTCAGTTATCACAAACCCATTTTTTAGCTTGAATTCGCTCATTGCCTCTACCAGAGCTTTCACCTCCACATTTTTCTTATCTTCATCTTCAATGTCCCAACAGACCTGAATAAGCTCCCTGATATGCAAGCCCTCCCTTATCAGAAAATCCACTTCACCTTTACCCTTCCAGTAATATATTTCCTTCCCTCTTCTTTTCAGTTCCAGAAATACAATATTTTCTGCAAGCCTTCCTGTGTCTTGAGAAAATCTGAAAGATACTGTATTCCTCAATCCGGTATCAATGCAATATACTTTTTTTGGGGATGCAGACTGGATGCCTTTAGAATATGAAAACTGGTTTACGAAGAACATCAAAAAACTGGTTTCCATATATTCCATAAAATTCTTTGCGGTATTTATGCTGCCAAGATCAAATACATTTTTCACTCTGCTGTAACTGATTGTATTAGAAATGTTTGACATGAGAAAACCGGCTATTTCCTGGAATGCCTTTACCTCACGAATGCCGTATCTTACAACAATGTCCCTGAATAATATATCACTGTAAAGCCTGTGAAGCACATCTTTTTCCTTATATTTTAAATATTCCGGAAATCCACCGTCTTCAATATAATCAAATAAGAATTTTTTGATTTTTGCCCGCTCTTCTGCCATGTATTCAAAATTATTTTCCAGCTTGGTTTTGTTAAATTCAAGAAATTCCATGAATGAAAATGGGTAAATTTCACTTGTCAGATGTCTACCTGTCAGGTGTGTTGCAAGTTCCCGGCTTAGCAACCTTGCGTTTGAGCCTGTAATAAAAAATTTAAACCCGATATCAGACATCCTCCTTACAAATCTTTCCCAGCCGTCAATGTTCTGGATTTCATCAAAAAAGAAAGTTTCATGCCTGCCATAAAGTTCAAGATACGCCTGATAAAGAGTATCAAAATCATCTCTTGCTGAAAATTGTATCAGGCGCTCGTCTTCGAAATTGAGATAATAATAATCTTCCTTGAAATGTTTTGTTATTATCTGTGTGAGTAGTGTTGATTTCCCGCTTCGTCGAACACCGATTATAACGACTGCATGCGGAAGTTTGAGATATTTTTCTATATCCTTTAAAGAGTCTCTTTCCAGTCCTCTTTCTTTTCTATCAAGCTCGGTTTTTTGCTGCACAATAATTTCTTTGAGTATTCTTATATTCATTAGATGCGGAATGGCTTCAATATTATTTATAAGTTTTCATTACTAATGAACATTTTTTAATAAAATTATTCATTACTAATGCAAAATAAAAATTATTATTCCCATGCTTTGCGCTTTTTGCGTACTTTACGGTGATATAAATTTAAGTTTCGCTAATATAAGACCCCCTTGCAAGCCTCTTTTCTTGAAATACACAAACATTATGCTTTAATGAATTAATCTCAGTTCCGTGAAAATCGCAGTCACCAAACTTGAAGAAAAATCAGAAGGTATCCCGGAGCTATTCCGGCGATACGGTCATGAAGCGGTTATAGTATCCACAATGCGCGCCGCGCCGCCCACCGACCCCGCGCCTCTTTCCCATCTGGCTGAGATGATTTCAAGAAATAAAATCGATATCCTGATATTCACAAGTTCGCTCGGTGTTGAAAAACTTTTTGAAATAATAAAACCGGGGAAAAATGTGAGAATCGTAAGCGTAGGCCCGAAAACAGCAAAGAAAGTTGAAGAATACGGAATGCGAAGTGAAATTATAGATAAATTCTCATCCGATAACTTTGCGCAATATCTTGGCGACATAAAAGGCAAGACAATTGGCATCGCCCGCGCCGAAGTGCCAAATCCTGAACTGGTAAGCTCCCTGATATCCGGAGGCGCGACCGTAATCGAGACGCCTGCATATCGGCTGGTAGCCGGCAACAGCATTGTAGAAATATTAGACGATGTTGATGCGGTAATATTCACCAGTGCAAAATCCTTTGAACTTTCAGGCTTCGCGCCGGAACATGCAAAAAAGCTCAAAGTTATTGCAATAGGACAAAAAACCGCTGATATTATGCGAAAACATGGGATAAATCCGAATATTATGGGGAATGGCACGCTTGAAGATTGTTTATCTCAACTATGACTCAAAAGGATTGCCCACGCTTGCAAATAATGCCATTATGCGGATGCGTCCTGTCATTGTATCATCCACTTTTGCGCCCCATATAATTCTTTTCGTGCCCGGGACGTGCTTTGCCATCAACTCGCCCACTCTTGCGACTTCCTCAAGCGTCATGTCCTGCCCGCCTGTGATATGGATAAGCAATCCGTGTGCGGAAGAAAGGTCAGGAATTTCAAGCAGCGGAGCATCTATCGCCCGTAATACTGACTTTTCAACGCGGTCTATGCCTTCCGCTTCCCCTATCCCGAATGAGGATACACCTCCCTTTTCGAGGACGGCTTTTAAATCCGCGAAATCAAGGTTCATAAGACTTGGTTCTGTAATAGTTTCCGATACACCCTTAATGAATGAGCCGATTAATGCGTTCGCTACTGCAAAAGCAGCCTTAAGGGGCAATTTTCCCGCCACTTTCCTCAATTTCGTGTTATCTATCAATACGACAGAATCGCATGTCTGTGAGAGGGATGCGATTGCCTTTTTTGCATTTTCACGTCTTAAGGATTCTATTTCAAAAGGCAGTGTCATGCATGCGATTGTGACAGCGCCCATGCTGCGGGAAATTTCAGCAACCACAGGCGCAGAACCAGTACCCGTTCCTCCGCCAAGCCCTCCAACAATGAATATGATGCTGCTGCCTTCAAGTTCTTTCCTGATTTCTTCTGCGCTTTCGCGCGCGCATTCCGCGCCCACTTCGGGGAATCCACCACATCCTTTACCCCTGCTTCTTTCTTTTCCCATGAGCAGCAATTTATCAGCCCGCTGCAAAACAAGATGCGTTATATCTGTGTTGGCTGCTATTATTTTGGCGCCTGCAATACTTTTCTGTGATAGATATGTTATAATATTGCACCCAGCACCCCCAAGACCGATTACAGCAACGGACGGTCTTGATGCTTTCCTGATATCGGCTAGTTCCTTCATCCGAAAGTTTAATAGAGCCCATTTGATATAAATTTATGTTCCATGACAAATATGTCTTTGAATTTTAATTTATCCGACTATAAGTATATAATATCATAGAAAGCCTTTTATAATATGTGCATGAACAATATTTAGGAGGTTACTGTGCCATGTATTCTATCTTTAAGATTAGCACAACCAAAAAAGAATAAGCCGCAAAAGCAAAATAATCCTGACAATATACATTTTTTAATTATTTTTTTCAATTATCAGGTCTTCGTTGCCATAACTTTTTGCTCTACTTATTTATATTATCATTCAATATGGTAGATGCATGCGTATCGGTGTCATTGCAATCCAGGGAAACGTAGAAGAACACGTTGATGCCCTAAAAAAGGCATTAAGACAGGCAAAACTGGAAGCAGAGGTCGTAAAGATAAAACATAAAGGCATTGTGCCTGCATGCGATGCATTAATCCTTCCCGGAGGTGAGAGTACCACGCTTGGAAGGCTCATGGAAAGGGAAGGCATCTCATCCGAAATCAGGAAAGCCGCTAATTCAGGTATTCCTGTAATGGGAACATGCGCAGGACTTGTGCTGCTTGCAAAACACGGGGATGAACAGGTTGAAAAGACAAAACAGCCTTTACTTTCACTGATGGATATCCATGTCAACAGGAACGCATTCGGGCGGCAGAAAGAATCCTTTGAATCCCTCGTGGATTTTAAGGGGCTCACAGAACCATTTAATGCAATATTCATCCGCGCGCCCTGTATTACAGAAGCAGGAAAGGGTGTAGAAATCCTTTCAACATACAGGGGTCATATTGTTGCGGCAAGACAGAAAAACATACTTGCTCTGGCATTCCATCCTGAATTGACCGTTGATTTAAGAATCCACGAATATTTCTTAAAAATGATGGGATAAAATTATCAGGGTTTTTCTATTCTCCTGGTAATTTTATCAATTTTTTCCTGGTTGGATTTCTTGAGTTCCTCATATTCCTCATCCAGCAGGTTTCCTGACTCGTATTCCTTATTCAGTTCGCTGAGCTTGGAAAGAGTTTCATCCTTCAAGGCCTCAAGTTCTTCCCTGGTTTTTCCCTCAAATTCGGTATCTTCCCCGACCGTTTCAACCGGTTCCGGCGAAAGTTCAGTAGTTTCATCAACGACTTCCCCGCCTGTTTCCCCGGCAGTCTCTTCTACTGTTTCTTTCCGTTTAAGCGAGGTCATGATTTTTTCTTCAAGAGCCCTGATTTTTTCATTCTTTTTCCTGATGACCGGGTATGAAAATATAAGTATAATCAGGAGCCCAAGAATCACATAACCTGCAATTCCTGAAGGTGTGACTGTGGAGCTTGAGATGGCGATATTCATTTCATTAAATTGCGGGGTTTCCCAGCCATATATGATGCTGTTATCTTCTTCTCTTGGATTCCCTGAGGAAGCGATACTGTTCCCCTTATCATCTTTAATAGCTGCACTTTCTTCTTTATCCGGTGTTATTTTAAGTACGATACTGTTTGGTTTTTTGGTTATTAGTGTTGGATAAAGGAACATTTTTGAATATTGTTTTGTTTTGGAGAAGGTTCCTTTAGGTTCTACCGGGAGGACATATTCCACAATATAAAGAGGAGGGAGACGATCATTGGATTTCAGAAAATCCTGCCAGCTGATAATATTCCCATTCTGTTTCCAGACGATAGGTTCCGGCATGGCACCCATCGTCATCTGGATTTTCCCGACCCTGATACCTTCGGCCCCATCTTGCACCCAGGTTCTAAGGAACCCGGAAAAATTCCTGGTTCCCCCATTACTGAAAATCAGTGTCTCCCTAACATACAATTTGTTCTGGGATTTCAATTGGACAGTATCAACTTCTATTAAATTCTGTACCAATACTATATCCTGGTCCGATTCCGTACTATTAATCAAATCCGGTTGTGCTGTGGATTTATTGGCTGTCATCCCCGCAAAACCATAGGCATTATTGACTAACAAAATTATCAAAAATATTGAGATTAAATATTGTTTTATTTTATTCATATCATCTGTCCATTAAATATACTATTCAGGTTGATATATTTTGTTATATCAGGATGCAGAAAATCCAATTTTATTTATCAAAACATGCAAAATATAAGCACTCTTCCCGTGAAATCTGCGGTATATCCACGCTGCCATCACAGAATACCGCAGGTGCGCCCCTGATAAGCACACAAGGCGTGCTTTCATCCGCCTCCCCCATTATTATCTGCGCCGCTGAAACAAGATTATCTGCGGTGGCGCGCCGCGTTATCAAAAGGGGTTTTCCGAAAAGGTCTTTTCTCCCCCTCATATCCTCCACGGGCTCAATCCCGGCGCAGCCAAGCGCAATACCCACACAACCGAGGCGCAGCGGCTGCGTTCTGCTATCGCCGATAATCACGGCAAGATTACACCTGTATTTCTTCATCAGTTTTTCCCTGATTTCAAAAGCACTTTTTTTCGGGGTTTCGGGCAGCAATACAACATGTCCTTCAGGGGCATTGGAATTATCTATTCCAGCACTTGGTGAAAGCACTCCTTTTGTAATAGTCACCACAACACCGGGTATCCCCCCAAGAATCTCATCTGATTCACGGATAATAAGCTCCATTTTTCGCGGGTCGTTTTCGTACTGCTTTGAGAGTTCAATCGCTTTTTCAGACGGAACCACGCTTTCAAGGTCTATGACCCTTCCTTCAGCGCTCGCCACAGCCGATTCGGCAAGTACGAATATGTCGTTATCCTGCGGTGTAATGCCGCCTGCTTTCATGGATTTAACCATGACCGAAACCATATCATCACCCGGTTTTATCAGAGGGGTTTTTATTCCGAATAATTGCATGTTCCAAACTCCTTCATTATTTTTATGGCGCAGAAATCCCCGCACATGGTGCATGGCCCCTCATCAGGCGCTAAAGCCCTTGCCCTATCACCATCGATGGCATAGTCCATCTGCCCTTCCCAGTCAAGGTTTGCTCTTTTTCTTGCAAGGTTTTTGTCCTTCTCGTCCAGTCCGTATTTTATCGAATCGCCTATATGCGCCGCTATCTTAAAAGCGATAAGCCCCTCTCTTACCTGTTCCGGGCCTGGAAGCCCGAGATGCTCGGATGGCGTAATATAACACAGGTAATCCGCTCCCGCGCCGCTTGCCATGCTCGCTCCTACGGCTCCGGCTATATGGTCGTATCCTACCGCAATGTCTGTGGGCAGGGGTCCTGCTACAAAAAGTGGAAAATCCGACTGGCGTTTATGAAATTTTACATACCTGGCTATCCTGTCGGCGCTCACATGCCCTCCCATGCCCTCGATAATCACCTGCACTCCTGCCCTGTTCGCCTGTTTTGCAAGCTCCACATTCTGTTTAATTTCGCTAAGCTGCGCCTTATCCCGCATATCGTGTATGCACCCGCTTCGCATCGTGTTTCCGAGTGAGAGCACGATGTCATGTTTTTTCAGGATTTTTAAAATCTCATCGAATTTTTCAACAAACGGATTTTCACATTTGTTTATCATCATATAAGCGCTGGTAATCGACCCGCCTTTTGAGACAACACCCATTATCCGTCTCCTCTTTTTTAGAGTACCAAGAGTTTTATTATTTATGCAGTGGAGCACAAAGGAACTAACTCCTTCCTCTGCCTGCTGCTTTATATTTTGGATAATATCCCCGGAAGTCATGTTTTCAAGACCTTTTTCAGCAGCAGTCTGATATATTGGGACTGTGGTTATGGGAAGCCTTGTATTTTCAAATATTTTCCGGCGTATTTTTGCGATATTACCGCCCATAGAAAGGTCTGTAATCGTGTCGGCGCCATATTTTTCCGCAAGCTTTGCTTTTTTAACCTCTTCATCAGGATTTATTTTTAAAGATGATGTCCCGATATTGACATTCACTTTCGTTGCAAGACCTTTGCCGATTCCGACAGAGCAATCTCCACGGCTCATGATAACGATACTTCCGTTTCCAATGCACTTGCGCAGAACCTCGATATCGATATTCTCCACTTTGGCAACCGATATCATCTGTTCGGTTATGGTGCCTTCCAGTGCCTGTTCTACCTGCGTTTTCATATTATGCCCGCCATTTCAAGAATATTTTTTGTTTTTTCATGGTTGCCGATTGGCATTATATGAACGCCCCCGCACATGCCATGTAATTCTTTTATTAATCCTGCGGCGATTTCCATCCCTTTCATTTCCGGGTCTCTTGCATTTTTCATCCGGTCAATTATATTTTCCGGGACTTTAATGCCTGCAATATTTTTATTAAGAAACAAGGCGCTTTTTTCTGATTTCAGCGGAATTATGCCTGCTATAATCCAGCTTTTGCTTATGCCAGTATCCTTTATCTTATCCAGAAAGACTGAAAATTTTTCTATATCAAAAACAGCCTGGGTCTGGATAAAACGCACACCCTGGCTTATTTTTTTCTCAAGTTTCATAAGTGCAATCTCATTCAGTTCAATATTTGTCACAGCTCCGGCACAGAAATCTGTACTGCCATCCAGCCTGTTGCCTGAAAAATCAAAACCAGAGTTTAACTTTTGAACCATGCCAAGAAGCTGCACCGAATCCATATCATACACAGGTTTGGCGCCTTCATGGTCGCCTTTTACGGGATGGTCGCCTGACATTACAAGAATGTTTTTTATTCCAAGCGCATATGCCCCGAGAAGTTCTGACTGGAGCGCAAGCCTGTTCCTGTCCCTGCACGTCAGGTGCATAATCGTTTCAAATCCTTTGCTTTCAAGGATGCTGCACGCCGCAACCGGGCTCATCCTCATAATCGCCCGCTGGTTATCGGTGACATTAATTGCATCCGCAAAGTCCTTTATCATACTTGCATCTTTTAACAAGTCTCCTGTATCGGTTCCTTTTGGCGGGCTTATCTCGGCAGTAACCACAAATTTACCCTTGTTCAGCTTTGACTCAAAGCTCAAACCGCCTGCCTCCGCTTCTTTTTTGAGTGGTTCTTTGGTTCTTGGACAATCCCAAGATATTCAAGCTTCCCGAGTTTCTTCTGGCGTTCGTATATTTCATCCCAGGCACATGTGCGTTCATCAACTTCGCATTTTCCTTCCATAGCACCGCCGCAGGGTCCGTTCAAAAGCCCCTTGGGGCACTGCGAAACAGGGCATATTCCCCCGAATTCCCATACCGTACATTCACCGCACATACCGCACAATTCTTTCATAGTATCTTCAAGGCGCACCCCGCCGAGGGATTCCGTATCAAGCGCCGGATAAACCTGCCTTTCAGAAAGGCTTGAAATCAGCGATACCCCTCCGCCACAGGACATAACCAGCAGCGCTTCCGACTTTCCAATCTCCGGATTTTTGGCAAGTACATCGTCCCACGAACTTATATTGCAGGCAGAACTCATGACCATCCATCCGACAATGTTTTTCCCGGCCTTAGTAAGCTTTTTTCGCATTTCGAGAACTTCGGGTTCGCCCCCGACATGGAGCTTTGTTGCGCATTTCCCACACCCGATTATGAAAATGTTTCTCTCTTTTAGCGCTCTCAGGAGTTCTTTGAATTTTTTCTGGCTTGAAATTATCATTCTTATCTTGAATATCCAAAAACTGCGTCGTTTTTCTTGTTTATTAATTCACGGAGCATTTCAGCAATCAAAGGCAGCTCCCTCACCTGGTGTTTTATTTTTATAATAAGCCTCTCAATCTGGAGCTGTGTCCCCATTATAACAATATTTACTTTATCTATTTCGTGTGATACAGCCTTGCGCGGAAGAGCCGCATCTCCTCCTCTTGCAAGCATTTCCTGTTTTATTATCAATGCTTCGGTTGCGGTTATGTTCTTCAGCATGATATTATACAAAACCGTTTTATTCTTCATGACCTGGCTGCCTGCCTGTGTCGCTCCGATGGAACGCATTGCTCTTGAGCAATCTTCTTTATTTATTATCTCAAGCAATTCGGCTTCATAACTGCCTGATTTGACCACAGGCAATCTTGCTCTCACCCTCTGTGCAACCCTGACAGCATCCAAGGTAGGCTCAACATCATGCGTCCTGATTATATGCGCGCCGTTTCTTACCGCAATCGCTGCTGCGGCAAGGCTTCCGTATAACCTTTCATTTGCAGGCTTATTTAGCGTTTCACCAATAAATGACTTCCTGGATATTGCGGCAAGTATTGGTTTATCAAAAATACGAAGCCGCTGGATAGTGCCTATTGTTTCATAATCGTACATCGGCAGTTTCGCCGGCGTCCACTTCCCGATGGCAGGGTCTATTATAATGTTATCCGGGGCTATTCCCTCACCTTCGGCTCCCGATATAATCCTAAAAAGAGAGTCCATCACAGCATCCATGCCCACGGGGTCGCCCGGCACTTTATTGCTGGCCATCAGTATCACAGGGCAGTCGTGGTTTTTTGCAACCCCAAGCATTTTCGGGTCAGCCGTAAAACCGCTGACATCATTGATAATTTCTGCACCTGCGTCAAGCGCTTCCCCGGCAATATCAGAAAACATCGTGTCCACGGATACAGGGGCCGTAATATCCTGCAATTTTTTAATTGCCGGAATAAGCCGTGACCGCTCTTCTTCCTTTGAGATTTTTTTGGCAAGCGGCCACGTTGAGCGGGCGCCCACGTCTATGAAATCAGCCCCCTCATCTATCATTTTAAGTGCTGCATCAAGAACAGAATCCGAAAGAACAACAGAACCCTTATAAAAAGACTCGCTGCTTAGATTTATTACGCCCATTACTCTTACAGGTTGACCGTCTCCAACTTTCAATCCTGCAATGGTTTTTTCTATCACGTTTTACCATAATGGTTTTTAAACACTCATAAGGTTTGCGCATTTTAGAAAAAATGAATTTTATAAACCTAGATGATTTTGTTTTTCAATATAACAGTCTCTTTATTCTACCCCTTTATTTCTTTTGGAAAAATTTAATTATTAATATTATCATTATGATGAAAAGCTGTAAGGTAAAATCATCTATACTTCCCGATTATTGAATTATTCAGATTAACAATTAATTAAAAATTGATAATTTATTTCATTTTTTAAATGTGATTTTAGTAACTAAGCTTTATTTCATATGGAACTATACGAACAAATTTCCCGGATACAGATGTGGCTTATTTATAATATCATAAATATTTAGCTATCACGAGGCTAAATTCAAATAATACAACAAGCGCCGCAGCCACAATCAATTCTGAAATAGCTGAAGGGTCAGGTGAAACAAATAATGCAAATGCCAGAAGGATGCCATATATTACTGTACGCTTTCCCCTGATAGACTCATATTTTAAAATACCCATCTTGATGGCAAAAACCGTGAGAAGCGGGAACTGGAAGACAATCCCGAAACCGAGTACCAGCGTTAGTATTGTGTAAATCGTCTTTATCACGGAAATCTGCGGGGCTGCCACGTCGATTGAGTACATTATCGTGTATTTGAATATCAGCGGTATCGCCACAAAATAAGCAAGCATAGCCCCGGCAGTGAACAGGATAAAAGAAAATGGCACAATCTTGATAAAAAACATTTTTTCATTCGGGTAAAGCCCTTTCCCGATGAACATAAAAACTTCATAAACCACAAGCGGTATCCCGATAAATAAGGCGCATACAAGGGAGAGTGTCAATCTCGTGACAATCAAATCCATCGGAGCATAAATGGTCATGGGTACCCGGACTGTTTGATTCCATATCAACTGGAGCAGTTCACCTGAAAAAAAATATGAAATTGAGGTAATTATTATAACGGGAATCGCAACCGTCATCAATCTTGCGCGCAATTCCTTGATATGCTCAACGAGTGGCATTTCCTCGTCGCCGGCTACTGTGTTCATTACGATTTACTGAGCCCTTATTCTTTATAAACATGGTGCAAGAATAAAAGATAAGTTCAATAATGATTGAAGTAAATTATCATTGAATGAAAGCCAGCGAACTCACTGAACGGGAATTGATAGCGCGCATAGCGAAATTACTTGCAAGACAGGAGAACACAATCCTGGGGGCAGGAGAAGATGATTGCGCGGTACTTGATATTGGAGGTGAGGATTACCTTCTCATCACCACCGACATGCTTCATCGCAAGACTGATTTTCCTCTCCGGATGACCGGACGGCAGATAGGATGGATGTCGGTTGCGGTTAACCTGAGCGACCTTGCATCCAAAGGCGCCCGGCCTCTTGGCGTTGTAATGGCTATGGGAATTCCGCCTGATACCGAACTTGGTTTTATCGAGGAGATAGCCAGGGGCATGGATGAGTGCGCCGAAAAGTCCGGGACGCAAATAATAGGGGGAGATACTGATTCCAATGATGAGCTCACGATGGTGGGAACGGCGTTCGGGCTTGTAAATAAGGATTTGCTCATTCGCAGAAGCGGGGCAGAAATAGGGGATTTTGTATGCGTGACAGGTAATATTGGCACGGCAGGGGCAGCGCTCATCGCTTTGGACAAGGAAATCCCGGTCAGTCAGGAGATTTTGAAGGCGCTGTTAGAACCTTTTCCGAGAATAAATGAAGGCATGGCGCTTGCGGAGAGCGGCGCAGTTACCTCCATGATGGATATAAGCGACGGGCTTGCTCTTTCACTTCATGACATTGGCAAAACAAGCGGCGTGGGATTTAAAATATATGAAAGCAGGCTCCCTGTGCTGCCCGCTGTCAAGAAATTATTGAAAGGCGGGGAACTGCTAAAAGCGGTTGTTTATACAGGCGGGGATTTTGAGCTTCTATTTACAGTTGCGCCGGATAAGATTGAGAAGGCAAGAAAAGCCTGCCCTCTAACCGTTATCGGGGAAGTTGTTGAAGAGGGATTTTTCATTGAAAAGGCTGATGGCAGGCTGGAAGAAATGAAAGCGCAGGGGTATGAGCACTTCGAGAAACAGGTGTAGTTTGCGAAACTCACGACTTTAATGAATAATTTGAAAAATCAGGCGCCATGAGCAGCCATTTCCATAAAGGTAAACATTTTATGTTTCCGATATCCCCTTCATAATCCCACGTTATTATACTCAGATTTCCGCAATTTAACTCCTCCGATGCTTTGAGCAGAGCCGTTATTTCCCGTTCCTCAATATCATTTTCACTTGACGCATAACTCACCTGAATCAATTCTTTTATTGCATCCCCTTCCTTCAGTACAAAATCCACTTCCTTTTGCTGGTGGTCTTTCCAGTAATAAACCTCTGCTGCGCCATAATAAGATTTTCTCCTGTGAAGTTCTATTGCAACCAGATTCTCCATGACCTTTCCAATATCCTCTGAAAACTTGAAAGCTATCGAATTTATAATACCTGTATCTATACAATAGACTTTTCTGGGAGCTAACATCTGCTCTTTCAATTTAAACGTGAACCTTTTTACAGGCAGAATGAGATATGACGATTCCAGATATTCGACATAGTTTTTTACTGTGTGGACGTTTTTTGTGTCTGTTATGTTTTTCAATTTACTGAAGGTAAATTCGCTTGAAAAATTTGAAATCAGGTATCTTGCAATATCAGAAAATGTCTTTTTATTCTTTATCCTGTACCGTGAGATTATGTCTTTGTGTATTATATCTTCATATATCCTTGTGGTCATTCCTTTTCCAAAAATATGAGCTTCGGGGAATCCGCCGATTTTGATGTATTCCCTCAGTGTGTTTTTTATCTCAGCTATGCTTTTTGTCGAGTAAATATCCGGTTTCACTCCTTTTAATTCTAAAAATTCTTTAAAACAAAAAGGGTATAATGTAAAATCCACGTATCTTCCGGTTAAATGCGTTGCCAGTTCCCCGGACAAAAGTTTTGCATTGCTTCCTGTCAGGATAACCATTTTTGTCCTTCTGAGCCTATTGGCAAATAGTTCCCACCCGGGAACATTCTGGATTTCATCAAGAATCAAATACTCCAGGTCTGTTCCATATAGTTCATAAAACGCCTGTAAAACATTGTTCAGGTCTTCTACCTCGATTCCAAAAACTCTTTCATCGTCAAAATTAATGTATCCGTATTTACGTCCCCTGATGAGCATATGGGAAAGCATTGATTTCCCGCACCTTCTTACCCCCAATAACGCCAGTATATTCGGATGTTCAAGGGACTTTAACAGTTCTTCTTTCGGTATCTCCCTGTTTATTATTATTTTCTTCTTGAAGGTATCATCAATCTCTTCTCTTTGATCAATGATTATTTTTTTTATTTCTTCGATATCCATGATGTTATAAATGACTTAGTTTATTAAAAACCTTGCTATTATCAATGACATAGTTTTTGCAAAAGCATGCCATTATGACTGTTTAACATCCTTTAAAAATAAAAAAACCCAGAAACCCTAAGCCAGCCTTATCGTCTCAAGGTTCATCGGCGCCCGCGTCTCTATCTTGAACTTCCTGTATATCGAACTTGCCAGGTCCATGCAGTTCTTCTCATCCCCATGCTGGGTTATGATATGTTCCGGCCTGGGTCTCATTTTCCTGACAAATTCCATAAGCTGCATCCTGTCCGAATGACCTGAGAATCCATCAACTGTATCAATATGCATATTGATTTTTACCGTTTCCGTCTTCCCTCCGCCGGCGTGCATGGGTATTTCCTTCCAGCCTTTCTGGATGCGCCTGCCAAGTGTGCCTTCAGCCTGGTAACCTACGAAAACCAGCGTATTCTTCTCTTCAGGCCCGAATGCTTTCAAATATTCCATGACCGGCCCGCCGTTCATCATGCCTGAAGTTGCAAGAACAATACAGGGTTCGCGGTCATCTATGATTCTCTGGCGTTTTTCTTTTGAATCCACCTGAACGAAACATTTTGCAAGGAATGGGTTCATGCCCTTGTGGAAAATCTGGTTCCTGAGTTCATTATTCAGGTATTCGGGATGTGTGGTATGAATTGCAGTGGCTTCGTATATCATGCCGTCAAGATAGACAGGGACATCCCCGATGAATCCTTTGCGTATGGCTTCTTCAAGCACAATCATGACTTCCTGGCTTCTTCCTACGGCAAATGTCGGGATAAGGAGATTTCCCCCGTTATCAAGAGTCTCTTTCGCTATTTCCTGCAGGTGCCTTTCTGCATCCTTTCTTGATGGCTGCATGTCCCTTGAGCCGCCGTATGTTGCTTCCATTACAACAGTTTCAACGCGTGGGTAGTCATTAATTGCCGGGTCAAACAGGCGTGTTTTTTCATATTTGAAATCCCCGGTAAAAGCAATATTGTACAAACCGTCGCCTACATGGAAATGCGCGACGGAAGAGCCCAGTATATGGCCCGCGTTATGGAATGTGAGCTTCATATCAGGACCAATATCCGTAACATCCCCGTAATTCAGTGTAATAGTATGTTTCAGGACTTCGCGTATCATGGCTGATTCGTATGGGATTTTCCTTCCTTCACGGGCAGCGACATCGATATAGTCCAATTGTAATAACGCCATTAAGTCGCGTGTAGGCGGAGTGCAATAAACCGGCCCTTCGAAACCGTATTTATACAGCAAAGGCACAAGACCAATGTGGTCAAGGTGCGCATGCGTCAGTATAACGGCATCTATCTGGCTTATTGGCTGCACTTCGGGCACGTAAAGATACGGCGTCCCATTATCTTCCCCGCTTACGTTTACGCCGCAGTCGATCAATATTCTGGTTTCAGGGGTTGACAGTAAAAAGCAGCTGCGTCCTACTTCGCGGCATGCGCCCAGGGTGGTCATTCTCACCCATTTATCCTTGGAAGAGATACCGCGATGTATCTTTCTGCCAATGGTTTTAAGAAGCGCCTTTCTCTCATCCTTATTGGTGCGCATAAACTGGCGGATATTATTCACCGTAGTTGATTTCATAGGAGGCGTCCGGACTACTTTTGGCGTCCATCCGATATCTTTTGTGATTTCCCGCAGAGTTTCGCCATGCCTGCCTATGACAAGACCCGGCTTCTCGGCTTCGATTATTACTTCCCCTGTATCAACATCAAAAAAATGGTTCGATATTCCCGCTTCGGGTGGAACGATTTTTGAAATTGCGGTAATCGCTTCCTCAGGCTGGGCAAGGACTTTCGGGTCAGGTCTGACCACAAGTCGTTTTCTCAATTCCTTTGCAAGGCTCTTAATGATATCGCCATTATCCGCGAATTTCCTTGGCTCTTCGGTGTATATAACAAGCTCCGGGCCTTCAAAATCCACATCGGATATGGTTATATCTTTGGGGAGATGTCCCCTTATTTTCTGTTTTAAATCATTTAATACTTCTTCAACTGTCATCGTTGTTTTCCTTCCAGGATACAAAAAAATAAAATAAAAAGTTATGTAAAGGTATCGCGCAATTTCTTAACTTTGGCGTCTTCTACCTCAACATATCCATCAGCAGTGATTTTTACTACATTGATACCATCACCGGATGCGGAATCACGTTTCATGGCATTGTGCAATGCACGTACGGCAAGTTCGACCCCTTCATCGATAGGCATATTTTCTTTATATCTATCTTCAAGCACGCCGTAAGCCATTGGTGAACCTGAGCCTGTTGACACTGCCTTTTTCTCTTCAATTATTCCGCCAACTGCGTCAAGTGAATATATGCCGGGCCCGTTTTTGTCAACCCCGCCGACAAGAAGCTGTACAAAATAAGGATAATACCTATTGCCGCTCAGGATATTCGCAAGCATGCTGACTAGTCCTTTCACGGTCATGGGCTCTTCCCTGCGCATTTTATAAAGTTTTGATTCGACTTGCATCCATTTTACGAGTCTTTGTGCATCTCCTACCGAGCCGGCTGTGGTCATTGCTATAAGGTCATCTATCTGGTAGACCTTTTTTGCATCTTTACTTGCAATAAAGTGCCCCATCGTAGCTCTCCTCTCTGTAGCCAAAACTACACCTGTATCGCAAACTAACCCGATTGTGGTGGTTCCTTTGTATTCCATGTTATCCATTTTAAATACCTCTTAAATACCTCATCACTAAAAATGAGAAAATTAGCATTATATAATCTGTTTAGGGGTATTTAAAGGTTTTTCCATGCAGGTTCCTTAATGGCTTTTCCTTTCCAGGCGTTTACCTTTCCTTTCGCCTTGCTGCCAGAAGTATTGCGATTGCCAGAACTGCCTCAAACCCGGCAGCCTTTTCGGGAGTGGTTACTGTACTGGTTTCGGCTGGAACTGCCGTCAGGGTTTGTGTCGGGCCTGCTGTAAACGTTGCTGTTTGTCTCGCCATCAGCGGTTCAGCCAGGCCCGGAGTTTTTGAAGTTCCGTTTTGTTCTCCGCTAACTTTTCTCAGCCATGCATAACTTCCACCAGTGCTCGAGAAGGTTGTACCTGCAATTATATAGCTTCCGTCTTTTGTCTGCTGGACAGAATACGCTTCGGAATTCTGCGCTCCCCCGAACGTCATATTCCATTGCTCGTTGCCGTTTTCATCTGCCTTCATGAGCCAGCTTTCCTTATTGAAGCCCCCTTCTGAATATGCATCTCCGGTTATAATATACCCTCCATCCGAGGTATGCCGGAAAGAATTTGCCACAGCAAGTTCTTTTCCTTTGAATTTCTTGTTTTTGCCCCACTGCATATTACCGTTTGCATCAGTCTTAATTAACAAGAAACCGCGTCCTGCCAGTATATAGCCTCCATCTGTGGTCTGCTGGACAGAGTTAGTCCATTCCCCGAGACCTCCGAAAGTCCTGTTCCACGCCCCGAACGTTCTGTTCCACAACTCGTTACCATTTGCATCCACTCTAATGAGCCATGAACCACCCCAATCTTCACGACCTGTTCTATAGCCTGCAAGTACATATCCGCCATCTGCGGTCTGCTGGACAGATTCTATTATGCAAAAGCCCAATCCCCAGAATGTCCTGTTCCATTGCTCATCACCGTTTTCATCTACTTTGATGAGCCAGCCATTGGGATGGTCGCTCCCCGGCGCTTCCGGAATTATTCCGGCGCCGATATACCCTCCATCCGAAGTCCCCTGAACAGAATAGATGGTTCCGCCAATTGTCTTAGCCCACTGCTCGCTGCCGTTTACATCGACTTTTACGAGCGACCTGCCCGCAAAAATATATCCTCCATCTGCGGTCTGAAGGAGAGAGCGAGTTCCGTAATCACTTGAGAATGTTTTGTTCCACAGTTCGTTACCGTCTGCATCCGTCTTGAGAAGCCACGGACTGCATTGCAACGGCTCATACGAAGAGCAGGTAGAGCCCGAAATGAGATAACCTCCATCTGGGGTCTGCTGGACTGAGTAAGCGGAGGAATTACCTGCGTCCCTGAAAGTCCTGTTCCAGTCTTCGGATGGTGCTGCGCCCGCGCTTCCTGCAAACAATAAGAGTGACAGGGCTATTATTCCTGAAAAAAACACAGGTTTACATATCGAATTTATTTTCATGATTTCGCATCTCCTATATCCTCTTCCCAGCTACCGTATCCTGACCAGGCGGTTCTTGAAAACCATGATCAATCTACATTAAAATGAACCGGATAATTTCTTACTACGATTATATTCAATTTATCATCGAGTATGATATCCTGGTTATTAACGCTCAATCTACCAGAGGCATAAGAATATCCCAAAAATGAAATCCGCACTACATAGGCATTGGAAAAATTCATTTGAGGCATGATCAGTTTCCATCTGGGTTCAAATAATGTATATGTCTGATCTTGCAGGACTGCCACTCCTGTAATTCCGGATGTATTGATCATTTCCTCTCCTGTATCATCCATAACAATTAGATTTGTGGAAAATTCCTGTGTTGCTAAGGGAAACATTGTTAAATTTTTTTCGGGAAATACCCTTAATGCATAGGTCATCTCCATGCGGGGTATATTATCTGGCGGCGACTTTCTCATTCTCTCCAAGTCAGACTTTTGAAAGGTTTCGAAAATACTCCTGTTCACCCAGTTCGCCCAGGTATTGTAATTGTCAAATATTGGTTTATAGGAGTTATTGAGGTGATAAAGGTCGTATGGAGGTATGCCCAATGCCACAGAGTAATTAAAATATTCTGCTGCTGCGAGGGCTTCGATGCTTTTCTCAAAAGATGCTGAGGTTACAGTCGTTGTATCGTACTTCAGTAAAAATGATTTATTATACAGTGAATTAACGCGAAAAGCCACAATTCCATTTAAACTTTGACCGGGAAGCAGGGTTGTGTCCTGTAATTTATTTTCGTTTTCGAGATCCTGCAATACCTCTAATAAACTTGAATTTTTATCATAAGGTTCAAGAGACGTGGCATTGAATATCCGGCTGCCTTCATGCAGATGCAACCCGTTCAGTTTAAAATCAATGGGGTTTGAACCATTGTTTTTTATAGATAAGCCATATGCTGCATAATATCTTTCTGAAATATTATATTTAGTCCCGTGTTTTTTGTTATATACGTTATGAGTGCCATTTTCCTCTTTTACCCACAAATTGTAGCAGCCTAAATCCCCGATTTTCATGAGTGCGCTCTCATTATTGAGCATTATCTCGATTGAGTCTCTATGCCTGAAAACACGGATAGTTCCATTCTCCTTACCGGTTTTAGTGATTTGCGCATTTTCCACCCAGTCAAAACGGAGTTCGTTCTTGAGAAAACTCAACAGGTTGTGACTTTCGTTCCCAGGCACATTTTCCCAGCTGAATAAATAAATTTCTTCGTCATCTAAATTATCATGCATGTAAATGTTTGAGACGGAAGTTATGCTAATTTCAGGTATATTTTCTTCTTTTGATGATTGGGTTACGTTTTGAGATGAGACATCCACTGCTTCTTTCTGCAATGAGCCTGGTGCCGGAACCATATACTTTTTTCCGGTACATCCGCTGGACAGAACCGATAGTAATAGCAATATTATAACGGTTGTTACAATTTTATTCCTTGATACCACATCATTTCTCCATTTTTACTTCATCTTCCGTCCGGCTATATACACTGCCAGGATTATCGTGATTGAAAGAACTGCTTCGAATCCGGAGGCCTTTTCTGCCCTGCCCCCAACCGGGGAAGTCCCAGCCGGAGTGGTTACATCAGGTGTTTCCAGCACTGAATTTTCAGTAACCCCCTCAGGCATTACCTGCGTACCTCCCACACTGGTCGGATAAAACCTGAGTTCATCCGAATTCTCCACAAAAAAGCTGAGATTCCCGAACAGGTTTATACTGCTTCCGGCTTTCAGTTCGATCGGCACCCTGTTCTTTAATACGATCCTCTCGGGCTCTACTACCGTGACTTTGAACACACCCAGCCTATCCTCCTCTTTTATCTGGGTGACGTTATCAGACACGAACCAGGTGTAACGAAGCTGTATCATATCGACACCAGAGGTGCTCTGAAGTACAGAATCAAGGTATGTGATAAGTTTTGGTGTTCCGGTTTCTCCAGGCTGGAAATATCTATAAGCATTTCCACTTGTCAACCATATATCATCAAGTATAACACCGTTCCGGCTGAGTACCAGACGTGCTTTTCTAGGATTAGAACTCACTTCTACTGCCTTAGCCGTCAGAGCATATCCTTCACCCAGTTCCCATGTTGTTTCCTCCCTAAAATTAATTTCATCTACTGTAAGTGTCTTTTTTTCAGATATACTATCACCATGCGCTATCAACATTCTTGCAAGCCCATTGCTTTTCACTGCATACTGATTCCCGCCCAGGCTGAATGTGACATACGACTCGTCAGTTCCTGCGGATTTTATGCCTTTCATATTAGTAATGGCGTAAGGCACCTTCCTCAGCCTGTAACTTGTATAGGTGAGACCGCCTTCGGGTATCCTCCTGCCAGTCATATTTGTTATCACAAGCGACTCTGAATAATTACCTGAATCTGCATCGTACAAAAACCCTGCATAATTCAAACCGTCCCAGGAAGTAAGGTTGTTTGAACCTGTAGCTCCCCTGTGTTTACTTTTTTCATTGAGCCAATATTGGTATAAATGAACCCTGAGAGTATCCGAATCCGCTACTTTCAATTTTAATTCGCCCATATTGATTTCGCCAATATCGATAATTTGTCCGGGCTTCAATTCCACGATACCTGCTGCATTTTTCATCGTAATACTTTTATCGGATATATTAGTCACCCGCATAACTCCAAAAGGATTATCTCCTCTCCTGACCAGCGTTTCGTATTGCGATACTTGGAAAATACCATTTATTGTGACCGAGGATTTTTCTTTCCCTTGAAAAACAGAATCAATATGGACAGCAATGATCGGCAGGCCCTGCGCCTCATAGATATAATTTTTCCCGGCTTCTACTTTTCTTGTACCTGTATCTACCTTTATTTCGTCCTTTTTTAGTGAAAGAATCACGCAAGCGCAGGTTACATTCACCTC
Source organism: Candidatus Methanoperedens sp. (assembly GCA_023249105.1). Lineage (GTDB taxonomy): Archaea > Halobacteriota > Methanosarcinia > Methanosarcinales > Methanoperedenaceae > Methanoperedens. The sequence goes on along the minus strand of JAHFDG010000017.1, from coordinate 32,450 downwards.
TGTGATTTCAAGGACATAACCCTCACTCAGGGCCAGGTTGCTTCCCATAGCCAGGGAATAACTGGCATCGTCATCAATCAGTATGCCATGGAGCTGGTTGAGGTTTATCCCGCTCTTAGCCGTAATTTTGCTCTTACCTTCCGGATATCCCGCCAGGTATTTTTCTCCAAATAATCCAATAACCGAATATTCTCCGAATGGACTATATCTGGCAGTGGCTGTTTCAACTGTTGTAGAATATATCATACCGTCTTTTGGTATAGACCTGTCCTTTATGTTATCAAGCTTTATGGTAAGGAATTCGTTACCTGTTCTGCTTTGCGCATCGTAATAGAAACCATCAAAATTCTCGTTCATCCATGTGAATGTCAGGTTTTCCCCGGGCTCCCAAACAAAGCGGGATTCAGGGGGGCTGACAGGTATGGCTGCCTGAGCTGTGACCGCTAGGAGGAAAGCCAGTAGCAATGCGATTAGACCAGCTTTAATTCTCTTATTAACAGTTCTATTCATAAATTTCCTATACTCGAGAGTTTAGTTTGACTTCGTTCTCAAAATCATCTTTTGTCTTGATAATTTTCTCCGGTTAAATTGTTGAGAATTTACGTAATATAGCTTTTTATATCTATATTCCCATTATTATCTATATTGATAGAGGCAATCCTATCATCATCCATTTTTATTTGTTGTGTCTTGCTAATATTATTATCCATCGTCACTATAAATGTGTAAGTTCCTGTTGGAAATAACCTCTCTTTTTCGTGAACATCTTTCCATCCATTTTCGGGATATTGTACCGTGTAGGCTTCTGATTGCGAATCCCCTAATTCATAGGTTTTATCGAAAAGAGATATATTATTTGAATCAAAAATTTGAACATTTACACTATGGTTTTTTGAATCAAAATTCGATATGCCAAAAACTGATAAAGGTGCTCCTCCTATGAAATAAGGGAGATAATCAATAATTTCCTTCACTATCAGCACAGCAGCTACCAATATTATGATTCCAATAATTAATTTTTTTCTTGTCATAAATTTACCTTCTTTTATTAAATTTCATATTAAAGAACTATCTATAGCCATTATTCTAATATTATACCATCTGTTTTTTTTGATAATAATATATCTTTTATCACATACTATCTCCTTCTCCCGGCTATGCACATTGTCAGAAGCATTGATATTGCTATAACTGTTTCAAATCCGGCAGCATTTTCGGTTGGGGTTATATTTGATTTTACGACCACTTGATTTCATTTTCAATCCGCAAAGAAAGAAGAAATTCTATAATATTTTTCACCAATCTTGAAAAACGTGGCATCAGGATAAGATTTTCCATCGTAAACGTTCAGTTTTCCATCCTCTTTCCATATCTCATAAGTAAATTCCTCCTGTGTGTAAACATTCAGTTTTCCATCCTGTTTCCATATTTCATAGTTTACCCTCTCATCTATTATATTCCATTTTTCAGGGATTCTCCAAACTCTATAATTCTCAGAAATTGAAAATCCCTTAGACTCAAATACATTCTTCAATTTAGGTATTCTAATCTCTTTTATTTCCCCACCCATCGCTATATCAATCTTATTCAACTCTTTTTCTATTTCTTCATCTAAAATGCTAAACAAGTACTGCTTTTCAAATACATCCCATCTGGTTTCACTTATTTTATTGATAGAGGCATTTCCAGAGAGAGAAAAATTGTTTGTTATGAACACATTATTGAGTTCTTGCGAAACAACACCTTTGTTCAGGTTTTCTTCCGGATTCCCACCCGAAATGCTGAATAAAAACCTGGATTCATGCCGTTTCTTCTCAAAAAAATCACTCACAATGCTCTGATCCTCATTATCAACTTTAAATTCACTGTTATTGGATTGTGTGTATGCATCCATTGCTTTTTTAAGTGGCGGGATTTTTTCTAATTCTTCCTGGGTTATTGCAATGTACCTGACATTTTCACCTGCCGGAATAGTGACCTCCTGAATAACCATGAACATCCCGCCTTCGCTCATGCTTAAAGAAAACCAGACCACTGTGACAAGAAGCAACACAAGAAAAGAAACGACCGATACTTTAACAAACAAGATTGCAGAACCTTTTCTCAGATAAGTGTAACATATAGACATGATAATGAACATCGAGAGAACGGAAAATATCTGGTTAAATCCTCCTTCAGGAAGAAACAGGCGTGTCATAATTTGCATAACAGGCGTTAATACCAGACCGAGTGGAAGAGATATAATGGCTATTAAAAAGCCGGCTAATATCCATTCTCCCCTGATTTTCTTGCTCCTGTATTTGATCAGGACTGCCGTTATCAATATCGCTGCAACAATTAATCCATATATGTAGTACATTACAGACATAAGCCACCCATATGATACGTGGTCTTTTTGTTCGAGTTCATTTTATTCCCCTTTTCATATTTATCCTTTTTTTATTATTTATATTCTCTATAACTTCTTTGCAACAATGAAATATTGTTGTGAACCTTGATGCAAACATTCAATTTCAATAATTTCAAAACATCCATTGGTTATTGTATCTTCTAATTCAGAAATTTTAAATGCTCTTACATCTGGAATGACTCCAATTTTACTTATAAGTGATATTAGAACACTTAGAAATCTCTTCTCTCCTAAACAAGGTGTTGCAGAAATAATCAATCCTCCCGGTTTCAATAATTCATTTATCCTTTGCATAACCTTCGGTGTATTTTCTAATAAATGCAGAATATAAATAACCAGGATCACATCAAATGAGCCTCTCTTGTATCTCTCATCAAATATTGTTGAATGCACATAGTCTATATTTTCAATTTTGCGCCCATCTGCTTTTTGTTTTGCAATCTCGATCATTTTAGAAGATGTATCAATAGCATGGATCACTTTCACATTGTCAGCAATTTCATTGGATATTAGTCCAGTCCCACATCCATAATCTAAAATAATATCACTGGTTTTGAGGTGCTTTTTAGTTTTTTCAATGATCTTTATGTAAGTCTGTTCATCTTTTTTTTCTACCTGATCATAGTTATTTGCCATCTTGTCCCAAAACTTTTCTGATTTCATTTTTTATGCACTCTGCTGGACTTTTACACCTTTCATCAAGAGCCACAAAGTAAAGCGATATTCTTATCAACCGATTTCAATAACATGTATATAGCCCAGGTCGCTCCCTATGTTCGTGACTTTCTACCTCTAAGTGAAACACCAATTATTATAATTCCTATAATGAAAGCGATCGCTCCCGTTGCTTCCCAAAATTGAGATCCACCAGTGATAACTTCACAATTCGAGAAACACAATATCGGATCTAGGTGAACAATGTCTGCTCCTTGCAGAAACCATAGCAGACCAAGAAGCGTTACAATGACCCCAACAAACGCTACTACGAATTTTTTCATAAAATTGGTACTGTACCTCATTTTGTTTGAATTATTGTTTGTCATTTCAATTCCTCCTGATTTATTAGATTTTGTTTATGTTCTACTGTGATTACTACATTTCCCTTTTTGTGCCCTTGGTCCACATACCGGTGAGCCTCGACCATCTGTTCCAGTGGATAAACTCTATCAATGACCGGTTTTATCTTCCTCGCCTCAACGAGTTCTTTGAGGAAAATTAGAGCTTCAACACCTGCCTTTTCATGGTCTTCAATATGGCCACCCATTACCGAAACGTACTTCCCGTTAGGACTAAGGGCTTTCTTGCTTTTTGAGTACGAGATCTTACCAACGGCATCAAAGATGATATCAAAAAGCTCGTTGCTCTTTGTAAAATCCTCTTTCGTGTAATCAATGACCGAATCTGCTCCCAGAGAATTTACCAATTCTAAATTCGTAGTACTGCAAACCCCTGAAACTTTCGCCCCAAAGTATTTGGCAAGCTGTACCGCATAAGTACCTACACTTCCGGAAGCACCATAGATCAGTACTTTTTGACCACTCTGGATATTTGCCTTTCTAAGAATACGCAAGGCCGTAACTCCTCCATTAGGAATAGCGGCGGCTTCCCCATAGGTCATATTGGCCGGTTTTAGTGCCACCATCCCGTTTTCAGGCAGACATTTGTACTCGGCATACCCACCAAAATTCGCCCAGGAGGTAGATGCGAAAACCTGATCACCTTTCTTGAATCGTGTGACATCTTTGCCTACTGATTCAATTTCCCCAGCTAGCTCCATCCCTAGTATTTTTCTTTTTGGTTTTATAATACCTAAATATAGTCGCGCAGGGAACCATTGCCAGCGAGGAACTGTGAAACTTCGCATTCTTGTGTCCCCGATGTGTACCGTTGTCGCATATACTTTTATCAGTATTTCATTGTCTCTGGGTGTAGGTTTTTCCACATCTGTGAGCTGAAGAATTTCCGGTGGCCCATATTTTGTGTATACAATTGCTTTCATAAGTATTCCTCAAAGGTTGCTAGGTTTTGTTATTATGCTCCAAAATTATGACTACATGTCCCTTTTTATTTCCTGTTTCGACATACTGGTGAGCTTCCGCGGTATTTTCCAACGGATAGCGTCTATCAATGATTGATTTTATCTTCCCCGCTTCAATAAGCTCTTTGACGGAAATTAAATCTTCCTTACTACCTGAGGCAATCGCACATATTATTCTCTTGCTTCCTATCATTGAAGTCCATAGCATTTGAAAAAGCTGTCTCATCTTAAAGCTGGCTAAAAGATAGCGTCCGTTTTGCGATAGCGAGCTTTTACAACGTGAAAATGAACTCTTACCTAATATGTCAAAAATAAGATCATAGGTCTCCCCGCTTTGGGTAAAATCCTCTTTGGTGTAATCAATGACCGAATCTGCTCCCAGAGATTTCACCAATTCTATTCTCGGGGTGCCGCATACTCCTGTAACTTCTGCTCCAAAGTGCCTGGCAAGCTGTACCGCCGCTGAACCTATCCCTCCACTTGCTCCATTGACCAGGACATTTTGTCCTGGATGGATATTCATTTTTCTAAGCAGATTCAACGCCATTATTGCTCCATAAGGAACGACGGCGGCTTCCTCATAGGTCATATTGGCGGGTTTTAGTGCTACACACCCGTCTTCAGGCATACATAGATACTCGGCATAAGCACCCATATTCTGACCGAGATATCCAAAAACCCGGTCGCCTTGCTTAAATGATTTTACATCTTTGCCTGCTGATGCAATTTCCCCGGCAAACTCATTCCCCAGTATTGTTATCTTTGGTTTTCTGATACCAAAATATATTTTCGCGAAGAGCCAGAAGAGAAAAGGCATGTTGAATTTTCGAGGGGAGATATCTTTAAAATTTCGAGCAAGAGTATCCCCGTAATTTACTGTTGTCGCATGTATTTTTATTAGTATTTCATTGTCCCTGGGAGTTGGTTTTTCCACCTCTTTGAGATGAAGAACCTCCGGCGGTCCATATTTTGTGCATACAATTGCTTTCATTTTTAGTCCCATATTTGCTTTTGAGTTGTATCCCATATCAAATTTTAAGATTTCTCCGTTCATCATCTCTTCCGTCCGGCTGTATATACTGCCGGAAGCATTGCTGGCACTTACTTCAATCATGGGTCATCTCCGAAATATCTTAATTACAATAAACCCTGTGAACGCCATTAGCAAACCAAAAAAAATAGCCATTACTAAAGGAGCGAGAGACGACTGTGCCACCATGTCTATACGCATAAGAAGCCAGATAATGCCCTGTCCATCCCGAACAGGAATGGCAAATCCAATCACAAAAGCCCCTATAAATCCAATAATCGATCCTACAAAACCAAGTTTTTTATCTCTTAAAATTGCATAGAGAATAACAAACGAAATAGCAATAGGTATCAATAATAGAAATAGTAGCAGCGCTATTACAAGTCCTAATCCTTCATCCATTCATCTCACTCCTGATTTTACTTTTGAATTTCTTATTCTTGTTTTCATGATACTTTCCTCCTGTTCAACAAAATAATCGGAACTGCCACTAATATGAAAGTGATACCCGCTGACAGCAGCAATGACAATACCATGCCGAATTGATATCCCAGAATTAGCAGGTTTGTTACACAACTGCCCACAGTTCCTATAACGAATCCGAATACTGCTTTTTTTCTCTTTTTAGTGAATATGTAAATAGATATTGCTATGATGAATCCTGCTATAACAGAAGGCACAATAAAAGGAATAAACAACAAAGCAAAAATCGTTGGGAGACTGGCAATAAACCTGGACGCTTTGAAATCAAGTGTACCATTTGAGTTACTAATTACAATAGTTTTTGTGTCGTACTGCGGATTAGAAAACTCATTCCATGCTTCCGCTTTGACATCATATTCGCCGTTTGGAAGTACTAGGGAATACGACCCGTCGGGTCTTGTTGTTTCAAAAGAGCTTACAAGTTCACCGATTCCATGATGATAAACGTAAACTCGTGCAGGGAATACAGGTTCATCACCGACTTCCACTTTTCCTGACAGAACCCATCCTGTTTTCCGGATTCCTTTGAGCGTAAGTTGATAAAACTCGAAGTCATCGGAATTGCTGTTATCCTTATTGCTGCCAGAGGTTATTTTAATCGTGTTATTGCCTGGCTTTAGCAAACCTGGGTCGAATGAAATATCTACTTCGGCAGATTCAGACTGCTCTGGACTATATGCAGGAGGGTAAACGTTTAACTTCCCTCCTTCTTTGCTGATGATAAACTTTTGTGAACTTGAGGGATCGGATACTGTCCATATATTTTCTCCTTTCCAGGGAATAATAAAAGCATCATTAGATAATGGATATCCGTTATTTTTGAATATGTTCTTAAGTTCTTCCGGGACAATTCCTCTATTCAGGTCATCTTCGAATTTTATATCTATATTAAACAAAGATGCTGGAGGTCCTTTAAAATAGCAGTTGAGCAGGGTAACTTCCACATCATTTATGTAAACCCTGTCCAGGTATTCAGTAGCATTGATCTCGTATGGACTAACGGACTTTACCATTAAACTGAGTTCTGGCGACTCAAAATCAGAGTCCAAGAAAAAAGTTTTTGTGTAAATTACCCCTTCAGGTTCTTTTGGGGTTAAATCTGTTTTAAAATCGTTACCCAGATGGTGGTATGAATTATCTGCAATAATAGTTTCAATTGGAGAGGTCACAGGGGTTATACGTTCCTGCGCTGGCTCCATGCACTGTCCCATCGCAGGTTGCGCGATTACAACTGCCTGAAGTATGCTTAAGACTACCAATCCAAGAAAAAAATATACAGTTTTATTTTTCATTTTACGTCCTTTCCTCTAGTCAGACGAATAAAAAGAGAGTGAATAATATGTATCGTTAATCTTAGCATACGGAAATACCCGAAGTTTACGTATCTCCCATTCAGACTTATCTACTTTTGAGGTACACTTATTAGAATTTACACATTCATCTATTGCTCTCTTAATTCCAGGATATTTATTCAATTCTTCTTCTTTCAAAGTGTTCGCATCTGAATAAGTGCTGTTTTCTTCAACAGTACTAATCTTCTGAATTTTCACATATAATCCGCTTTCACTTCCACTTGCAAAGAAGAGACCCATAAATGCAATTACGGATACTAAGAATGCAATCAAAAAAATCTTTAAAAATATCTTTGGATCTTTTCTAATAACAGCATAGCCTTTAGACAAGATAATAACTGAAATAAGAACAGATAGAGTCTGATACCCTATTCCCAGTAAATACATATATAACCCGATTGGAACAGATGCCAGTCCTATAAAAATCGCAGCCAGTATCCATGCTTTTTGCTTATTCCTATATATTATAAGAATTGCCAATAGCAATATTGCTACAATTGCCAATCCATTAACATATTCCGCACCGCTAACCATATCTATCCTCCTTTGTATTTGTTTCTTATACTTGTAATTGATTTGTCCACGAGCAACGCAATAGCAACAACTATTAATGCACCGATTAAAGGTGAACCTATAAACGTAACACTTCGATTGAGCGTTATACTGCTCACAATGAAAGAAGGTAAGAAAATACCTACATTTATTGGGTTCAACTGATAGTTGTTTATACCATCAACACCGCCACCATGACTACCTATAAGAGTAAGCATTCCAATCAGAAATCCCCAGGTAAAACCTATTATTGCGCCAATTAATACAACATTTGACCTGATGAGAGCCATGAAGAATTTGGACCTCATTATTAAATGCTTTATTTTCATTTTATTCATCTCCTTTATTCGCTCATCGTCTGCCTTTTCGCTCCCACGCCCCGGACATAATCGGCACCGCCCCAAGTTCGACTACACCCCGCCATCTGTAGGTAGCAGGCCATGTGCGAAACATGCGCGCTAAACGCGTGAATATCTCCATGCAAAAAGGCAGACCTGATGGCTTCCAATTCTCAGTAACATCAAGTTCAACGGTAACACGGTCGCCCTCTCGCGATACGCAGTATGAGCCACCCGTGATGTTTACTCCAGCGATGTGAATCGCCCATCTCCCGGTGGCAGAGCCCCCATCTGGGATTTCAGGCGGGTTGGGGAAGCCGGGAAGAAAATCCACCTGTACCTGGCGGGGCTCTTGCCCGGCGCTGATCCTGGTGACACTTCCATCTCTATCTGCTATGACCGTCATCCCTTCAACCTCTGCGCTCCCTGGAATGGGCATCTCGATGAACACTGGTCGGCTCATAGGGGGGTTCAGTGTGCCGATGACCGGATTTGCAGCGTAGCGTATGAACCATACGCGATGCCAGTTAAGGAGAATTGGTAATGATGCCGGGCGCAGGGTGCGATTACCGATTCGGGCTGCGACCTCAGAGCTAGCGCGTCGGACGAGGTCGATGCTTGTCATGTACACGAGGAATAGTTGGAACGGCTTCTTGATGTCGGCGCCCACGGGAGCCAGCAACGGGAAACCCCGTTTCCCTTGAGCATCCTCATGTACGCGTAACTCGACCTCGTGCCCCTGTGCATCTGTGAAAGCCAGATGTAGTTCCACGCCGCTCTTTGTGATCTCAAGATACGCTGGCTCGATTGTGGTCTCAACGAAATCGCAGATACCTGCGCCCACGGTGAAGGTGCTCCTGTCAACCCTGACCCCTGGCTGCCAATAAACGTCGACCCTCCCGTCCTTTCTGTAGCGGAGTACTCTCATCCCCTTGCCGTTGATAGGGTCGTCGAATACCTGCGGCTCAAGCCCCTCGAACTCAGGATCGCCTTTGAAGTTGGCGACGAGAAGCTTTTCCATCGGATCAATGCCCAATCGGATCGGCAGCACTACCTGGCGCAGATATCGGGAATCTGTTGTCATTGCTTCACCTTCTTCATGCCCGCACCGGCACCTATAAAGATGAGAGCCAGAGCGCCAATTCCCGGAATTTGTTCTGCTGGCAACTGTCTGGTTATACTGACCACTGCGCTGCCAACAAATAGAACAACTCCCAATATCAACAACAATTCGCCGATTTTTCTTTTAGCCATACTTATCTCGCCTCATCAAAACATGATACATAATATAACCCAAAAGCGGCAGTTAGGTGGTGGTTTGGATGGAAAAAAGATGCTGCTCCTGCAACTGCAATCGCCAGGTTACTCTTGTTCCGACAATTTGATTTTTTATTGTTCATTTTCTTCCCCTTTTGCTAAATAATTTATTCAGGATCAATGTAATGATGGCAAGAGCAAGAAACAAGGGATTATAGTTGTTTTTATTCATTTTCCGTTACCCCTTTTCTATATTCATCACCTGCAATTTTCCCGTCGCGCATAGTTATTATACGGTTCGTCTGTTTCGCCACCTCCATATCATGTGTCACAACAATGATAGTCTGGCCTTTTTCGCTGAGTCCTTTTAAGAGTTCAACAATTACTTCCCTTGTCTTTGTATCAACGGCTCCAGTTGGTTCATCAGCCAGCAGAATTGCAGGTTCATTCGCCATCGCTCTAGCAATCGCAACGCGCTGCTGCTGTCCCCCGGATAATTCCGATGGTTTATGCGTTACTCTATCACCAAGTCCTACCTGGGTGAGCAGTTCAAACGCCCGTTCTTTTCGCTTTTTTTTTGGAACTCCGCTAAACCGCATTGCAATATCCAGATTTTCCATTGCGTTGAGTGTGGAAAGCAAATTGAAATGCTGGAAAACAAATCCGATCTTTTCCCGCCGTATACGGGGAGCTTCGCTCTCTTTTGCTTTTGTTATCTCTACATCATCTATAAAGACGCTGCCATCTGTTGGCATGTCAAGCAATCCGATCATTGAAAGGAGCGTTGATTTTCCACTTCCTGAAGGTCCAACTATGCTCAGTAACTCTCCTTTGTTTACATCAAAACTGACATCATTTAGAGCATGAACCGGTATCTTGCCCTGCATATAGGTCTTCGTGAGATTCCTTATGCGAAGGACGGGTTCACCGTTTGCAGCATGGTTCCCATTATTCCCATTATTTCCTTTGTTACTCATATCGCAGCGCCTCCATTGGACTTAATTTCGTGGCTCTGTAAGCCGGATAAGTACCGCATACTATTCCAAGAGTTAATGCAAACAACAGCGCGATCATTACCAGCCTTGTAGTGATGGCAAAAAGCGCCGATCCCATTGATTCAAGATAGCCATTCAGGGAATACACAACTATTGCGCCAGCAAGGATGCCTGTAATACCCCCTATTATTCCCATAAGCGCCGCCTCTCCCATGGTCATTAAAAGGATAGTTTTCCTTTCAGCGCCAAGCGCCTTTAGAAGCCCGAATTCTTTAGTCCTTTCCGAAACCGACATCAACATAGTATTCATGACACTCAAACCCCCGATTATGGCTGCAAGCACCGCCGCGCTTATAGTGATTAAACTGATAATGACAAGGGTTCCCTCAGCTTCTTTTCTAAGCTGTTCCGGGGATTTGCTTTTAACCTTTTCAACACTCAGGTCTATCCTTTTTACAAGATCATTTGGATCCGTGCCAAAAGCAGGTTCAGCATAAATTGATGATATAATATTTTCCATTTTATAGAACTTCTGTGCCATGTCAAGTGGCGTCTGGACAGAAGAATCAAAAAAAGAACCTGTGTATTCCAGTATGCCCACGACACTTACATTTCTTTTATTTGTTATGGATGATGAGCGCTGCAAACTTTTACTTTTTAATTCAAGTTCATCTCCAACCTTGATGTTGAACCTTCGGGCAATACTGCTCCCCACAACCACGTTATATCCATCACCAGGGATCAGGTATCGACCTGAGGTAAGTTTTGCATCTTTCATTTGTTTTTCAGGAAGAACACCAAAAACCATATCACTTCCAAATCCTCCTCCATCTTCTGGATCAAGAGCCGTTATTAATACTCCATAGGCATCTTTTACCCCTGGTACTCTTTTGACCTGCCGGATTTTTGATTCATCAAGGGTTCCGACCCCGCCAAATGTTCCATCAGGCTTTACCTCGATATCATTTGCCAGGAGTTTCAATGACTTATCCATAGTGAGATTCAGATGCTCCGACATCCCGCCCATTACAACCACAGCGAAGATGCCCAGCGCGATCCCGAATATGGTAAGCACAGTTCTCATTTTTCTCTGTGTCATGCTCCGCATGATAAGGTCGAACATACTACCCGCCTCTCTTTCTCCGTATTGCCACAAGTACAATTATCACGACAGCAATTGCCGCAAATCCTGTATATCCTGTTAATTCCGGGGTGCCATTTGCTGCGGGTGTTTCGGAAACCTCCTCAACTTCCGGGATGCGAAGCACAGTATCATACTTATCAAGTGCGATATTTTCTTTATTTACAGCCTGGATCCTGACATCATACGTTCCTGATCCAAGTTCTTTCCAGACAACTCCTGCTGTGTCTTCCTTTCCTGAAACAAGTATCTCTTCGACCTGCTGCCGATAAGTTTTAGTCAGTTTTGTCGCCCTGTTTATCGCTGATATATCGATGAATCCATCGAACGGAACCTGTGACTCGCCGCGAAGTGTTACACTGGCGCCGTATTCATCAACCTCGACATCATCCGGCAGGATATCCACATCATCACTTGCAGTAAAAGTTGCTATGTATGTATTGATAAGAGGTTCTGCATAAAGCCTGTGCGTGAGTATTTTTACACGAACAGTATATTTCTCACTATTGTTCAAAAGAAAAGGCCAGTCTATTTTGAGTTCTGTATTTGACGTTAGCGAAACGTCTTCTTTTGTCTTTGTATATATTATGTCATTACTATCCAGAAGTTCTATTTTAATATCAACGGTGCTCGGATTAAAAGGCCGCAGCAGTAATTGCACGCCTTTGTTCGAAGGTGAGAAATCCACTACGTGGAAACTGGGCATGGCAACGGTTCCGTATGATACAGGATAGGTTTTGTTGTCATGAAGTTTGGTGTCATTAAATATACTCACTTTTGCAGTATAATAATCGCGCTGGTGTTTATTCTGCCATAATATTACTTTTGAAACTTCTTCTCCTGCACCTGCTTTAAAAGGCACGATCTGTGATTCTACTACATTTGTCCCATCCAGCAATTCGAAAACTGCTTTTCCCTGGTGATCCTGGCTGGCTCTTATTATGACCTCGCTGCTTGTGAAATCTGAAAAGAAGTCAACGATCCCAAGAGAGGCACTTGCTGAGTTTGCAGATGTGAGTAGCAATACAAGAATTAGTGGAATTCTGACTAATGATTGATACTTCTTCAATACCCTGTATACTCCGGATGTTCCCTCCATGCATTTAGCCGGTAACGACATGAAATCTATAGCATCCGCTATGCATTTGATCATATTTTTTCCTCCTTATAACATTCCACCCGTTTTTTTGGTAAGCCCTATGAACGGACAAACCTCAATCTTTAATTATATCGTCATAATACATAAACCTTACTATAAATCGTCAGGTTGGTGTATTTTAACAGTAAGCCATATTAATTTATAAGCATACAGTATGAATATATACTCATACAAAGTAAGTATAGAATCAAATACAAAAATCTATTAGACAAATTGGCGTAAATAGGATAAAAGTTAATTATGAGCCCGCTTGAAAAGTTATTCGGCAAAACGGCACAGCTAACAGTACTGGAATATCTCATAAAAAACAAAGGAGAACTCAACTATCTTTCAGGAATAGCGGAAGGAACCGGATTATACCATTCCAGTGTGGCAAGGGTGCTTGAGCCTCTTCTGGAAAATAATATAGTTATTGAGAAAAAGATTGGAAAGCAGATGCGATCTTTTGTTCTAAATGAAGAGCATAATGCCACAAAGCTTCTGTTGAAATTTTATGATGAGCTGAAGACAGAACTTGGAGATTAATCCACACCCTTCATAACAAACTCACAGCAGTTGTCCCCTTTTGCAGCGCATCTTACTTCTTCGGCGTCTATGCCCTTACCTTTCAATACCTCTGCCATACCTGCGTTATAACCCCTTAAAAAATGACAAACTGCCGCTTCCGAATTCCCATAACCTCTCGCGATAAATGAGTTTTCAACCCTGACCACAAGCTCATTTTTGTTATCTTCTTCTACGCTGAATCTGCCCCACCCAAGTTCTGCATAGAAGTTCGAAACCGCCTCAATGAACTTTTTGTCCTTTAAACCCCATTCCTTTTTGAAGCGGTTAATCCAGCGTATGCCAGCTTTCTTGCCGGCTTCATAAAAAAGCACGGATGCGCCATCGATGCCTAAAATCTTCTCGGCATCCTTCTGCAAACTCACAAAGGTTTCAATGCTCACTATGACCGCAGGAACTTCAATAACCGAAAACTCTCCCTTGCTCCTTTCCCATTCAGCAGTTTCTTTAACATTCTTTAACATGAAAACAAGATAATTTTGTAAATGATATAAACTTATCTAATAGGTTTTCGCCATTATCGCCATGTTCCCTGTGTTTTTCCCGCATACAGGGCAATTCCCGGCGCCCCTGCCAGGCTCGCCCTCAGGCACTCCCAATATGCCAGCGCCGACCGCTTCTTCCATCGCAAGCCCGCATTCGCGCTCGCCGCACCATGGAATCCGGGCGATGCCATTTGAGATTTTATCTTTCACTTCTTCAAGTGTATTGCAGTTTGTGATGCGTTCATTCAACGAAATTTTGGCTTTCCCGAACAGGTTTTCGCGAATAGCCTCGAACCTTTTTTGGATTTCCTGTGTAATATTATCCAGCGGAACAGTTTCCTTACTTGCGCTGTCTCTCCTGACCACGGTCGCCGCATTGTTTTTCAGGTCGCGCGGGCCGATTTCCACTCTCAGGGGCACGCCCTTCATTTCCCATTTGTAATATTTGGCTCCCGGGCGTTCGTCGCTGTCATCAAGAACCACTCTCATCCCCTCCACTTTCAGTTTGTCTGCCACATCGCTACATGCTTTTAATATCTCCTCGCTCTTCCCGAACAGGATGGGGATGACCACTACCTGTATTGGCGCCACTTCGGGCGGGAATACAAGTCCCTTATCGTCGCCGTGAACAGAAATCAACGCTGCGATGCTGCGCTCCGAAATCCCGTAGCATGTCTGGTGGGCGTATTGCTGCTCGCCTTTTAAGTCTTCATATTTTATGTCGAATGTCTTTGCGAAATTGCTGCCCAGATGGTGCGCCGTTCCTATCTGTAATGTCTTGTTGTCAGGCATCAGCGTGTCCACGGCCATCGTGTAATCAGCCCCGGGGAATTTATCCCAGTCGGGACGTTTTGAAACGATTGTGGGAATTGCAAGCCTTCTATAAAATTCCTGGTAAATGCGCGTGGCTTCCTCGACCTGCTTTGCTGCTTCTTCCCATGTGGCGTGGACTGTATGGGCTTCCTTGAAGGATGTTATTTCGCGAAGGCGGATGAGGGGGCGCGTGTGCTTTGTCTCGTACCTGAAGGTGTTCACTATCTGGTAAATCTTGATTGGCAAATCTGCATGGGAGCGCACCCATACTTTGTACATGGGATAAATAGCGGTTTCACTCGTGGGGCGAAGGGCAAGCTTGACGTCAAGGCAATTCTTGCCGCCGTGAGTCACCCAGTAAACCTCATTCTCAAAGCCTTTTATGTGCTCTGCCTCTTTCATGAACTCGGTTTCCGGGATGAGCAGGGGAAAAAGCGCTTCCTTGTGGTCTTTATCAAGCAACTCGCGGATTATCGCATATGTGCGTTTTCGAACATCAAACCCGAACGGGAACCAGACATACAGCCCTTTTACAGGATAACGGACATCCATTATTTCCCCCATCAATAGTAGTTCGTTATACCATTCGCTGAAGTTTGATTTTGCCGGAAGCACTGCTTTTTTTTCTTCTGTTTGTGGTTGCTTTTCTGCCATTGTTCGTGCTAGTACAGTCTTATTGGCTATAAATTTTTTTGACGGATGACCGTTATCCTATCCTCGCATCCACAACCACATGCCACACGCCCGGGGAATATTTCTTTATCCTTCGCACCCCGATAATCTCCGCGCTCCTCCCCAGCTTCCCCGAAGCTTCGATTATTCTCTCAACAGGGCGGCTCTCCACAGCCTCAGGCACAGCCTCATGATAATGAAGAATCCCGCCCGGTAAAAGGGCGCAAATGCCCTGCTCAAGATAAAGGTGCGCATCCAGATAACCCATGAGCACACGGTCAGCTATCCCGCGCGGCGTGACTTTTGCGCAGTCACCTGCCACAGGTTCGATAATTGCGCCGATTTTGTTAAGCCTGATATTCTCTTTTAGATAAACAAATGCTTCAGGGTTAATCTCTACGGCGAATATCTTCCAGGGCTTTGAATGTACTGCCATGGGTATTGAGAAATATCCTATACCTGCGAACATATCGACAACAACCTCACCTTTCCCAAGCCTGCTCATTCGCTTTTTTTCAGCAAGGTTCCCCTGTGAAAACATTATCCGCATAGCATCAAGCTTAAAAAGGCAGCCGTTCTCCTTGTGTATGGTTTCGGTATTTTCCCCTGCAATTATTTCCCGCGTCGGCTGCCTCATCAGACCCGTGATTCCCCTGTCAAGAAGCACTGTCCTGCATCCCGGATATAGAGACAACAATGCATCTCCTATCTCTGCTTTCCTGTGTTCCAGTTCTTTCTTTAGCGTAACTATGACAATATCCCCGAGAACCTGCCATCCCGAAGGTAAAAGTTTTTTCTCGGATTCAGGAATATCAAGAATATCGCTGAGGGTTTTTTTCGGGATATATAAGCTGGGAGCTTCCTGCTCGACCAGTGTAAAACCTTTGATATCGAACTTTATCGGGATTTCAACAAAGCTTTCCTTCCTGACAAGCTTCCTTGTCTTATCAAGCGCATCCTCTAAAAGCAGTTTTTGCCTTACGCTTTCAGCTTCCTCAACTCTTGCAAGAACGGCCTTCATGAATTTCTTGCGATATACAGGATATCACTCAGGATAGAACTTGCAGTCTCTATCGAACCAGCCCCTTTCCCGCTAATGGTTATCCTTCCCGCAAGGTCTGTCAGTATAGACGCCACGTTCAATGTGCCTCCTACGGCAAGCGGATGGCGCTTCGGGACAAGGCGCGGCGCGACAGTGAGTCGGCCCTCACGCGCCTCGCATACGAGTTTCACCACATAATTATTCTTGTTTGCAAGTTCAAGCGCTTCGGGCGTGATTTTCGTAATACCGGTTATATCCACATCGCCGTAGGTTGCATTTTGCCCGAATATCGAATTTGCGATAATGACCAGTTTAATCGCAGAATCGATGCCTTCCACATCATATGTCGGGTCGGTTTCGGCTATCCCCAGTTCCTGCGCCTCTTTCAATACAAGTTCATAGGGCATGCTCTCTTCCGCCATCCTGGTCAGGATATAATTGCATGTGCCGTTAAGTATGCCCTCGATTCCGATTATGGAATTTCCGGCTAATGCCTCATGCACGAGATTGAATATCGGGACAGCACCGCCAACTGTCGCCTCATACCGCAGGTACAATCCATTATCTTCAGCAGTCTCCTTTAACTCGGTGAAGCGCAATGCAAGAGGACCTTTATTTGAAGTTACCACATGCTTTCCCGACATAAGCGCGGCGCGTATATTACCAAGCCCGGGTTCTCCGTTTTCGATATTCGTGGGAGTAACTTCCACGACAATATCATGTTCAACATCCTGGATTAGGTCAAGCGCGTTTGACTCACCGGTTGCGACTGTGCCTTTTTGTTTCTTTCTATTCAAAGCGTCTTCAAGGTCTATTCCCTTCGTGTTTATTTCACTGCCCTTTGAATCTGATATTCCCACAACACGAATATCAAAACCCTCTTTTTTAAGATATTCCTGTTTTGAAATGAGTGAACTGGCGACTCCCTGCCCCACGGCGCCAAACCCTATAATCGATATCTTGATAGTCTTCATGCTTCCACCGAATTCAGCCGTATTGGTTCTATCATGAGCAGGTCTTTTTTATCTGCCACATCCCTGAGGATATCTAAAGCCATGCCCAATTCCTTCTCGCCGACTGCATTGATGACGAGATACGCGGACGATGTTTTTTCTATGGCTGGCATTGAGAGCGACATGTCCACAACTTCCGCAAACCCGGTTGAGTCTATCCTGTCAATAGTGTCTCCCATA
This sequence comes from Candidatus Methanoperedens sp., assembly GCA_023249105.1. GTDB lineage: Archaea > Halobacteriota > Methanosarcinia > Methanosarcinales > Methanoperedenaceae > Methanoperedens. Next base: position 14,926 of record JAHFDG010000017.1, on the reverse strand, counting down.
TCCGAATGAACGATATGCCCTATAAGAATTACTGAAACCGTGGAGCGCAGGCGCTCTTCTCCGACCCTTGCTACCCTGACGCCGCTTTTCTCAAGCCGCTGGATGAGTTTGTTAAGGACCCTGTGTTCTATCTCGAAAGTGACCTGCACCGGGATTGTTCCACGTGGCGTCTTTTCGTAATGCTGGTGCACGACGCTCATGATATTGCCATGGAGTTCTGATATTGGCGCAAGCGCCAGCACCAGTTGCCCCGGGATATCCTTGAGTTCAAGGGTCATCGAAATTATCATGGCTCTCACTATGCACAGGTGAGTAATAAGTTTTTTTGGTGGTTAAGAACAGTTTCAATTAATTGTCAAATCCAAGTTCAAATTCATTCCCTCTCCTTCACAAGCGTATCAACCACCGAAGGGTCAGCCAGCGTGGTAATATCCCCCAGCTCATGAATCGCACCCGATGCAATTTTCCGGAGGATCCGTCTCATGATTTTCCCCGAGCGTGTCTTGGGAAGCGCATCCGCGAATTGAAGTTTATCGGGTTTCGCTATAGGCCCTATGGAATTCCTGACATGAGTTATGAGTTCTGCCTTTAATTCGTTGCTTTTTACCACGCTTTCCTTAAGCGTGACAAATGCATATATCGCCTCACCTTTTATCTCATGTGGATAACCGACAACTGCTGCCTCTGCAACTGCATTGTGGGACACAAGTGAACTTTCGATTTCCGCAGTTCCGAGCCTGTGCCCTGAAACCTTAATAACATCGTCTATTCTTCCCATTAGCCAGTAATAACCATCCTCATCTTTCCTTGCCCCGTCCTCGGTCTGGTATAATCCCGGGAACGTGGTGAAATATTTCTCCTTAAAACGCTTGTGGTCGCCGTAAACAGTTCGCATCATCCCCGGCCAGGGTTTCTTGATGACAAGCTGCCCGCCTTCATTGACATCCGCTTCTTTACCATCCGCTCTCAAAATTACGGGTTCGATACCGGGGAAAGGAAACGTAGCAGAACCCGGCTTAAGTGGCGTTGCGCCCGGAAGAGGAGTGATAAGTATGCCTCCTGTCTCGGTCTGCCACCATGTATCAACCACGGGACATCGCCCATTCCCGATAATGTGATAATACCAGAGCCATGCTTCCGGGTTTATGGGTTCGCCTACCGTACCAAGAAGCCTGAGGCTTGAAAGGTCTCTTCCCCTTGGCCACTTATCTCCGCTTTTTTCCATCGCCCTGATAGCTGTAGGAGCGGTGTAGAAAATCGTGACCTTATATTTTTCAATGAGTTCCCAGAACCTGTCCGGTTTCGGATAATCCGGAACCCCTTCGAACATAAGCTCAGTCGCTCCCGCTGCCAGCGGTGCATATACCGTGTAGCTGTGACCTGTTACCCATCCGCAGTCAGCAGTGCACCAGTATATATCCTCATCGCGGTAATCGAATATCCATTTGAATGTCAGCAATACATATAGCAGATACCCGCCTGTGGTATGCAGCACCCCTTTTGGCTTGCCCGTACTCCCGCTTGTGTACAGGATGAACAACGGGTCTTCGGCATCCATCACTTCAGGTTCGCATTCCTGTGAGACGAAAGACATCTCTTCATGCCACCAGAAATCGCGCCCTTTTTGCATATTTACGCTGGTGGCGACGCGATTATAAACAATCACGGTTTCCACGGTATTATTAAGCGCCCTGTCAACATTCTCTTTAAGGGGCACAGTCTTACCTCCCCGCAAGCCCACGTTTGCAGTGATTACCATCTTGCATGAGCTGTCATGAATGCGGTCGCGGAGGGATTCAGAGCTGAAACCCGCGAATACCACGTTGTGAATAGCGCCGATTCTTGCGCACGCAAGCATCGAAATCACAAGCTGCGGTATCATCGGTAAATAAATTGCCACCCTGTCGCCTTTCTTAATTCCTTTTTTCCTCAGGACGTTTGCAAATTTACACACTTGTGTATGCAATTGTGCGTAGGTATAACTCTCGGTGTCCCCGTTATCGCCTTCCCAGAATATGGCAATTCTATTCCCGCGCGAAGAAAGATGCCTGTCAAGGCAGTTGTACGATGCATTCAGTTTCCCCCCTTCAAACCACCTGCATATTACGTTTTCTGGCTCCCAGGAATAAACACTATCCCATTTTTTAAACCACACGAGGTCTTCCGCTTTCTGTGCCCAGAATGAAGCAGGGTCTTTAATAGATTCATCATAGATTTTTTTATATTCTTCAAAGCTTTTTATGTATGCTTTTTTGCTAAATTCTGGTTTAGGGTTAAATATGCGTTTTTCCTTGAGTAGTGATTCAATAGTATATTCGGCCATACTGCTTTACCTGCATTAGCTTAATTCATTGTCGCCATTAAATAAGTTATTCTGGTTTCTGAAGGGATAAACCTGAAGAATCAAGTCTATATTAATCAAAGTATTATAAATCTTTATTTTACTAAATAAACTGTGAATAACTGTGTTTAACTAAAAATATACTTACCCCTTCGTTTCAACTGGAAACATAAAGGTGAAAATTATATACTTTATTATCACGAAGGGAACATCAGAAGAGATTTATTCTTATATTAAGTCTAGTATAAGCTTAATTTTTAAAATATATGTATTTATTACTTGTTTTTTGATTTAAACAGTAATTAACCTTTATTTCGATTGAAATGCTTAAATACTAGGAGTTACATCTATTCACATGTCGTTCACAAAATATTTCACCTAAGAAGGAGACATCGGAGGGGAAATCCGCATGTCAGGCTGTCCGCTACGAACGGGCGGACAGCACCCCATTTTTTGAGGATTTATGAAAATACGGCTCGAAATCGAAGGAAAAAATGCAGGCAGCATAAATTATAAAGGGCCTGACTGCGCCGAACTTGCTGTAACTTATCTCAATTCAATCGAAGCTGATGAAGTGTTCATCCTCCTGGAAAAGGATGACGGAACAAAAGCAAATGCACAGTTCGAAGGCGAATTCCTTGCCATGTCTGCCACTAAATTCATTATGACGGCAGCAAAAAGCAAAGTTGAAGCTATGCAGGAAACACTAATTTCAACAGGTATAGACGAGTCTGAACCCCTTACTTTGAAAGAGCGGTTAGAGATGTTCCTGCGGTTTGAATATCCAAGGATATGGTTCTCATCCCTCGATGTAAAACGACATTATGAAAGCGTGTACGGGAAAATCAACCTGAGCACGGTATCAACATACCTGGCCAGAATGTACAGGGATGATATACTCATGCGGCGAGGCAATCGAAACCAGAGGGAGTATCGGTTCAAAGAGGAAACCGCTCTTCTTTCGAATATGGAATATGCATTGGCAAAATGATGTGCAGAAATAGTAATGGGTTGATGAGCCGACCCTTCAAGGCTGTCTTTCAGGGCTTACAGCACCCTCGCAACACTAAATTCTGTGTTGGCTTCGCTGTAAATTGCGCTCCATGCGCTTTCTTATAGCACCCCCAACCTGGGAGAAATCCCAGTCAAACCACTTCCTTTTAGACCTTGAACGGTCACAGGGCATTCACGCCCGGGAAACTTGGAATTTACTTTATTCCAATATGGTCATCCTGCCGATTTCTTGCTAGCTCATCATAGCGTGCACCCTATTACAAACATTTGTAATAAGGTAAATGATTGTTTTGTTTTATCATGATTAATAGTTTTCGATAACAAAACAGGTAAAAAATATGATAACATTATCTAATTAATAGTTTCAAGCTTGAACATCACATTCAAACCCTGAAGTGTCACCTGGACTTTATCACCAAATCGCAGAATCTCATCTACGTTCACATTTTGTCCCCATTCATAGACGTAATCGTGAGTTCCCTGCATGGGCTTGAATCCCAGTGACATAAGCCGCTGATTAATCTCTGACGGCTTTCCGCCCTCGCTGTTAAACCATACGATTAGGTAGCTTTTCATAGTTATATCAAGTTATTATTAATATTATATCATGTTTTTGGTCAAATCTCTTTATACCCCATCTCAGCTAATAGATTTCTTGCTATGTCAAGCGAATCTTCCTTGGTCCCGGCTTTGATAAGCATTCTTCCGCTCGGATACATCGAGATTTCCACTCCATTATAATTCAAAAGCAGTATGTGTTTTGTCGCTACTTTTGTTTTGAAAATCCTGCTTGCGCTAACAAGATCAATTTTAATATTAGTGCTCACTTCAAAAGCTGTTCTTCCAGAACATAATCTTACCGATATCGCCATATTTTAATTCCTGTGAGATGCAACGGAAATATATAAGCATGCGTACGGACTCAATAAAAACAATATGATGGGACGAAACGCACCGATTTTATTTTTATTCTTTTTATTTTTCTTTTTGGCATTCACAGGTTCAGGGACAGGTGATATCCTGTTAAACGGAACAAGCATATATCTTACTTCCGGTGATTCCTATGGGCTTTACCAGGGATATATGCTCAGCGTTAAAAGTGTAAGCAGCGATGGTTCCGTCTGGCTCCAATTAACGGAAAACGATAAGATAGTAAAAAGTGAAATAGTGACAAGGGATTATTTCATTTACAATAAAAGCAACAGGACGATATTATCCATCAAAGTTGACAACGTATATTATGGTTCATCCGAACAAACCTTAGTCGCGCTATCCCCTGTTTACCAGTACGTTGACCCTGATTTACCCGTTCCTGATATAACTGAAATGATACCCAAAGATGTCAAAAATCCTGTTGGCAAAAATCCCGCATCGGGGTTACACACGCCTGGGGAACCTGTAATCTGGGCAGCCGGGATTGTTCTTATTCTTGTTCTTTATTATATCCTGCGCAAATTATGGTGAAGTAATGAAGATATTGAAAAAAGACCTCAGGTTTAATGAAGGAGAGATTTCACTTATCACTGAATCGCTGGATGACCTGTGGCATCTAAAATATATCCTTGAGCCTCAGGACATCGTATTTGCATTCACCAAACGACGAATTGAAGGCGCTACCGATAAACTCAGGCCCGAAAAAGCCGATAAAAAAACGGTGCGCCTGGGGATTCAGGTTGAAAAAGTCGAGTTCCATAAATTCTCAAACCGTCTCCGCGTGCACGGGATTATCGTGGAGGGAATGGATTCCGGAGCTTATCATACGCTCAACATCGAAGACGGGACAAATCTTTCAATAATCAAAAAGTGGAAGAACGACCAATTAGAAAGGATAAGAGAAGCTGAAATTGCATCCCGCCGCCCCAGAGTGATAATAGCGACAATAGAAGAGGGGGAGGCGTGTATTGGAATGGTAAGGCAATTCGGGGTAGAGGAATCCTCGTCGCTCTGCAAGTCGTTTGGAAAAGGTGAGGGCAACCAGAGAAACGAGTTCTTCGGTGAACTCGCTTCACAATTGAAATGGGCTGCGGATAAAGTCGATGCTGTAATACTTGCAGGCCCAGGGTTCACCAAAGAAGATTTTCTTGATTTTGTAAAAACAAGGGAACCGGAACTGGCAAAAAAAATAGTCCTTGAGGACACCTCATCCATAGGAGTCTCAGGTTTCCAGGAAGTACTGCGAAGAGGTGCAGTTGACAGGATAATGGAAGAATCAAGGATAGGGAGGGAAGCCAACCTCATAGAAGAATTGATGAAAGAGATCTCGATTAGCGGGAAAGTAGCGTACGGCATGGATGATGTCAGGAATGCACAGAGCCTCGGTGCAATAGGGACTCTGCTGATAACGGATGAACTCCTCCGTACGGAACGGGAAGGCAACAATATTGATGGTTTTTTAAAGGCGGTGGAACATTCACAGGGAAGGATTGTGGTATTCAGCACTGAATTTGAGCCCGGGAAAAAACTTGAATCCCTTGGCGGTATTGCTGCACTTTTGCGTTTCAAGGTGTCGCCATGATTCCCGGTAATGCGGCCTCCGATATCAGATATTTGCTTGACAGGGGTTATCCGCAAAAGGGGGCGGTATCCTTTGTGTGCAATCATTACAGGCTGGATGAAGAATCAAGACATCTCCTTTCAAGGGGCGTTCTTTCAAGGGAGGTTTCAGGGAAAAGAAGGACAAAATTCCTGCCGTGCGATAAAATAAAAGGAAATAATATCGTAATCGATGGGTACAATATCATTATCGGCATGGAAAGTATCTTAGAGAAAAAAGCATTTCTCTGCGATGACGGGGTTGTCAGAGATATAAAAGGAGTTTTCAGGAATTTTAAAATCTCGGAAAATACAGGAAAAGCCATCGGGTTGATATTACAATTCTTAAAAGAAAAAAGTCCCGCCCATGTATGTTTTCTACTGGACTCGCAGGTAAGCAAAAGCGGGCTTCTCGCAAGAACGCTCCGGGAAGAACTGGCTAATTGCGGGTTAAAAGGGGATGCAATGACCTCAAAACACGTAGATTATGATTTAAAGAGTTCGGACGACATTGTTGCATCAAGCGACGGCGTGATAATAGATGCGGCAGGAAAAGTTGTAAATTTCCTCTACTGCATAATATCCGGATTCCCGCATCTTGGGTCGGGGGTTGGAAAAATGAACGAATTTCAAGGACAGGTTGAATGAAAAAGATAGGCATAGCAGTAACAGACCCTGATGATTGGACGGGTGTAAGCCTCTTCAATTCAATCGAATATTACGGGATGAAGCCTGTAAAATTCAGTTTCAATGAAGCAACATCAGAAATCTCATCGGGTAAAATTTATTCCGGGAATGTCGATTTAACGGCTCTTGACGCCGTTGTTGTTCGAGACCTGGGGCCTGCGACGCATAACGACGTCTCATTCAGGTTTGATATCCTCTGCCAGTTAAAAGAACTTGGAGTTGCGGTCATAAATTCACCGGAATCAATAGCGAAAGCTGCAAACAAGTATGTTTCAAGTTTTTTGTTCCAGAAAACCGGCATACCAACACCCAAAACTATTGTGACAAACAACCTGGATGAGGCTCTTTTTGCATTATCTTCTTTCAGGCGCGCGGTTGTGAAACCTGTATTCGGGTATAAAGGGATAGGTGTGGAGTGTGTCAGGAATAGCGAAAGTGGAGTGCAGAAACTTAAAGAGCTCTTTAAAAATAACCGATTGATATATATGCAGGAATTCATACCAAATCCAGGGAGGGACATCAGGGTATTTGTGGTGAACGGGAAAGTTGCGGGCTCGATATACCGCGTTGCGCCAGAAGGCGGGTGGATAAATAACCTGAGCCGGGGCGGCAGCGCAAAACCCTGCGTGTTGACCGATGAACAGGAAAGACTGGCTCTTAAAGCCAGCCGGGTTATCGGGACGGTATATGCAGGTGTGGATATTATCGAGGGGGACAGGGATTACGTTATAGAAATAAATGGAACGCCTTCGGGTAAGGGAATATTTGAGGCGTGCGGGGTGGATGTTACGAGGATGATTGCGGAATATTTAGTTAGTGGTACCAATTCATCCCCGCCTTAAAAGGCGGTGGGGTTCTCAGTACCACTAACTAAAAACCATTTTCATAATTTATTATGTCCCCGGAAAAATCCTTCGATGCTTATTCTCATCTCTTTTTCTGTTCTACCATCAATTTTAGGCTGTCCTGGATTTCTTGTCCCAATTGGCTGGTTGTTTTTCCGGTTACGCTACTTAAAGCTTGCTGCCAATTTTGAGTTTGTTTTAAATTCGTTAAAAACTTTTCCAGGGCCCCTTCGCCATAGTTTTCATTGATATACCACACAGTAAAAGTTCCCTGGCCGCGGCAAAGAAAATTAAGAGTTTCTTCACTAATATACCCATCGCACTTCTGCGCAAGATCATCCAAACTCAAAAGTTTCGGGTTGCCTGTTTCGACACCATCAATCAACAGGTCTGAATGATAAATCTGGTCAAGTGGATTAAACTTTGGTCCTGCTTTAAAAGTATATTCCAGATAGTATGCCATGCCCTCGTTCAAAAATCCGGGGAGATATCGCATCTTGTCCTGTCCAAAAAATTGATAAGCGGCTGCATGAACCCCCTCGTGGATAATCACTCCTCCTGTTTTACCAGGTATTGTTTCTCCAAACGGTTTATAAAGATAAATTTTGCCGTTTGGAGCCGAACCATCCCCGACCTCCACATTCTCTTTCCCGCCGGGAAAATCCGCTATCTTAACATACTCATCAACAGACTCAGCCAGATACACTGGAATATCTTTTGGTTCAAATCCAAAATATTTTTTATATAAATTTAAACCGCCCTGTTCCAGTATTGCCAAGACTTTATTTGCATTCGTTTCGTCGCCAGGATGATAGTAAACGACAAAGGCTGAGCCCGTTTTTTTCAGTTCAAAACCATCAACATTTGCCGCAGATGCTGGATATTCATGAGAATAATCAATCCGGGAACTCGGCGGCTGTTGGGCGGTATTCGTTTGTTCTGGCACCTTTTCCTCCTGAAGACAGCCGCTTGACAGAACAATGCCCAAAATTAATACCACTAAAATGTAATATATAATCTTCATATTTTATAAATAGATAATGGATTATTAAAAACTTTCTAATATGCAACTGATATACCGTTATGATTGGAAAGTGGGTAGTTCTGGCGCATGGGTTTAACGAATATGATGAAAAAATTATGTAAAAGCAGCAAATTTTATTGGATAACTTAAATTAACTCGCGCATCATATAACCCCCAATGAAACAGGAAATGTCAAGCGTGGACGTTGCAGCGATTATCAAGGAACTGCGCCCCCGCCTCCTGGATGCGAAAATTGCAAAAATATACCAGCATTCAGCTGATGAAATCAGGATAGGGCTTCATATTTTCAAGGAAGGAAGGACAAATCTTATTATCGAAGCAGGAAGACGCCTCCACCTCACGAAAAATCCCGAAACCGCCCCGAAGTTCCCGCAGTCTTTCCCGATGCTGCTTCGCAAACACCTGACCGGAGGCAGGATTACAGACATTTCGCAATATGATTTTGACCGGATAATCGAGATGCATATCCAGCGCGGCGATGATAAGACAATTCTTCTTATCGAGCTTTTTTCAAGAGGCAATATTGTGCTTCTCGATGCTGAAAAAAGGATAATCCTGCCGCTTAAATCCATCAGTTTCAGGGACAGGAAAGTCAGGGGCGGTGAACCCTATGAGCTTCCTGCGCCGCAGCTTTCCCCTGTTACCGCCACGGCGGATGAACTAAAGGAAATGTTCTCACATTCGGATTCGGATATTGTCAGGACGCTTGCGACAAGGATGAACATGGGAGGGCAGTATGCTGAGGAACTCTGCCTGCGCGCCGGTATTGATAAGAACACTTCCGCAAAGCAATTTAGCGATGTTGCGGCGGTGCAAAAAGCGCTCGCGGAGGTTTTCATGCCGCTTCGTACCGACCTGAAACCCCATATTGTGCTAAAAGACGGAAAACCGATTGACGTATTACCGTTTGAATTATCGCAATATGGGAAAAACGAGAAAAAATATTTTAGCACTTTTAATGATGCACTTGATGAATATTTCAGCCCGGAAACCGGGAAAAAAGGCGAATTAAAAGAAGAAAAAAAGGAGGGGGAAAAAGCAGGAAAACCAGGGCTGTATGAGTACCGCATGCAGAAACAGATGCTGGCGCTCGAAAAATTCAAGGATGAGGAAGGAAAACTGGTACGCAAAGGCGAATTGGTATATGCACATTACCAGATGTGCGACGGGATTCTGAAAACGATAAGGGATGCCAGGGATAAGGGATATTCATGGGACGAGATAAAGAGCAAATTAAAGAATTCAGATAAGCCGCAAGCGAGGGCGATAAAATCCATCGATACCGGCAGGGGGATAATCACTGTAACGCTTGATAATGAAGCTGTGGACCTGGATATCAGGCTTTCAGTTCCCCAGAATTCCCAGGTTTATTACGATAAATCAAAAAAACTCGCCTCGAAGATAAAAGGCGCGCTTACTGCTATAGAGGGGACAAAGAAATTATCAGAAAAAGAAGAGGCACCTGAGGCAAGGAAAAAACCTGAAAAACCAAAACAAAAGTGGTACGAGCAGTTCAGGTGGTTCATATCTTCTGACAGCTTCCTTGTTATCGGGGGCAGGGATGCCCAGAGTAACGAGGATATAGTGAAGAAATACCTTGAAAAACGGGATATTTTCTTCCATGCGCACGTATCGGGTTCTCCTGCCGTGGTAGTAAAAACAGAAGGAAAGGATGTTCCTGAAACCACGCTCATCGAGGCTGCGCAGTTTACAGTCTCTTACTCAGGAATCTGGAAATCAGGGCAGGCGAGCGGGGACTGTTACTGGGTGCTTCCCGAGCAGGTATCAAAGACGCCTGAATCCGGTGAGTATGTGGCAAAAGGGGCTTTTGTGATAAGGGGAAAACGTAATTATTACAAGGACGTTATGCTCGGGACGGCGCTGGGTCTTGTTCTTGATGAGGAACAAAGATTGATCGGAGGACCTGTGAGTGCGGTAAAAAGCAGGGCGCAGTTCGTCATAGAGATAGAACCGGGAGAGTTTGAGCAGAACGACCTGTCAAAGAAGATTTACAGGATGCTGAATGAAAAATTCAAGGACATGAAACTTATTAAGACAATCGCTTCGCCTGATAAGATTGCGATGTTCCTGCCTGCGGGCGGGTCGAGGGTGAAGGAATAAGGGTTAATAAATATTTTGTCAAGATAATCCTGTGTTTATAGTTCCATTCCCTTTTCTTTCAATCTTTTTATAACAAATTCTCTCACATTTCTTACTATACTGTAAAGCTCTTCCACTTCATCAATGCTGATTTCAATATGCTCTTCGGGATATCTTATCTCAATTGCGTAAATAGTAAGTTGAGATATTTTATCCATATCTAATTTTTCAAATTCTTCATCGTTCTCAATACAAAGATTTAGAATTGCTGCCAAGTCATGGGTTTTTTTTACACGAAGATCAGCCCATGTCAGGTAGGCTTTCAGGTATTTTTCAACTGCCTGCTGGCAATGAAAACTGAGAATATCTACTGGCGTACCCTCCATTGTTAACAAATACTCAACGGCTTTTATGTCATTTTCCGCTTTTTGAATCCAACGCAGGACTATATCCTCTTTCACACTTGCACCCCTTCTAAATATACTTCGTTGCAGATGGTGTTTGTTATATCCTTTTCTTCTTCAAACGTAGAAACGTCTTTTAAGATAATATCAAAAGAAATAAATGGGAAATAGATATGCAATTTTTTATAAATATTAAACCAGAGTTCTTTTTTTTCTTTTGCGTCTAAAGGGTTTTTTACAATTATCATGAAATCCCAGTCACTTTCTTCCGTAAAATCGCTTCTTGCCCTGCTGCCAAAAATCAGGATTCTGGAATATTCAATGTTCAGGTCATCTAAAATAGTCCTTAATTTGTCTAAAATATTTTCTGTAGGGTTCATTTCTCGGTTTCCAATTTAGATAATGATTTCAATGTATTAATAATAATTCCATCTCGTAGAATTAATTTCACTAATGGAAATATCACGATTCACAGATATACCGCCTCTTTAAGAATCCTCTCTTTTAGCTCAGGTCTAACATCCTTCTTGGGTACGACATCAACCTTTACACCTAAAAGCTCGGACAAATAAATCTCCACTTTTACAAGCCAGAGAAGACTTACAGGCTCATCAAATTCAACCAGCACATCCAGTCGCTTTTTTCTTTCTGTTCTCCCCTTACATAAGAGCCAAAAATACCTATCTCTTTCACCCTGTAATTTTTTCTTAGCTTATCCTTCTGACCACCAAGGATTGATTTAATTTCTTCGATACTTTTCATATTTTGTCCTCAATACATGATTAACACATTCTATTATGCTCCTCCTGTTTTATGCAAGACAATAACACTATAACGCAGAGATTGTTAAAATCTTTTGCTTTTACTCTTACACTCGATAAACTACCCGAACTTTACCACAGGACATGACCACGTACATTTCCCGCATCGGGTGCATTTCCCGCTGAGCCTTGCAGTGCCGTTAACGCTTATCGCCCGCACCTCGCACTTGCCAACACACACGCCGCATCCCGTACACGATAGCGCGCGTCTGATGGTCTTTTCAGCAAGCCCTATCAATTGCCTCGCCTCATCCTCGCTGCCGCCTCTTGCCACTACCGCGCCGCTGGCATAAACATGAACGTTATTTTCCCCGCGCTGGGCAAGAATAACGCCATCAATCGAATTTGTGTCCCCGAGCATCCCCATGAAGCCTGTTTCTTCAATCAGGGGAAGATTCAACGGCGTCCCGAAACTGCCCTCTGCTGTTATCCCGCCGGCTTTGCAGGGACGGTACCCCACGGTCATGGTAAAATTGACTGGTTTTTTATCGCATATGGGAACCAGGTTTATACCCTTTTTCTCTGCAATCATCCTTATCGACTTTGGAAGAACCTGCCAGCGCCAGAAGCCGTATGTCACCCATTCCTGCGGCAATCCGTTCCGTGCTGCGTATTCCGTGAGATATTTTCCAAGCTTTTCACTCAATTCAGGGTGTATTTCAGAAAGCCGCGAGAAATCAGCCATGCTCGCCGAGGGGCATAACCAGCACCCAATTCTATCGAATCCCTGCTCGTAAAGGGGATTATATTTTGCTTTTTTCCAGAAAAGATACAGCCAGACATGAAGCGCAGTCCAGTTCTGAATGGGCGTAGCAGCTATCTGGTTTCCTACCGAGGGGTTCTTCCAGATATGCTCGCTGTTTGCCCTTATTTCGCTCTCGTATTTGCGCTGCCCGACAAAAGTCAGGCACTCGTTCTCGTAATTGTTCTCGATGACCTGTGTTATCGCCCCGAGCTTGCAGACCTTGCAGCACCATCTCGCTTCCACCGTGGGCGGCCCGAAATTATCGATGGACTGCCAGAATGAATCGCCCGATGAATGAATCTTTAAAGGCAAATTAAGCTCCTCTGCTGTCTGTTTTACATTATCCACGGTTTCTTTGAATTCAAGTCCGGTATCTGCAAAAAGAATATCGAACTTCGCCACAACATCGCGCACAAGAAGCAGGGTGGTAAGGCTGTCTTTTCCACCCGAATATGAAACTGTGACTGGTCTTCCGGTGGTTTCAGCTACGTTTTTTATGAAACTGTGCGCCTTTTCTTCCATTTTTTTCAATATGTGCATGTTCGCCTGCACAGCGTCATCCCATGTCCTTTTTTGTCCGGGGGCGGTTTGCCTTGCAACTTGCGGTTTCCCGTTCCAGCGCGTTTTCACAGCCATGCCTTTCTCATGCGTGAGCATCCACTCTGCGCTCATCCGCGCCCTGCCAGTTGCGATTACCTCTTTATCAGGCGTCAGTATAATAACCTCGTCGTCTTCGACTATGCTGCCATCGGCATCGTTCACTCCGGGCGCGAGCACAGATGCGCCTTTTATGATAAAATCCACAGCGCCTTTATCGACAATAATCCATTTCCTGCCTTCGGCAAGCAGCCTTGCCCCTTCAAGCCTCGGGATGAACACCCATCCCATCTTTTCAAGCTCAAAGCGAATCGAACCCATCAAAGCGCCGTCGAATACCACCTCGTCCATCCTGTCCTCATACGGTGCCTTGTTAAGCACCACGAGCCTGCCCTCGGGGATGAGTTTTAAGCCGAACTGTTTTTCAGTCGTTTTGTTGATAAGGTCGATATCGTACTGGAAAGCCGGCCTGATGTCGCCTGGCGGGGTTATGTCGATTTTTTTGGTGGCGGCTCCGCAGGCACAGGTTTTCCCGAGTACGGGGAGGTTGCAGGATGGACACCAGTATAACAGGAGTTCGCCGAGGTAATAGGGCATGGTTCTTCAGTTGGTGGAGGGGGTATTTATATGGTGCGTTGGGGGGCAATGCAGACTCACCGCAGAGCCGGCTATGAAACCTGCTTCATAAATAACAATGAAAAAACAACAAAATGGACGGTAACAGTGAACTAATACGAACGCAGATTTCAGGTAATGCGCCATATATTTATCGCAGTCTGATTTTTAATTTCCCGGCGCCGAAGCATTAAATCTGTGTTCATCGGCGTTATGCTCGCCGTGACGCATAGACACGCAATCCACGTATCGTAAGCCGTACGTGTGTGCGACGTCAACTGGCGCAACGGTTGACGTGGATGCGCCCTCCCGTTCGCAAAGCGTGTCGAAGACAGGCGCGACTCGGGGCGTTTATCTGCGGTTATTATCTCACGAATCCAATAAAAGTATGGTTTGCAATATGCGTTTGAGGTTGCATGGGGTTCTGTCGGCGCGCCGAGGAGGAGAGCGAGATGTTGATGGAAGCGGTGGTGAGCGGAGTGCTTGAAGTAAAATCGCAAAATGAGATAATCAAATGAAAAAAAGAAAACATATATACGATATTAATAACCTATTAATATTGCATTAATATGGTAAAAGCAATAGTAAACATTAATGAGAGGGCAAATAAGCTACTTAATATAGTAAAGGCAAAACACGGGTTAAGAACAAAGTCCGAAGCCATCAATATTGTAGTAATTGAATATGGAAAATCTCTTCTTGAACCAGAACTTAGACCTGAATTTATCGAAAAAATCAAAGCAAGGAAAAAAGAGAAGACCATTAAGATTACGAATTTTAGCCGTCATTACGGTTTAGATTAATATGTATTCTCTTGAAGTTAGAGAAAGTGTTGACCGGATTTTTTCCAAACTCGCAAAGAAAAATCCGAAACAGATGCGGATAATCGAGAAAAAGATAAAACATATTTGTGAAAAACTTTTACATTTCAAGCCATTAAGAGCGCCAATGCAGCATTTGCGAAGAGTGCATGTTGATAAGAGCTTTGTCTTGACTTATTCAGTTAATGAGGAAAATAAAATCGTGATAATAGAAGATTACGACCACCATGATAAAATCTGGCACCGTCCTAATATAGACAGCATAATATATATGATATGAAGTCCATTAGTATCTTGTGATATTACATGGCAAGACCACGGGGTAAAATCGATATTACGTGTCAGAATCCAGAATGTAA
>JAHFDG010000110.1 GCA_023249105.1 Candidatus Methanoperedens sp. | reverse complement strand
GGTAGTGGCCTAAACTTTAATTTTACGTATACTAAGACCTAACTAAAAACTAGCGCTGGTATTATCCTCATGAGTTGCTATCAAGAAGTACTCTGCCCACACTGTCAAAGCAATAATGTGATCAAAGCGGGTCGGACAATACACGATATTCAGCGCTACCGATGCAAGAGTGAGGCTTGCTCAGCAAATAGTTTTCAGTTGGACTATCAATATAACGCCTATCACCCTCATATTCAGAGACAAATAGTGGATATGGCCATCAATGGCAGTGGTATTCGAGATACCGCTCGCGTGTTGGATGTTAGCAGAGGTACCGTCATGAGTACGCTAAAAAAAAAGACTGAAATTCTAACCCAAATAAACCCTATCATTCACACCTTGCAGACGATAGAAGGGGGTATTACCGTTGAATTACAAGGGTTTTGTGAAGCAGAGCTAGATGAACAGTGGTCTTATGTGGGAAAGAAATCTGAACAGCGTTGGTTATGGTACGCCATTGATCATGCCACTAAAGTGGTACTTGCTTATGTGTTTGGCCGACGTACAGATGATGTTTTCATGCAGTTAAAAACACTCCTTGAGCCATTCAATATTACGCAATATTACACCGACAACTGGGGTGCTTACGCGCGCCATTTAGATGAAAAGAAACATTGTATAGGCAAGCAAAACACGCAAAATATAGAACGCAAGAATTTGAATTTACGCACATGGATAAAGCGTTTAGCCCGAAAAACGATCTGTTTTTCTAAGTCTGAGGTGATGCATGACACGGTCATTGGCTTACTTATTAACAAGGTCGAATTCGGCATGGACATTCATCAAAAAGTTAAAGTTTAGGCCACTACCCATTCGCCGTTAAGCCATAAGTGAAGGAGGCATATATACCCATCGCCATTGAAGGTACTGGAAAAGGCGATTTAAAACCTTTATAAGATGAACTATGAATTTTGAACCTATTAACGAAGCAATAAAAAAAGATTTAGAGCTACGCCATCGTCATGAAGGGGATGGTCGTGTTCGCGATAGAATCAAAGCCGTCTTACTCAAAAGCGAAGGTTGGGAAAATAAAGCGATTGCACAAGCGTTAAGGATTCACGAAGACACGGTTAGGCAACACCTGAACGACTGGACGAGTGATAAAAAATTGAAACCTGAAAACGGGGGTTCGTACAGTAAATTAGACGAACGTCAATCACAGGCACTTGAAGCGCATATTGAAGTAGAAACCTATACGCGAGTACTCGACATTTGCGCCTATGTTAAAAGCACGTTTGATGTGCTTTACACGGGTTCTGGGATGACCAAATGGCTGAAGCACCACGATTTCAGTTACAAGCAACCTAAGCTAGTTCCCGCCAAGGCAGACCTCGCCAAGCAAGAAGAGTTTATTGAGACGTATCTGGCATTGCTAGAGGAGACACCTGTAGCTGAACCCATTGTTTTCATGGACTCGGCGCATCCGACGATGGCGACTAAGGTGGTGTGTGGTTGGATCAAAAAAGGGGTAGATAAACCGATTGCCCAGACGGCCTCAAGAACGCGTGTGAATGTCATGGGTGCCATCGAACTGAGAACAATGAATGTGGTGAGTTGTCTTCCTGATGCGGTTAATGGGGAAACGACAGTTTCCTTTTTGGAGCAACTGAAGGTTGCCTATCCTCATGCACCCAAAATCCACATCATTTTGGATCAGTCAGGCTACCATCGGAGTCAATTAGTCAAAGATGCAGCGTTAGAAAAAGGTATTCAGCTGCATTATTTACCGCCGTACAGCCCTAATCTTAATCCGATAGAGCGTTTATGGAAGGTGATGAATGAACAGGTAAGGAATAACGTGTTTTTTACCTCTGCCAAAGAGTTTCGAGAGGCGATAGCAGATTTTTTTGAGCATAAAATATACACTCTAGCTCCTAACCTAAAAAATAGAATTAACGATAACTTTCAGACTATAACGCAGCCAGTGCCTTCAGGTTGAATGGGTATAGAACAGGGAACAACACAAAAAAAGTATTTTATTATTGTAAAAACGAACATTTATACAATAATTTATATTTAGCATAACTCATTGATATTGAAATATCGAAAACAATAAAATAAGTTGCATATTCTGGTTTTTATGAAATAGCAGGCAATGGCATGAGAAAAACAATCGCTTATCTGCGCGTCTCAACCGCAGACCAAGACCTTGAAAAAAATAAGGCCGATATTTTATTTTTTGCTAACCATCATGATTTGGGTCAAGTTAGTTTCGTTGAAGAAGTTGCTTCAGGGCGTAAGCCTTGGCGAGAGCGTCATATTGCAAACATCCTTGAGCAGTTACAGGCAGGTGATGTGATGATTGTGGCTGAACTGTCACGCTTAGGCCGAAGTATGTTGGAGTGTATGGAAATACTGGCTTTGGCCACACAAAAACATATTCGGGTGTATTCCGTTAAAGGGGATTGGCAACTAGACGATAGCATTCAGAGTAAGATTATTGCCTTAGTGCGTGTTTTAAAAGTCAGAAGCCATTATTTTTAGCTCAATATATGGGCTGAAATTTAAGTTTTCGAGGTTGAAGACAATTTTATTTTGTCATTTTGCCCCTACTCAACGACAAAAAATACTTTTAAAACACGCTCTTAGTAGGTGGCTTGGGTAATGATAGTTATGTGGTTGATATGACAACAGACACCATAACGGAAAACCTAAACGAAG
Source organism: Candidatus Methanoperedens sp. (assembly GCA_023249105.1). Classification (GTDB taxonomy): domain Archaea; phylum Halobacteriota; class Methanosarcinia; order Methanosarcinales; family Methanoperedenaceae; genus Methanoperedens. Next base: position 1,819 of record JAHFDG010000110.1, on the reverse strand, counting down.
GAATAGACACCGTTCAATCCAGTGTTTCTTATGAATTGGGTCTAAATTTAGAGACATTAACGCTGACAGGTTCAGCCGCTAATGGCACAGGCAATGTGCTTGCCAATATTCTCATTGGTAACAGTTCAAACAATATTTTAGATGGTGGCGTGGGCGCAGATACCTTATCGGGTGGCTTGGGTGATGATACTTATATTGTCGATAACGCACTGGATGTTATCACTGAAAACGCCGCCGAAGGGTCAGATACCATTCAATCAACATTGACTTATAGCCTATTCAGCTTGAGCAATTTTGAAAATCTAACTCTCATCGGCGCAGCAACAACAAATGCCACAGGTAACACATTAAATAACGTGTTGATTGGTAATAGTGCCAATAACGTCCTTGATGGGGCAGCAGGAAAAGATACGTTAATCGGTGGTTTAGGCAATGACATGTATATCATTGATAACACGTCTGATGCCATTGTTGAAAATATGGCAGAAGGCATAGATAGTGTTCAATCCAATGTTAGTTACACCTTGTCGGATAATGTGGAGAATTTAACCTTATTAGCTAGTCCGTTTCTGCTGAGTGGTACAGGAAACAGCTTAAACAATATGCTCTTAGGCAGTGCTGCTGGGAATAGCCTGACAGGATTGTTGGGCGACGACACCTTAGATGGTGGTGGTGGAGCAGATAGTTTACTCGGTGGTTTGGGCAACGACACCTATATTGTAGATAATGTGAGTGATGTGGTTACAGAGAGTGTTGCCGAAGGCACTGATACTGTTCAATCGTCAGTCACCTATAGTTTATCGGCAAATGTTGCAAATAGCGTATTGGAAAATGTTGAAAATTTGACCTTGACAGGAACAGCCGTCATCAATGGAGCGGGTAATACTCTCAATAATGTGTTGGTTGGTAATAGTGCCAACAATATTTTAGACGGCAGGGGTGGTGCGGATACTTTAACAGGCGGACTAGGTAATGACACGTATATCGTTGATAACACATCTGATGCCATTGTTGAAGGTATAGCTGAGGGTTTAGACAGTGTTCAGTCCACAGTGACCTATAGTTTATCGGCCAATGTCGAAAACTTAACATTAATTGGGGCGGCCGTCATTGATGGTACAGGCAGTGCGGTAGATAACATACTAACAGGCAATAGTGCCAACAATACACTCACAGGGTTGTTGGGTAATGACACCTTAGATGGTGGTGTTGGAGTCGATATCTTAAAAGGTGGTTTAGGCGATGATATCTATATCGTTGATAACACATCTGATGCCATTGTTGAAAATATGGCCGAGGGTTTAGACAGTGTTCAGTCCATAGTGACCTACAGTTTATCGGCCAATGTCGAAAACTTAACATTAATGGGGGCGGCCGTCATTGATGGCACAGGCAGTGCGGTAGATAACGTATTAACGGGCAATAGTGCCAACAATACACTCACAGGGTTGTTGGGTAATGACACCTTAGATGGAGGCGTTGGTGCTGATACCTTAATTGGTGGAGCAGGAAATGATACCTACGTGATTGATAATACACTGGATGTTATAAGGGAAAATGTTGCTGAAGGCATTGATAGTATTAAATCCTCATTCAGTTATATCTTGTCAGATTATCTAGAAAATCTAACATTAACAGGTTATACGGCTTCTAGTGGCATGGGAAACAGTGCAGATAATACCAATTTCCGTAGAAAAGGGTATAAATAGAGAATTGATGATGAATTGCAAAGGAATAGAAGCGATGATACGTTCAGGTCGGCCACTTTGTCTTCCTCCCGAATTTGCACAAGAAGATTTTTTATCGGCAGCGAAATCGG
>JAHFDG010000068.1 GCA_023249105.1 Candidatus Methanoperedens sp. | reverse complement strand
AGGGCAACAGGTTAATCCACGGGAACGGATCCCAAACAGAATTTTCGTTACCCTCTCGACCTACTTTTATGTAGGTGCAAGAATGCTAAATTATTCTCGCAAGGATGTTGTATATACGAACTGGATTTATCCCGTCAATCCTGTTATCCCGTCTAAAAATGATAAATGTGTCGTCGGTTAAGAGTAATATTGTGATGGAACACGGATTGCACGGATAAAGCGACACCTCGCTTTATGCGGTCTAGGGGTATGGTCAAAAGACCATACCCCTTCGTTTGATAAACCTTTCTTAAAGGTTTACACAGATGCGCGCGGATACGAAAATAAATCCGTGAAAATCCGTCTAATCCGTGTCATCAGTGTTCGATTTAAATTTAAACTAAATTGGAAATTACGAGAAATCATTTGTTTTTTGAAAAACGATACTTATCAAGTCAGTCAGACTCCTTAACCGATGACCAATGAAAAATTATACGTCAAGATTTGAAATTATGGATATTTACGAACCTTGCTATAATTGTTTGGTTTTTAACTGATTAATTTCATTAACGCAAATGCCAGGGTTCCGGCAAGGAGCGGGGATACGAACCATGCAACCACAATTTTTTTAACGACTTCGCCCCTCATTATGCGCATTCCGCTGTTTGCACAGCCGATTCCGATAACCCCTGCTGCAACAATCTCACCAAGCGAAACAGGAACCCCGAGGATAGAAGCTATATGGACAAGACCAGCCGAAATGAATTCCACGAACGTGGCACGGATTACGCAGAGTTCGGTTATCTCTTTCCCTACGGTGTCCAGTACCCTGCCGCCTAAAAGAAAAGCCCCAAAACCAATAGCAAGACCACCGAAAATCGCGCCATAGAATGATGAGATTTGACCTGCGCCGACAAATGGCCCGACTGCATTGGCTGCATTGTTAGCACCGGCAGAATATGCCACATAACAACCTGAAAAAGTCAGGAGTACGTTCAGGAGTTTCCTTATGGACGCTTCCGAGTCGCCGCGGTCCGCAAGCCAGATGAGTATGTCAGTGTAAAAGTATTTGCCCATGATATACGCAAGCAGCCAGGCAAGAATTGGTGTTATTATCCACCAGCTTACAATATACGCAAGAAGGGATATATTCAATTTCGATGCCCCGTAGAAAAGCCCGATTCCCACTATCGCGCCGACTGCAGCCTGGCTTGTGGATATTGGTACACGCAGCACATTTGCCAGGAAAACAGTTATACCCGCTGCCCCGACCGCTACAATAGCCCCTTCCATTACGATTGTCCCCGAAGGAAGAATCCCGTTCCCGAGGGTCTTGATTACCTCGCCGCCGCTGAATACCGCACCGAGAAGAGAGAATACCCCGATTAGCAATACGGCCTGGTATTTGGTGCGGACCTTTGCGCCGTAAGCCGCGCCCATTGAAGCCGCCGCGTTATTGCCGCCGATATTCAATCCCATGAAAAGGGCAACCGCAAATGCCGCGATTAAAGTAAATGTAGGTATCATATAATATGTCTCAAAGCGGGCTGGCTATGATATGAACATAATAGAACGTAATGATTGCGGCAATAATTGACACAATCACGAAACGAGGCGCGAAATGAGCTTTTGTCCTTCCTCAGTCTTGAATATGGGAGGATTCCAGTCCTGTTTTATCTTTGCTCTCTGTGTTTTGACCTCGGTTTTCCGAAGCGGGTCGTATCCGGTTTTTTCCTGTGTTTCCCTGTAAACCAGAATACCGCATCTCTGCCATGCCGGTGTTTCAGCAAGATTGATGCCGTGCTTGAAAACCAGTTCGTGGATTGAGCTTGCTTTCATGTTCTTAAGCTGCGATGCGGCTTCATTCTCACTCAACCCTGTACCCCGCAGCGTATAATACCCGTAAGAACTTATGTGGTTCCGCCAGGTCTCGGATTGCCTCCATAAAAGATACCGGTACATATCATCAATTCCCAGGGGAATGACCCGTGAATCAAATGATACGGGTTTTTCAAGCTTCAAGTGGATAGTAAGCGCAGAGGAAATGAAACCCGGGATTATCGAGTCGATTTTTTCTATCCTGTTATTATAAGGGATTTCCTTGAAAAATAATGAAATCTCATCTGAAAATGTGAATGCAAATACAGGATTCAAGCCGCTTTCCTTGAAAAATGCTTCGATGGAATCCACCATTGCGCGGGCAAATCTCTCGTCGTATGGTTTTTCAAGCCCCAGCAGGTCAAGCGCGCGCCGAAACCCCCGCCCGTCAATCCTGACAGCAAAAGGAGGGAACACCTTGATACCGGTGTAGATTTCCCTTCCCTTCATCTCCTTTTCTAAAAGGTCAATCACAGTTTACTGGGTTTCCTCTTCTTCATCGGAAATATTATAGTCCTCCGGGATTTCTTCAGGTTTCTTGAACTGGTCTTTGACGTGCCTGATAAGAATAACATCACCGACCGCTGTAACCCACCTGTACGGGATGACTACTCCTTTGCCTGATGATTCAAACATTTCAGGATTAATTTTTGTGACTGCAAGACCTGTTGCTTTTTTTTCGTTGACTTCAAGAACTACATCATTGACTTTTCCAATGTATACCCCTTTATCAGTATAAACATTCAAACCGAATAGTGTTGAAACTTCTGACTGCATGGTATCACCTTTACCTGAATATGAATGATATTAATATATACTTTATTGATTGGTTTCGCTTTTTCGCAGAAGTTTAATATTACCAAATGACGATTCAGGGTCAAATGTTAACTACTGATGATATAAAACTCCTTATCAAGAAATATGCCTTGCAAAATGCGGTCAAATATAACAAACTGCCGCAGGCAGGAGCAGTTATGGGCAAGGTCATGGCGGCCCCGGAACTTCGCTCACGCGCAAAAGAAATAAACCTGCTTATCGAGGATGTGCTCTCTGAAATAAATAAAATGCCTCCTGAATCGTGGGAAAAGGAATTAAATTCAATTGCCCCTGAACTTATTGCGGAACTCAAGGAAAAAAAAGAGCCAGATAAAGGCCTTCCACCTCTTGAACTCAAAGGACCTCTTGTCATGAGATTCGCCCCCAACCCCAACGGGCCTCCTACTATCGGAAGCGCGAGGGGAATCGTGGTGAACTCGGAATACACAAAAAAATATCATGGCAAGCTCATTATCCGTTTTGATGATACAGACCCGGCTACCAAGCGCCCGATGCTTGAAGCATATGACTGGTATCTTGATGATTGTGAATGGCTCGGCGCAAAACCCAATGAGGTCATCATAGCATCGGACAGAATTGCGAAATATTATGAAGTGGCGGAAGAACTTATTAAAAAAGGCGGCGCTTATGTGTGTTTCTGCGAACAGGAAGAGTTCAAGGCGCTGAAGGATGCAAAGAAAGCATGCCCTCACAGGGAAGAGGCAGCGGAGAAAAACCTTGAATCCTGGAAAAAGATGCTTTCAGGCGGGTATAAAGAGCAGGAAGCGGTGCTTCGCATCAAGACAGATATAACCCACAAAGACCCGGCAATCCGTGATTGGGTGGCTTTCCGTATTATCAAGACGCCTCATCCGAGACCGCAAGTCGGGGATAAATACTGCGCCTGGCCGCTCCTTGATTTTGAGGGCGCTGTTGAAGACCACCTGCTGGGGACGACGCTCATAATCAGGGGCAAGGACCTCACCGACAGCGAAACACGCCAGAGGTATGTTTATAAGTACATGGGATGGACTTATCCTGAGACCATGCACTGGGGGCGCGTGCAGATACATTATGAGGACTTGTTAAGTGAGGACTCAATCAGTAAAGAAACTGAATACTACTTGGTAGTAGATGGTCAAAAATACGGTGTTCCAAAACAATACGTAAGACCTGATGAAATAACCACAAGTCTTTATGAGAACGATATCAATAACAAAGGATATGCCGTAGCAGTCGGATACACAACAAAAGGCAATATAGGATTTAAAAAAGCATCTAAACCCTATCCGCTGGTTGAATTAACATCAAAGAATGGTTTTATCATGATATCGGAAAAAACCCTAATCAAAAACCTCGGGAAATTGAGTACGAGCGGATTGAAGAAAGCGATTGCTGAAGGTGTTTATACAGGCTGGGACGACCCGCGCGTTCCCACCATACGGGCGCTGCGGAGGCGCGGCATACGACCCGAAGCATTGCGGAAATTCATGATAGACCTGGGTCTTGGCGAGACTGATATCAGCCTTAGCCTGGATACGCTGTATGCCGAGAACCGAAAGCTCATCGACCCGGTTTCGAACAGGTATTTTTTTGTGTGGAACCCGGTTCCGCTTGAAATCGAAGGCGCGGAGCCGAAAGTTGCAAAGGCGCCGCTTCACCCCGCAAAGAAAGAAATGAGGGAAATTCCTGTGGGGACGAAGGTGCTTGTGTGCCGGAGCGATGTGGATATCCTAAAAATAGGGGAAAGATTGCGCCTGAAAGACCTTTACAATATAGAGATCACCGGCCTGTCGCCCCTGAAAGCAAAGTTCATTGGCACTGATATGGACTTAGTAAAGAAGGAGAAAGCGCGCATCATCCACTGGGCTCCACCCGATGGGCTTAAAGTCAAAGTGCTGTCGCCTGATGGGGAATATAATGGCGTGGGGGAGCCTGGGATTGAGAAAGAGCTGGATAAGGTGGTGCAGTTTGAGAGGTTCGGGTTCGTGAGGATTGACAGCGTTGATAGCGAGGGGGTTGTGGCGTATTTTACACACAAGTGATTTTTTTTCCTTTACCCTCCCTCAACCCCCTGTCTTCTCGCCCGGCTCCTTCTTCCCATAAATCCCGGCAATCAACTCCAGAGCCTCAAGAGTCCTTCCCGCCTGGTAAAAATAATTGTGCACATCCCCCCGCGTATGCGTAAATCCCGTACTGTTTCGTAAGCTCTCTTTTTAAGGTTCTTTAACACCAACTAATATTTAATCTTTAAATTGCCCTTATCAGTCCATAGCTCGGAAATCACAATACCTTCCCTTGTCTCTTTGTGCTCCTTCTGCCCATCAAACTTCACCTTTATTTCAGTCTCATTCTTCCTGGCATTATATTTCATCGCAACATCGAACTGATTTGGAACTTCGCTCTTCTGCTCAAGTTCCCCGAGCGAGCCGTTCTTATCTAAAGAAAATTCCGCCTGCATCTTGTTCTTTGCCGCATTCAAAATTTTATCGCTGTTATACCTGGTGCTGATCACCTTGACATTAATCTCAGTTCCTTCCTTCTTATGTTTCAAAACAAGAACATTCGAATTGCCTGCGCAGTCCTTTAGCGTATATTGTCTCAATTCCCACCCCTTCTCGCTATCCTCATCTGAACTTTCTTTTTCATTCAATGCAGGCATTACCGTATAGCTTGCTTCGCCGCCCGTTTCGTTGTTATACACTTTAATATCTTTCGATGATGAGTCAAACCTGATTCTCGCTTCAGGCGGCGTCCTGTCAACGGTGAAGCCTGTATTTTCTTCCTTCTCGGCGTTGCTTGCATAGTCTGTTGACTTATACTTCAATATATGCTGCCCTTCGCTTGATACGGAGAACAGCCCGCCATAGGTCAGCCATCCAGTACCGTCAAGGTTATACAAAATACCAGCCACTCCTGATAATCTATCGCTTGCACTGAGCGTTATGCCCACATCGTTGTTATAGCAAGCGCCATTTGAAAGAACTGCCGGGGCGCTGATTTCACCCTGTGGGGTGGTTGTTTGCCCTGTTATGCTTTTCAGCCACGAAAGTATAGATTCTAACCATGACGCTGTGCCTGAGACCGCACCTGCAAGGTCAGAAATAGTATTTTTTACAAATGCGTCAGCTACTGTGGCAGGAGGTGTGAGGTCTATCATCACCAATGCCAGGTGTAATTGCTCAACATTGTTCGCGTTATCTATACTATAATAATTTAATGTGTGATTACCTTCCCCACTTATTGTAGCACTTGTGCCTGTCGTGAAGTTGAAGCCATCAACTGAATAATAAGTATTCTGCACACCAGAACCGTTATCATATGGGGTCAAAGTAACTACAACGCTGCTGTTGTACCACTTTTTATCCACATTATCTATTGTTGCCGGAGGAGTTTTATCGACCTTTACGACTGCGGCTTTTACGGCTTCTTTATTTCTTGCTTTATCAACGCTGAAATATTTGAGGGTATATACACCATCCCCTGAAAAAGTTATATTATTCCCTTTTGTAGAATTTATGGTGGGCTCGGTGCCATCAATTGTATGATAAGTACCCGAAACACCCGAATTATCATCAGATGCTGTCAGTGTAACTGTCACACTTGAATTATGCCATTGCTTATCTGTATTGTCTGTTGTTACAGGAGGGGTGGTATCTGCCAGGCTGGACATGTAGGTATAAACATAGATTTTAGCATCATTATTCCCCAGAATTATTTCTTTTCTGCCATCTCCTTCCAGGTCAGCTACAACCACCGAGGTAAACTCATCATAAGTAACGCTATCATGTTCCATAACATGTCCCTTATAATCCCATACGTATATGCTCCCGTGGATATCACCTCCTACGATTTCAAGCTTCCCGTCCCCGTTCAGATCCGCGAGAGCTAAATTACTTGACACCCATTCGCCAGATGAAAAATCTTTCAGGCTGCCGTTGCTTATTACATATATTTTTTTATACTCGCCTGAAGCTATTACCACTTCATTAACGCCATCCCTGTCTAAATCGCCTATTGCCGGGCTGGCAAGGTTACTTTTTATTTCAGAATTATTATAAAGTTCAACGCCGCTCTGGCTGAATATATAAACCCCGGATGATGATGTCACTACAATTTCATTCACGCCGTCCCTGTTTAAATCTCCTATCGCAGCACCTCTGGCATCTCCTGCCAGACTCATGTTCCAGAGAATTTTTCCCTCGATGATGTTTGTACCCTGGGTGTAGTTCACTCTTATTACCCAGACTTTTCCATCTACCGGGTTTTTGGAACCAATATCCTGCGTCAGGATAACAGCCTCGTCAATTCCATCACCGTCTATGTCGCCAATTGAAATTGGCGCCTTATAATTTACACTTTTACCAAGATCAAGATATAATTTGTTTCCCTGCGTATCGAAGGCATACACTCCAGCAGACTGATCAATCGATGAAACTGATGATGTAGTACCTGGCGCTGCTCCCGTGAGGATTATTCCTTCTTTCGTGATCGCCGGAGAGGAGATTAGAAGGTTTGTTCCTATCCGGAAGTCTTTTAGTTTTGCTCCTGCCGCATCCCACATATAAAATGTTGGCTCAGACCAATTCGGGTTTCCATAAGAGAGCACTTCGAGCCTGCTGTCCCCGCTCAGGTTGCTTACCAATGGAACTCTTGCAGTATCTGACTGCTCCCTCCCGCCGATATTTTTCCATTCAAGGTCCCCAGTGTGATTGAACACCCTTATCTTCCTGTTCTCTGGCGCGGCTATTATCTCAAGTTTTCCATCTCTGTCAAGGTCTTGTGCAATCAGGCTGGCTTTTAATCCGGTTTCTGCGCTCACAGGGAATCCTTCATGCTGCTCTATTTTCGCAGAAGCTGCTGTTATAAGAAAAAGCATGGTTAAGAATAAAATTAATTTCTTCATTTTATCGTGCCCTCCTTCCTCCACTATCGGGTGGTGCGTGACAGCCTTGTGAAGAGCAGCTTATGTATATTCCTACATTTGTATCATGCAGCGTTACATTGACACCGGGATTGGAATTATGGCAGGACGACTGGCAGGAAAAGCCGGTACTGCCCATTATGTTGTGACCTGTTAAAACGGTCGTGGCGTTACCATACGCATTTCCGGTAGTTCCGCCACTATGGCATTTATTACAGCCATAGTTGGTTCCTGTTGTGTTCCTTGTGTTGGGCAGGATTCCCGTTACTGCCGCCGGGTTGCTCTCACCGAATGTCCTGTTTACTGCATAGTGGGATACGGAAGCATTCTTTAATTTGATGGCGTCATAGCTTCCATATGTAATGTTGAGATTAGCTATCTGGCTGTTGTTATGACATGAAACACAGGTTCTATTGGGATCTGAATTATTATATACAACATTGCCTGAAAACACGGCGCCAGGGTAATGCTTGTACACCAGTGTAGCATTGAAATTATCACTCACATGACAGTACTCGCATAATCTTGGAGTTGTGTAGTTAGCCGGATGACCTGTCGGCTGAGTCCCATTCCCATGGCATGCCCAGCAGGCTTTGTTTATCGGGTCAAGAAACGTTGTGTTGGTGGCGTTCCTGTTCAGGTTCTGGTGCATACCCAAGCTCATGGCACTTGCGTTTATTCTCCTGTTATTGGGCGCTCCAGTTCCGGCTATGTTGTGGCAAGTAATACAACTGGGTCCGCCACCGCCTACTGCAACGGTATGCTGGAACTCGCTCATGTTAGTGCTTGCACTCAGTTGCGAGCCGTGACAGCTCTTGCAATCCTGGTCCATGTATGAAGACAGCGAGTGATTATAGTAATTCGATGACATGCCGTTCCAGCCTGTGCCGTTGGTTATCTCTGGTGGAACTCCAAGTGATGCCGAGGTAAAGGCAGAGTTCATCGCGGTGTAGTTGCTGTCGCCTTTGTAGTGGCAGTTGGCACATGAGGTATTGGTGCCTATTCCGCCGTACATCACGTAATTGGGTGCCCACTGGAGGATTCTTCCAAGCGGTGTAGAATTATGTTTTGTATCACTATGGCAGTATATACAGGCTTGTAGCGGCGTGGTATTTGTCCAGTAATTGCCCCATACTGAGCCGTTGTTTACATTGTCGCTGTGGTGCAGCGGGTTTGATATCTTGAATGCTGTGAATCCTGATAACGAGGATTCAACGTTATTTGTCTGGTGACATGCCGTACAATTCACCGCACTTGAATTGGATGTTGCAAAACTATTGCTCTGGGTGAGGTATTTGATGGTATGGATATCCTTGCCTGCAAGTGGTCCTACTGAGGAATTGGCATGGCATTCCGTACAGTACAGGGACTTGTGCTCGGTTTTGTTGTTTGTGAGGGCACTTCCTCCGTTTCCGTGGCAGGTCTTACAAAAGGTATCGTTGCTTACGGGTTTTACCAGCGTGCTGTTATGTATCCTTCCGTTATTATGGCAGGTTCCGCATAGTGGTGTGGTTGCCCTGGCAGTGTGGTTGTAGATGGTGTTATTGAAATCGCTCACGTAGAATGTTGCGTTATTGGTTGTGGTGTTGTGGCAGTAGGTACAGTATGTATAATTGTCCATGGCTGCCATGTCGGTTCTCTTCCTGCCGTAGTGGCTTGAGCTGTTGCTTCCTCCGTTAGCCCCGCCGTAAACGCTGGCGGCACCGTCAGGATCAAGGTTTGTGCCCAGCATCATCTCTGTCCTGTTGTGGCAGGAGTAGCAGGAGGTTATACTTGATGTGTCGATATCAGTCCCATTCCAGTAATGTTCGGTGACGTTGAGAAGTGATTGAGGTGTGAAGTTCAGGTTTTGATTTGCACCGGGTACATGGCAATCTGTACAGTTGTACGGGGTCTTGTACCTTGAAGGGTGACCGCTTGCTGGTTCACTGCCACTACCGTGGCACGCCCAGCATTTCTTGTTCTCAGCAGGTAGGGCAGTTGTTGCTCCTGAATTCAGGCTCCTGTGGATAGCATTGGTATCGTTCATGGCACTAAGGTTAAGGAGTCTTCCTGCACCGGCTGAGCCGCCGATGTTATGGCAGTTGGTACAGTTGGCTCCTCCTGCCACGCCCTGGGAAACATTATGCATAAAATCGGTAATGGTAGGTGAGGCAAGTCCGGCAATCCGCCCTCCATGGCATCCCTTGCATGTTGCATCGTCTTTGCTCTCACCGCTATGATCCCGGTAGTCGGGTTTGCTTGTATTTGCCCCGTAGGTGGCATTGCCTGTAATCTCAGGCGGCACTGGATCATTATCGCTCAGGAAAGAATTAACCATATCATTGTAGGTCTTGCCACCATTGTTATAACCCTGCCAGTGGCAGCTTGCACACCAGTAAGTGCTTCCACTTATGCTGCTATTTACGGTATTATTTCCTTTGAACTTCCACACATGACCCAGTGCGTCCCAAGTAAAGCTGTAACCAACATTGTTGTAAACAATACCATGGCAATATAAACATGGGTCTGAGTCATTGCTGGTATTCCAGTAGTTTCCCCACTTAGTACCGTTATTTTGAGCATTACTGTGGGTCAGGGGATTTGATACCAGCCTTGAGCCACCCGGGCCATTCGGGTAACTGCCATTAACAACAAGAGTAGTGTTCCTGGTATGATTCAACAGGTTAGCAAAATACGGCTTCTGGTGACAGGTTGAACATTTACCGGCGTATGCTTTTCCAACATTCCAGCCGCCTGGACTTTCGGTTCTATTATATGTATAGTCCCCGGTGGAGTTAAAAAAACGTATCTCGTGGGCAGCCTGGCTGTGGCATACGGTACATTGAAGTGTCCCGTTGTGATACTGCTGGTTCCTGTGGCAGTTGTTCAAACACATTTCGCTTTCTGTTACACCATTCGCAGGCGGGTCGTTGAATGTTGTATTCGGCTTGGAGATATTATGATAAGGACCGTGACAGAAGATACATGCTATTGTCTGGTTTGTATCATGCGCGTGCTGGTTCCAGCTATATGAATTATTCTTTGATTGAACCCATGTCTTTGGGATATTTATTGTATTAGCATGGCAATTTGAATCGTAACACTGCGGGACTTCATATTTAAATTGATTAATCCCACTTATAGTGACGTTTCGATGGCAATCTTTACAATATACGTTATTAACCTGATGTAAATCATTTGTTGAAGGGGGAGCCGTCGCATTGTTCAGGTATGCGTTTATTGCAATATAGCCAGTCTGGTTGTACCCTCTATGGCAGGTAACGCAATTTGTGCCTGGAAAGACATTATGCTCAAGCCCATTGGGTGCATAGGTTACATGGGTACTTACTGTTGTTCCATCAGCACTAACACCGATAATGTAAGGGTCGTGAGAGAATATATCATTATGAAGTATCGCACTTCCCTTTGGAGTCACCCCAGTTGGGTTACCGGGCTGGTGGCATCCGCCTGATACTCCGGTGGCTGAACGTCCGCATCCGTATTCACCCAGAATAAAATCACGTTTTACTGAGGTTGTTGTGCTGTTATATGTAACATTAATCGTTACGTTCCATGTCCCTTCATTGGGTCCTTGGGCATTTGAGGTCTGCCCTAACCTGACCTGGTTATCAAGATTTTGAGAGAAGTTAAACTCTCCATACGTATCTGTTATCCCGCTGAATGGGAACATATTGGTCGAGCCGTTGGCAGCAGTAAAGAAGCCATTTACGTTGGCTCCCTGCATTGGAAAACCATAATTACTTATTAACACACCATAGACATATTGGGTTACAGATTGACCAAATTCCCAGTTTGCTGCTGCGTTTCCATTATCTGGATTCCAGTCGCCAAGGAAACCTTGGGCTGTATTTCCCCATGGTTCATCCAGAATCACCTTTCTTGCAACCATTGCATTTAAATAACCATAACCTGTGGTAACACCAAATGGCGAAAGAGATGTTGTATTAGCACTCAGTGTCTTGTTTACCTTATCGATTGCCGTAGGTAATGTTTCCCAGGCTGTGCCGTTCCAGTGGTTTATGACAAGGTTATTTTCATTCGCTCCATTTAGCTCTGCATCGTTATAGTGTATTGTTACTGTGGCTGAGGAAAAAGAAATGTTCTTTGCTCCGATTTCCACGAATTTCACGGAATTAGCGAGTGGAACCGGAACCGGGTTTTTCTTGCCGTAGTCGTTAAGTATAACCCTGCCCCCGCCACTTGCATTTACTTTAAGCTTAATTGCCACATTACTGCTTTGGAGTGCATCTACCACAAGTTCGCTATTGTCAGGTATATCGGTTGCTGACAGGGTGCTGCCTCTTATTTCTTTTTTCAGGGATTTGTTCTTGTCATAGATGCTGATGCTGCTCGGGACTGGTATATCAAAAATGTCGCTGACGTCTATTTGTTCATACACGCCCGTGCTCGGATTCTTATTAGCTGTTCCAATAGCCGGTACGGAAACTGAAAAAACAACTGCGCTAAGTATTAGTAATGTTAAACCTGCATGCTTTATCCACGTTTTATGGAGACACTCAACTCTATGCTTTTTTGCTGCCATGTCCAATCCATTTTTCGAAAAGATTTTTCGTTTTTTCCTATCCGTTTTTTATTATTCGTTTTATTACGAAGGAGTTTGTTCGTAATATAGATATACGTTTCGATATCAATTTAAGTTTAGGCAGAATACTATTAAAGCCTATCCTTCTGAATGAAAATCATAATGATTAATAATGGAATAATTATCCCTCCATTCTCTCCCTCAATTCCCTCGCCTTCTCACCCAGCCCCTTCTTCCCATAAATCCCTGCAATCAACTCCACAGCCTCAAGCGCCCTCGCAGCCCCGTCAAGGTAATTGAGCACATCCCCTGTGTATGCATAAACCCCGTACTGCTTCGTAAGCTCCTCGATAATCCCATCGGGCGAGTGACCCTCAGCGCAAAGTTCTATGACCCTCCCTGAGAATTTTTTCTCGGCGCAGCCGCAGTAAGGTGAATCCCTGCACGTGCATGCCATGAACTCACGCGCAAAATCAAGCATTGTCCGCTTTACATTCTCTTTTAGCTTTGACATGCCATCCGCCGAGAAAACGATATCAAGACCTGCGCCGAAAACGCGGGTCGGGATATCAGTCCCGAGGGCATCGGACAACTGCGACGCGTACCTGAAATACACTGAATCCATGGTTCCAAGCCCGGTGACAATATCAAGCGGTTCCCGTCCTTCAAGGAGCGCATTCTTTATCAGGAAAGTCTGCTCAACGCTCAGGAAATGTGATGCCACGATGCTTCCAAGTTTTGTTGGAGAAAACCCCGCCCCTCTTTTTTCAATGAACCCGTATTCCCGGAGTTTGCCAAGGAGGTAATCAAGGTCTCCCTCGCAAAGCAATAATCCCCCGATTTTCCTGATATCGGAAAGTGTATGGGCGACTACGATATTGGAAAGTGTCTCTTCGAGCAGTTCATCGTCCCCGTAGTCAACGCCGAAATGCGAAAGTTCCCCATTCAAAAGCCGGAAAGCTATCTCATCCTCGGAATCGCCTTTCCCGAACCTGCTCTCCGGGTCTGCAAGAAGCACCACTTTTCCCAGGTCATGGTAATCAGGCCTTCCCGCGCGTCCGAGCATCTGCTGGAACTCGCGCACGGTCAGCCATTCAATACCCATGGCAAGGGATTCAAAAATTACCTGCGAAGCCGGGAAATCAACGCCAGCAGCAAGCGCCGCCGTGGTCACCACAACCGGAAGGTTTCCGCTGCCAAATTGCTCTTCCACCCTCTTTCTTTCATTGTAGGTCAGTCCTGCATGATATGGCATCGCCTTAATGAGAAGGCCGTCCGCAAGCAGGTGGCATTTCCGGCGTGAGTTTGTGAATACAATAGTTTGCCCCCTGAACCCTTTAGAGGATTTCTTATCATATTCCTGCCTTGCAAGGCGCTCTATCAACCGCTTCTTCTCATATTCTGGGGCAAAGATGAGGTGCCGCTCTATCGGGACTGGCCGCTCCTCAAATTCGATTAACCTTGCTTCGAGTTTTTCTGCAAGCCATCCGGGTTTTCCGACCGTTGCGGACAGGTAGATGAACTGTGCATCGGGTGAGGTGAATTTCAGGCGCGCTATAAGCCCGTCAAGCCTGTGTCCCCTTTCTTTGTCCTCAAGCATATGCACTTCATCAATGACCACAGTTCCAATGTTCCCCAGCATTGCCGAATTGCCTGACCTGATTATGAAGTCGATACCCTCATAGGTGCCAACGATTATGTCCGAAGATAGCGAGGTCCGGATGCCCTTTACCTTCCCGGTTATGCGGCTTGTACCCACGCGCAGGGAAGTGGTCGCGACAGAAGAATAGCGTTTTGTGAATTGTTCATATTTCTGGTTTGCAAGCGCGACAAGAGGGACAAGAAACAGCATCCTGCCTTTTCCACCAAGGATGTTCTGGATGCCCGCAAGTTCCCCTACAAATGTTTTTCCCGTAGCGGTTGCTGAAACGATTAACTGGTTTTTCCCTTCAAGGAGCCCGGCCTTCACGGATAGCGCCTGGACAGGCATAAGTTCATCAAGCTGATGTTCTAGTATCTTTTTGAAATCTTCATGCACAGGCAGGTCTTTTACTTTTACTGAACTCTCGACCCTGCTGGCTTCTATCGTATCGAATCTCGTCAATCCTGAATCCAGTTTTTCAGGGCTTATCATTGCAAGCACTTTATCAAGTTTTCTTGTCCCCAATAATATCTGGATAAGTCTTTCCTGCCCATGTTTTCCAAGCTTGATTGTTTTCACTTCTTTCAAAAGTTCTTTTTTTGCACAATCTTCGCATATCGATTCGTTGTGAAACCTGATGGAATTGCTATCTATTACGGTATACCTTCCAGAAAGAAGACAAAGGCGGCATGGGTTCGTATAACCATAATCCAGCTGGTAAGCTTCCAGCAATTCCTTGAATCCAGCCTCGGAGCTTTCATTCCCTTCGGCAATAAGTATTTTATCGGCAAGCCTCAAAAGTTCGATAAGCTCATCTGGCGCCCTGAATTCTTCTTTTTCCCCCTGTTTTATCCTGAATTTTCCCGCACGCGCTCCTTTTGGGGTTTTCTTCAATGTCAGGAGTCCATAAAAAACGGGCTCTTTTGAATTATCCTTGACGGGCAGTATTACGAGTTTTGAATCCTGCGGGTGGACTATCACTGAAAGCATTTGTGTTAACAATAACCTTATATTATTAATACTTCTCAGAGAATAAAGGAGAAAAACCGCTGGAAGCAAAGGAGTTTAATCATGGATAAAATGGCGTTAATCACCAGGAACACCGAAGAAATCGTTACAATAGAAGAGCTTGAAGCACTGGTCAATTCAGGAAAAACACCTTCTGCATATACTGGATACGAACCCAGCGGGAAAATACACATGGGCCATGTGCTCACAGTCAACAAGCTCCTTGACCTCCAGCAGGCGGGATTTAAAATCACCGTGCTTCTTGCTGATGTCCATGCTTATCTTAACGAAAAAGGAACGATGGATGAAGTGAGAAAAATCGCCGACTATAACAAGAGATGCTTTATTGCTCTTGGTCTTGATGAGAAAAACACGAATTTTGTTCTTGGCTCTTCATACCAGTTAGACCAGAAATACATGATGGACGTGCTAAAACTTGCGCGCGGCACCACGTTAAACAGGGCGAGGCGCAGTATGGACGAGGTGAGCCGTGATGCCGAGAATCCCAAAGTTTCCCAGATGATATATCCGCTCATGCAGGCGCTGGATATCGCCCATCTTGGCGTGGACGTGGCTGTGGGAGGTATAGACCAGCGAAAGATTCACATGCTTGCAAGGGAAGGGCTGCCTGAGCTTGGGTTCGCCGCGCCAGTCTGTATCCATACACCGATTCTTCTCGGTCTTGACGGCAAGAAGATGTCATCAAGCAAGGGGAATTACATTTCAGTGGATGATACGCCTGAGGATATCAAGAAGAAAATGAAAGGGGCATTCTGCGTGGAAGGAGAGGTGAAAGATAATCCAGTCCTCGCGCTTTTTAAATACCATATAATGCCCCGCTACCCGCAGATAGTCATCAAGCGCCCTGAAAAATACGGCGGCAATTTACAATATGAAAATTACGAGGCGCTTGAGGTCGATTTTGGTTCAAAGGCACTTCATCCGATGGATTTGAAGGCAGCGGCGGCTGAGTATATGAATGAGATACTTGAGCCGGTCAGGAAGCTGATGGTTGAGAAATGATTACTTGATATGAAAGGCATTATTTGCTACTGTTCAGGCTCAGGCAATACGCAATTAGCCAGTCGGTACATCGTAGGTAAGCTGAAAAATATCGAGTTCGATCTTTTCAATATAATCACTGATGGCAATCCTGCTTTAGAGAAATATGATGTGGTCGGGTTTGCCACGTTCACAAATTTCTTGAGCGTTCCTTATATTCTACAGACTTTTATTGAAAAACTGCCACAGCAGAACAATAAACCGGCGTTCGTGTTCAATACGTACGGTTTCATGAGCGGCAGAACGCTCAGGATTCTTGAAAAACTTGTCGCAGCAAAAGGCTTTTTAGTCATCGCGGGTCATTCCCTTCATATGCCGGAAAGTTATCCGCCTATGATTGTCAGCGGAAGGGGCAATGAACAGGCACCAGACGAAAAAGAGATGAAAAATTTTAACAAATATATTTCCGGGTTAGACCAGCTTATTTGTGAACTCGATAGAGGTAATGAACTCAGAAGAGCAAAAATAAGACCGGGGTTGTTGAACAGCTTGTTGCCTGCGTTTTCTATCACCAAAGCGCGCGATGATATGGGAGAAAAATATGTAGATGAGCATCTCTGCACGGAATGCGGACTGTGCGAGAAATTATGCCCGTATAAAGCGGTTAAATGTTCTCCAAAGCCGGTTTTTGATATGAATAAATGCTACGGATGCTGGACATGCTACAATCACTGCCCGGAAAGGGCGATATACACAGCGAAGTACAGGGGCGTCGGGCATTATCCACAACCTATTAGCCAGTTGAAGGAGAAGTTGAAAGTTTGATGGAGGATTATGATTACCCATATAGTTCTTTTTAAATTGAAAGACCGAAGCCCGCGAAGCATTGAAAAAGCGAGGGATGTCCTGCTTGGATTGAAAGGCAGGATTCCGCAGTTGCGCTACATAGAGGTGGGAATTGATGTGCTCCACTCTGAGCGCTCATATGACATTGCCCTTGTGACAAAATTCGATTCGCTGGAAGACCTTGAGACCTATCAAAAACATCCTGTGCATGTCGAAGTGGCGAAATACATGACATCGGTCAGGGAATCTGCGGTTGCTGTGGATTACGAGTTGGAATAGAAAAGATAAATTTGCAGCAACGAACGTAAATGTCGGCAATCTTATATAGTAAGAATGTAAGAAAGTAAGAATATGGTAACAGAAGTTGAGTTTACCCGAATGTCCTCTAAAGGGCAGATAGTTATTCCTAAGAAGCTTCGCGAAGGATTCGAGGAAGGAACTCCATTTGCAATTGTCCGGGATAAGGATACAATTCTCTTAAAACAGATAAAACTCCCTGGCATAAAAGAGTTCGAGGCTTTAGTTGAAAAGGGTGTAAAAATCGCAAAAGAGCGTGGAATTAAAGAAAACGATGTTGATAAGATCATCCACAAGCATCGAGGAATAACGATTTAAGAATGCTGAGAATAGTTGCGGATACCAACATCTATATCTCAGCCTTGTTCTGGCGTGGAAATCCCAATAGATTGATCCATCTATGTTATGATGGTAAGGCGAAATTAGTGGTTTCGAGGAAAATAATAGAGGAACTTGAGAGGATACTTTTAACAGATGAAAAATTTTTAATGGCTAAGGAAGATGTGGCGTTAAATACCGAGATCATATTAAGTAATGCTGAATTTGTAGAGCCAAATGTTACCCTTAATGTAATAAAGGAAGACCCCGCAGATGATAGGATACTGGAATGCGCAATTGAGGGCAAAGCAGAGTATTTGGTTTCCGGAAACAAACATCTTCTTAATCTTAAAGAGTTCCAGGGAATAAAGATTCTGACCGCAAGGCAGATGCTTGATATTCTTGAGCCTCAGCCTCTTTAAAGGCCAAGATAATCCCCCTGTATCTTTACAACTTCCGTGCTATCTTTTGCCGCAGAGTACCTCTCCAGTGGTTCTTTATTAAGTTCTAAAAATATCGGTCCCCATTTGAACTTGTTCAGGATAAGCGCAGCCTGCTCTTTTTCTCCCAGTATGTAAAGCGCCGCAGCAAAAGCCTCCACTGTGCTGAGCTTGAAAGGCTTGCCGAAGTTCACTGCATTGGCTGCAAGAAGGTACGGCAAGGCGCGGTGCTGGAGCCGCAGTCTCTGCAATACAGGGAATACTCTTTCCACCTCTACCCATGAGCAGTCAAGCACCACGATGCCCTTTCCTGCATCATCAGCCGGTGATAGCGCCTGCTCTGAAAACGGGTCAAGGAATATCGCCCCGCTGGGAAGTTTTCCTGGGTTATCATGCAGCGTGGCGAGGTTGAACCTGGCAAGCTTTTTCCCCGTGCATTTTTTGGGGTCGCACTGGCGGGCATGATAGAAGTGGAGGGGGATCATAGGAGTGGGATTGATGTTGAGAATCTCTTTGTATTTAGGTTTCCATTGTCTTAAAAATCCATTAACCATTGTATGAGTAAGAGTATATATACATTATACAGCATTTCCAAGTCAAACGTTGCGACGGCACACCCAACCGCAGCAGAGCTGCGGGGCATGATTGTGCCGTCGCTTTGTAGTTTTGTTTTTATTCAAAATCCAAAAATTTCATTTGGCTAAAACCTTCTTTTTCTTCGTCAGTACCTTGCTTCTCAACATAACCTTTTATAATATCTGCTGTAACTCCATCTCCGACAGTCCCTATATATCCACCTTCACTCCAAAA
>JAHFDG010000109.1 GCA_023249105.1 Candidatus Methanoperedens sp. | reverse complement strand
ACCTCGCAATCCCCACCTTTGGTACAATTTTGTAAAAGTATAGTCCCCAACGTAGGCGACCCGTGGACAAAATCTACCATGACATCACCGCCGCATTTCACACAGATACCCAATTTAACAATCCTTCCGTTCATTTATTCTCCCTTTCACCCAACACACAATAACTTCCTGGACGCCTCCCGTTCTTGGCATCTCTCCGCACCCAGGCCAATAACACACCTGACGGGCTATAGAAGTATATCTTTTCATCATCCAGAGACATATCGCCCTCCTTGATATAATGGTTCTGTGCAAAGGTCGCAGCCTTCTTTACCATGTCTAGTGGGATTGATTGTCGTATCATTTTGCATCCTTTCTTAGTGCCTTGCATTCTTGTGAGTAACGTATCAAATGCCTGCACCATTTCGGCGGTATGCCGGGCTTATAATTCTTACACTCAAACATTTCGGTAATGTCGGCGGCACAATAACGATTTGTTGTTTCTATCGCATAGTCCTTTTTCATTTGCGCTTCTTCCTTCCGTTTAGTCCCTTTAGCCCCTTCGGACAACCCTTGCCTTTGGGCTTACATTGATCTAGCATTTCAGATTGTGGCACGAACTCGATCCCCCACCGCCTGCATAATCTAATTAGGGTTTGTGTGGTTATCCCCATCGCGCCAGCGGCTAGGCGTTTCGACATTCTCATTGCCGCAAACCCACGGATGACCTGCGAAGGTGGTTCGTTGAACATTTGCCGGATTCTAATTTCTGCTGATATTGTGCCCATTATGCAATATCCCTTCCATCTGCTGTGAATAAAGTGCCTTGAGATTGATGTCGGATTAACCGTGCCTTAGCTGCGGTGTAGTATTCTAAATCTATCTCATAGGCGTCGATGTCGTAGCCCATGATGTCGCAGGCCAATAAGATTGAACCGCTGCCACAATGCGTATCAAGAATACGATCTCCCGACTTTGCGTAATTCTTAAGAAGCCACTTGTAAAGTTGCACAGGTTTTTGTGATGGTGAAATGCGAAGACGTTCTTCCTTGCTAAGAATAAACCCTGCATTATTGCAATAACGGAATATAAGCGCAGGTGATTGGAAAGAAGTCCATGCAAATTCTACCTGTGAGAAATTAGTCACTGTTCTAATTTTATCCCATGCTACAAAGCAACGGCAAGGTGGAAGATTGAAATAATTACCACCCCAGACAATTTGATTAACGGAAACTCGGAACAATTCCTTAAAATACTCATCACCTGGGACTTGATTCCAACTCTTTCCCATTTCTTTATATGCTTGGTGAAACTTAACAAGTGATTTTGTATGGCTACCTCCACCTGATGAAATATTACAAGATTCACCATAGGGCGGGTCAACTATAGCTAATTGGAATTGGCTATCTTCCATCCTTCTCATTGCAGATAGACAATCTTCATTCCACAAATTAATGTTCGACATTCTTACACACCCTCTTACTCAATTCCCAATCCAACCTTTGATACTCCTGCTCATCCTGCAATGTTAACTCCTCCCCATATTCCCCATCCCCATTAGCCTCTACAGCCGCTATATCGAATAGTGCGTTGAGGATGGCGGTGTCGGACATGCTTGATAAGTTTTCCATGTTAGCTCCTTTCAATTGCTTGTTATGCGAATCCATCTCCACAAGACCAACCGCCTGTGCTTTCCTTCGGTTGCGGTTCTGGTTCTGTTGGTTTCTTTAATCGTTTTGAATTGTGGCATGTTTCGTAGTCGTTCCCAGTTCCCCTATAATCACAATCTCCGTGAGAACCACGAGCATATCCTACGCAATTTGGTTCATCATCGCCTGCCTTGCATTTATGATACGTGATTACCTTTTGATAGTTTTTCTTCATTTCTCTCACCAATCCGGTTCGGTTACAGGGTTAGGCGCTGCCGGTGCCGATTTGTTGCGATTTTCCATTCGCAAAATTTTCCTTAACTCTTTATGGTATG
Source organism: Candidatus Methanoperedens sp. (assembly GCA_023249105.1). Taxonomy (GTDB): domain Archaea; phylum Halobacteriota; class Methanosarcinia; order Methanosarcinales; family Methanoperedenaceae; genus Methanoperedens. The sequence continues at coordinate 2,644 of JAHFDG010000109.1, read as the reverse complement.
CAGCATGACATCTGCAACATAGCCATCTCACTTCTTCTGGTTTTGAATAATCATCATGATGACCATGAACTTTTTCATTTCCACATTTCTCGCAAGGCTGCTTTTCTATTTTACCAGTACGAATTAGCTTACCTACAATTGATCTTGCCTTTATAGCTTCTGGAAACTTTTCCTTGTTGTGTTTATCACCTATTTTTTGGGCTTCCCTGCCTCGCTCTGTTTTATGATAAGCCGTGGTTCGTGCAATTATTTTCTCTTTATCCCTTTCGTAATTATTCCTTTGGTACTCAAGAACTTCTTCTTTATGCGATGATTTATATTTATCCTGCGACCGATGATAAACAACCAACCTGCATTCATCCGAACAATAACGAGATTGATTATGGTTGGCTGTAAATTCTTTCCCGCAAATACTACAGACAACGTAGAAGATAGACTTTTTAAGTCTTCTTCTTTTTTTCTCGGTCAAAATAATAGGATTTACAATGGGGGCATCGTCGCACATCAGGTATTCTTGGGAGCCATTCATAGCTACACCTCTTGCAATGGATTTTTTTAACATCTGTTTTCATGGCTACCAATGTACCCCCTCTAAGTAACTTTTGCAAGGATTATTTTTACCAATCTGTTTCATCTTTTTCAACAACTTTTGCTATTGGTTTCTTGATTTTTTTATCAAGTGAGACATCGCTCTCTGTTTCATTACCGCACTCTTCAAGAACGCCTTCCCCTGAAGCCACACCTTCCGTGATAAATATGCCTACCTTCCCATTTTTATCATATTCATCTCTGCTGGAAATTCGTTCAATAAACAACTGATACCCCTTATCCTTGACCATCTTGCTGAGTATTGCCAAATTATTACTATCGAGGAGACTCCCGTCCTTAATGCGTAACACTCTCAGCGTAGGATTCAGCGCCATAGATATAGCCATTGATACCATCAACTTCTCGCCATCGGAACATTGTTTGAGCGGAATGGAATTATACAGCAATCCATCGTCACCGAATGATAGATTGGGGATAGGTAAATTAGCTGATTGGATAGCTTCTTGCCGCTGCTCACGGATGGATTCTACTTTGCTATCCAATTTATCGTAAGCGGCTTGGACGGATTTAAGAGTTTTGGATTCAGTGGCATGAAGAACATTGGCGCGGATTTTCTTGTTGGTTTCTTCAATACTATGGATGTCAAGGCCGATGTCTTCAATATCAATCGGAACCAGCAATGCTATCTCGGCCTTCTCGTCTTTGTAATTCTTGACGGTGGTACTGAACCCTTCTTCCAATTCGGCCAGCCTTAATTTCAGTGATTCGATTTCTTCCTTAATCTTCAGCCCGGTCGCCTTGACTCGTTCATTGGCGGTGGTACGGTCTATGATTGCCTGGTTATGCTTCATTGCTACCTGAAGTTTACCAGACAATTCAGCGAAGTTGGTTTCCTCTGTTTGCTTAACATCGGGATAGCAAGTCAGAGCGTCCACCTTTATCTTGGCCGCTTTTAATTCCCGCCCCTTCTCAGTACGCTCATCAAATGCTATCTTCTCATCCTGGTCGTATTTGTTAATATCCACACCAACCAAAGCGGCCAATGTATTCCGCTGATCCTTCTCCGCCTTGTTCATGAACTCCAAAGGATCGAAGCTAATATGGCCGATGAGTTTGTCAAGGAACGACCGGGGAGTTTCACCTTTGAGTAGGGACACTGGTTCAATGATGGTTTCAATTTTATCGTTGGTGATTTTGGAAACTATAGTAAATTTTGGAATACCTGATTCTTCATCACCGTCAATGGTTAATTTGATTTCTCCTTTTTTCTTACCTCGAAGGACAGGTTCCAACGGGGCACCCTTCTTACCTCGAAAACCCATGACTATGATATCGAGGATCGAACTTTTTCCCGCACCATTTAAACCTTTTACCTCGTTTACGTCTCCCTTCGGAACTAAATGAATCGCATTAATACGAAGGATATTGGATGCTTGTAACTCTATAATTTTCATTTTCATTCCCCTTTCTATAATTTATCAAACTGGTTTTGCAATTCAGCTAATTTCTTCTCAATGACCGCGACAACAATAATCTGAATAACAGCAAGAGTATCTTTAGGAATCGGCAGCAAAGAATGATACTCTTTATTGTAATAAGTAATTGTTACACCTGATTTAGCTAATTGCAAGTGCCGTGTGACATCGGTAATTTCCCCTCTTAATTTCTTGGCAAGGTCTAACTTTTCATCATTCATGTTCATTCCCCTTTCATTTTCTCGTTTAATGTATCTTCACTGCACCCTTTTTGTCACACCCAGCCCGTGTTCCAAACATTTACAATATCCCTGCTTGTCGTTCTGGATTCTGACCTTACCACAGAGATTTTTCCCACAAACAATACAGAGATATTTCTTTTGTTCCTCTACTACCTGATCTTTGGCATTCATTTTTGTTTCTACTCCTCCAACCCCGCATTGCTTACCTTACCCATTCCCAGCAAACCTATTATCTTATCCAGATTATCGCAGTCCTTACACCCGGTTCGGCTATCCGGTGGCTTATCCATTTCGTAGATGTCCCTACTTGTGGTCAACGCTGCTCTCACAATACTTCTATCCCTTTTAATCGGCACTACGGTTGCACTGAAATTCATT
>JAHFDG010000108.1 GCA_023249105.1 Candidatus Methanoperedens sp. | reverse complement strand
GAGCAGACCCATGCAGTGGGATTTTAACCCTTTGAACATGCATTGTATTTTTCTTTCCTCCAAATGTTCTGTTTGTTGTACTTTCTTTCTTGTGCTTCGAGGCACGCAACGCAGATTTATTAATATTCTGACGCAATCGGTTTCGTATTTTTTGCCGTCAGACGATGGCAATTTCAGTTGTCGACAAAATGTCGATAACTCGATTCCGCTTGACTCTGACTCATGTTTTTTCAGCCTGTACCAGTAATCTTTTGAGTCGGCGCTTTCTGTCAAAACCCTTACAACATCAACCACTGAAAAATACCACTGGTCATCATGCCATGTTCTTCGTATTTTAGTTCCCTCGAAAACAACAAGCGCTTCTTTTGAGTCCATGTTCATTTTACTTCCCCTTATTGAAATTCTCAACTATGCTGATATCTTTTTTCAGTTTCATTATCTTTGTCTGCTTGTTCTCCGACCAGTTTTCTTTGTTTCGTTCCAGTTAAGTGAAGATAATTTTCACTGGAAATTACGGTTTTTCCTGTTTTTTGCTCCAACTCCTTCCGCGTATTCTTTGCAATCGTGCCGCCTTCAACAGCTGAATCCCTGCATTCATTTAACCCTTGCGAATCTTTTGAAATTGTAATGTCTGTTGTTGCTTTCTCACCGACCATAGTAAGGATCAACTCCCAGTCAGTCATGTGGTCTCTCAGATTCTGGCTGTCTAAGCCTTTGAATTTTTTATATTCACCTACGGTTTTGCCAAATGTTGCCTTTGATATTTCATTCGTAAGTATCGCAAAGTCTTTTTGCTCCTGAATTTCTCTGTTTTTCCACTCATCTGTTAAATCCTGCCTGATTGCTATGCCCCGGAGTCTCTTGTCAATCCAATCCTTGGGGTAGCCTTTGAGTTCATAATACTCCTTGACCCTGTCCTGTGCCAGTTCCGGATTTTCTATTTCCTGTATCCTTTCATATCCGACTCTTGCAAGCCATCTTTTGAAGGGTTCTGCTTTTGGAGATGGAATGGATTGAATTATCCTGAACATGGATTCTGTGTTAGCGCAATCTGTAAGCCTCATTTTATCATCTTCAGCCTGCAAAGTCAACTGTACGATTTTATCGTACGGTTCAAAACCCTCCTCTTGAAGTCTTGATTTTAGATCAGACCAATATCTTCGGGGTATGGAGCTATCTGTCAAAACCCTTACGACATCAACAACTGAGAAATACCATTGGTCATCATGCCATGTTCGTCGTATTTTAGTTCCCTCGAAAACAACCAGCGCTTCTTTTGAATCCATATTTATGCTCTTTGTGGTGTAGTTATTGCAGTAGTCAAGAGGTCATCGAAGGTTAAAAAATGTTGGGAGAGCGGGGTGAAAGTGTTTGGTTAATTCAAAAGCCCTTTAATCTTCTCAAGCACAAGAACCGCATCCTGCCGCTTCAAATCCACTTCATGTTTTTTAAAAAAATCAAGCAGTTTTTCCTTCTCTGAATCCGCAAAGACCCTATTTTTCACACATTCGTTGATAATACTCCTGTAGTTCCTCTCGGGATAGAATATTTTCCGGGTAATATCCACAACGGCAGAAGCCTGTTCTTTTGAGAAAACACCCATAACTTGCCCCCGCTCAACTGTCACCCTGACATTCACAAGAGGTACTGAAAGCGGTTCCATCGTTTCAGCATCGAAAGTCACTGCAACCTCATCATCCGATTCCAGCGTGCCGCTTTTATACATCTCGTAAATCTTCCCCACGCCTATCATCCCATAAGGCTCAAGTTCAGACGCACGAAGCGCCCCCATACTTGCCCCGCCGACAACAGTTATTCCACTTTTGAGAGCTTCAATTATTTCGCGGTGCGCTACTGCCGCACTGTCAAAGAAAACCCCGTCTATAATACCTATTATTCCAGGCGGCGAATTCATAAGCCTCCTGATATCGTGACGCCTTACAGGCGGGCGATAGTCAGCATCCAGTATATTTCTTGCCTCGCTGTGGCTTATGCTCGTGCCTGTATACACCACAGGCTTCATTTCGGCACTCTCTTCTTCTTTTTCTTGATGCGCTCTCCCTTTCTCTCACGGTCAAGCGTATAGAGTTCAAACATGGGAATAATTGCCCTGACAACCGGAATTTCCACGCCTCTTGAAAGATTTACGATTATCGCACCATCTGCAACCCCATCAAGGCGCTCAATTACTGTTTTTATGTTGGCTGCGGGCGTATTGCTTGAGCTGTCCTCCAATTCATCCATTTGCACCGGCTCAATCTCCTCGTACCAGTAGCTGTTCATCTTTTTCATGTGGTCATAGCCGAATGTCCGCACCACCTGCTCCCTGTCCGTATCCTCTCGCGCGCCGTGTATCTGCACCACGCGGCTTTGCGCAGCCTCGGTGAGCGCCCGCGTTACCGCTATCTCAGGCGACAGATGCGCACCTGCTCCCATTACAAGAAGCGCCGGGTCTTTCAGCACGGTATCATCAAGCGCTGTAACGACAGTGGGAATATCCACATCCGAGTTAAGCAGCCACACCTTGACCTTGATTCCTGCTTCTTCCATTTTTCTTTTCAATTCGTAATTCAATCCGTCTGCTTCGGAAAGCACGATTTCCCTGCCAGGATTGCGTGTGAATTCCGCAATGCTGAGCGCATCCCTTTCGATTACTTCAAGCAAGCCGTGGAGCACCGCCTCCTCAATAGTATTTCCGGATGCAAGCCCGTTGGTATTGCTTCTGAAAAGCTTATTCCCGTTTTGTGGTATGTATGGGTGGAAAACTGCGTTTGACGGGACGAACACCTCAACATCGTTCATTATGTCGTCCCCCATGACCCATTCAAGGCTTGTGAACTCAGACAGTGGCTGGGGGAGGAGAAGGGTATCCGGGTATAATGCGGGATAACTCTCGCATAGCGATTCGTATGTATCTACCACTCTTTCGGCCTCAATATCAATCCCGCTCAGGTTAATGCTGACCTCAGGCTGCTCTGCAAGACAGCGCTCAAAACTTTCCATGATAGCTGAAATCCTGGCATTTGTTTCGGTGGCGCCTTTTCCTGAATAAATGGATATTGCTCCCGCAGCCGCGCTCGGTCTAATGGCTGAGAAAACTGGAATACCCACGCGGTCAAGGTCTGTGATATTGGCGATACGGGTTACGCCGATTTTAGGAAGAAGCCTGGTGGTGTTTGCAAGCGTTGTTTCCGGGTCAAAGACACGCTGCGTGCCTTCAAGGTATTTGATGTTGGGGTCTAGAGTTATTTTGCTCATTGTTTCTGGCAATCTTATTGGATAAGGGTTAGTTCACAAGTCCATGTTAATATCTACGCTGTATATTTTTGATTTATATTAGTCCTTAAATCAATCTGAGGTCATTTACCTTATCTCAGTACGTTTTTGTGATATAAAAAAGTAGGGTAGGAGCGCAGTTTGTGGTTTCACTTTCTTCACATTTATTCCTATCATGTTCTAACAAAGGGCGCGCCCCTGTCAAAACGACAGCAATAAATCCAGCAATCCCAGCAGCCGCAACTACAGCATCACGAGGTAATCCAACCATTTCAACAGACACGACGCCGGCTTTCACCCAGACCCACGAAGTATGCGCCGCTTATCAGCGGGGATGAGCATGGTGTCACCTTGCGTCATTGCTCTCTGCTCTGAGGCTGGGAAACCGTCTTCCGTTCCAGTGTGTCCTAAGACAGACGTGCTTAACATATTGCTTTTTAGCCTGGATTCTTTACTTGCAATATATTTTTATATGTTAACGTGAATAACTTGAGTGTTATGTATAGGGATTCAAGGGGATCAAATCCCCTCTCGCATACTTAATTGGAAGGTAGAAGTTAGAAGATGTACTTATACTGAGGATAAAATGTGTCTTTAGAAGAAGATTTCGAATTGTTTCTTAAAGCCCTGCAGAATGCAACAAGTAAGATTGAAACTCACTATTTTCAGTTGCCTGTGTACGGTAAAGTGACTCCGATTTATCGAGAGCGAGTCTACTGTTATGAACTCTACTGTCATATTAGAGATTTTATGGTTAGAAATCGCAACACTTTTGGCAATCAGTATGTTCTTGGTGGTGAAGTTGATAAAGGTGGTCATGTAATTAGGAAAGAATGTGAGAAAGCAGTTAAGCCCGACTTAATTGTTCATATTCCTGGCGAAATGGGATATAACCTTGCAGTTGCAGAGGTTAAGCCTATAACTGCTACTAAGCGTGAGATATGTAAAGATTTAGAAACACTTCATTGCTTTCTTAGTAGAGCAAACTATTTCGGAGCAATTTACTTAGTTTATGGTGAGTCGAAAAGGGCAGAAAAAACGTTTGCAAAATTCGAGCGCATGACTCACGAGCATTTAGGAGATTTCGACAATAATCGTGTTGCTCTCATCTGGCATCGAAAGCCACAACAGTCCGCCTTTTGTTGCCTCTATTAACTCTTTATCGAATATTTAAATTCAGATATTATATATTATCGGGCGCTAATTTTACCAATCCTATGCGCGCAAATATACTTCAATGAACGGAGTATTTCAGCCCTACTTTGACAGTTAAAAAATCCTATTTATCGAGTATGTCTACTTTTTTGGCAGGAAAATCAATTTGACAGTAACAAAAAATTAACATTAGATCTTAACTTTTTGCCATATTATT
>JAHFDG010000067.1 GCA_023249105.1 Candidatus Methanoperedens sp. | reverse complement strand
CATTTTCGAGTGGAATTAGCGGAAGGATTAAATTTTTCAACTGGAATTAAAAATAATATCAAATTTTTTTTGATATTTTGATTTTTTGAGATTCATTGACGCTATTTTTGGGACAGCCTGTCTTAAAAGGTTTCATGATAAAACCCCTTGCTCCAGCTTCGATACACTCTTTTTCAAGCCCGCGCTTTCCCATTGCCGTTACCACGATTATCTTTGCCTTCGGGTCATGCCCGATAATGCTTCTTGTGGCGCTCACGCCGTCCATCTTTGGCATCAATATATCCATAAGCACAATATCGGGATTCACTTCACCGTACTTTTTCAATGCATCCTCTCCATTTACCGCCTCATGCACTTCATGACCGTGCGCCCCCAGCGAGTCACTGAGTGCTTTCAGCACATATGGAGCGTCATCAACAATAAGAAGCTTCATACACCTTACACCTCACTAAATAATAGAATAGCATTACTTTTGATATATCTTGTCAAGTTTCAATTTTCGAAACAAATTCCGAAACAAGTTACGAAACAAAATTTGAAAGTTGAAATGTTATTTAAACCCTGAAACCTATGTATTGATTACCGTGGGGCAATAAGAAATAAATATCCGTTTAAGTGTTTCAAGGTTTTTCCAGTGGCAATGCCATCGGCAGTGACCTATCCAACGCTTGGGAATCATGCTCAACAATCAGCCACGCGGGTTGGGAGAGTGGGACGGGCAGGCGGGAGCGACATACATACCTGCCCATCATCCTGCCTATTATCTTTGAGGTGAAATACATGGGAAGATTAAGTGTAAGACCAAGGGCAAGAAAAAGAAAACCTGTACATTTCGATATCGGCACTGGCATCGGAAGTGCAGGTAAGGCACTCAAAGGGCTGGGCAGTTTCATAGAGCTTTTATCCGAGATGGAGGAAAAGGGGGAAACCAAAGCGGAGCGGACAGGCGAGATAAATCTTCCCGGCGGGAAAGCCATGTATGGTTTCTCGGTGAAAATCGGGGGGGCGGGAATTCCCCATGTTGAACACTTTGGGAATATCGTACGTGAGACAGACAAAGGACCTGTGGTGGAAGAAGTAAGGGAGCCCATTGTGGATCTCCATGAAGAAAAAAACAGGCTTGAGATAATAGCCGAACTTCCGGGCGTCAATGAGAAGGATATATCATACGAGATAAAAGACGATGTGCTTATTCTCAATGCCGAAAGCGATGGCAGGAAATACAACAAGGAAGTGGTACTGCCCTCAAAAGTTTCTGTTCTCAAAACATCCTATAAGAATGGCATATACAGGCTGATCCTGAAAAAGGAAAAGGGTGGGAAATGAGAAAATATTGCGTTCCTCACTATTATAGGGGGGAATAAATAAAATACAGAGGTGAAATATATGGTAGAACAAACACCGGATTCATCCAGTCTTGCAGAAGTACTGGACAGAATTCTGGATAAAGGCGTTGTAGTAGACGCATGGGCAAGAGTATCTCTTGTCGGAATAGAAATACTGACAATTGAGGCACGGGTTGTCGTTGCTTCAGTGGATACGTTCCTGCACTATGCAGAAGAGATAACAAAGATCGAACAGGCTGCTATCAAAGCGGCACCCCCTGCTTAAACAGGGACAAAATACCGAGGTGAAATAATATGGTAGAACAAACACCGGATTCATCCAGTCTTGCAGAAGTGTTAGACAGGATTCTGGATAAAGGCGTAGTAGTAGATGCATGGGCAAGAGTGTCCCTTGTCGGAATTCAAATCTTGACAATTGAGGCGCGGGTTGTCGTTGCTTCCGTGGATACGTTCCTGCACTATGCAGAAGAGATAACAAAGATCGAACAGGCTGCTATCAAAGCGGCGCCCGGAGTCCCTGCTTAAGCAGGACTCCAGTTTTTTACTGGAGGATAAGTTATGGCTGATACAGCAGAACAGTTTGCAGCAAAGCATACCCGCAGGGAAATAGAAGAAATGGCGGAAAAGCTTGGATTAAGCACTGTCGGCATCTCCAAATTAAAGATGGCGCAAGCTGTGACCGAAGCCAGGAAGAAAGCTCCTGCGGTCGCAAAATCCAGAGCTAAAGAAGCAAAGGCGCAAGCGAAACCTGTGCGGGCGATCGGAAAGCACGGAGTGTTCGCAATGCAGGCTGATATGGAAAGTTTTGCATCGGAACTGCTGACAAGCGCTATGGATATGCAAAAAGCAGGTATCATGGAAATGCAAAAGGGCATCAATGCGCAGATAAAGGAGAATGAGAAGGGAGCAGCGAAAATGGAAAGCGGTGTCAAAGAGCTTCATAAGGGGATAGCCCAGATGCAGGATGACATCAAAAAGAAGAGCATGGAGATGCACAGGGGTGTTGCCGAGATACGGAAGGGCATCCAGGAAATGGGGAACAGCTTTGTGGAATTCCAGAACAACATTATGATGGAATACATAAAAGATTTCTACTATGGTTAGCTCTCCATAGTATATTTTTTTATGAGCATATATCGAATTTCGTTACGAAAAGGAGAATAATATGAATTATACTGAAACTCATCCAAGAAAGGTACGTGGCGGGTCAGTTCACCAGACGATTGGCGAAAAGATGAAGGAAATGCCAGCCAAAACAAAAGCAAAGCAAAAAGACAGGGGAAAAAATATCTCAAGCACAGCACCGATAGGCGTATCGGAGCGTCGTGCAGTCGAAGAGAAATATCTGGCGCCGGACGTGAGCAACTTTGTTGAGGCGCATGACGTTAAAAATGTAGAGAAACGGATAAAGCTCTGGCTCAATACAGGCTATCCTGTCCACCTGATAGGACCCACAGGCTGCGGAAAGACAAGCCTTGCAATGCATGTGGCAAAGGAACTGGGAAGACCCGTGGTATGGATCAATGGCGATGAATCCATAACCACTACTGACCTTATTGGTGGATATTCGCAGATAGAGCAGGAAAGCCTGAGGGATCAATACGTTCACAATGTATTCAAGAGCAAGGACATATTAAAGGCGGACTGGGTCGATAACCCGCTTGCACTGGCGTGTAAATACGGCTACACGCTGGTATATAACGAATTTTCCAGGACTAAACCCTCAGCCAATAATATCCTGCTTTCAGTTTTTGAGGAAAAGATACTTGAGCTGCCCACAAAATTCGGGGAAGACAGGTACATCAAAGTCCATCCCGATTTCAAAGCGATACTGACCAGCAATTCCGTAGAATATGCCGGAGTCCACAGACCCCAGGATGCGCTGCTTGACCGTCTCGTGAGCATATACATGGACTATTACAGTTTCGATACCGAGGTAAACATTGTCAATGCGCATACGGGTTTGCCAAAAGAAGATGCCCGGAAGATAGTGAGTGTGGTCAGGTCGTTAAGGGAAAAACTTCCGGATGCCCAGAAACCAGGGACAAGGGCATGCATAATGATTGGGCAGGGACTGAAGGGTTTGAACGGTCAGGGTAATATGAATTTCGAGCAGCTCTGCATCGACGTAATTGCTACAAAAACACGTTCCCCCATGGACCTGTTGGAGAAACAGGCATTCGTGAAAGAGGCTATTGAAACGTTGGCGTAACACATATAAAGCGATACCAGGGAGGCATTTAGAATGGAGAAAAAGCCCGGCGTTAAAGATACCGGCAAGAAAAAACTTGATATAAAAGACATCAGCAAAACTGCTCTCTCCCTCACAGAGAGCATTGTGAACAAGAAAGCAGAAGGGATCACAAGCGTGAGCGCAGAAGACAATGGCTGGAAGGTGAATGTCGAAGTGCTTGAAAGGAAAGCCGTGCCGGACACACAGGATCTCCTCAGCACGTATGAACTCAAATTAAACGGTGATGGAGAAATCACCGGATATAAGAGAACCACGATGCGGCGAAGGTGTGACAGGGTGGCGGAAGAACAGGAGTAATGATGCAAATGAAACCTGTTGAATTAGAATGCCCAATGTGCGGGAATCAGTGCCATGGAAAAATCCTCCACGGGTATCCTGACTACGTCACAATAAAATGCGGCAGGGACGGCTTCCAGGCAAGGAAATTAAGAAAATAGTGGAATGAAGGCTTTAAAGTAAAATGCATTAAGGGAGATGGTACATTGAACGAAAAACCGGCAATAACTACCAGCGGCATGGATGCAATTTTAGCAGGGTCGCATGTTCAAAACAAGCATGTATTATTCCTGTACACATCTCTTGTGAACAAGTATGCCATCCAGGCGTCCTTCCTTTCCTCCTCGCGCAAGAACGAGCAGTTGCTGTATGTCACAGAAAAGGAACCCTCCATGGTCATGAATCGGTTTGACATGGGACATGAACTACTGGTAATCCATCCCGAAAATATAGGCAGCTTAAGAACCACGGACAACCTCAGGATAATCATAGATGGGATTGAGTCTCATGAAAAATTAAATTACCTTACTGGAAATCAAAATAATATTGCGATGTGTATGTATGACCTTTCCAGGCTTGCTGGTGATAAGGTCAGGGAGCTTGCGACATGCCACGACAGGCTTATTCTCAACACCCCGGACATGACGGTTTTATCCTCGGGGATTTTCGAAAAATTCAACGCAGCAGACGAGACGATTGAAAGACTTGTCAAAGAGTACCTGGACATAGTGGTTCTTGCGCTGGTCGCTGGCAAACCCATGTGCGGCACGGATATAATGGATATAGTTCACAGGAATTTCAATGTGCTCCTGAGCCCGGGAACAATCTATCCCCTGCTTCACAGGTTAAAGAAAGATGGGCTGCTGGAATGCGATTGCACTATAAAAAAGAAAGTGTATAAGCCGGCAAAGGGCAGCGAAATGCAGATCCGCGATATACTTGACGGACATCTTTTAGCTAACGAATTATTGAACGGCTTTGTGAAATCAAATACCTCTGAGGTGAACAGATAATGAGTGATGGAATATATGTTTATTGCATAATCAGGTCAAATGGCGAGAAAAAAAGCTTCGGGAATGTGGGCTTTGGCGGGAATGAAGTTTACACTATTGATTACAGGGACTTTTCACCTGTTGTCAGCATTGCGCCCATCAAGAAATATGAGGTAAATGAAGAAGAAGTTGAACTTCATAAAAATATCGTGCAGTCGGTTATGAACGAGCACAGCGTGATACCTGTGGCTTACGGCATGGTGTTCAAGAACAGGAAATTAATCACGGTGGCAATGAGTGCAGGATATAAAGCTATCAAAAAAGCCATGGATGCTATTGACAATAAGATAGAGCTGGGAGTAAAGGTCATAACGCCAAAAGACGCCGCGCCGGATGGGAAAAAAGAGGAGTGCAGGTCGGATTTCCTGGAAAAACTCAAAAGTATAGCCTCGGACTCAAAAGAGCTAAAGCTGTTCAGTGAGCGCCTGGTTTTGAATGCATCATTCCTTGTTGCAAAAGATAAGATAAACGAGTTTTCAGTTGAAGTGGAATATCTCAGTAATAAATACGATTATTTGAAAACCCAGTACAGCGGACCATGGCCACCCTATAATTTCGTGGACATTCATGTGCTTTCAAAGAAGAAGGGAGGATTTAGATAATGTTCCTGCTTGATGATCTGGTGCTTCGCGGCGTCGGTATCTCGATACCGGGTCTTGATTTGCTATGGACTATCGAACAGATAAGGGGTTTTGCATACAGGGAATTTTACAATCCTGAAAAGATCAAGAGCAGTATAAAGGAGAACAGGCTTCTGTTCGAGTTCGGGGATATAAACAGGGAAGAATACGAAAGAATAAACAATGAGCTTTTGCACAAGCTCAAAATGGCTGAACGGGGACAGGAGATGAACATTGGTGGAAGGATGGATATACTCGGGGTGAGGTGACCAGATGAAAAACAAGAAAGGGAAACAGGAAGAAGCGCCTGCTATCGTGAAACAGGAATTTCACGGGGGTATCCGGGAATTCCTGGAGCTTCTTGAAGATATGGAGAAAAAGAAAGAGACGATGAAAAACGTGTCGGGAGCGCTTGAAGGACCATACGGTTCAAAAGCTGAATATGACTGTACCATAAGATTGGGGCTTGATGCTGGTGACTTCCCTCTAAGAAGGGGTTTTAATCCGCGTCCACGTCCCAGGAAATATACCAGAATAATTTGACCGGTGATATAAATGATAGATGTTAAGCAGAAAATCAAGGAAAACCAGAAAAAACAGCAAGCAGTCGTTGAAGCATTTCATAAAAAGATAAGAGTTGAGGCTGTTCCATATCTGAGAGCAAAGAAAATCGCTCACAGCAGGCGTGTTGATAAATTGCAGGATGATATCCATGAAAAATGGACCCGGAAGAAGGAAAGCGCGAGGGAGCAGTTGAAAGCGGCGAAGGAAAAGCACAGGACGAATGTGGGCGTTCTTGGAGAAACAATAAAAGCACAGCAGAGAAAACAGCGAGCAAATGCGCAGGCACAGATAGATAAAGCCAGGTCTGTTTTTGAAACTATTGTCAAGAAAAACAGGGATATCATACAAAACAGGAAAATGATGCGAAGGATGAAGGAAAAAAGAAAGGGAAAACTTCTTTTCGCATGCCCTACCATGCCTACACAGGACTTTTCAGATCATTTATCCTATTCGCCGTCGCACTCTACGGTGCCAGACCCGGAAAATGCTGGAACCCTTACCCGGTGTTTTAAGAGAACAACCGTGCCTGACCCGAAATTTTCCGATTCATTGGCGTATTCCCCGAAACACCCTGAAGCCTCAAAACCTGAATTTGCAGAAGCTACAATGTTATCATGTAAACTTTCATTGATGCCAAAACCGATATTGGAAGATTCACAACAGGCAGGACAAAAAGAATCAATAAAAGCTGGAAGAAATTCCGGGAGGAAGGAACCATGAAAGGATTGATGCCGGAAGGTAATAGGGGTCTTCCTGATGCGATAGAGAGGATACTGGATAAGGGACTCGTAATCAATGCGGATATCGCGGTTTCGGTTGCGGGCAATGAACTTCTTGGAATCAAGATAAGGGCGACGCTTGCCTCCTTTGAAACCGCGGCGCGATATGGCATGGAGTTCCCGTCGGGAACAAATCTCAAAGCGCCGGGGTGGAAGGAAGCTATGAAGATGAAGGTAAGCTGCCCTGAATGCGGAAATAAAACTGAGGAGCGGCTGCTGCTGGAAGAAGGCTGTCACATATGCGGCTGGGTAAGCCCAATCGAGCGGCAGAAAGCCCTGACGCACATGGTATGAAATTTGGTTATATAATTGGAGAATAAATGAAACCACAGATAAAGGCGCACACACGTATGCCCGCAGGCATACGTGGATACCAAGTCGAGAAGCGTAGCTTTCGGAGTCGGCGTGTCCACGCATGGTGCAGCCATGCGTGTTGTGTGGGAGTCGAGAACCGCTAGGTTTCAGCATGATGAACGCAGATTTGTTAAGCAGGTAAGGTGAATATTTATGGGAAGTGAGAAACGCAAGAAAGGAGCAAGTGAGACTGAAATAGACCGTGAGGAGAAAATAAAAAAGCTTGAGAAAAGGATTGATGAGCTTGAAAAGAAAAAAGAGGAGGAGCCCAGTATTGTGGGTGATGTCGTAAGCCAGTTCATCCCTGGTCTTGGCAGTATCGTAAAAACACTTGAAAAATCCTCACCTGAGTTCAGGAAAAGGATAGCAGAGACGGATGCTGAGATAAAGCACAGGTTAGAAACAGGCTGGAACGGCAAGCCCGAAGTGAAGTATGGCGTATCTATAAAACCCCTTGTACCTGAAAGAGAAGAGGGGATACCTGTAGTGGAAGAAGCGCCTGAAAAAGAGCCTATTGTTGATGTTTTTGAGGAAAAGGATTATGTCACGGTAATAGCTGAAATCCCGGGCGCCAGAGAAAAGGACATAAAAACAGAACTTACAGGCAATGTCCTTGAAATTTCCGCCGGCGGATTCACTAAAAACATCACTCTGCCTGAAGCTTCAAGATCAATTATCGCGCGAACATACAAAAACGGCATACTGCAACTGAAAATTGAGAAGGGAAAACATGCCGGTCAATATCGATGAGGGAAACCTCAAACAGGGGCTCATGGGGCTCGTTGTGGCGCTTGTGGAGATTATACAGGAGGTGCTTGAACGGCAGGCGATACGGAGAATGGAAGGCGGGAGGCTTAGCGAGCAAGAAATCGAGAGACTCGGCGCCGCGCTGTCAGACCTGAAAGACGCACTTGCGAGCATAAAGAAAGACAATGACCTTGAAGATGCTGTGAATTCTGTCAGGGAAGGTCTTGACAATGTGGCAGATGAAGTGATAGGTAAATTTAACCCTGAAACCCGGAATGAGGGGGTCATCGAGGCGTGAGCGAAGAAAATATCGGAGAGGGGAGATACCTTTACTGCATAATCAATAGCGACGCGGTGCAAAGCCCTGGCGAGACGGGGATAGAGGATAATCCGGTCTATACAATTCCTTATAATGATATTGCGGCAGTAGTGCACTCCTGCATTGCAAAACCTTATACAACACAGGATAACGCAAAAGCAGCAGAGTGGATATTATCGCATAATTATGTGATTGATTGTGCAGCCAAAAAATTCGGAACAGTCCTGCCGTTCTCTTTTGATACCATTGTCAGGGGCAGTGATGAGACCGTATCTTGCTGGCTGGAAAAAAGGTACATGACATTAAAAGAAGAGCTTGACAGGTTGAAAAATAAAGCCGAGTATTCCATTCAGATTTTCTGCGACCATGAATATCTCAAAACGAAGCTTGCAGGCGGCGACCACGAGTTTGGGGAAATGAAAGAGAAGATGGATAAAATGCCAAGGGGCGCAGCTTACCTGTTCCGGCGAAGGTTTGAATTGAAAATAAAGGATGCGCTCTCAGCCGAGGCTTCACGGCTCTCCATGGAATTCAGCTCAAATATACAGGAGCATGTCGAAGAAATGAGGGTTGATGAAAAGATTGCGCATGTGCCTGAAAAATATGCCGGGAAAAAACTAATCGCGGCGTTTTCCTGCCTCGTCCGTGAAGATAACACCGGGCGGCTCGGTGAGGCGCTGGATGAGATTAACAGGCGTGAGGGATTTGCTGTCCGCTTCAGCGGCCCCTGGGCGCCATATAGTTTTGTTCACCGGTTCGATGAACCCATGAATGCCAATGCGATCCAGCATGGAGAAGGCGTTGAGAATGGATCCTGAAAGGGGGAACAACTTAGTCGATCTGCTTGACAGGTGCCTGAATAAAGGTATCATCTTGAATGCCGATGTGATAATCTCTGTTGCAGGCGTGCCTTTAATAGGAATAAGCCTGAAAGCTGCGATAGCAGGCATAGAAACGATGCTTGATTACGGCATGATGGAGGCATGGGACACAGGCACGAGGGAGTGGTATGCCGCTGAATTGACAAAGAAAACGGCTGTGCTTGTTGAAGGTGAGGAAATCCTGCTCTGGACATTTGGCTCTATCCGGGAAAGTCGGGGGATTATCCAGAACTGGAGACCGGGATACTGGTACATTACAAATAAAAGGCTTTTCCTGTGGAATGGGGAGATGCTTTTTGAGACTCCTTTATATAGAGTAGAGGCTCTCACGGTTGGGACAGAAACTTATTTCGATAAGGAGCATAATATACTTATATTGTATATCAATGGGGGTTCAATCCGTATTCGTGTATCAGATGTTATTGAATTCAGGGAGGCAATTGAGAAAGTTTCTTTAAAGAAGCTTGAAATGGAACTTCCGGCTTTTTAAATTTGTATCATCTTTACGGGGAGCTAAACAGGGTGAAGGATAAAGAAAAGTCAAAGCAGCTCGTGAAACTGCACAGAGGGAAAATCCGGGTAGAAAGCAAGTATGGTGAAGGCAGCACCTTCACGTTTTTAATACCGCTCATAGCGAAAAAAGAGAAGAATAAATAAAAATGTGAATTATCAATCCAGGTTTTTTACTTCAATATCCTTTGCCAGCAAGGGTATGACATTGTGGGCAGGCCCGATGAAATGAAGAACATATAAAGAATTTAATAGTCCCGGGCGGATTCGAACCGTCGTCTCCGGCTCCAAAGGCCAGAAGGATTGACCACTACCCTACGGGACTTGAGCTTAAATCGTAACTAAACTACTTAGTCTTTATGTTGGCTAAATATACGCCCTTCTCAGCCTGTCCTTATGCTCATTATATTTTTTCCGAAAAGTTGGATCATCCATCATCTTATTGACCTGGCATTTAAGCTTTTGTTCAAGCGCTGCCTGTTTGTTTGAAAGAAGCTCCTTGCATAAAAGATTTGATGAATCCGAAGAATACGTCTGTATCCCTCCCATAATAATAGAAATCCCCCTGTTCTGGGGCGTCACGCTCCCGAAAGGCACAGGTGAACCGTCTTTCATTATTTTTTCAAGGTCATTGTCATAGCGCGATACTTCAGTGCCGACAGCGACAAATTCACCGGGCTTGACTTCCTCGGATTTAATCTGCCATAACTTATTCTCGCCGCCGATAAAAGTATCATGATACTCGCGGTTCATGCCTGCAAGCACCCGCCATCTTGATTTATCCTTGCTTTTATCGTACGATTCTTTCATGTTTCCCATCAGGGAACTGATATTTTTAATTGCCATTATGCAAACATTCCCCTGGGCGGCTCGGATTTCTTCCCGATTGCCTCTTCAAGTGCAGCCTCAAATTGGGCTTTTGTTACCTTGCCGCCTGAAAGTATGGCTTTATGGAGTGCATTCTTGAGTACTTTTTCAACAAGGTCCCGCCCCGAAAATCCCGCTGTTGCCTTCGCTATAGCTTCAAGATTCACATCTTTTCCAAGTTTTTTCGGGAAAGTGCCTGAATAAAGTTTCAGGATTTCATATCGCTCTTCCAGGGTTGGGATGGTGAATTCAATCTCTTCCTCAAAACGGCTGCGTATGGCAGGGTCAAGCGTATTGAGCATATTTGTAGCTGCAATGGTGCAAATCCCTTCACGCTCATCTATCCCATCCATCTCGGTGAGCAGAGCATTTACAATCTCGGCTACATCGCCACGTATTTCCTGGTAGCTCCGGTTAAGCGCTATTGCATCAAATTCATCAATGAAGATAATGCAGGGCATCAGTTCCTCTGCTTTCTCGTAGAGCTGGTGTATCTGGCGCGCCCCGTCGCCCACGAACTCGCCTATGAGCTTGGTAGCCCGGACAGGCAAAAACGGGACTTCCGATGCATTGGAAAGCGCCTTTGCCATCATGGTTTTTCCTGTACCCGCAGGCCCGTGGAATAAAATATTCTTTGGCAGCCATTTGCCGAATTTCTCAGGGTTTTTAAGAAAACTTTCGATAAGCTTGCATTTCTGTTTGGCTCTTTCCTGTCCTATGATATTCTTAAATGTGGTTTCACTTTTGGTTTCAGGAACGAAAAAATCCGAATCATAATCTTCGACCACGAATTTTGTATTTTTGCCTATTTCCGAGTTTTCAGGTTCAACGTTTATGACCTTGAAAGCAAAATCCGGGAACATCCTCTTGTCAAACAGGAAGTCTCCTTTTTTCACTACAAATCCATTCCACTGCTCTCTTGCATAGTATTCAAAAACATCCAGTTCGCAGGGTTCCGGGTATTCGTGGAACATACCTTTTAACGGGTAACCTGCCGGCTTCACAACTACCGTTTTAGCTCCAAACCCTTTCAGGTTTGATTTGAATTTATTGCTTTTTTTATTGTTTACCCGTTGTTTTGCTCGCATAAAAGCAAGTAATGTCGATTATATATTAAATGGTTGCCCCCGATTTGGCGCTCTTTAGAAATTCCTTTATTCCCTGACCTGTATTTTGCAATAATTTGAATGCAAGTTCCTGCGATGGCCATGAGCCAAGCCCGCAGTCAGGACCGGCATATTTTATCCTGCCGCCAAAAATACGATATGCTTTTTCAAGCCGCTTCTTTATGATATCCGGGGTTTCCATTTGCGTTGTTATTTCGTTGAGCTTTGCAGGTTCTTTCCAGACGTTTGTTCCGTATTTCTCGTTGAGCGCCGCAGCCATGCCGAAAATATCAGTACGCGAAACGCCGATTCTCAGGAATTTATCATAATCTGCAAGGTCTTTCTTATCTACGAGGTCAAGATATGAGGGGTTAGCGGCTGATTCAACTCCTATTATGCCGATAGATGGCACATTGCATACAAGCTTGTAATGAAGCGGGGAATGTAGGTGGATTTCCGTATCTATCTTATGGGATGCAGATGTTCTCGTGGCTTTTTCAAGGGCTTCTGCCAGGTCGCTTTCACTGAACATTATCTGGGGATTTATCCCTATACTTGGCTCGTCTATGGAGACAGTGGCTATGCGTATCTGTTTTGCATTATCGATGGAATTGGCTATGAACCTGTCGGTGCTGGTTGCAAATGCGTCCAAAACATCCTTGTATGCCGTCCCTCCGAATTGTTTTAAATAAAGTTCAACAGGACCTGTTACGCATATCCTCACATCAAGCTTTTTTCCATTTTTCCGATAATATTCCGCGCCAGTTTCTTCAATCGCGGAAAGCTCCATTATCCTTGCTTTTTCTTTGCGGACGATGAGAGGTTCTTCCTGGGCTGATTCGTCATTGATTATACCGAGGAACTGCTGGTTCATATCCTGGTACTGGGGGTATGTGGGGACATCCACGCCTGCATCAATCTTTTGCTGCATCGCATCGCGAAGAATTTTAATTAATTTCGGGTCATTGTTTTTTACGCCATGAGCTATCCATTCCTTGCTTATCCCTTCAGGCAGCGGATAGCTTCCGATATCATCAAAAAGTATCATGGGATATTAATTGTATTTTGCGGGTTTATAGTTATTGAACGACCTGGTTTTAGTCAAAAACCAAGCAATTTAAACTATCTTTGCGGCTCTGCGGTGAAATAAAAACCACACCGCAAAGGCGCAAAGAACGCAAAGTGTTCAATAATATTTAGAAAAATCAGGTTCTTAAATATATTTAAAACGAAAAACCAGCAAACCCCGGAAACTCAGGTTTTTGCCTTCTCGCAGGCGGCGATATGTTCAGCCAACTGGATTTTGAGGGCAGACAGTTCTTCTTTCACATCAAGCCGATTCAGGATTGCCTTTATATCTCCCCTGAGTTCCGAATCACTCAAACGGGATTCTTCACGGAATGCCCTGAATTCGTCCTTGAGACCACGCACCTCTTCGGTCATATTTTTAAATCCAGTATCAACTTTTTCTTCCGGTGTGGCTATGTTTTCAGTGTTTTCCCTGACCCTGTCCATAATAGTGACAAGCTCTTCGAGTTTTTCGTAAATATCGCCAAGCCCAATAGCCATATACAATTCAAATCCTGTTAAAACTACTTAAAACTTTGCCGCCGCTTCTTCTCCCGATAGCGGCGCCGATGTAACATACAATTCAGGCTTTTGCCTTCTCGGAGGCGGCTATGTGTTCAACCAACTGGATTTTAAGGGCCGACATTTCTTCCTTCACATCAAGCGTATTTAAGATTGCTTTGATATCTCCCCTAAGTTCTTTGATGTCCCCTCTCAGTTCTGAATCGCCCAAACGGGATTCTTCACGAAATGCCCTGAATTCATCCTTGAGACCACGCACCTCTTCTTCTAACTTCACAATCATGTTGGTGTTATCCCTGACTTTTTCGGTTACTGTAATTAGATCTTTTATAGCTTTCAGAACATCTGCAAGAGTTGCCATAAACCTATGATACTCAGAATTATATTTAAAACTTTGCCGCCGCTTCTTGTAGCTCTTATTGGTTTGAAAACCACAGATGGCGCAGAGGACACAGAGAAAAGCGGCAACGCTCTGTGTCCTCCGTGGTCGGTTATCCTTAGCTGGATTCATTTACCCGGAAGAAATTAGAAAGTCTCCGCCTCTTCTCCCGATAGCGGCGCCAGAGTAACATGCAACTCAGGCTTTTGCCTGATTTGTGCCTTTTCCCACATTGTTATTATGCAGAAGTGGCATATAAAAGTGAGAAAGAGAGATACGGCAAAAACGAAGGCAAGATTTTTACGATGCATACAAAAGAATTTGCAAAAATCTTTATATTTCAAACTCGAATAACCTACAAAAATGACAGAACAAAAATTTGAAGTGATAATTGTCCCATCTTTTCAAAAAGAGATTGAAAGCATAAGAGACAAAAAGCAATTGGAACTGAATGCAAATCAATAGAAAAGATAGAAAACATGGGCAAAAACGCAGTCAAATTGCTTCATGTAAGAAACAAATACATTTTAGGGGAACTAAAATTCATGAGCCCGCCTTACAGGCTTTATGTGATTATCAATCAGGAGAACGAAAAATTTTACATTGTCAGATGGGAGCACAAGGAAAAGCAGCAGAAGGTAATAAATCAACTCATGCAAAAATTAGAATATGTGTTTGAAAGCGGAATAAAAAACATAATGGAACTATTCAGCCATTGATTTGATTCTCCGCTGCAACTGGTTTTTGAAAACTTCGGATTTTAAAGGTGTTATGCTGCCATTTTCTATTGCTGTGATTTCCGGCATATACCTCGCAATCAAGAATTCAGAATAAATCTTATCCGCAACTTCATTGGCGATGCTCTTTGAAATATCCTTTACGCTTTCCTCGTCAATCTTAAAACGGAATTCCTGCTGTTGCATATTCATATTGTCCTTTTTGAAGTTTAAATAGTTTTGCTGCCTCCGCATGCCCCATTGAATGAATTATGTTAAACCCACTAAAACTTTGCCGCCGCTTCTTCTCCTGATAGCGGCGCCAGAGCAACATACAACTTGTGCTTTTGCTTTCTCGCAGGCGGCAACGAATATGGACAGGATTTACAGGATGAACTGGATTTTATCCTGTCAATCCTGTTATCCTGTCTGAAAAATCTAAAGAAGATATAAATGGCTCGTTGAAATTTGAAATTCTGGCATTATCTTAGACCACAAATATTTAAATGTGAAACTGATAATCAAGTAATATTAAGTGATGAAATGGCTGAGACGAAAATTACCCATAAAAATGTATTGATTGACCTTATATCTGATTTTGAGGATTTTATAAATAAAATTGATAAAAGGAAAGAAGAGCTTGAGATGTTAAAAGATGATTTGCTTATTTACAGCGATCCAGAGTTTATGAAAAGTATTAAAAAAGGCATAAGTGAAGCTGAAAGTGGAGATACAATAAAATGCAAAGGTCTCCAGGACAGGAAGAAACTCTTCGAATCGTTATAATTTGAAATGTATCAAACAGAGTTCACCAGGGAGTTTCTTAAAATAGTAAAGAAACTAAAAACTAAAGATAAAGCATTATTCAAGCGATTAGAATTAAAAATTGAAGAGATTTTGGAGAATCCGGAACATTACAAACCCTTAAGCAATGAGATGAAGGGATTAAAAAGAGCGCATGTTGGTCATTTCGTTATTATTTTTATTATTAGAGATTCAATTGTTGTATTTATTTCGTTTAAGCATCACGACTTTGCATATTGACAAAGTTCTTGCCGCCGCTTCTTCTCTCAATAGCGGCGCCAGAGCAACATACAACTTGTGCTTTTGCCTTCCCGCAGGCGGCAACGAATATGGACAGGATTTACAGGATGAACTGGATTTTATCCTGTAAATCCTGTTATCCCGTCCGAAAAATATGAAGAATATGCGAATGACTGTTGAAAACTGAAATCCAAGAATTCAGGCTTTTGCCTTCTCGCAGGCGGCGATGTGTTCTTTCACAATTGATTCTAAGGCGTCTATTTTTTCTTCGGTTTTAAGCTGGTTCAAAATTGCCTTGACGTCTCCGCGCATTTCTATCATGTCTATGTGTAGCGTATCAACTTTCTCTTCCAGTTTAGCAATGCGTTCAGTGTTTTCCCTGACCTTGTCCGTAATGGTGACAAGTTCTTTGAGTTTCTCGTAAATGTCGCCGAGTCCTATTGCCATATATCACTGAAATTCGGTTAAAACTACTTAAAACTTTGCCGCCGCTTTCTTGTATCTCTTATTGGTTTGAAAACCACAGAGAGCACAGAGGACACAGAGAAAAGCGGCAACGCTCTGTGCTCCGGTATGAAAAAGTGCAAAACCACAAAGCAGAACACGGATTTGATGGATTTGACGGATTTTCACGGAGTTAAGTAGCCGGAGACCGTTTCCGGTCTCAAGCCCTTTAAGAACCGTACGTGAAACTTTCGCTTCATACGGCTCAAGTGTTCTATAACCCTTTAATCGGGCGACAGTATTGTTATACTGTCTTTGTAATTCTGGTTTGCACCCCATTAACATTTTCATGTATGTAAGTTTCTCACTTTTCAGTGTAATTGAATATCTTACATTCATAGGTCGTGCCTCCATTCATACAATAGAACACCGTAGAGTAAGTCGGCATCCTTTCGGACTGAGGCAAAGCCTCTATATAATGCATTACACATTATCATTCGCTTCTTACCCTCTCCTCTAACCTCTATGTCATTGTTGCCCCTTGCGGAGTTCCTACCCATACGGGAACATATAGGTCTTACCAAGTTGTATATCATGAATAATTGTGAATACCTTAGAAGCCATCTATAAGCCGAAAACCGTTGTCCATTTCCCATAACGTAGATTAAGCCATTATGGTCTAAGTTTTGTACCTTTTGGTCTAAGCGCAGTCTATTTTCGCTTATCTGAACTAACGACTCTTGCAATGGTTCAACTTTCGTTTTCTTCATAGTATTCTTATCCTAACAGATTGTTTGATTTAGACTTTCAAATTTCTCCATATTGTCCTATGGGCTTTACACCCCAATGTTACCATTGGCGCATACCATAGTAGAATTACCCCAAATGGAAGGGGTAGCACATGGCAATTCATGATATACCTTCTTGTCGCACTAATCCGTGTGCATCCGTGTAAAACTTTGAGAAAGTTTTATCAAAAACCGTTGCGCCGCTTTACTTCGCAGACACGTATGCCCACAGGCATACGTGGATACCGCATAAAGCGAGGTGTCGCTTTATCTGTGCAATCCGTGTTCTGGCGTCGCCGAGTTTGCGACTCCGCGATGAAATAAAACCACACCGCAAAGGCGCAAAGAACGCAATGGACGTTATGATTGGACAGCTCACTATGTTAAGGAAGTAGATGCTACAGAACAAACTTTAGGGTTTTATCAGGAAATCTATGATAGTAGTAGCAAGTTGATTGAAACCCATGAAAAATATCCAAAAGACAAAGGACACAGAAAAGCATGAAATCCATGAAAATTACCCGTAAAGATGTCGCCCAGAAGAGTGTTGATTATCTGCATCATCGCATTACACAGGCAGAGCTGGTAGATTGGGCGGAAACTGTAATGATGGATGCAGATTTCGAAAGCCATGACTTTGAAACACTGCGCGATATTGTCAGCAAGATTGGTCTTGCGGATGTGAAAGCATTTGGAATGACGTGGGAAGATTGCGAACATTTCCTATCACACCTCGGGTATCGAGCCACGATAATAGTTAAAGAGAGTTCAACGATGGCTGCCGCATAGGGCTAAATTCATTAATAAAAAGGTGAACGAGTTTTGCCGTTTTTTTCATAGGTGCATCAGAGAGTACACTCCATGATGCGCGTGCTCCCGCATCCTTCAGGTGCGTGTATCCTGATTCCTTCGGGCGCGCAGATTACTTCGCACTTCCTTATGTGTGCAACACTTTTATACAATTAAATACAATTATTGGAAAAAGAGGTATAAATGCAAATATCGCAGAAATATAAGGAAGAGATCTTAAATGAGGTTAAGGATCTTTCGGATGAGCAAATAGACAATCTTATGAAAATCATCCACATATTTAAGGAGTCAATTATCCGGCAGAAAGAACATGATTTTGACCTTAAAAGGGAATTTCGAGACTGGGACAATCTCAGCGATGAAGCTCTTCTGAACTTTGAGGATGCCCTATAATGCTAGAGGGCGACATTTATTTTGTTGAAATTCCTTTGTCTGGCGGACATGAGCAAGCAGGACTAAGACCTGCTATCATAGTGCAAGCAGATGGTTTAGAAAAACTCCCGACCGTTTTAATAGTCCCTCTTACTTCCAAATCAAAAGCTGCTGATTTCCCTTTCACTTTTATAATTGAACCTGATCGGTTCAATAACCTTGATGTGTCTTCGGTGGCTCTGGTCTTCCAGCTTAGAGCCATAGATAAAAAACGCCTGAAAAATAAAATCGGAAGAATAGGTCTTGAGAAATTGGGACTTTTGAAACAAAACTTGAAAGAAATTATGGGGCTGAGTCAATAGTGCGACAGAACAAATAAAAAATAGAACCTCTTCACATCGGTTCATAAAATAAAAAGCCACCACAAGCGTTGGTAATAGTGGGATTGAGATGCAGCCCTTGGTGTCAAATAATCCTGCGCCCAATCAGCGCGCGCTTATAGGCGTCTTGAATCTGGAAAAGCAAGATGAATATGAAAATGCAGCGCGGATGCAGCTTCAGGGGAATGCCCTGTCTTTCGTGACTTCTATGCCACGCCTGTGATGCCGATGCGCCTCCACAGGACGAGGTATTTGCAGGCGAAGAAGGCGCCGATGGATGCGAGAATGAGTGCGATGCTTATTCCTGTCAGGGTTAAATCAGCCATTTAATAAAAAGGAAAAATGCCCCCCGAAAAAAGGGAAGGGGGGGTTTAAGATTTAACTCGATACAACTGCTGTTTCTAATTCAGCCAAAACCTAACCGCTGAGTATATCTTATGAATATGATGACTATACCTCTCAAATTGCTAGTGTCTAGTCAAATCTCTATAGTCGGATACAGTTTAGATAATTTTATCCGTGCATCTTTGGATGTAAATTGCCAATTGACTTTTGCATTTTTGTTATTTCTGCAATTCCCCCATG
>JAHFDG010000066.1 GCA_023249105.1 Candidatus Methanoperedens sp. | reverse complement strand
TGGACACGATACATGATAATCTTACACCTGCGATGATTGAGTCGCTCTCGGATTATGTTTGGAATTGGGACGATTTTTTATTGTTTCATTATGCGGTATAAATTAGGACACTAGGAAAAATACGTTAATAAAAAGTTGCTAAACGGGGATTTCCTCAATTATCTCGATAGTCTTCGCGATGCCAGACATGAGACTCAGTATTCGCTTGATTTTGTAGAAACCGAGATGGATTTATATGCGGGAATCGAGGTTTGCAGGGAATTTATGAAAGTGGTAGAGGTATTAATCAAATAATATAGGATATTTACTTCAACAAGTTATTCATCATTCGTGCTAACATCAATCCTGTGCGCGCCGCCCCTGCCCGCCGCTCCCCGGCGCCGTCTCCGATGATACGTTTACAGCGAGGCTAATTCCACAGCATCAGCCGACGCACCAATAAATTTGGAAACTGCGCCAGTTTTTTCCTTTTCGACTAGTTTCCCAAGTCTTTCTGAAACAATAAATCGCTCCAGCATCAAAACAATCTTCGCTTTCGTATTATCCTGGTTAAGCTGGTAGAGCTGTGTTTTACCAACCTTTCTTACTTTTTTAATAATATCTTCTTTTAATAATTTATTTATATGGGCATAAACCGTTGCTTTTGTTATGCCTGTCATTCGAGCGATATCGGGACCCGATAAAGTATCCTCATAGTTCTCTGCAAAAGTTTCAACTATTTTAACCTGCGGACAGTCACCGAATAATTCTGATAATATGTACATTGTGCACCTATAGTTTAATATCTATTCTTCAAGTATAGTTTTTATCCTACTTAACAGTTTTGCGCTGGATTTATAAAGTCGGTTACTCTTTTGAGCCTCGAATGAGCGACATTGATTTTGATCTAACACAGGATGAACGTAAGATACTTGAGCTGCTTGGTAAGCTGCATGTATCGCAGAATAAAAACATCAATGAAGCTACCATCCGTAAAAAGTTACCTTCCCAATATCATGGCAATCTGCATGAGACTATTAAAAGCCTGCACAGGAAAGGGCTTTTAAGATATTATCGCTCGCAGAATTATTGTTTGACAAATGAAGGTAAGAAGATTGCTGAGAAACTTGCATCCGAGCTTTTTAAGAAAATATATGGCGACCTCAGAATCCTGTTAATATTTTAATGCTTATCGAATAACCAGCATCCTTCTCCACCCCTATCGGCTGCCGCTCTATTTACCCGCGCGCTGCCGCAGTCTGCCCCCTGGCGCCGTCCCGATAGGGCAAGGGATAACAATATTAATATTAGCATACTAATTTAGCAGTGACATTTATGGAATCTTCGATAAATCTCGAAAAGCGGCTCGTAGCTCTTGATAAAGAACTCCATGCCATTTTAAACATGGTACGGGAGCAGAAAATATCCAGGAAAAAAACAAGCGCTGTAGAGGATGCTCTGGGTGCGTGGGGCTATGATATAGATAGCAAGAAATTTGTGGATAATTTGCGGAAATCAAAGGCTTGAAAAGTGGCACTACTATGCCCTTTCAATCTTACGAGTTTTCTTTAATTTATCTGTAATAAATCCAAGAATTTCTCTAAATGCCCCTCTGCTATCCGTACCCAGATTGCTTCCCATAACATTTCTCTCTTCGCCGTCATGGAAATGTTGCGGAAAAGATTCAATCTCAGGATGATCCGGCGCATTATCCCATCGATGAATCAAACCCCTCTGAGCCCTCTGTTCCCAGTGATAAGAATAATCGTTCTCGTCGCTCAGCCATACATCAAGGAAACTATCATCTATAAAAAACACCCTGAGCTTATTGGGTTGCGCAGACCTGCCTCCAATAAACCTTGTTTCCTTAACGATATCAGAAAACTCCGTCTTAGCTATCCTTTCAAGTTCCTGATAGGTCAAAAGCATTTACTGAACCCTACCAAGGCGCACCTTTAAATCAGCAATGTATTTTTCCTTGTTTTTCCAGACAATATAATCTTCCCATGCGGGATGACTTGGTATCTTTTTGGATTTTATCGCCTCGTATAATTCATCTTTTGAGGCTACATTGTATCTGTCCCTGAGGTCAGCAATATCCGCCTCAGCAAGCCGAATCTCTTTTTCGATAAACGATATCAAGCCTTTGTGAATCAGGATATCCTCAGATAAGCCTATTACATGACTTAGTTCGGTGGTGACTGATGATACAGATTCTGTTGAAGACATTGTATATACCTTTAGATTTGCTATAAGTTAAAACTTATCGTTCAAAAATTGCGTATCGATAAAACAAACTCCTATCTTCTCAATAACCTCTGGCATGTTTTCGCTCTTCAAAACCGCGCGCCGCCGCAGTTCTGCTGTGGCGATGTTCACTCACCTTCAATTCTTATAACCCTAAACTTACGGAGTTCTCATTGCATGCATTTTCAATGATGGAATCTCGTTTGCGACTCCCTGACCAGATGCTCTTTTTCAAGCTTTTCGCGGGTCTTCGCAAATAAATCCCTGATTCGCGCTTCATCGCACAGCGGGTCATCCTCGGCGCATTCCCTGCTTTCTTTGCATTCCTGTGCAAGGCGAAGGGCACGCACCTCAAGTGCAGGGAGCGTATCATTCAATGTATGTTCCAGCCACGCATCATCCTTCGACAGCACTCCCACGAACATCGAAGAGAGAACATCACGTTCTATGGCTTCAAGCCTTTTCCTTGCGCTCACTGTACCCATTGAAAACCATTTTAATTTATTGTAATATAAAACTTGGGTTTAGCTTAATCGATAGGTTTAATAGTGATAATCCACTAGTGGAATGAACCGGGCTCGTGGTCTAGCTGGTTATGACGTCGCCTTGACATGGCGGAGATCCGGAGTTCGAATCTCCGCGGGCCCATACAAATTTTTTACGGATTCTTTTTTGGTATTATCCTTTTCTATGCGTTCGTTTGGAAGTCTATGTTAATGTTTGTGCTTCGTCGTCAAAACATTTATTATAAGAGACCATGTTTCTGTATAGTGAGTGTTATGATTGATTCAAAAAATCCTATTAGATTGATTTTGATTTTGTTTGCGTTTTTCCTGCTCTTACCTTCAGTAACAAGCGGTTCTGTGTTCAGGTCAGAGGAAAAACTAGTAATTGCAAAGGACCAGGTAATTAATGATGACCTTTATTTCGCGGGAAATTCGATAACAGTGGATGGTATTATCAATGGCGACCTCATCGCAGCCGGCGCCGATATCAGAATTAGAGGGACCATAAATGGCGGGCTCATCGCAGCAGCAGGAAATATCATTGTTAATGGCAATGTCACGAATGATATAAGGGTCGCAGGCGGTACCGTTGAAATCGGCGGGAGTGTCGGTGACAATGTACTTGTCTTTTCCGGGAACCTCATTTCAGGAAAAGAGACAAGCATAGGCAGGGATTTGACCATCGGCGCAGGCAGCGCAGTGATAGACGGGACTGTAAAGGGGAATATCACCGGAGGGGCAGGAAATGTAGAATTGGCGGGCACAACAATAGGAAATGTGAACCTGACTGTGGATAATAATTTGAAGCTCTCACCCGGCGCAAAAATTGATGGAAATCTCGACTATACAAGCCCAAAACATGCGGAAATCTCCGGGATCGTTAACGGTAAGACCACGTATATAGAGAAGCCGGCAAAAGAAAAAGGAACGGAATCAAGGATTACAGGTGAAATACTGGGATATCTCTGGTTATTGCTTATCGGGATACTCTGTTTTACACTTGCGCCTCAAGTGTCTCAAAAGATTTCCGAAAACGTTCCTGTAAATCCATTTAAAAATCTTTTATGGGGGATTCTCTTCCTCATAGTTACACCTATCCTTGCAATAATACTTTTGATTACCATAATCGGTATCCCTCTAAGTCTGATATTGATGGCCGGGTATATTGTTGAAATATACGTAAGCAGGATTTTCGTGGGATACTGGATTGGCCAGTATATTTTGAAAAAATTGAACAGGGAAACAAAACATCGTGTATTGGTTCTTGCTCTGGGTTTACTGGCTGTCTTCATCGGGATAAATCTGCCGATTCTTGGAACTTTTGTTCATTTCGTTATTATTATCCTCGGATTGGGAGCTATCGTTTTGACAGAGTACGAAATTTACCGGGGCCTGAAAGATCAGAAGCAGATTTAAAATATAAAGAGACCTCTGAAAAATTGTTGAAATTGATGATGTATAGCCCGGCAAGGATTCGAACCTTGGTCGCAGGATCCAGAGTCCCGCATGATTGACCGCTACACTACCGGGCTTCACAGGCTTGCATAATTAGACTTTTTACGTATTAATCTATCGGAGCAAGTTCAAATATGCCAGTATTTTCTCTGAACTTGTTTTATTTCTTCAAGCCGTTCCCTTACTTTCGAACTTATGACCAATTGTTTTCTCTGAGGTTCCTTCCCCATAAAAACATTGAGTACAGCCGCAACCGAATGGGCAAGAAGCTCATGGTCGTATCCTCCTTCAAGGACAGCTTCGACCTTCCCATCGCATGTTTCTTTAGCTATTAATTTTACAATAGATGCCAGGACGGCGAATCCCTCCACGCTCATTCTCATATGTGCAAGCCCGTCGTTAGCGGCGGCATCCATGCCAGCCGATATCAGAATCATGTCCGGCCTGAACTCAAGCGCGGCAGGAACAAGTATTTCCTCAAACGCCGCAATGAACCCTGCATCATCAGTTCCCGCAGGCAGAGGCACATTGATGTTATAGCCCTCACCATTTCCATTGCCAACTTCGTCCAACCATCCCGTTCCCGGATAATGGGGATACTGGTGGGTTGAAAAATAGAGAACTGTGGGGTCGTCATAAAAAGCATCCTGCGTCCCGTTCCCGTGATGGACATCCCAGTCCACTATCAGTATACGCTTTTTTCCTTTTTTCTGTGCATGGCGCGCTGCGATTGCAACATTATTGAAAATGCAGAACCCCATTCCTCTATCTGGCTCTGCATGATGCCCCGGTGGTCTTACAAGCGCGAAAGAAGAATTCGCTCCATCGAGCACAGCATCTACTGCGGTCATAGCGCCGCCTGCTGCAAGGAGTGCAACATTGTATGAATCACGGCATAATATCGTATCCGGGTCAAGCGGGCGCTCAAGTTCGGAGTATCTTCTGGCTTTTTCTATATATTCCTGCGTATGAATATATCGAATCTCGTCAAGAGCTGCATACCTCGGTTCAATAAGCTTCAGTTGTCCCATCATTCCTGTTTTTTGAAGATATGCAATAATAGATAGCAATCGCTCTTTATTTTCAGGATGTGCCCCCGTCTCATGTTTCAAATAATCCGAGTGGTAAATAATGCCGGTAATGTTATTAGTTCTGGACAAAGCTGTAAACACTTTGCGGTTCTTTGCGACTTTGCGGTGAGTGCTTTATTGCACCGCAAAGACGCAGAGTTCGCAAGGATAAGTCAAAGATTAAGCTAACTTTTTCCCGGCATTCGGTCCGTATGTCGCATCATATATTTCTTTTACATGAAAGACCATTGCCGCTTTTCCGGGTAATTTCTTGGAATCAGCCATTTCTTTTGCGGCTGCAAATCTATCGCCTTTGTTTTCGATATCCACTGTCCCTTTTATCTGGTAGGATTTCTTGGCTTCGCCGTCGTAGGCAACTATTGCCATATTGGGGTTTGCTTCAATGTTCTTTCTTGTCTTGTTGAAAAAGTTATCTACGAACAATATAGTTTCATCATCAAGGATTTTCCACATGGTAACGAAAACAACATTTGGTTTCCCGCTCTTATCCGCGGTCGCAATCGGCAGCGGTTTTTGCTTGGAAACAACATCCTTTATTTCAGGAGGCATTTTCACCATAATTTATCACCGTTTATCGTTAAGTATGCATTGGTCATAAAGTTTTTGTTAAATTGATGCTTGAAAACCCGAAAAACCACAAGTAATATAAATCAAAAATACAATCAGTCAGCCAATGAAAATCTACAGGACATACGAGGATTTGCCAAAAATCAAGCTGCCATTGGGGCAGGACGTTTTCATAAGCGACAGTACTATTCGTGATGGCTCGCAGATGCCCGGGATAGTGATGAAAAAAAGGCACAAGACCGAGATTTATGAATATCTCCATAAAATCGGGATTGAAAAACTTGAAACCTTTGTATATAACGAACGCGACAGGGAAGCGGTCAAAGAAATGCTTGACCGGGGCTATGAATTCCCTGAAGTCACAGGATGGGCGCGTGCAAACCCCAAGGACATAGATTTTGTGCTCAGCATGGACGGGATAAAAGAAACTGGCATATTGATGTCCGTTTCCGACTCCCATGTCATTGACAAGATGGGGCTTAAAAGCCGTGAAGAGGCTGAAAAGAAATATACAGATGCGCTCCAGTATGCGGTTGACCACGGGCTTCGCACGAGGGCGCATATCGAGGATATGACCCGCGCGGATAACGAGGGTTTTGTGTTCCCGCTTGTCAGCAAATTGCTTGAGATAGACCCGGATTGCACAATACGCCTGTGCGATACGGTTGGCTATGGTATTCCGTTCCCTGATGTGGATGAGCCATACGGCATTCCTTATATTGTAAAGAGATTGCGGGAACTCGGAACAAAAAACATCGAGACCCATGTTCATGACGACTTCGGGATGTCAGTCGCATGTTCGCTCGCAGGATACTGGTATGGCGCAAACTGGTCAAGCCTTACATTTCTGGGGATTGGTGAAAGGGCAGGGAATGCTGAACTGGAGAAGGTTGCACTGTTCCTTATCCAGAGAGTTGAAGGATTCCAGAAATATGATTTATCATCGGTTACCGAATTCGCGCGGTTCATGGAGCGGGAAATCGGGATACGGGTGCCGCGCAATAAATCGGTTGTGGGAAAAAATATCTTTGCCCATGAAAGCGGTATTCATACGGCAGGCATCATAAAGAACCCGTTCACATATGAGCCCTATCCCCCAGAAGTTGTTGGCGGGAAAAGAGAACTGATGATAGGCGATTCCTCAGGGCTTGAAGTGATACGATATAAAGTTGAGGAGACGCTCAACGAATTGATGCACGTTGCCATTACGATTGAAAAGACAGACCCGCGCGTGAAGGCTATCCAGGCTGATATCCAGAAATTGTATAACGAGGAGCAGCGTGTCTCGGCAATTTCTGATGAAGAACTCAAGAAGTTTGTTGAGAAATATTTCATGCTTGAATCGATTATCAATGAGCACAGCGCTAACGGGATGCACTCGGAAAGGAAAGATGAAAAATAAAAAGTGAAGTCTGGCCTGAAGGCGAGCATCTCATCTCGGCAATTCCGGTATAATCCATTTTCCAGCTAAGTGCTGTCCATACATCCATAAAGCTCTATCTGCTTTTTGATAATCTTCCAATTCAAACTTTTGAATGATCTGGTAAATGATGTCTCGAAATGCTTGTGGGTTTTTAAGTTCATCTTGATAGGGAAACTGAATATAGTTGTCTTTTCGCAGCTTCATTATTGCTCTTTCAACGTATTGATCAAATATCGGATAGCACTTCGGATTTGAGAAGTGACAGTATTTCGTTGCAAATGAATAAAAATTACGTTCTTTTTGCGTTTTTATAACACAATTTCCATGACCCAAGCGTATTTTTGTAACTGCATCGAGATTCCCTGATTTTAGAAGTGCATCCAAATTTTCTTCTGTCGCCAATTTATAAATGTGATCGGCAATCTTTGACTTGTCCATGATCATGGTTCTGTACAAATCGTTTAAGATAGTAAATTTTAACAGCACAGCGAGCTTATCAACATTTTCTGGGTAACCCTCAAAGGTTCGCCGAACAGCCTCATATTCCAACATTGTTGCTTTATCAGTCTCGAACTCTTGGATACATCTTGCCAATATCTGTTTCATGACATCACATTTTCCAATTACAATTTTGAATCTTAATTAATTTTCGCGCCTGATTTTCAGGTTTTAAGATGTTGTTCCAGCTTCTCATCGCCTATGAGAGCATGAGTCTGAGCGCGTGGGAGCAGTGAACTTTAATTGTTGCTGTCGCCTGACACTAACTCGGAACTTCATCCACTGGCTTGTGCCGCTGTCTGTCACCGTAACCCTTGTGTCAGGCATTATCGCGTGTACCGCATTGGGGTTGTCTGTACGGTCATCGATTTTGGCGTTGCCGTTCTCCCGCAAGGACCTATCAACACGATTTATCCAGATTTCGTAGGTCTGGACGTATATAAATTAGTTTTTAAGTATATAGGGTTATTGTCCAGTGGAAATAGGGGTATTGCGTTTAGCCCCTTAACATCTTCATGATATCGTGCTTGGTCACCATGCCTATGACTTTTCCCTTTTCAAGCACAAGCACAGCAGGATTCTTTTCCAATATCCTTGAAACGGTATTTGCATCCGAGGTAGGCGAGACCGTTGGGAAAGAATCGCCCATAATATTCCTGACAAGAAGATGCGACACCTTTTTAATATCCTGGTCTGTCATCGAACTCACTATTTGATCGGTGGAAATGCTGCCGACAGGCACACCATTATCGATTACAGGCATCTGGGAAAAGCCGTGCTCTTCCATAATCCTGGCGGCATCCTCCATGGAACTGCCCGAACTTGTATGTATGATTGGTGAGTGCATGATATCCCTGACCACTATACGTTCTTTCCTGGCAGCGTCGAACGCATTGAATATCTTGCGAAGCGTGGAAAGCCTGGGGTCAACATCCCCTGATTCTATGCGCGCGATGAGGGGCTGGCTTACCCCGGCGCGGGTTGCGATTTCGTGCTGGGTGAGCTTGAGTTCAAGCCTGAGCTTTTTTAGGTCTTCGGGTGTGGGGAGGAACATTATATTACTATGGGTAATCTTGAAGAATCACACATTATTTCTTTTCACCTCTTTTTATTTCTATTAAATATTACTATCACTCATATTATAACTATCACTCATATTATAAAACTAACGCAGAAAGAATTCAGGGTTATATCAGATTTTATTTTAATGAGATCGTTTCAATTCGTGTTGGTAGTTAGGTCTGGATACAATACTAATCTTTATATCGATATATTTCAGTTTGTTGAATCTTATACATGTTATTCCACTCAAAATTTTTGTTTGTTTTATCTCTAAAAATAACCAAATTAGAACCTACAGATGAATAATGAATCTTGGTTCTGTTAAGTTAGCGGGACTTGCCATAAGCTGTTCGAACAATTATATAATAATCGTTTTTTATCATTTCGTAATGGATTTCCGAATCGAATTCGGGAGCATCCACGCGCGGGTGCATAGAGGTTCGTATTGCCTATTGTCGCTTTAAATTTTATCAAAAAGAGAGCTTGGAAAGTTCAAATATTGGAGGAAAAATCAAAGTTCTAACAAGCCTTTCTGTCTGAGATAATTTCCAGCTCCTGATGTGCTGAAGGCAGTTGTTAAAATTAATTCCAAAGGCTCTAAAACAGATTCATTCTTTTCAAAAGCATCAGCCAACAATCTTAATCCTTCTTCTAATTTATTAAAATGTTCTTTTTCAAGCATGACGGTTGTATTTCCTGTTTTCAATCTTTGCGCGATGTCGAGTAGTGATTGATATGCGGAAGTTAAAACAAGATCGGCTAATAGAATGTCTTTGGAAAAGCTGTATCTATAAGTACGGCTTGTGATTCCGTAAGCTGCTGAAAAATAATATATCTTTTTATCGAAGTTTTCTTCTTTCTTCATTAATGCTTCAGCTAGTCTAAGCTCTTTGACTAATTCTTTATTAAAAAATTCTTCTTGAGACATTATATATCCCATTCCAGAACTTGTGTTTGTGACCCTTCTTTAAACTCATGCATATTAGCGGCAGAAGAACCAGCATAAATGGGTGGGTTTTTTGGCGCTTCATCTCCCCCCCATGGAATTTGGGGTTTCCTCACAAAAGGTAACTGCAGCCCCGAACCTTGAGCAACAAGTTGGCCTATTTCCCCAACGGTAATTCCGACTGTCGGTTGTGGTCTTCGAGACTCGCAGTACTCATGAATCTCATATAGAGTTTCATTCCCTAGAATGTTTTCAATGAGGGTGTTGTTGAATTGTTCGATGCTTTTTATGATTGGTGATTCATGATTCAGGGTATAATATGTGGTAATTCCTACTGACCTTGTTGGATTCAATATCCCCCATTCAATAAATTTTGTTACAATCTTGGTGGCAGTTACTCTTGAGACTCCAACTTCTTCACCTAATTCTGTAATGTTGAAATCCATTCCTTCCAACGGTAATAGATATTCAAGCATTCTTAATTCACAGCTATTCCCTAACAAACCTTCGAAAGCCTTTGCCATATTTTATTCTTCCCAGAATTGTGGTTTTCATCTCTTTGCGACACGTACTATTATGATAGTAGTAAGTAGTAGTAGTAATTCTTAATATAAAAGGATTTGCAAATAGATTTTACAACGATGTTAAATAAACTTTACAACGGCCTTGTTCTACCAAGGATAACTGGATAATCATGTGATTTTAAAGCAAAAATAGCCTTAGGGATGTCTGATATATAGTATTTCATATCCTTCTTTTTGATCGGACCCAAATATCCTGCATTAACAAGGTTCCTGATAACATCTTCAAAGTCATCTGAAAATTTTTGTACGTATATTTTTCTCATTAGTTTGGAATTTAATCCTGCGCTGGGATTCAAGTTTCTACGTTGATACAAGAGATTCAGAATAAAAAGGTCATTTTCGGAAAGGCCGCATGTCATAGTAGAACACCATAAAATTACTCTGTCGATATATAAGGCTATTTAACTTTGTTAAGATGATGGATACCGACATACGGATTAATTCTGAAAAAATCATCCCACGCCAACAACTTATATGAGATTAGAAACAGCTCCCGAAGGTTAACATCCTTCTTTAACTCTCGCAGACTTAACAGAACCTGAATCTTAAATACTCTCATAAAAATCCACATCTCCATCCTACGGTCAATTATTGTATATGAGTCAAGACGGGAGCGCCCCCTCTTCCGGGCGCGCCGCCGAGGTTCGGCAGAAGCCGAATCCCTGCTGGGACGGCGCGCCTCGAAGCGTGGGGAGGCTGGGCGACCCTTCGAACTGCGAAGTGTCGCGGTTTTCTATTCGTAAAAGGTTTGAAGTTATAAACGTAGCGACCCTGCTATGGACTCGTTGCGACAGCGCACTTCCTGTCTTTGCCTTTTCCGTTAATTATAAGTCCATTAATAAACTCTTTGGGCATGATTATCAAGCATGGAACTTAACAAATACAAGAATCTCACCCGGGGCATTTCCGATACTTACGTCAATGTCCACCCCATCCAGCGGGGCGGCGTGCTGACGGCAGAGGCACGAAAGGCTCTTCTTGAATTCGGGGACGGCTATTCGGTATGCGATTACTGTTTTGAGGCGCGGGTTGACCTTGTAGATAAGCCGCCTGTTCATGATTTAGTACAGGATGTTGCTGAGTTCCTGAACATGGACGATGTCAGGTTCACAGCCGGATGCAGGCATGCCAAATGGGCTGCCATGCACATGGTATGCGAGCAGGGCGATACCGTAGTACTGGACGCACTGGCGCATTATACATCATATCTTGCGGCAGAAGCGAATAAATTGAACATCGTTGAAGTGCCGCATAATGGTTATCCCAGGTTTGAGATTGATATAGACGGGTATGCCAGGAAATTTGAGGAAGTGGAGCAGAAGACAGGCAAACTCCCCACAATGGCAGTGCTTACTCATGTTGATTACAGGTACGGTAATGTCGCAGATGCAGAAAAAGTCGGGAAAATCTGCAAGGAATACGGTGTTCCTTTCCTTTTGAATACTGCCTATTCTTCAGGCATCATGCCGGTTGACGGCAAGAAACTTCATGTGGATTTCCTGTGCGGTTCGGGGCACAAGAGCTGGGCAGCGTCTGCGCCCATAGGCATATTAGCCACCACTTACGAATGGAGCGGCAAGGTTTTCGATAAATCCACATGCCGCGGCGACTGGAGCGGACGCGGCTTTACAAAGAAGGAAGTGGCGCTGTTTGGCTGCTCGCCCGTCTTTGGCGCGCCTGTTGCAACGCTTATGGCATCATTTCCCGCAGTGGTTGAAAGGGTCAGGCACTGGGATGAAGAGGTAAAGAAGGCGCAGTATTTTGTAAAAGAGCTTGAAAAAATCGAGGGATTCCACCAGATGGGAGTGAAGCCCAAGCAGCATCCGCTTATGAATATCGAAAGCCTGCCCCTTCATGAAATAGCCGAAAAGGATAAACGCAGGGGATATTTCCTCTATCATGAATTGAAAAAGAGAAAGATAGTGGGGCTCCATCCCGGCATGAGCAAGAATTTCAAGATTAATACTTATGGCTTGAAATGGGAACAGGTAGAGTATGTCGCCAGAGCTTTCAAGGATATTGCGAGAGAAAACGGAATAAAAGTAGAGGATTGAAAATGGATTTTGCAGAATTATCAATGAAATTCAGGAAATTTTTTGAACTGCCGTCATCGCCTGTTGCAGTCAGGATACTGAGTGACGGCGCTGAACAAAAAACCAGCACTTCTCCCATGCGGTTTTGTGAAATGGTAAGGCGAAGCGCAGTTTACGGAGAGAGTTTCGTTTTTGGCGTTGAAGAACTCACATGCACAAGCGCGGAACTGGCGCTCGGGTTTACAGAACCGACATACGGTGAGGTCTATCCCCGCATAAAACCCGCGAACACGAAATTAGTGAGCGTCTCCCCGCTTGAGAAAACAGAAAAAAAACCTGATGTTGTCGTCGTTATCGGCACGCCGCGCAAAATAATGCGTGTGTCCACAATCCTTTCGCAGTTGCATGAAAAACAGCCCGTTGAGGTTAAGTTCAAGGGTGAGTTTGCGGTGTGCGGTGAATGTACCGCCATACCTTTTATGGAGAAAAAAGTGAACCTGTCCCTGTTATGCAACGGTGCGCGGATGTTTTCCGGCTACAGGGACGATGAAATAGTAATGGGATTCCCGCTTGACGATTTTATCCGCCTTGCAGAGAGTACCGAAGAAAAGGAGATTACAAGCGCCCTGTGCGGCTGTATCATGGACGACATCCCGGCAGGCGCTGTCGCTGCGATTGAAAAAATAGGATTCGGTAAAGGGACTGACCAGTTCTTCGGGCGGTTCGGGAATGAGATAGTACGGTTGTACACGCCGAAAGAAAAAGACGGTAAAATTACCTCACTGACACTGCATGTACCAGTCAAATTCAAGGATAATGAAACAGCGTCAAAAGTTAATGAAAAAGCGAAAGAGATACTGGAGAAGCCTTTGCTTCACAGGGTAAGGGATAACTGGATTGATATTGCGCTTCCTTTAGACCTGGGCGAGACGCTGAACAGGGCGAGCATGCGCGGTGAGAGGTTCGAGGCGATAGTGAGGGGCGGGATTGAAACGATATTGAAGGAAGTCGAAAAGGTAAAGAGAAAGACTGCTGGCTGAACTATAGTTAAGAACCTGGAAGGAGTTTCGAGCAAGCGGCTGAGAGAGGAATTCCCTCACTTGAAGGAATGGTGCGGAGACCATCTCTGGGCGCCAAGCTGTTTCCATGGAAGTGTCGGGAATGGATAGGAGGTTGTAAGCAAGTATATTGAAACTCAGGATTCACATCATGCAAAAAACGCCAGCTACATGCCTCGTCCTTAAGTACGGGGTTTGTGACTGCAACGACAGGGGGTTCTCATGCTCTTAAAAAGTGATGGGGATCCAGAACAACCTCTCGAAACCTAAAATTTTGGGGGCATGGAAAATCTAGAATTCCTTTTGAAAATTTTAGGATATCTTCATTCAAACTCTTCCAAAGTCCCGGAGATGAACAATAGGGAAAATTATAACTGTAATTATAACTATAATTAAAATGTTAATGAAAAATAAGATGGGGTAAAATATGAGACATCTGTATAATGCATCCGAAATGGGTACATTATCATCTATTCATGATATAACGGAGGCATGAGATGCAGAAATTTGGTTTAGGCTTTTCATTATTGATTTTGATCGCAATCTCAGGATGCATTAATGCACCACCACCTTCTCAGCCAGGAAATATCATACCTGTTATTACGCCTGCACTTACCACTCCATCCCCATCTCCCCTTCCAGTCATCATTAACGAGTCCATAACTCTAACCGAAAAAGAAGAACAGATAAAAACATTCGAAGAAAAGATACGTGGAATGCTTAAGAACGGCACACTTCCGATCATTGATGCAGAGTTTCATTATGGGGGGGATATGGACCTTTCAAAACTAATCGATAACATGGATAGAAACGGCGTGGCATTAACATGGCTCGGACCAAATGAAAACCAGGGAAGTGAAGAATCAATAAGGCTTAATAAATTATATCCTGACAGATTCGTTCCGACCGTGGTTCACGGCGATGGTCAAAAATGGCACGGCAGCGATAGTGGCTTTCTTAAAAAACTGGATAAGGATGTTCGGTCAGGGAAATATTTTGCCATGGGCGAATTTGAAGCAAGACATTACCCCTCAAGCACAAATAACCGGGATGTGCATATGCCTGTAGACTCTACAGCCTTTGAGGTGGTTTTTCAGGCGTCAAACGATACGGGCATTCCTTTTTTAATTCATCATGAAGCTGAGGATGAGCTACTCCCGGAGATGGAAAAGATGCTCGCAAAATATCCGAAGGCTAAGGTTATCTGGGCTCATGTGGGGCGGAACAGGAACCCTGAAACCTGGAAAAAACTCCCGAATCCTGATGGTGTTCGAGAGTTTCTAAAAAAATATCCGAATCTTTATTTTGACATCGTGCAATCAAAACCCGGCTCAAAATATCAGACAGGATACGTGGACGCCATTATATATGACGTCTCATCGTCTGATGTTTCCCTCTATCCCGAATGGAAAAAATTATTTGAGGAATTTCCGGACAGGTTCGTTGTGGGATCTGATATAAACTCAGGGCGGTTTGGAGATTACGACAGAGTTATGAGTACTTATAGAAAAGTCATTCTTCAAGGAGTGAATAAAGATGCCGCTGAGAAAATAGCCTATAAAAATGCATGGAAGTTGATGACAGGAGAGGATTGGAAGGATTAACTTCTTTAAGAAATGTTCTCTGGCATGGCCTCAGTAATAGAGTTCTACTGTTTTATTTACTCCCTGAAAGAATAATTCTCATTCCAATATGGAAGCTTGAAATTTAAGCCCGACCTAAAAATTTCACCTAAACTTCATCCGAATTCTGACACTTTCCGGTGCGCCGCAAAAAAAGATGATACTATCACTCTTCTAAAAATGCAGAACCATAAAGCATCTACCTGATGCCCCGCGAATTTCATTGCGGAGTTCGTGACTGCTGCAAAAAAGCGAGCCACCAAACTATTTTTCCAATCGGACATTGAGCAGCCTGAACCACACCACACTCAAAATTCCCGCAGCGAATACAATAAGCAGGTCTTCAAGATGCAGCGCCGAAAAATGGAACAGGTCTCTCAAGGCAGGCACGTAAAGCACCAGAATGAGTATCAAGAGCGCCCCTCCTATTACCAGCCATAACGCCTTGTTTTCCGAATAATTTGTCTTGATTATGTCCCCAGACCATGAGAGGTTAGCCACTATCAGCGTAAGATTTGCGATAACAAGCGTTGTGAACGTAAGGGTGCGGGCTTCCAGTTCTCCCTTGCCCATATACAAAGCCATTAGGAAGACAATAATTACAACCACGAGGACGCTGATTCCCTGGAACAGGCTGCCCATCAGGCTTTTTTTCCCGAACAACCTTTCTTTCAAACTTCGCGGCGGTCTATTCATGATGTTTTTCTCTTCAGGTTCAGCCTCAAAAACCGTTGAACATGCCGGGTCTATAATCAATTCAAGAAATGCAATATGCGCAGGCAAAAGCACCTGTGGCAATTTGAATAATATGGGAAAGAGCGCCATCCCGGCTATCGGCACATGAACCGAAAATATGTAGGAAACAGCTTTCTTAAGATTGTCAAAAATTCTCCTGCCAAGCCTTACCGCTGAAACAATGGACGAAAAGTTATCATCCAGAAGGACAATCGCCGACGACTCCCTTGCGACATCGGTGCCCCTTTCCCCCATCGCAATACCTATGTGGGCTGATTTCAATGCCGGGGCATCATTGACCCCGTCGCCAGTCATCGCGACAACTTCATCGTTTGATTTCAGGGCATTCACGATAGCCAGTTTTTGTTCTGGCACGACGCGGGCGAAAATATTTGTGGTCTTGATTTTCTCCGCAAGCTCCGTCTCGTTCATTCCGGCAAGTTCGGCGCCTGTTATGTATTTATCAGGGTCTTTTAAACCGATTTCCCGCGCTATGTGCCTGGCAGTGCCCGGATAATCCCCTGTGACCATAATAACCCTTATCCCTGCCGAATAACATTCCGCGACCGCCTCCCTTACACCGGGCCGGACTGGGTCAACAAAGCCCAGCAACCCTATGAATTCAAACTCAAACTCGTGCTGTATTTCAGGCAACGAATCCTTCTGGAAGCTTGATTTGGCAACTCCAAGAACCCTCAATCCGCTATCAGCCATCCTCTGTACGTGGGATAGCAACTCTTTCTTTTTCACCCCTTGCATGTGGCATAAATCCGCTATTGCTTCAGGAGCGCCTTTGGCTGCGATGACATGCTTTCGCCTGTCGTATGATTCCCATACATTCGACAATGCCAGCAGGTTTTTAGAGAGCGTGTACTCCCGGATAAGTTTCCAGTTCTGGTGTACGTGTTCTGTGTGTGAAAGAAATTGTTCGGTGCCTTTTTTTATCTCCTTCTCAACCGGGTCAAACGGGTCCTTCTGGCTTGCCAGGTAGCCGAACTCAAGCAATTCATGAAAATTCTCAGGAAGCGGTTTGTCTCCGTTTTTCACAGTATCGTAGTATTCACCCTGAGAGTACATGGAGCTCAAAATCATCCTGTTCATTGTCAGGGTCCCGGTTTTATCCACACATAAAACAGTCGCCGAGCCAAGCGTTTCGATAGCTGGCATACGCCGGGTCAAAACCTGTCTCTTTGACATCCTCCATGCCCCGAGGCTCAGGAATATCAGCAAAACCACGGAAAACTCTTCAGGAATCAACGCCATGCTCAAACTGAGCCCGGCAAGCAATCCCTTTAACCAATCGCCTCTCGTCAATCCGTAGATTATCACGACGAAAATACAGAGTACCAGCCCGCCGATTGCGAAATTTCGGACTACGAGCCTGGTCTCTTTCTTAAGTAAAGTATCTTCCTGGTTAATGGCCTGCAAAGCCCTGCCGATTTTGCCCATCTCGGTATGTATCCCTGTTGCCGTGACTTCCGCTATCCCATGCCCCTGAATTACCAGCGTCCCTGAATATACATAGGGCAAATCATCCCCGCCGGGCTGCAGGTACCGGGTTTTCCCGTCCCATTCGGATTTCCTGACTGCTATGGATTCACCTGTAAGCATGGACTCATCGACCATGAAA
Source organism: Candidatus Methanoperedens sp. (assembly GCA_023249105.1). Classification (GTDB taxonomy): domain Archaea; phylum Halobacteriota; class Methanosarcinia; order Methanosarcinales; family Methanoperedenaceae; genus Methanoperedens. The sequence goes on along the minus strand of JAHFDG010000066.1, from coordinate 2,169 downwards.
TTTGTGCAAAAATGCAACACGGAATCGGCAGGGACGCGGTCGCCTTCCCTCAGAATCAAAATATCGCCATTTACGACCTCACGCCCGGAAATCCTGATTTGCTTTCCGCTTCTTATTACAAGTGCACGGGGGCTTGACAGGTTTCTTAAAGCCTCTAAGGCCCGCTCTGCCTTTCTCTCCTGGTAAAATGTTATCCCGAAAACCACAAACACGAACATGAGCAGCATCAAAGCATCTTTTACTTCGCCAAGTAACAAATATATAAGACCCGAGCCTAAAAGCAAAAGCAGCATCGGTTCAAGTAAAACATTCAATAGTATAGCAAACAGGCTCTGCTTTTTCTGGGACGGAAGCTCGTTATAACCTTCTTCTTTGAGTTTCCCGGCAGCGTCTTCCTCTGAAAGCCCGGTGATACTTTCCGGGTCGAATGCTTTTTCCATGATTTATTCCAATGCTTCTATCATGCAATAATATTTCCTAAAATAACCCCGATTATTTATATTTAAGAACCTGATTTTGTAGCCATATCATATGAAATACTCGCGCGTTCTTGGAGCCAGATATGAAAAAATCAACAACTAACTCGTACGAACTGAAAACTTTAGGAAAGTTTTATCAAACGACAGGTATGCTTCGCATACCTGAACACCGCATAAAGCGAGGTGTCGCTTTACGAACTCATGCCGCCGGAGTTCGTACGAGTTTGTATTAGTTCGTTGTTAACGTCCATTAATGTGTCATCTGTTAAGAGTAATATTGTGATAGAACACGGATTGCACGGATGAAAACCTTTGAAAAGGTTTATCAAAAAACTTTAAGAAAGTTTTATCAAACGACGGGTATGGCGCGCCATACCCGGACACGCCCTCCCGGTTGCAAAGCATGTCGAAGACAGGCGTGACTCGGGAGGGGTATGCAAAGCATACCCCAACACTGCGCAAGCCGAAGTTTCGGCTTACGGATGCGCGCGGATACGAAAATAAAATCCGTGATGCGCTGTGGAGTTGATTGCAGTTATTTATGGGAAGAAGGAGCTGGGTGAGAAGACGAGGGGGTTGAGGGAGGGGATGGAGGGGGTGAACTTAATAATTAATTTTAATTAGTTTAATTTTTTCATTGCATATTCGAAGATTTCATCGCTTAAATAAAGCAATTTTTGACTCTGGATATTTCTGAGAAGTTCCATGGCTTTTTGCCTGGAGATTATACCTTTTGATACGCCTGCTGCAAGGATACCAATGGTCCCGGTGGTCGTAATACCAATTTTATTTGCATATACCCTTGCCCTCAAATCGTCTGTCGCAAAAACGCAGTTTTTTTCTTTAGAAAGCAGTATCGCCTGGGTTTCTCCCTTTCCCATAGAATAATTTATATCTCCCCCGCTTTCAACAATGTTAAAACCTTCTAAATCACGATATTCTCCTATCTGCAAGTACTCCTCTTCCACTCCGACTGGAATCAATACGTTTTTTACAAGAATTTTTTTTAATAGGTTGATTTTATCAAGTCTCTTAAAAACACTCAATACAGTGTTGTCAAGCACTATGCATGGCGGCATGAGGCTATGCGATGTTATTTGCTGCTTTTATTTCTTCATCAAGTTCTTTTTTGGTGCCGGCTCCGAGTTCGGGCTTTATTCCAAGGCTTTCAAGAATTCTTGCCGAATCATGAACAGGCAATCCAATAAGTTCTGCGAATTTCCCAAGGGTTATTATTTTGTTCTTGTATAACTCAACTGCCAGCATAAGGTTTTTGAAGGGTACTACTCCGCTTATACTTGATCTTATATCTCTCGGAAGGCGTTCGAGGTATTCGCAGAAGCTTTCAATAAAAGATAATTCAGGAGTAATTCTCTCGCCGATTATGCTTATACCGAGTTTCTTATGCTTGACTTCCATTAGTTTCACCAATATTCGCTTTTTCAGGATATATTATTCTTAACACTACTTCTACTTTTTTCCATATTAAATGTTGGTTTGATAATTTGGAATTTGTTTTTTCAAAAGCTAAGGGTTTGACAAAAAATAAAGTGGCAAATTTTGAAGAACAAACCGCAGATAAACGCAGATGGTAGAGTAAAAGAGAGGTCTTAACAACCTCCCTCTCCTCATCAAACTGCACGGACTGATTTCCAGTATGCAGCTTTCGTTTGGCAATCCCTTTTCAAGA
>JAHFDG010000065.1 GCA_023249105.1 Candidatus Methanoperedens sp. | reverse complement strand
ACTTTCATTATATCGACATTTTCTATTTCCAATTTCCGCATAATACACCTCAGTTATCTATATAGTATATAGACCAAGGTATATTAATTTATGCGCAATTACTTATGACGCTGTGTATAAACTAGTTATACATGATTTGTATAAATAGTTTTTATAATTTTAAGAATAATATCATTTATCCTCACCCCTACTCCCAGAACCTCTTCGTCTTCGCATAATTCCTCTCAGCAATCAGAATATCCCTGTAAAACTCCTCCTCATCCTCCATCATCTTCCGAATCACACGGGAAGCAGTCTCAGGTCCCACGCCGCGGGACGCAAGCGCAATCGCCGCAGTCTTCCCATGCGATAGCACAAGGTTCGCATTCCTGTAAACCCAGGCAGTTATATCATCATTTATATTTCTTTGTCAGGTTTCATATACAATGAAGAGAGATTATAGTACACAAATGCAAAATAATGGAGGAATGTGGTTTTGGAAGCAGTCAAACAAATTGTTAAAATACCCAAAGATCATGAGATAAGGATAAAGGTTCCAAAAAATATTCCTGAAAATGAAACCATAGAAGTGATTTTAATTATGAAAAACAGGCAGGATGGTTTTAAACAAAAAATCAGGGAATTAAAAAATGCTGCTAAAGATAAACTCTTTCTCGAAGATATGAAAGAAATATCTGATGACTTCAGTTCTGTTGATTTAGAAGGATTAACCGAAGATGCAATATAAGTGGCATATATTCTTAGCAAATCTTGACCCGGTGGTTGGCTCTGAACAGGGAAAGACTCGTCCAGTTCTGGTAATAAGTGAGGAAGAAATAAACCAGATTTTACCAGTAGTGAATGTTCTTCCGATAACATCAAGAAAACCAGAAAGGAGGATTTACCCGAATGAGGTCTCAATGCCTGCCAATACTGGAGGACTTGAGAAGGAGTCTATTGTTCTTTGCTATCAAATAAGGACTCTTGATAAAAAACGTCTGATAAAAGAATTGGGTATAATCGAAGATTTTGATATACAGCAGGGAATAATTGATGCCCTGAGTTTTCAATTGGGATTTATCAGATAATTACCCCTACTCCCAGAACCTCTTAGTCTTCGCATAATTCCGCTCAGCAATAAGTATGTCACGATAAAACTCCTCCTCATCCTCCCTCATCTTCCGAATCACACGGGAAGCAGTCTCAGGTCCCACGCCGCGGGACGCAAGCGCAATCGCAGCAGTCTTCCCGTGCGAGAGCACAAGGTTCGCATTCCGATAAACCCGCTCTGTCCTTTTCCTCTCCTCCTCAGTCTTTTCCCTGTCAGGCTTCTTTACAATCTTAATCTCCTCCTCCCAGGGCTTGAGCGCCGCAATAAGCCTGCTGCTGCACAATGGGCATTCCGGGATTTGAGGGACATTATTAACAATCCTGTTGACTTTCCATTTCTTGCAGTTCAGGCAGACAAGTATCACATGGTCGTTCATAATCCTGCTCTTAAGAGCCATCATTATGGAGCTGTCGGCCCTCTCAGGCGCCATCAGTTCCCTGCCGCCCATGAAACCCGCCTCCCCGATCGGACTTATGGGCTGCACAACAAGCTTCACGCTTCCGTCCTGGAACTTACCCAGAACCTCTTTTGCTCGCGATATATCAAGCTTGTCATGGAAAATCTCGCGTACTGCCTCGTCATACATGGGCGTATGCTCGAACACCTCAAGCAGTTTCTTCATGCTGATGCGTTCATAATCCACATCGCGGCTCAGCGCCCCGAACTTTCGCGCCACATGCACCATTTTCCATTTGAGCAGCATCGTATTTTTAAGCGTCATTTCGATGATAGGCTCGATGTGGTCAGGACTCGTGGCAAGGAGCAGTTCTTTTATTTTTTCGGCATTCAGCATCCTTGGAAGCTCAAGTTTAATCCTGTACGGGTCTATCTCCATCGCAACGCTTGCGCCGAATCTTGCAGCAAGCAGCGAAGTCAGGGCGCGCCCCAGGGTTTCATTCACTCTATGCCCGCCGCAGATATTGATAACAATTGATTTGCCGTCCTGCTCGATAACAGCCGTATCGTCGGCAGGTGCAATAAGACCTTTATTTCGCTGTTTTTCTATCAATTCGAGGATTTCATTGGCAGCTTCATCATCCGTGGGATACTCTTTCCTGTAATCTTCGATGATTTTTTCGGTGTTTTCACCAATCGTGATTTTTGCCATAAAACGCTTTCTTATGGATCCCACTTCCTGCGCCACTTCATAAGGCACCGGGATTTCCTCGCCCACCCAGTTCGGGATATCGGCGCCGGGATCGCTTATCGGCTCCACTTTGATCCTGCTTTTTTCACTTATTACCTCGATAATCCGCCACATTTCGCCTTTTGCGATGAACACGGCGCCTGCTTCAGCAAAATCCACAACGAACGCCTCGTCAAGCGCACCAACTGTCCTTCCGCTCACTATATCGAAAATCTCAAAGCGTTTTTCATCTGGTATCATGGAGAGGTTTTCATAAAAATACTGCCAGGTCTTTCTCTTCTTGCCCACCCTGTCATTCTCAAACCAGATAAGCCTGTTTTCATTCATTTGCTTAATAACCTGGTTTAGCATCTCGATTTTCATGTCCCTGAAAGGATATGCCCTTTTGACTATTGAATAGATACTTTCAATGGTTATCTCCCCGAAATCCAGCACCATCCCGCATATCTGGTTTGCAAGCGTATCAGTGCTGTTCTCATGGATATCGATAATCTCGATTTTACCGTCCTTTGCCCTGCGTGTGATAGCGCAGGATTCGGCAGCATCGTCCGCGCCAGTTGTTATTATTGTCCCGCTTGATTTCTCACCAACCCAGTGCCCGGCTCTTCCCACCCTCTGTATCAGTCTTGTTACCTGACGCGGCGACATGTACTGGATAACATGGTCAATATCGCCGATATCGATACCAAGTTCCATGGAGGAGGTGCATATAAGCCCTCTCAGGCTTCCATTCTTGAAGTTATTTTCAGCCTCAATACGCGCATCCTTTGAAAGCGAGCCATGGTGCACCCCGATAGATTTTTCGAGCATCCTGAACCTTGAGCCCAGCATCTCCGCGGATTCCCTTGTATTTACGAATATCAGGGTGGATTTGTGTTTTCCAACGATATCCGAGATTACACGCAGATGTGACGCCATCTCGGGTGTGCACATAAGTTTTTTAGATGATTCATTATCCTCTGGCGTCGGTTTCGGGCATACAACATTAAATTCAAGTTTTTTAATGAGTGAAACTTCAATCACGCGGGCAGTCCTGTCCGCACCTGCAAGAAAATGCGCTATTTCATCGGATTTTCCAACAGTAGCTGATAGCCCAAGCCTCCGGAACTCTCCTGCGACCTCAACAAGCCGCTCAAGCGCGATGGATAGCTGCGCACCCCTTTTCGAGGATGCCAACTCATGCACTTCATCGATAATCACGTGTGAAACCGTCTTCAGGTTATTGCGAAGCCTTTTTCCTGTCAGCATCACCTGGAGAGTCTCCGGCGTTGTGACAAGAAAATCCGGCGGTTTTAAAGACTGCTTTTGCCGCTCATAAGTGGTCGTGTCGCCGTGTCTCACAGCCACTTTTATCCCGAGTTCTTTCCCCCACCATTCAAGACGCGACAGCATATCCCGGTTAAGGGCGCGAAGAGGTGTAATATACAGAACGGAAATTCCCCGCTTTTCATCTCCTTTAACGCGCGCTTCTTCTTTTTTCTGCATAAACTCGTGAAAAACAGGAAGCATTACCGATTCTGTTTTGCCGGAACCGGTAGGCGCTATCAAAAGTATATGTTCCCGGGCAAGAACTGACGGGATTGTTTTTACCTGCGGTTCAGTTGGGTCAGTAAATCCCTGTTTCTTCAATGCGTCCTGGATTGCCGGATTAAGCAGGCTGAACACGCTCATAGGCGCTGAAAAGATTTTTGCAGTATATATATTTATTCTATTACAGGCGAACAATCATGGGTTTATTTCTTTCCAAGAATCATTTCCAGATACGATTCACGGATTGTTGACGTCCTGCTGATGCCTAATTTTTCAATGATTTTTAAAATGCTTTCGACCTTTTCCTCATAATTTTTGGAACTTTTTACAGGAATCTCAATCTCAATAAAACTTCCGAGGTCGCGCACTTCGTCAAGCGAGATAAAAAAATCCCCAAGCCTGTAATTTTTTCTTCTTTTTGTTACCGTCGCCACGGGTAAAAATCCGAGAGATGACAAGATGTTTCCCATGGTTTCAGGCTCCTTTATCTCAGTCTGGAATTCCTGTCTTGTTTTAGATACAGTATCCATTTTCGGGCCCTTATATGTCAGAAAGGCATCCCCGCCCTCTACCCTTATCCTCAATGCTTCGTCGGTCTTCTCAAAATTACGATGCGGCGCATTATAATATGTATCGGCCTGGTCCTGTATCCCGATAGGCGTAGCCCCCATGGCTATTATTGCCCTTTCCATCTTTCTGGCGTCATCAACGCGTGCCTTTACTTCTATTTCTATCATTACTGTTTGTTTGTCGTAGCGATATATGAAACTGTTTATTTTTTGAGATGGTTCCAATTCGTGTTGGTAAGGTTTCAGGGCGGCTCACTATTTCCCTGGCTGATGAGCTGCCCGAAGACCTTCAAATTGACGACTTGCTTTTTGCTGAAAATATCGACGCCTATACAATCGCTTCGACCACCTATTTTAACGGTTTCCCGCCTCCGAAAGTGGTGCATTTGAATAAATAATGGTCGGCAATGATACTTATTTAGATTCGAATTTTGGGGAAGATATTTAATTACCAATACAAATTGAAACGGTCATGTGAATTGGAAAGATTTATTGTTGGTATGTGCAATCAAGCTTTGTGATTAACATGCGGATAGACCTGTCAAATGAATATTGGAAGTACATTGCTGAATTCGATAAGAAATTAGAATCAGGTGATATCATTGAAGAAAACGGGGTTTTTTATATAAAAGATGACATACACTCAGACATAAAACATCGATTAATAAAGCCATCATACTCTGAGTGGCTATTGGAAAAAATTCTTTTGTCTTTGAAAACTTAAGATTTTACCATAGTGGTATTTCCATTGTTTTTTCATTGAAAACATTTAAATACAATTAGTTACCATGAAACTAATTGGTGATAGAAGTTATGGCAAAACGCCAGATATGCGTACAAGTAGATGAAAACGTAGCCAAAAGAATGGAAGATGTAAGAGATAAGACAGGTATACCTATAAGCAGACAAATCGAACTTAAACTCCAAGGCTACAAAATAGTCAAAGATGAAGGACCGACAACGGAAAATATGTGTCCATGAGTATAGATGGAACAACTATTTTAACATTTTTTGCCTTAATAGTTGGTTTTTTAATAGGGTCTGTCAAGAATGCACTATCTGAAATAATTAACGATTTTATAAAAAGTCCGTACTATCACCGGAAAGAGAAAAAGGATATAAAAAAAGAAAATAAAGAATCAGTTAAGTCATTGATTGCTGATTTTTGTTCGAGTTGGGAAACATTTATTCCGTCGCTTCATTCAGAAAAAGAGTTAGTAGATACATGCAGAAGCATTCATAGTTTAATCTCAAAAAATGAGGATGATTTTAAACAAGATAATATAGGAGCGTCTATAAAAGACGTATGCATACAATTCATAAATTTACATCCACAGAATGATACTCGTCCAGGATGGAGTCAAGCCTCTGAAAGCCAGATAGATCAACTATGTGCCGATTTGAAGAAATATAATGGAATGATTTAAAGAAATAGCGAAAAGAAGAAAGCTTTTTTTATAAAGTATAATTGTAACTACAATCTATCATAACCTTATTGAAATATTGTATCTCAGGGCAACTACCAACCCGAATTTAACAGTCTCATTTTTTCCTCTGCCTGAACCCTATTTTCATCCCTTTTCATATCCATGGAAAAGCTCGCTTCCCACACCGCGATAGACAATCCTCTCCTCTGGCGGAGTAACGCGTTTGACTTTCGGCCATTTATCCAGGGGCTCCGAACCTTCAAGCGCGGCTTTTGTTGGCATAATGTCTCCCATTCTCTGTTCCTTCCTGATATCAATCCCTCTCACATTATGGCTGAACTCGATAGGGATGTTATTCGGGTCATAGGCATAAATGGAATGGATAAAACCATGGTCGATTACTTCCGATACCGGGAATCCTGCGGCTTCAAGTTTCGCTTTCAGGTTCCAGAGGTCTTCATCCTCCTCAACGCCAAAAGAAACATGGTCAAAACCAAACCTTCCGCTGACAGGTCTTCCATGTTCCTTTTTTACCATGGGTTCCACTCCTTCCCATTCAAAAAAAGCTATCAGGTCATTGGGCGATATTTCAAAAAAGTAATGCCGATAGCCCGGCTCGCCAAGGCCGGCCACAAGCCTCATGCCCAGCAAATCCCTCCAGAAACGTATTGTCTTATCCATATCCCCGGTAGCCATTGCAAGATGGTTTACGCCATTGAAATTAATCCTGATTGACATAATCTAACCTCAATTTAGTTTAAATAGAACACAGATGACACGGATTAGACGGATTTTCACGGATTTATTTTCGTATCCGCGCGCATCCGTGTAAACCTTTAAGAAAGGTTTATCAAACGAAGGGGTATGGTCTTTCGACCATACCCCTATACCGCATAAAGCGAGGTGTCGCTTTATCCGTGCAATCCGTGTTCTATCACAATATTACACTTAACCGATGACACATATAACCTCAAGTATAATCAGGCTCGAAACATTGAAATACCCTTCGGACTTTATGATAGATTCAGAATGGTACAATCATCACTTCAGGTCTGGGAAGATTTCTTCAAGCGCTATTACTGGGAAGAAATACTTAAATTAGCCAATGAATACCCTGAAAAAAGGAGTCTTGGCATCCAGTTTCCCGACATTGAAAAATTCGACATGGAACTTGCGCGCGAGCTGATTGAACATCCCGAACAGGTACTGGCGCATGCAAATGAGGCGCTTTCGGCAATTGACCTTCCCGCAGATGTTGATTTTATCAATACACATGTCAGGATAATCAGGCTTCCTGAACGCATCCAGATAAGGGAACTCCGAAGCGCTAATATCAACAAAATAATAGCTGTATCCGGCCTGATTCGGAAAGCAACCGAGGTAAGACCCAAGATCATGAAAGCGGCATTCAAATGCCAGCGGTGCGGGGACGTAACATTTATGCCGCAGGCTGAAGGAAAATTCGTAGAACCTTTCGAGTGCCAGAACGACAGTTGCGGACGTAAAGGCCCTTTTAAACTCATACACGAAGAATCCGAATTTATCGATGCGCAAAAACTGCGGATACAGGAATCGCCTGATGACCTGCGTGGTGGCGAGCAGCCGCAAACCCTTGATGTGGATGTGGATGACGACCTTGCAGGGATTGTATCGCCGGGCGACCGCGTTGTTATTTCAGGAATCCTGCGTTCATACCAGAGAAGCACCCAGCAGGGAAAAAGCACCTTCTTTGACCTTGTGCTTGACGGCGTATCCATCGAGATAGAAGACAAGGAATTCGAAGACATAGAAATATCAAAAGAAGATATCGAAGAAATAATGGCGCTCGGGAACGATTCGAAAATATACAACAAGATAATATATTCGATAGCGCCTTCGATTTATGGTTACGAGGAAGTCAAGGAAGCAATGGCGCTTCAGCTTTTTTCAGGCATCCCCAAAAACCTGCCCGATGGTGCGCGCATACGCGGCGACATACATGTTCTTCTTGTGGGCGACCCGGGTGTGGCAAAGTCGCAGTTGCTGCGCTACGCAGTTAAGCTTGCCCCGCGCGGCATATACACAAGCGGCAAAAGCTCGACATCGGCAGGTCTTACAGCGACAGCGGTCAAGGACGAGTTCGGGGAAGGACGCTGGACGCTTGAAGCCGGCGCGCTTGTGCTTGCGGATATGGGTCTTGCCTGCGTGGATGAACTTGATAAAATGGAACCCGATGACCGAAGTTCAATGCACGAGGCTATGGAGCAGCAGACCATCAGTATCGCAAAAGCCGGCATCATGGCAACATTGAAATCACGCTGCGCGCTGCTTGGCGCTGCGAACCCCAAATTTGGCAGGTTTGACAGGTATGAACCTATCGCAAAGCAGATTAATATGCCTCCGGCTCTTTTATCGCGTTTTGATTTGATTTTCATCCTTACAGACGAACCCCTGGTAAGCAGGGATACCGCAATCGCAGAGCATATACTAAAAGCCCATTATGCCGGCGAGCTTGCTGTGAGAAGGGATAACATCATTAATTCGGGTATAACCCAGGGACAGATAACAACTGCCATGGAAGTAATCCAGCCGGTTATAGAGTCAGAGATGCTGCGGAAATATATCGCTTATACCAAAAGGAACATCTTTCCCATTATCCAGGATGATGCGCGAAAGCAGTTGATTGATTTCTACCTTGGCTTGCGGAAACAGGGCGAAGACCCCAATTCGCCGGTGCCTGTGACAGCGCGACAGCTTGAAGCGCTTATCCGTCTTGCTGAAGCAAGCGCCAGAGTGCGTTTAAGCAGCGTCATAACCACGGAAGATACAGGTCGCGTCATCAGGATCGTTATGGCAAGCCTCAAGCAGGTCATGACCGACCCGGAGACCGGAAGGCTGGATGCCGATATTATCAATGTGGGCATAAGTAAGAGCCAGAAGGACAGAATTAAAGTACTCAGGGAAATAATAAGGGAACTTCAGGACGAGTTCAATGGTCCTGCGCCTTTAGGAGATATTATATCCAGGGCAGAGGAATCAGGCATTAAAAAAGATGCTGTTGAAGACATGATACAAAAGTTAAAGAGCGCAGGTGAGATTATTGAAGCGAGCAACGAACGGTTCAGGGTAGTTTGAACATGTATATGAAAAAATATGATACGGATGGGCAAAAAATAGTAGCCGTCTGCGATAAGAATATTATCGGGAAGAAATTCAAGGAAGGCGTTCTTGTTCTTAAACTTGATGAATCATTCTATAAAGGTGAAGAAGTGTGTGAAGAAGAAGTCAGGGAAGCTCTCTCATGCGCCACAATAGCAAACCTCGCTGGTGAAAAATCAATAGCATGCGCAGTAGCTTGCGGATGTGTCGATCCTGACACTGTTATCTTTATCGAGGGCATACCTCATGCGCAGATGGTGCAAATATGATTGAAATTATTGAAACTAACAGGTTAATCGAACAGGTTGTTGACAAACATGATGGATTTCTTAAGACATTTAATTCCGAGTTTTCAGAACTTGATGGTAAGCTGAATGCCGCGAGAGAGCAAACCATGGAAATAAAAAAAGAGATAGGTGCGACAGAGGCAAGAATCACTGTTCTCAATGAGAAATATTTTCTTTTTTTCCACCAGGCAAAAAAACAAAGGGAAGAACTATTCAGTAAAGTCATTGAAAAAATGCGCTCTGCAAAAGCACCTAACATCCATGACATCATGCGTATCTCAGGTAAGATTGAAGAATTTGAGAAAAGACTTCAAAATTCAAAAAATATTGAAGACGAGGAAAAAATAATCGTAGAAATCAAAAAACTCCTTTATGATTTTGAATCGCAAGCCCGCAAAGCCGGATTAATCGTTACAGGAAAAGGTATTGTTGATATATTAAATGAGGCAAACTCATCTCATAAGGAATTGATATCCCTCCAGAATAAACCAAAGCAGGATACAGGCGCAAGGGATAAGCAAATAAATGAAATCGAAGGGCGCCATAACTGGTTAAAACGCAGGATTGAAAGCCATAATAATGCTGTTGCTTACTGGCAAAAGCAAAAAGGTGGGATTTAAGTTGACCGAGCCCGAAAATATACAAGATTCAACGGTGGAATCTGTTACTGATACACCTGTTATTGATAGTCCTGCTGTTGATGTTCCTGTTCCTCCCGAAAAACAGGAAGAAACTGTTATTGAACAGCAAACCAAAATTGAAAATATTGCTCAGCCAAAAGTGTATCCAAAACTTCCTGAGAGGGAATTAAAGGAAAAAATCAATCACCTGAGGCAGCAGCTTGAGCAGAAGGAAAGGGAATTAAAAACCATATTTAAGGACATCTCTCTCCACAGTCATGGTGGAGAGGAGCTAAAGGTCAAGCGTGACGGTTTGAATGCAAAGGTGAAAGAGCAATCGGCTAAAGCAAGTGAATTACGGAAAAAACGTGATGAAGCCAATGCAAGGATTGCAGAGTTAAAATCGCAGCGCGACCAGTTAAGGTTAAAAGGAAAGGAATTCGGAGAAAAAATAGGCGGATTGAAGAAAACACGCGATGAACTGAATTTAACTGCGCGTGGAAGAATAGAAACGCTTGAGAAAGCAATTACCGAGGAATTAAATACTTTCCTGACAGCTGATATCCCTCTTGAACTTGAAATCAATATTTTTAACCGGCTTATCGAGTTAAGCGGGAGGTATGAAGCCACTAAAAAGGCTAACGTGATACATTCCGAGATAACAGAGGAATATAGCAAAGGAAAAGAGATTTATACGGACATGGATTCCCTCCATGCCCGAATTCAGGAGCTTGCGCAGGAATCCCAGAAATACCATGAAGAGATGATTGCGCTCTATAAAGAGATAGACACGCTGCGCAAAGAGGCTGACACTTATCATGCCCAGGTGTCTGAAAAATATAAAGGTATTTCTCCCCTCAGGAAAAAAATAGGCGCGCTCAAGGCTGAGATACCAAAACTCAGGGATGAACTTGGAGTTTACCTTGAACAGATGAAGGATGTCCAGTTAACAAAGGATGGGCAGAAAAATATGGGAAAACGGGAGCAAGCGAAGGAGAAATTCAAGAAGGACGGACGCCTGAGCCTTGAAGATTTCAGGCTCCTTGTTGAAAGCGAGGATATCAAGCTTTAGACCAGATTCCTGTAACTTTCCCGTGAAGCGCAAGCTCACCCATTATCCTGCCAACCTGTCTGGATAACGGGGCAGGAGACAGGTTTTCAAAGGGAGTTGCGGGAAGCGGCGTGAAATAATGGGAATGTACTTTTGCTCCTTTTCTTGTGAGCCACTTAATGAGTTTGAGGTTTTCATGCTGGTCATCTTCTGTCTCATGGGGAATACCAAAAATGAAATCAACGACCGGCGTGAATCCATGCTGGAGGCATTTTTCCGCGCCGGCGATGATATCATCGACTGTGTGCCCCCTGTTAATCATGTCAAGTATCCTCTGGCTTCCAGATTGCCCACCCATGTTTAACGTGGTATTGGCGCAATAATCCGATACAAGCTCAAGAAGCCTGTCGCTAATGAATTCAGGTCTCACTTCTGACGGGAATGTGCCGAAAAATGCCCTTTTGTAGGGTAATGCCTTAAGGAGCGCTTCAATCTTATCGGGACGGGGATGTATGCCGTCAGAACCATAGGCGAAGGCGTTTGGTGAAGTGAACCTGACATCCCCCAGGAATTGCGCATATCTTGCTATCCCGTCAATGCTTCGGTGTCTCATCCTGTGACCGAATAGCTGTGGGGTTTGGCAGTAAGCACAGGCAAAAGGGCAGCCGCGTGTTATCTCGATTGTGCTGTACATAATGTCCGGGTCAAAAGCAGGGTACATGTCCAGGTCAACGTCATCTCTTTTTCCTGTGTAAACAATCCTGTCGTTTTCCTTAAACGCAATACCTTTGACAGAAGAAATATCCCCTCCTTTTTGTAGGACGCGTATCAATTCGGGCAGTGTTTCCTCGCCTTCGCCCACGACCACGTAATCAAAATACTGAAGCGTCTCTTCAGGGCGCGCGGATGGATGGGGACCGCCAGCTATGAATATCGGGCGGATTTTTGATTGATGGACTTCGCGAAAGATATATTGTGCCTGGGACGTTGCAAAGCTGTATATCATTATGCCGTCGCATGGCTTTTCTGCAACATCCGCGCCCGGGAGGAGGGGGAGCAGGACTGCGATGCTCTGCATGTTTTTCTTGAAGTACCTGAAGTTGATGGGGATTGTTTTGATTAGTTCCATAATGGTTTTGGTTTTGTGGAGTTGGGGTTAAAAAGTATATCAATGGGCTTAAGATTAATCGTTGCACCGTTCATAAATAACCGCTATTGTCATAAAAAAATCAATAATTTTAAAGATTTATTTTGTTTATTAATAGCTTATTAGAGACATTTTGATGTTTAATTGTTTATAAATTAATATTTTGTAAGAATATACGTATAAATCATTTTTTATTTTAAAAAACTACATTATGGGTTTTTGTTAATTTTTTTTAGATTATGGCTTTATTGCTTAATACTTACATATTAGGTAATATGGTCAGTATAATCGATAAATTCCTTCAGGAACTCAAAATCAATGGCACGGCAGAGAAAACTCTAACGGACTATAGTAAATTTTTAAAGAACATCAATAAGGTTAAGTCGCTTGAAAAGTGGGATAGAACCGATGTGAATAAGTACCTTATGGATAAGTATAACGAATGTTTAACCGGAACAGTTGAAATTTCCAAAGTCAGGCTAAAGCGGTTTTTTACATGGGCGGGCAAATCTGAACTCGTATGCCATCTTAATACTTAAATGCCTGCGAGTCACGATATACCTCGTACGATGTACGAGGCCTGTATATACCGTTTTTAGGAATATACGAGATTATTCCCGGTTATATTCGTATGTATTATGAGCTGAAACATATATTTCTCAACGACATCCCATCCATTCCCGACACTTTGGGGCTTATAACTATAATACCGCGATAAGAACGGGGTGAAAGTAATTATAGTCAAAAAACAAACAATATAAACAATCTCTGCGGCCTTTGCGGTGAATAAAATCACACAATACTTTATAACCGATAAATGCAACGAATACTAAAAAAATGACCAGCCAAAAAACTTTCCCCTCCCTCCAGGAAACCCTCCCTCGCCTCGGTTATCATGAAAGCTGCATAGAGGAAATACTTAAAGAACTCTATACATTATTCGAAGAGATAGAGTTTGAAAAAGTGAAGCTCCCCACAGCAGAGCTGTGGGGCATCTCCTGGTTCCTCGTTTTGTTGTTGCATTTCTGGGAGGCTGTACCCAACCGCAGCAGAGCTGCGGGGTATTCCGATAAAATAAAACAAACCGCCGATACTGCAATAATCGCAAAGGATACCGTCGGGTTAATCAATATCCTGAAAGACCTCATGCTTCGCTTAGAAAACAAGGGCTACTACCGCCCCGACGCCCCAACGCGCCTGATAAGGCAATTGGTCAATGGTCTTAATCTTGCGAATGAAGACATATTTCTCCTTCTTGATAAAGCCGATATCCCTGAAAAAGAAAAATTGGAAGACAAGGAACTCCTTGCATCATGCGCTGCGATAACACAGCTTGGTTATATTCTCTTAAACTCTCTTGTATCTGAAGTGAAAGCTGCAAGCTCTGGACCTCATGTTTTTCTTGTGATAGAAGGTTTCTCTCCATCGCTAATTTTCGCAGATTTCAGCATCGACTCGATAAAAGAAATAGATGCCCGCAAATTCGAGCGGAAAGGAAATCAATATCATCTTGAGAATACGGATGGATTGGATGGGGAAACTGTTGAGCTATTAACCAGATATTACCCGTCTTTCCGGATGACTTCAGGCATCGGCTTAAGCCATAATATCCATAACAATCTGGGTCTTGCGTACGACAGGATAGGAAAATATGAGGAGGCAGTAAGAGAACTCAAAGAAGCTCTCAGGCTTAATCCTGATTATATTGAAGTCCACAATAACCTTGGTGTAACTTATGACAGGATGGGAATGCCTGACGAGGCGGTAAATGAACTTAAAGAAGCGCTGGAACTTAATCCGAATTATACAGAGGCCCACAGTAACCTTGGCAATATCTATGCATTTCAAAAAAGAAATGAAGACGCAATAAAAGAATTCAAGGAAGCGCTCCGGATTAATCCGGATTATGCCCCTGCCCATAACAATCTTGGCAACGCTTATTCCGAGGTGAGGAGATTCGAAGATGCACTCTGGGAGTTCCAGGAGGCGTTGCGGCTTGACCCTGAATTTCCGGAAGCTTATCATGGTATGGGACTTGCCTATTATGCACAGAATAGTTTTGATAGGGCAGCCCAGGCAATGATGCGCGCAGTTTGTCTAAGTCCAGAGTTACTTGAATGCGTGCCTGATAAGCTGCTCCTCAAAGTAAGGCAGGGCGTTTCAAGATTGAAAGGAAGAATGTAAGCTATAATCGGTTTCTCAGGATAAGAATCAGTATAGTGACAGGAACGCCAATCGTTATTATGAGCGTCCATAAGCCGTATTTTTCTACAATCCTGCACCATGGCTCGCACATCTTTCCCCCAGTATTACCGCAAGCATAATTGCACCAGCAATTAATCACCGGGGTTTTTGCAACTTTCCAGCTTTTGCATTTATCGGGTATCATAAGTAAAATAGATACCCTATCCTTAATAAATCTGATTGAACCAGGAGATGCAAAAAGAAAAAAAACTAAATTGCATCTGCCTGACTCTTAATTTCATGTTCTCTAATGGCAATTTCATGCACCTTGCTGAACTGGCTTCGCCTTTCAATCCTTGTGTGTTCGGCTGCCCGCCTTGCAAGACCGCTCCAGAATAAATCCATTTGAATCACCTCAAATGGTAATAGTTCTGTCCTTAATATATGCGCGAGCCAAGAGCGGAGTGAAAGTAATCGTTTCTTGATATCATTTTCAAGAAATGGAAATTTCAGACAGGATAAACAGGATTGACAGGATACGAGCCAATCCTGTATATCCTGTATATCCTGTATATCCTGTATATCCTGTATATCCTGTATATCCTGTATATCCTGTATATCCTGTATATCCTGTATATCCTGTATATCCTGTATATCCTGTATATCCTGTATATCCTGTCAAAAGATTTAGTTGAATCTAAGAAAATTACCTACTTTCCTATTCGTTAAAAAAGTGTGTCCACGCATGGCGAAGCCATGCGTGTGCGGCGGATTGACCGAGCCAGCGGTCATTGATCGAACCGGCGGTCAGTGTTCATCCCCTATATAATCCGGATGCTGCCGCAGCACTGGCATCCTGTTCACAATCCAGCGGTAGACGAGTATTTCGATTATCACAACCGCTGCAACTACCACAGCCTCCTTCCAGAAGAAAAGCTCCCTATTGGGTAGCTGCCAGTTAAACGCGATAAGCGAAATATTGAACCGATTCATTATGATTCCAATCATCGTCAGCACTGCAGTGAACTGGATAAGACCTATATTCCTGTTCTGCACACCATAGAAGAACAGGAAAGGAAGGATACCCAGAAGCGTTATCTCAACAAGGAACCAGTGCCCGAAAGGCGTATTCAGGTAGCCCCATGCACCCTCATGTGTCACGCTGATTAACCTGAGTCCCACGTAAGTAAAAAGCACGAAAGATGCGGCTTTCCCAAGACCAAGCGTAATACCGTCAAGGCTTTCCAGATAATGAGAATCAGCACTGTCCTTCATGAAGACCTGTGTCAGTTTAGACACCACGATTACCAGGGCCAGCGCCGCGCCAATGGCAGAGATAAAGGCAAGCCATGGCAGGTACGATGTGTACCACAGGGGATGAAGCTTCCCCGGCGCAAGCAGGAACATCGCACTGAGAGCGGATTGGTGAAGCGTGGAAAGCATCACGCCGAAAATAGTCAGCCCCAGGGTCATACCTGTAACCATTTTACGAACTTTCCTCATGCCCAGCCATGCCAGGGTTGACGGTGAAAACTCAAGGGCCTGTACTGACAGGTAAAGAGCCACATGCCATGCCACCAGGAACATTACCGATGCCGTTCCGAATGAAATGATCATGGGATAATATATCCGCCATGGGCGTCCGAGGTCTATCATCAGGAAGACTACAGCAAAGAGATAGCCCAGCAGGCCAAGAAGGATTGCATTTTTTACTATAGGCTGGTATTTCTTAAGACCAAAAATGTAAACCGCAGTCCCAACGACAAATCCAGAAGCTGAAAAAGGCACGCCGGTAAAGAGGCCCCAGCTAAGGAAAAGTCCCCATGGCTGCTCGTTTGAAGCTTCGGTCACTTCAGTAAGTCCAAACACGAACCTCATCAATATTAAGTAAAGCCCGGCAAGGACGACCAGCCCTGCCGCAATATTAAGCGGAGTGATGAGCCCTTTAACATACTCTTCGAAGGTTCGCCCCATAAATATCTTATCACGTATCCAGTATGTAATAATCTCAGCACCGGTTTGTTCGTGTTTATGGTGTATTCTGTTTTCCACATTCCCGTATTCGTTCATTGTTTATGATCCTCCTTTGTTTCCGATTTTTCAACATGAGCTGCCTGATGCTCCCGGTTATGCGATGCCAGATAGAAGCCACCAAGCATGGCAGGCCAGAGTACAAGTGTTAGATTTACCATCGACAGGAAGTCCTTGGTAAGTTTAGGATACGACGTTATCCCCACATTCATCGGGAAATCAAGCTTCTCGAAAGGAACTCCTGAAATATACAGCCAGCCTGTACCTCCCGCTTCCTCTTCACCATACACATGGTCGATATATTTGTCAGGTTCGCCCCATATCCTGAGTTTTGCCTGTTTTAGCAAATTGCTTCTTTTGCCAAAAGTAATTGCCTCAACAGGACATGCTTCGGCGCACGCAGGAACAAGACCATCTGAAATCCTCTTGTGGCACATAAAGCATTTTTGGATACTGGGATCAAACGCACTTGAATATTCAAACGCCGGGACATAGAAAGGACAGGCTATGATGCAATAACGGCATCCTATGCACAATTTTTCGTCCCATACAACAGGACCTTCTTTTGTTTTTTTCATTGCGGCTACAGGGCAGGCTGAAACACATGCGGGCTCGTCGCAATGCATGCACTGGATTTTCCGGTAAACCGGTTTCCCGTCTTTCCCTTCATACCGATTGACCACGGTGTATGACTGTACATCAGCCACGTATGGTTTTCTTTTCTCTTCAAAAACCGAAGTGTCCTCGAACGATGTTTTCGGCGGCGGCAGGTTGTTTGCCTTATTACATGCAGCTTCGCAGCGGCGGCAGCCAATGCACCTTGTAGTATCGGTGAGCATTCCAAGGCGGTCAGGGTTGCCTGTGTAATCTTCGGAAGCCAATACATTTCCCTGGCTTCCCATAACGCCGCAGGCAATGAGAGAGCCGCCGATTTTTAGAAAGTTCCTTCTGTTTATCATATTTATCCTCCTATCGGTTTATGGCAGCCCTGGCATGTATTGCCGGTGCGTCCCGCGTGGTCATCAGGCACTATGGCAGCCCCTCCTATTCCCGTTTCATGGCACTTGAGGCAGCTATCGTGATATACAATCTTTGATACCTGCCCGCCGGGGATGCCATTCTGGTGGCATCTTGTGCAGGTTTCCCATGTCAACAGGTGCGGGCGGGGCGGTGCTGAAACGATACTGGTGGCTTTAGTTACTCCGGAATGGCATTTGGTGCAGCTTTCAGGCCCGCTCCCGAAATCCTCTTTGTGGCATGACAAACACCGCTGATGATATGCGGCCTTCAAGCCAGGTTGATTTGCGTTATGGGGATTGAAAGGGGCCCCGTGGCAATCCTTGCACGCATGAATTTCATCCTTGCTGTTATGATGGCATGTCGTACAACTGACCTTGCCGCTCATGGCTTTATGAAAATCAGTTGTTTGTTCATATTTGATGGAAAGATATTCAGAGGAATTGACCTTGAGCCATGTGTCTTTAGCCTGTAGTTCAATCATTGTCGGATTGCTGGCAATATCGGCTCCCGAAGCATTTGCATAAGTAACATCTGTGGTGCCGTATGAGGATACAACAACTGCTGCCCCACCAAATATCAGTGAAAGCGGAACAAACAGGGAAACCATTTTAAGTACTTCTTTTTCCTTTGTATTTACCAGCATCCATAGTGCAATGAATGCAAAGCAAAACGCTACAACTATCAGGTATTCTATTCCTTTGACGAATGTTATGTACTCAAGCAATGTTTTCATATTATCCTCCCGCATTTATTTTTTGCGATTTTCCTTCTCCTTTTTGTTCTAACCATCCTGTCTTTTCCAAAGCGACTCACTCCTATTGTACTCGTATTAACACCTCACAAGAATTGTCTCCATGTGACAATAATTTTTTAATGTTTAATTCTGCCTTATTCCCGAAAGCATAACCTACCGCCCCTTTGAATGTTTCCCTGATTGTCTGGCAGACATATGTATCGAATGTATTCCCTTCCGTAACAATATTGCATTTCTTAACAGTATAAATGAGGTTTTTACCCTCAATTTTCCATTCACTTTCCCTGTGAAGTTTTGAATCTATTATTTCCAGGGCTTTCTGGAAGTTCTGGAGCTCCCAGCTCTTTATGCTGTTTTCTTTTTCGTACTCCTGCATCAGGGATATGCCGATTCTCCTCCCCAGGGCAGTCAGTGAAACGGGTATATCCGGTATGTTTTTGAGACCTTTCAGGAAAGCCATGAACATTATCAGGTTCTGGTCTACCCTGCTGTTGCTGACTTTCAAATTGCTCACGATTTCATTGATTTTAATTCCCACATCAGGCCGGTGCGTCAGCACAATCATGTTGGCTGTTGACTTTGCGTCATACAAATGCCCGTTAGCTTCCAAAAGCGTGACAAGGCTCTTTTTCAGCTTTTCTATTACTTCATTATTTCTATAATTATGGTATAATATTAAATTCTCCCTGTCGATTTCAACCCTGTCTGCAACCCTGGATGTTTCATAAACCTCTTTTATAAGTGAAAGCATTTCAGTAAGAGGTATTTCCTGTATGGGCTTTTTTGCAAGCGTTTCTATCGTTATTTCACCCATCGGGATTTTTCCGGCAAGTAGGTCCTCAAAATAATTCCTGTGGACTGTAACCATATTGTAATTGCTCAAAAGATGGCCGTTGACTACAGCTTTCCAGAAAGATGGCCGGGATTTTATTGCCCCTATTACCTCATTCATCCCGCCGAAATTTGCAGTAAGGCTGTCAAAAGCTCCTTTATTATCAGACCTTGATAATTCGATTTTTATGCATCTATCCTGATTATGAATTGACCTGATTTCAAGAGGCGTATTTCTAACTGAATTTTTTACAATATACTGGGACAGTATGGAGGCTGCGAATTTTATTTTTTGGGGAGCGCCCCGGATATCTATCAGTACATCAGAGGGAGACATGTCATTATCGTATTTCAATGAAATGTTAACCCCCCACTCAAGTTCACGGAACCTGTTGTTGAGTGCTTCTTCAAGTTTTCCAATAGAATTAATCAGATTGGGGTCAATGAGTTCATCCAGTAAGCTATCTGGAATTAGCATCCCGTCTATTTCATTCAGCATCCATTTTAACAGGGAATTGTCAATCGCCGAGAGGTTTTTTAAGGAATTATAATTCCCTGCCCTGTCGATTATCTCCCTTATTGCTGCGCTGAAGTTGCCTTTGTGTTTTTCCACATAAGGTTCCATCTTCTCGATGCAATCATTGTCAAGAGAGATGTGTCTGGTAATTATCATATAATTACACTTGTCCCTATCCCTTGCGAAGTTCTTCCAGCAGGAGTTGTTTTTCCCTCTGAAGTTCAACTTCCCTGCGAGCAATTGCTTTTACGGCTTCGGTTGGTTTTATGGAAACCGTGATCCTGTTTTTCTTATATTTCATGTATTTCGTGAGTCCATAACCGAGGAATATCACGACCGCAGCCGGGATGAGGAACAACCACCCTGTTATGAAAGCTAAAAAACTTTCTTCGGGTATAAAATATGCCGCTCCTACAAGTGATCCGCCCGCAACAAATGTTCCAAGATGTTTTACCCAATTCTTCATTTAAATCACCCTTAAACTCGTTTATCTTATGCCAATGCTAAAAGAATAATTGACAAAAATTTAGCATGAAACGCCATATGCTGCCATTATTTGACAAAATTTGGCAAATTATGCCAATAATTAGCATTAAAATGGGAAAAATGGCAAGAAAAATGAACTATACATGACGACTTAAGTAATTGCGCATAAACTCCGAAGAATATTATTTGGTGATTGCCAGAGTCTGAATTGTTTATTTACTGCTTCCAGCAGTATCTCAATGCTTTGAAAATAACG
>JAHFDG010000064.1 GCA_023249105.1 Candidatus Methanoperedens sp. | reverse complement strand
CAATCGGAAAGCATATATTCTCATTAGGGATTATCTCATATGTCCTCAGTTTTTTTTGGTATTTCATCAATAACAAAGATGCTGAGGACTATCATATTATTTACCCTGTCAAACTCAGGTAATATCAATGGATTCCTTATCAAGTAATGTAAAATATTCTTTTTCATCTCTTGAAATCTTTTCACATTCTACTCCATTTCTCATGAAGGTAATATCCGAAATATCTTTATTGTTTATAAGAGGGTATGCCACTTTTATTAATGCTTCTCGAATAGGGGCGCTTTCATATAACATCAACACATCACCATTTATTGTTATTGTGTTATCTGAGTTGTTTACAGTTGTTTCATAATTATTTCCTTGAACCTGCTTTTTTGTAAGAATCTTCTCTCCTTTCGTCTTTCTGAAAAACCATAAAAGTGTTCCAGCCCCACCCATAAAACCAATGATTGAACCAATATTTACAATTGCCGTGATCCCATCCGATGAAAAAAACGAAACCATATCAACAATAAAAGAGCCGGGTTTAAAAGAACTTCGTACTTTAACAATCATTTTAGAATACTGCCCGTTTAATATAGAGTTTGATTCTTCTAAAATGGTAGATATTCCCAATAGAGAAGTAGCAAGCTCTTCTGCATCCATTACATTATTTTCCACAGCCTTGCCATTAAACTTAACTGTGAACTCGTCTAATTTCGATTTACTCCATTTTTCGTCATTCACTACGCTAATTAGATTATTAAGATGTATATTAAAGTTAGTATTTTGTATTCCGTGCCCTTTGTTTTCTTTATCCTTCCTCATGCATCCTCCCGTTGATGCCCTGCAATTCTATTGCAGGGTAGGGACTGAAGGCGATAGGTTTTTTTGTGCATCCTTAGAAATCTTGAACCAGAATAACAATTGTGGCGCTAAAAAATGGGGGCACGTATACCTGTCCTTTGCCAAGAACTGCTAATGCAGGTTTCAGTATAAGATTCGGGCAACTGAAACATTTATATTACAATCGTTACAATATTGTCACATATGTTACAAAAATATAACAAATGGAAAGTGCTTAAGGTCTTCTTTGAAAACCCGAATCCAGAAGGCGCAGGATTTCAATTGAGAGAGATTGGCAGGGTGACAAATCTTGCCACAACCTCTGTAAAGAAGTATCTGAACGAACTGGTTAATGAAGAACTGATTATAATATCCAAACACAGGATACATGCATATCCTGTTTATTGGGCGAACACGGACAGCGAAAAGTTCCGCTTCCTGAAAAAAATTGATACAATAATGACCTTAAAAGACTCGGGCTTAATAGAGTTTCTTGAGAACAAATGCATGCCTGACGTTATAATTTTATTCGGCTCAGCATCACGAGGTGAAGATACAATAAAAAGCGATATAGACTTATACCTGATGTGCAAAGAAAGAAAGATGGATTTGCAGGATTTCGAGAAAAAAATAAAAAGAAAAATCAGCCTGTTATTCAGCAACGACATTGGCGAACTTAGCAACGAATTGAAAAATAACATAATAAATGGGACGATTTTAAAAGGCTACCTCAAGGTGTTCTGATGGAAGAAGGCATGACCGCTATTTGCCCAAATCCACAACCTCATAATTCAATCCCTCGGACTCAAGCCTGTTGAGCAGTGAAGGAACCTCCTCGTCCACAGAAACCACCAGAGAGGAAAGCCCATGAAATGCCGCCTCAACAACCGATTCTTTAGCTCCGAAGAGAATGCCTGGCTGGATATTTATTTTACGAAGAGATATCAGCGCCTCGACACCTATCGCTGCGATATACGGCTTATTCTCAACATGTTTCTTTAGCGTCTCGTAATCCACCTGCCGGGAACCCCCTTTCTCTACCCTTGGCACCTTGCAGATGGTTATATTGACCGGGGCAAAACTTATCATCCCTTTTAAATCCGTCACCCCGACATCCTCCCCTACCTTCGCATCTGATATTGTGATACCTGTGACCTCACCTTTCGAACCTGCATACAGCAAACCATTCTCCATCCGGAGCGAGACCTTTTGCCCTTTTTTAAATCTTTCACTGGCAATTGCAGTCGCAACCGAGACATGGCTTACAATATCCTCCATGACAAAACGCGCATATTTTTTCAGCTCCTGCGCCCTTTCAAGGACCCACTCAATGCCCTTTTTGGTAACACGATAACGCACCCTGCCGTCCGAGTATAGAAGCCCTTCCGAAACAAGGTCTTTGATATATTCTGAAACCGCCTGCGGTGTTATGCCGATCTTATCCGCAATCTCTTTCTGCATTACATCAGGCTGGTGTGCAGCTATTTCAACAAGAATCTGGAATTTGGTTATCTCTTTTTTACTCCGCAATATCATAAAGGGTTACGCCCCTTTATGACGGCCCGAGTCACGCCTAAACCGAAACTTCGGTTTACGCAGTGTTGGGGTATGCGCAGCATACCCCTCGTTTGGTAAAGCTTTCCCAAAGGTTTTCGGGAGGACGTGTCCGGGTATGGCGCACCATACCCGTCGTTTGAAAAGCGACACCTCGCTTTATGCGGTATCCACGTATGCCTGTGGGCATACGTGTCTGCGAAGTAAAGCAGTGCGACGGTTTTTGATAAAACTTTCTTAAAGTTTTTCATTCGGTTTCCCCGAACATTTCAATCCTCTGGCCTTTCACGGATAGGATATTTGAACGCCTTGCGACCGCGCGGATGAACATAATACTTTTATCTACTACTCTCTGGAGACCGTTCATTGATTGATTACCCGCTTTAACTTCTTTCTCTATTATCTCAAGATAATCTCTTATTTCGCTATCGCTTTTAAAAGTGACCATTATCATATCGCTTAAATCTTCAACGCTGCACTGGAAATTGACCTGTACCCTGGAATAAGACGAATGATATTCTTTTTCAGGCGTTTTCCCAGGCTGCGGCATTCGCCACTTGCTCTCGACAAATCCGCTCTTTTTCAGAATATCAAGACTTTCGTGTGAGTTAAACCCTACCTCTTTCTCTATTTCCTCTTCGGTTTTCCAGTCGTTTTGCAAACTGTCAAAAACTTTCTTATGATTTGCTGAGCCAAAGGCTCGCAGAAGCGGGACTATATCTGAAGGTTCATTAATAATACGAGTTCTCTTGCCCATAAAATAACATCTCTCAAACTAACATAATATATTCTCTCTACGGTAGTATAATATGCGTTCAAAATGGATAAACGTTTTGAAGAAACCTAAATTCTATTAAATAAATCTATCCCTGCAACTGTTAAGACGGTCACTACTATCCCTGCCATTAAAACACCGGCAAATATCGCAATCAGGGCATTCCTGAATTTGAAGCCAAAAACAAATGCGGCTGCACAGCCTGTCCACGCACCTGTAGCAGGCAGGGGCACGCCTACAAATACCGCAAGCCCGATTGACCCGTATTTTTCAAAATCAGCGCTATGCTTATGGTGGGTCCTGTTGAACAACCATTCAAAATACCTATCCCAGGTATTCCATCGGCGCAAATAATTCGATACAGGCTCAAGATAGAGAAGTAATGGTATTACGGGTAACATATTGCCTATTATCGAGAGGATAAAAGCAGTGAATGGGTCAAATCCGTATCCATAGGGGGGCTTAAGTATCGCAATTGGAATAGCTAACCGTAGTTCTGCAACAGGCAGAGCCGCGATTAAGATGACCGCGAGCCATGGCGGAATGAAACTGAAAAGATTCAAAAGTGTTGCTTCTAGGGTCATTTTTTGCTGGCACCGCATAGAATAAAATGAGCAATCAAAGCCTCAAGCTGAATCCGTTCGTTTGCCCCCTCCGCCATCCTGAAATCGATTTCACCGATGCGGTCAATAAGGTCCACTTTCAGCTTGTCCGGAATCGTCATGTCAAACATGGCGCGGTATATCTGCCCTATTATATCCTCACCAGAAAGCCCCTGCTCTATCAGGAGGTAATCAAGCTGCGCGCGGGCTTTCATGAAATTGCCCTCAAGGCCAAGCTTTATCAATTCAACTACTTCTTCAGGTTTTGCAGTAGCTGTCGTCTTGTAAATCGCATCCATGTTTACAGTCTTATCAAGCATGGCAGCAGCCTGGAGGGCATTGATGGCGCGCCTCATATCGCCTGCCGCTACATATCGTATTGCTTCCATCCCGTCATCCGTGAGAGTTACGCCTTCTATTTTGGCGATATGCCTTACCCTTTCCTCAACCGCTGCGCTTGATATTGGCTTGAACCTGTAAACCGCGCATCTTGACTGGATTGGTTCGATAATTTTTGAAGAATAATTGCATGAAAGAATAAAACGGCATGAAGCCGTGTATTTTTCCATTGTCCTTCTAAGTGCGGATTGCGCATCTGAAGTAAGGGCATCGGCCTCGTCAAGGAAAATTATCTTGAATTCGGCTTCTCCGAGGGGCGCTGTCCGTGCAAAGTTCTTAATCTTATTCCTGACCACGTCGATGCCGCGCTCATCGCTGGCATTTAACTCGGTGAAATTGTTAGCCCATGATTCGCCAAAAAGTTCACGCGCCACGCATATGGCCGATGCGGTTTTCCCGACGCCGGGGGGGCCTGAGAAAAGAAGGTGCGGCAGGTTCCTTGCCTGGATATAGGATTTCAGGCGCTTTATTACTTCAACCTGCCCCACCACGTCATCCAGTTTTTTCGGGCGGTATTTCTCAATCCAGATTTCTTCTTTGAGCATGCAAGGCTTATTTAGAGGCAGGTATTATTTAAGTTTCCCTGATGTTGTTTGATGGAAAATTAAGCCATGAATGAAAAAATAATCTCAGAACTCAAGCAAATTGAAGAGAATAATGATGTCCGCATAATATATGCCTGCGAATCAGGCAGTCGAGCATGGGGATTTCCATCGAAAGACAGCGATTATGATGTGAGATTCATCTATATCCACCCGGTGGATTGGTATCTTTCAATTCATGAAAAAAGAGATGTAATTGAGATGCCAATAAATGATTTACTGGATATTAACGGCTGGGATATTAGAAAGTCTTTAAAACTCTTTCGCAAATCGAATCCGCCTTTTCTTGAATGGTTAGAATCGCCAATCGTATACCTTGAAAGGTATACAATAACCCAAAAAATGAGAGAGCTTGACAATCTGGGTTTTTCACCTCTTTCGTGTTTATACCACTACTTAAGCATAGCTAAAGGAAACTTCAGAAAATATTTACAGAGTGACATCGTAAGAGTTAAAAAATATTTTTATGCCCTCCGATCTATATTAGCCTGTAAGTGGATTGAGGAAAGAAATACAATGCCGCCCATGGAGTTTCAACTTCTTCTTAATACAGTGCTTCCTAATGGAAATTTAGTTGATGATATCCAAGACTTGTTAGTAAGGAAAAAATCCGGAGAAGAGCTCGATTACGGGCAGCAGGTCAAGAGCATCAATATATTTTTGGATGAACATATCCAGCACTTTGACCATTATCTTAAATCCGTTGTAAAAAAACAACCAGCCGACGAAATCATGTTTGATAATATATTTAGAGAAGCCCTGAGAGAAGTGTGGCTTTAATATTCTGGCAACATAAGATATGAGCGAAAAACAATGTCTTGGAAAAATATCGGAAAACTACAGTAATCTTGACTCCAGAAAAAAAATCAATTTCTTCATCACCTCATCTCTTTTCCCCTCGCTCTCGATTACAGGAAGTTCCTGCGCCCTCATGTGCCAGCACTGTAAAGGTAAATTGCTCGAAGCCCTGATTCCCGCAACAACATGCGATGAGCTTGAAAAGAAAGCCCTGTCGCTTTACAGAAAAGGAGCAAAAGGTATACTCCTGACAGGCGGCTGCGATGAGCGGGGACGCGTGCCGATTAATAGTTTAACACCTGCAATAAGAAACCTGAAAGAGAAAACAGAGCTGATTATCATTGCCCATACCGGTTTTGTATCACGCGAAGAAGCTCCTATGTTAAAAGATTCTGGGCTTGACGGTATTGGTTTTGACGTGATGGGGGATATGAATGCAGTCAGGGACGTTTACGGGCTTGAAGTTTCGGAAAAAGAGTACACAGATAGCCTTCTCGCCATTGGGGATTCCGGGTTAATGATATTCCCTCATGTGTGCGTGGGCATTCATTTCGGAAAACTGGGCGGGGAATTTCGCGCCCTTGAAATGATACGCACGATAGCCCCGCCTACTATTATAATAACAGGACTGATGCCTGTTGCTGGCACGCCAATGGCGCATATCAAGCCGAATCCGGCTGATTTTGAAAAGGTCATAAAGAAAGCGGTAACAATGTTCCCGAATGCATCTATTGTGCTGGGATGCGCCCATTCAAGCGGGAAAGACAGGGGAATAATCGAAAGACTGGCACTAAAAAGCGGTGTGAGCGGCATTGCGGCGCCCACTATGGGAACGATTAATTTTGCAAAAGAAAACGGCTATGAAGTTCACTATTACGGCACATGCTGTGGGCTTGTTCCGGGTGAAAAAACAAGGATAGAAATGTAATCACCCAAAAGATTTGCAATCAGACGTAAAATCCCCAGTTAATATCAATCACCTGCCCTGTTATGTAATCTCCCTCATGGGATGCAAGGTATGCGACCGCCCCTGCAACCTCAGATGCCTTACCCAGCCTGCCAAGGGGTATTTTTGTCACTGTCGTTCCTTTTCTTGGCCCGAATGATATAGTCCACCTTTCTCTTGGTCAATTTTACAACCTTATTTCGTTTTCCCATGCCGGGAAGATAGGTTTTTATAGTCAAAGGTTTCGGGACTATACAATTTGAAATTATTATAGTCAACTAAACAATTTTAACTATCTTTGCGACCTTTGCGCCTTTGCGGTGAATAGAATCAAACACCGCAAAGACGCCAAGAACGCCAAGGTTTCAAATAATATGCCCAAAAAATTAGGTTCTTAACAATAATTAGCCGGATTGGACGGAAGTCTTTTGTAGAATCAATTTATTAAATAGTTATAATGAGGATAGGAACCAACCGAAAGATAATTCTACTTTCTTTAGGGCTCGCAATACTTGGTTTTGCATTTTTTCTTCCATTGTATACAGGCGCTTTTACAAATTCGGATTTTACCAGGTGCGATGCCTGCCATGTGCAGGAGGGGGATGAATTTTCACGGACTGCCCTCCATAAGAGTATAAAATGCACAAGTTGCCACAATGTATCCGATTTCGCCCCTGATTTATTCTCACATAATGCAACAACCGCTGAATGTACCTGGTGCCATGATGAGACAAATGCCACCCAATTTGTCGGTGATGCGCATTCCAATTTCCAAAATGCCAGTTTCAATAGTTCCATTTTCACCGGGAGGAATGAGATGTGTGTTGCCTGCCATACCGCGATTGACCTCGAAACAGAATTCCATTCGTATAAAAGTCTGAATATGACAGTTTCAAGTCGTAAAGGATTCTGGGAAATGCAGTTCTCAGTATTCGGAGATAATAAAACAATGAGTTATAGCAATTATACTGACTACCTGAATAGTACAAATTGGACAAATAGGTCAAATAATTCATGAAACCAAAGAATCTATTTATTTTAACAATAGTATTTGTTTCTGTTTCGGTTTTTGCCAGCTCTGCTGCTAACTGGCCTGCAATTGTCATACGGTCGCCCCCGGATAATTATTTGACCAATATATCTGTAGTTACAGTTACTGGAGAAGCAGACCCTGGTGCGATATTGAGTTTGAATGGTACATTACTTCCAAACAACAACGGCGTTTTTTCTAAAAACATAACGCTGGCTGAAGGATTGAACCGAATAATAGTTACGGCGGAACTGAATGGGAATATATCAACTGAAATCGTGAACGTCACTCTTGATACAATAAGTCCCGGAGTAATAATAACATCGCCAGATACAAAATACATTAATACGACTGCTCTTAATGTCAGTTACACTTCAAATGCCACAGATATCGAATATTACAGGCTCAGTCTGAACAAACAGGATTGGATAGTAACCAACGAAACATATTATTTATTCAATGCAACAGACGGCCTGGCTTTAATCGACGTCCAGGCAATAGACCGCGCAGGCAATATCGGGAAGGCAAGCCTGAATCTCACTGTTGATACCATCCCGCCATTGATTGAAATAACCAAACCTGACATAAATGAACCTATTTTAAACAGAATTGTGAAAATTTCAGGCAATACGTCGATAGGCGCCAATATTACCATAAACGGAGTAAACATCACCAGTAATAACGGTACGTGGAGCAGTGAGATATTGCTTTCCACCGTTAATAATCTTGTCCGCATAGAAAGCACAGACCTTGCCGGGAATAAAGCTCTGAGTATTATTAACCTCCGTCTCGGGGAAAAATTCAGTAATACAATGCCTTTCGAGGATTTCTTCAATCAAACGATTAATTTCAGCAGAGTAGGGACGTTTGAAGAGAAAAACCAGGCAGTTTCAGGGAAATATGTGAGCTATCTATTTGATAATAATTATTCTACTTTTATGGGATATGCCATTAAAAATTCGGAATCCGAAACTGTATGGTTCAACAAGATATATATTTCAAATTTCACAGTTGAAAAGATTAGCATTTCCGGCTCTGTTGCCAGATATTTCCAAAACATGAAATTCGGCCGGTGGCACTATGTCGGTGTGGAAATGCATGACAACAAAATGGGGACTATGCTCCTCGATATCCGGGAGGTTGAAGACATATATTCCAGCGTAAGGGAATACCTCATGAACAGGACGCCTGAAAGGTTGAGAATCAATGTCTCTGCTGATAATAATGTTACCCTGGAAGTAAAAGAAACGGGAACCACGACAAAATATTATATCGATAAAAGCTGGAAGGACTGGCCGGATGTCACGTTCGAATTGGCAAATGATGTAATTGTAACTGATTTTAATAACGGGTTCAGGCTGCAAAAAGATAATAAAGAGGCATATTTGATCAGGGCAAAATATGCAGGGGGGTCGGCGAATTTCATATATGACGGCAATAAGATTGTCGCAAGGGTAAATAACTCTCTTTTATTATTCAGGCAATATGCGAGTCATAATTTGACAGGGGATAATATTTATGATATGCTCGTAACTGAGGGGATTTCCAATGGGACAATCGGCGCTGAGATATATATTGATTCTGCAGACTCATACGATGTGGCTACCTTTGGCGATATGTCGGTTCTTGCCGATTTCCCCAATCCCAATACAATGAACCTGAATGTAAGTTCAGGCTCAATGAACGGGACGGTACTGGCAGTTAATATCGGTGGCAGTTTATATAATAGTTTATTAGAAAGAAACCCGGTCATAAAATATGATGGTAATAATATATATCCTGCAAACAGTTTTGAGGATGTTATTGATTTGACCAATGATTTTGGTCATTCCGAATACCTGCTCGCTATGGGAAGCACCGGGGCTTACATTTTTGTTTCTGTTCCCACTTTTTCTTCACATATAATTTCATTGAATTTTGAACCGGGGCCAGGATCATATGGCTCAAGCATTCTTGACCTGCTTAATTTCTTAGCAGGCGGGCTGTTAATGGCTCTTCCTGCCGGAAGCAGGGAAATGATATTCAGCCTGTGGTGGTTCGGAATTATTATGATGATTTATACTGTTATAAAAATAGCCGTAAAGAGAAAAAGGTAATTCCTGAATTTACATATTATCCAAGCATTTTTTCAAATAACCATCCGTATTCCTGCGGTTTTGTCAGGAACTCAAGATTCTTGATCTCCCTTACAAGCCCGTACATCTCCATGCTTTTTTGTAATCCGATATCCTTTAAAGCCGGAGGTTTAAGCAACCGTATCTCCGGAACGCTATCATATCGTTGATTTTTCACGAACCCTTTATCCAGGATGAAATATGCCCCCCCGCCTTTTTCCTTGATGGGTGCATAAATGGATTCAAAGTCGCGTGCTACCCAGTTTGCCATTTTCAGAACTTTGTTGGAGGCATTGATGGTGAGGTGACCATAGCCAGGCGGAATTATCACCTTATCCCCAACGCTTGCTTTTATGAGAATAACATCCTTTATCTGTTCATCTTCAGGTTTTTGCAGAAGATAATGTGCTTCGCCGCTTAAGACTTCATATATCTCAGGAAAAGTCATATCTGTGCCTGTAACTTTTGGGTGATAATGCCCTGCGGTTTTCACGAACTCACTCCCCAGCATACGCGGTGGGATAATTGTAATGTCATACCGCAGATTATGTTCTTTCATAACGAGCGCGTCATTTCGACTGAGCGAAAGCTCGCGGTACATGTAATATAATTCCATATTATTTGCTTTTGAAAGCCACTCGCGGTCATAAATGACGTCTTTCAGGTCAAACAGCATGCGTATGGAAGGCTTAACCCTCTTTGCCCCGAATTCCAGTATGGTATCCATCAAACACTAATTATACTTTGAATATAAATATTTTTAGCCGCAGAGTTATTCACTTTTTCCGTGTTCTCACTTTTTGTATTTATCTATTTTTTTCATAAAATCGGTAATATCTATTGGTTTTGACATGTAATCATCAAAGCATCCTTCATTGAGTATTCTTTCTTTATCCCCTTTCATTGCATGTGCGGTTAAAGCTATTACAGGCACATCTTTATATGCACAATTGCTTTTAATCGCCCTGGTTGCTTCGATGCCATCCATATCAGGCAGTATCAAATCCATAAGTACCAAATCGTAGAGTTCTTTTTCCGCCATCTTTATCGCTTCAGTCCCATCTTCTGCTCCGTGAGCGGCAAACCCTTCTCCATTGAGTATTTCGAGCACAAGTTCCTTATTGGAAGGCGTATCTTCCACTACAAGCACTTTTGTCATAATTTTCCTACTATCCATCTATTGTGCTTTTCCTTTCATTTATGTCACCTTAAAAGTTTCGCCCACCTACTATCCTGTGTGCAGTAAAGCACTTTTTGCCATTCAATTTCACTCGTGTTTTTTCGCTTTCAGTGGCAGTAAAAGTGTAAAGGTACTGCCCTCACCGTACTTGCTCTCCGCCCGGATTTTACCCCCGTGCAGTTCCACTAATTGTTTCGAAATCGCGAGCCCCAATCCAGTGCCCCCATATTTTCTGGAAAAGCTCATATCAATCTGCATGAACGGCTGGAATAATTTTCCCAAATTTTCTTCCTTGATTCCTATGCCTGTATCCGAGACAGAAATCTTCGCCATATCACCTTCTATTTTCGCTGTTATGGTTACTATTCCTCCTCCCTCCTTACAGAATTTCACTGCATTGCTGACCAGGTTGAACAGTATCTGCTTGAATCTCTGCCTGTCAGCTTCTATATAATCCAGTTGGGGGTCGATTTCTGTTTTAAAGATTACTTTACGTTTTTCTGCTGTTGCTATCAATAGGTTGAGTATCTCATTAATAGCGCCAGGCATGGCTATTTTCTCTATGACCAGTTCTATCTTTCCTGCTTCCACCTTGGTCAGGTCAAGAATATCAGTTATCAGGGAAACAAGATGTTTGCTGCTTGAAAGAATATTATCCATATAACGTTCCTGCTTCTCATTTAGGTCCCCGGCTTTCTTCGCTTTCATGAGTTCTGAAAAACCGATTACTGCATTCAGGGGGGTGCGCAATTCATGGCTCATGACGGCTAAAAACTCAGACTTTGCCTGGTTTGCAAGAACAAGACGTGCATGTTCAAGCCGCAATTCTTCCATCCTTTTTTTCTCGGTCATGTCACGCATAAATACAAAGAACTTCCCGCCTCCAATATTCATATAATTGACACTGGCTTCAATTTCAATAATTCTGCCATCCTTGCGCTTGTGGCGAGTTTCGAATCTATCCCAGCCAATCTCCATTATCCGCTTAATGCGTTGAGCTATCATTGCCTCTGATTCTACATCCTCGACATCCTTTAAGCTCATATTAAGCAATTCGTCGCGACTATAACCTATCAGGGAGCAATAGGAATCATTGACATCCAGGATGCGTCCCCGTGCATCAACAACATAAAAACCATCCATTGCGGTCGGAGTATAGTTTTGTATTCCAATTCCGCTTTCTTTCGCTCTGTGACATCCCGGAAAACCCCGTACATCGCCGGTTTACCCATGTAGGTAAAAGGAATTGCCACTATTTCAACATCCACAGGAGCGCCGTCAAGCCTCAGGAACTTTTCTTCCATGAGAGGCGCTACTTTTCCTTCCGCCTGCATGTCTATGCGTTCTTTGACGAGATTATGATAGTCGGGGTGTATAATTTCAAGTACGTTTTTTCCAATGAATTCATCCGGGCTTGCCGCCCCCAGAATTCTTGCTCCTGCCTGATTCATAAAGACAAATTTACCTTCGGAGTGAATCCCGATTCCATACGGTGAAAAATCCACAAGGCGGCGGTATCGTTCCTCGCTTTCCCGCAGTTTCTCCCCAGACAGCTTTCGTTCTGTGATATCCGTATGGACAGAAATCCAGACCTTTCCATGCTCAGGATGTTGAAAAGTCGAAACGTTCGCATGGCACCAGAATGTTGTGCCGTCTTTCCTGATATTATATACTTCACCGCTCCATTCACCGGTTTCATTCAGGGCTTTTATGATTTCTGCCGCTACTTCTTGCGGGTTTTTCTCAGCGGGAGCATTGACGATTGATACAGGCTTTCCGATTAATTCCCCCTGCCCGTAACCGAACATCTGCTCAAATTTCGGATTCGCATAGACTATTACGCCATCACTTGCCCTGATAAGATAAACGCCCTCGGCCATGGTCTCGATAATCCTGCCCCGAAGCCGCAGCCCGCTTTCAGCCCGCCTTCGTTCCGTTATATCCCGAACTGTAGCCTGGAGAACCAGTTCTTCTCCTAAATGGAATGCTGTCAGTAATACCTCGGCAGGGAAATCCTCCCCGCTTTTTCTTCGATGCACCCATTCAAACTGATTCGTACCTTTCCTGACAGCCTCAGCAATTTTATTATTTGCTGCTGCCAGCGAATCCGTGCCATCAGGCTGATGCGGCGGCGATACATCTGCCGGATGCATTTTTATAAAGTCTTCTTTTTTCGAAAAGCCAAACATCAGCAGCGTTGATTTATTGCAGTCAAAGAACCCTTTTTTATCAAGCAGCATGATTGCATCGGATGAACTTTCATACAATGTATGGTATTTCTCCTCTGCTGCATGTCTTAGTTTTTCCTCAGCGATAGCCAGCTTTTCATACGGCAGTTCAACAGAGGATTCATAGAGTGCGATAAATATGTAGTAAAATGCCGTGATTTTTAGCAAATGCCCGGCCAGTTCATGATCGAAATAAACAAAATCGCTCAGGGCAGCAATAATAAAACCATATATCAGGAAGGTGAGATTTATCTCTCCGGTTTCTTTAACTCTCTTTGAATACAGGTAGCCTGCAAACAGGGTAATTATTGCAGTGATAACAACCTGAAAATCCCTTATGCCAGTGGCACTACCATCCTGATATTCCAGGAGAGGCAAATATCCCTGATAGAATAATACAGCGATGAACGATGAAAATGATATGGCAATTGCAGATATGAACAAAACATATTTGTTAATTAATTGTGGAACAGTGTCTTTATAGACATATACGCTTGCAAAAAAGAAGAAAGCCGAGATAACCCGCGCTCCGCTCCAGAAAATTATTGACTTCTGGTGGGAATTGGCAGTGATAAAGTCCGGCATAAACGGATAAGAAAGCACATGGAACAGGTCGAAAAGCCCGGTCACAAGAAAAATTGCGCCAAGGAAAAGAGCATGGTTATCCCTGGCTTTACTGTATGCATACCAGGTTATAGCAAAAATGGAAAACGATGCGAAAACCGTGAAAAGTTCGGCTAATATTTCAAAGTTTTCAAGAATGGTTTCGTTTATTGCCAGTGATTCAAGAAAATATCCTGTAAAGAACACTGATGCAACGATTGCCAGCAATTTAAACTCATACTTTGTTCTTGCCATTTAACTCCCTTATGTATATATTCTATTTACTCAACTATATTATTTGCTGCTTCGGACATGCACCTTGTATGGCGATTTCTTTGTGACCTGATGGATAAACTCCATAGCTCGAATTAATAGCGAACACATGGGATAATTATTTAAAGAATTCGAACAGATTATAATTAGGAGTCCATAGAAAATATGGCGTCACCGGATTGGGGCTTGCTATTTCAAAAAAGTTAGCCGCGCTGCATGGAGAAATAATCATGGCGGAGAGTAAAATCGATAAGGTAGTACCTTTAGATTATGTGAAACGGAGGAAATAAATGACAAAAGTGCTGGTGGTTGAGGATAATGCCCTCAACATGGAGCTTGTGTGCGATATACTG
This sequence comes from Candidatus Methanoperedens sp., assembly GCA_023249105.1. Classification (GTDB taxonomy): domain Archaea; phylum Halobacteriota; class Methanosarcinia; order Methanosarcinales; family Methanoperedenaceae; genus Methanoperedens. The sequence goes on along the minus strand of JAHFDG010000064.1, from coordinate 6,105 downwards.
GATGCAAAGGGGTTTAGCACAGAAAGAGCGGTGGACGGGGCAGAAGCGATTAAAAAAGCCGAGAAGGTAATCTTCGACCTGATAATCATGGATATAGCGCTACCTGACATGGACGGCATCGAGGTTACAAAAATAATTAAAACTAATCCAGCTTATAAAAACGTGCCTGTGATAGCCTTAACTGCATACGCGCTGAAGGGAGACAGGGAGAAATTTCTCGAAGCCGGATTCAATGATTACGTACCGAAACCACTCGATGTATCAGAATTCATGAAAATAATAGAGAAATACAAGGGATGAATATGGGAACCAAAAGTGAAGATGAACCAATAGAATTGAAAGGGAATTTAAAAGAAGATGAGCCACACCCGGTAGAGACACTCACAGATATGGTTCTGTCCCGTGCTTCTATTCAAATCCTGATACTCATAATTCTTTCCATATTAGCTGCTCAGATACTTATTATGGCGCTGAGTTATACTCGTTCATCCTTCCCTACGTGGCTGGATGATATAATCTTTAATCCTCTCTTTCTGGTTTTTCTGCTCTCTCCATTTACAGGCTCGGAAACCGAAGTATCATTTGTTGTATTCAATCCTACTCCTTTTGTCCTCCTTCTTTTGCCTGTCGTTTACATATTTTTGTTCCGCCCATGGGCCAAACGGGCAGCCGGGCGGAAAAGAACAGAAGAGATGCGTATAAAAAAAGAGCGCATCGAGTATGCACGCAAAGTCAAGAACGAGTATTTAATCAATATGAGCCACGAACTGCGCACTCATCTGAATTCAATCATTGGCTTTTCAGAACTTATGAAACAGAAGATAACTGGTGAATTGAATGTAAAACAGAACAGTTACATTAACAATATTCATTCAAGCGGAAACACGCTGCTTGCAATTATCAGTGATCTCCTTGACCTGAATAAGATAGAAACGGGAAAGGTAGAAATAGTCGTCGAGAAAATATCCGTGCCTGAAACAATAACTGAAAACATCGACCATATACAAGAAAAAGCTGCAAAGCAAAATGTCACCATCAAAAAAGAATTTGACCCTGCTGTGGAGCATATAGAAACAGACAAAAACATTTTCAAGCAGATTCTGGGCAACCTTCTGGATAATGCTGTGAAATTCAGCAAGGAAGCGGGAGGGATTGTAACCGTAACGACCAAAAAGGAGGGCGATATGGTGAAGATTTCAGTCTCGGATACCGGCGTAGGCATCAGGGAAATAGATATGAACAAACTATTTACCCCATTCCCGCATATCGAATCCGGGCTGACCAGAAAACCCCACGGGACAGGGATTGGGCTTGCAATTCTTAAGGGTCTGGTTGAGCTGTGCGGGGGCACTATCCGGGCTGAGAGCGAGTTTGGTGAAGGCAGTACCTTTACCTTTTTATTACCGTTGAAAACCGAAAAGAAAGCGTAAAATAAATGAAGATATCCTGAAGGCTTTTTCGCCATGAAATTAAGGGGAGTATATGGAAAAGTTGTTTGTTTTTTTGGTTCTGGCTGCGATATTGGGGTTTACCGGATGTGTTGACTCATCAGGCATTAAAGACCAGGAAAAATCAGCAGAAATAAACAGAAGCCAGGGAATATCGGACAATGCAATCAGGTTGTATGAGGATTATAAATGGAAATTAGACCTGGTAGCAGAAATTCAACAGCGTACAGATGCAGAAGGAACCGAGGCGCCAAAAGAGAATTACATCGAATGGAAGCGCAGGAACAACGAAAGCATAGAAGCAGGGGAGAGGCTTGCAACTTATATAATTGAACACAGGGATGTATTAAGCTATTACTGGACTTCGGATATACTTGTTTTAATTGCTAAAAATAAGGTCACATTTGAAAGGGACAACCAGGGCATAGAACAGAAGATTTATTCGCTCGAACAACCGCAAAAGCGGTATGGATGGAAAATTGATTATTACGGCAGGGAGGGGAGCAGGGATTTAGGAGTATTAACATTCGTAAACAAGGGCAAGAACTTATCAAACGTGAAATTCAGGTTTGCGTTTTATAAATCAAGCGGTGATTTATATTTAGAAGAATCTATTCCCATAGGTGATGTTACTTCTGGTAAGACGGTTCGAAAGAAAGTTTCCCTGCCGGGCCGGTACATTGGGGAAGAAACCTGGAGCCAGCAAAAAGTGTTTCTCTATATAAATGGAAGTATCAAAGAAACAATGGTCTATGAAAATGATGAATGGAGAGAAGAGCAAATAAATATGACCGGTTAACTTTTAATTTTCTCCGCAGATTTAATCTGTATTTCAACTTCCTGGCTCTTGGTTGTGATTTTCCTGCCTTTGGCGTCGAGTTCATAATATTGCGCAGTTGCAGGAGGGAGTTTGATTGGCTTTTTTGAATCTATTTTAATAGTATAGTTTAAACTCACTTTCGCATTTGCTTCCAGGGTTCCCTCATACGTTGTACTGCCGCCGGCAAGAATTACATCATGTGGCAGCGAATCATTGATAATCAATTTTGTAGGTGCATTTCCTGTATTTTCAGCAATTATATTCACAGTTATAGCATCACCGGGCCTGACTTCAGAAACGTTTGCCTGTTTCTTGAGTACAATCTTTGGTCCAAGCACCACAATCTTCGGCTGGTTTGATCGTACGGTGTGAAGTTCGTTATTAAATGTGAATCCTGCTGTAGCTGCGGGGAATACTATTCCTTCTTTGTTCGGCTCTTGCGGTCTCACTTGATAGCGGTATTCCCACTGTCCACCAGCAGGAATATCAACCGCCCATTGCAGCGATTGGTTGATGATGAGTTCAAAACCGGCAGGGAGAGAATCCGCAATATTCACGTTTTTAAGATCGGACGTTCCATTGTTTTTTACAGATAATGAAACGCCGGTATAATCCTTCAAATACATCGAGTCAACCGTACTCTTCATTATGGAGAGGCTCGCCTGAGGCTCACCAAAGAGCATGGAGCCCAAAAAATTATACGCTTTGCGAAGCTGTTCATACAACGTGTTAAGAGGTTCAATAATGGATGGTGTTACACTAACCTGTATTTCAAGTTCCTGACTCTTCGTACCAATCTTCCTGCCTTTGGCGTCGAGTTCATAATATTGCGCGGTTGCAGCAGGAAGAATGATGGGTTCTTTAGAATCTATTCTAAGAGTATAGTTGAGGCTCACGTTCGTATTTGCTTCTATAACTCCCTCATACATTGTGCTGCCGCCGACAAGAGTCACCTTATCTGGAAGTATGTCCTTGATAGTCAGTTTTGTAGGTGCATTTCCTGTATTTTCAGCAATTATCGTCACTGTCATAGTGTCGCCGGGCTTGACTTCAGAAACGTTTGTCTTTTTCGAGAGTACAATCTTTGGTCCAAGCACCACAATCTTCGGCTGGTTTGATTGTGCGCTGTATGATTTGCTATTTATATTGAACTCTGCAGTAGCTGCGGGGAATACAACCCCCTCTTTGTTCGGCTCCTGCGGTCTTACAAGATAGCGATTTTCCCACAGTCCACCAGCACGAATATCAACCACCCATTGCAGCGATTGGTTGATGATGAGTTCAAAACCGTCCGGGAGAGAATCCGCAATATTCACGGTTTTAAGATCAGACGTTCCATTGTTTTTTACAGATAATGAAACGCTGGTATAATCCTTCAAATACATCGAGTCAACCGTACTCTTCCTTATGGAAAGAATCGTCTGGGGTTCACCAAAGAGCATTGAGTTCAAAAAATTATACGCTTTGTTAAACAGTTTAATCACAGTGTTGAGAGGTTCAAGTAGGGGTGGGGCTTCAACAGGCACAGGCGTCGGTATCGCTATTGTGATTTGAGGGGTCGGCGCTTTGGGAGTTATCGTTACAACAGGTGTCGGCGCCGCTGTTGTGATTTGAGGGGTTGGTATCGATACAGGGATTTTCTCCGCAGATTTAATCTGTATTTCAAGTTCCTGACTCTTCGTGCCAATCTTCCTGCCTTTTGAGCCGAGTTCATAATATTGCGCAGTTGCAGCAGGAAGTATGATGGGCTCTTTAGAATCTATTCTAATAGTGTACTTGAAACTCACGTTCCTCGTTGCTTCCAGGAACCCTTCAAACGCTGTGCTGCCGCTGACCAGAGTCACCTTATCAGGAAGTGTGTCCATAACAGTCACCCTTGTAGAGGTGCTTTCTGTATTTTCAGCGATTACCGTTACAGTCACAGTATCACCCGTGTTGACCATAGAAACGTCTGTCTGTTTCTTGAGTACAATCTTTGGTCCGTACACCACAACCTTCGGCTGGTTTGATCGTACGGTGAGAAGTTCGTTATTAAATGTGAACTCAGCAGTTGCCGCAGGGAATACAACGCCCTCTTTGTTCGCCTCCTGCGGTCTTACAAGATAGCGGTATTCCCAATACCCGACTGCAGGAATATCAACCACCCAGCGCAGCGATTGGTTGCCAAGGAGTTTAAAACTATCCGGAAGAGAATCTGTAATAATCACATCTTTAGCATCGTATCTTCCATCGTTTTTTACATTTAATGAAATGATGGTATAATCCTTTAGATACATCTTATCAACTGTGCTTTTCCTTATGGTGAGGCTCACAGGAATCTCGGCTGCTATTGATATGCTCTTTAAGGAATTTGCTGTATATGGAATATCCTTAACATCATATCCACCTACTTTTGCGGATATGCTGTAAGTTTTCTGTTCTGTGAGAACGGGCGCCTGTAATGTAATAGTCTCGGTAACCGATCCCCCTGCAGTTATTAAATCATAATGATATTTTGAACTTCCTTTCTTTATTGGAAGTCCCGTCTCAATGAGCAAATCAATATTAACCGCATCAGCCGAGCCTGTATTTTCTAATTTTACAGTTGCAACTATGTCTGTATCGGGTGAGGATGTGTATTTATCTTTGTCGGTCTGTACCGATACAGCAAGGTGTGGAATGCCTCTTGGTTCCAGATCTATTATCGCCCACGGAGCATAACTTTCATAAAGCCATTCTCTGGCATTCTTATCAGGGAGTTCTTTGGCGGTGACTTTCAATTCCCCGTCCGGGGTAATATATGATTCTTGCAATCTGAGTACGGCGGTGCTTATAAATCTCCCATCTTTCGATATGTTCAACCCTACAAACGGCTCAACAGGTTCTTCGGGTTCTGGTTTGTATTTTTGAGATTCCACGGGCGCGGGAAACATTGCGACTTCTACGGAATAGCCCCTGTATGTGAGCGCCTCGCCGCTTAGCAGTTTTCCAGATATGCCCGGAGTCCATTGCAGCCGGGAACTGTCAAAAGCCTGAGCAAAGCTAAATCCAGATAAAATCAAAGCTATTATAACTCCCAATATCAAGCCTTTTTTTCTCCCATTGAGAGAGAAAATATTTTTTAGTAACATTATTGCTTTACTTAATTATTCTGAGGCTCCCCCTTCACTATCGTCACTAAACTCCGAATTTTCTCAGACGGTATGTGCAGGCAGCAGCCTTTATTTTTCATCTTTTGCTTCTCTGGATGAATACATCCATAGCGACTTCTTTTCACTGCCTACATTGCGGCGCTTGATTTTTTTCGTCTCAAGCAGGATTTTTACGAGATTTTCTGCTGTTGACTTGCTGCAACCAAGGCCATCGGTTATTTCACGCAGCATTTTTTCACGACCACCGAGCAAGGCCAAGACCTGCCCGGTAGTGAATTTCTTTTGATATTGATGCTGTAACCGCATCATCTCACCCCAATATCAATAGCTGGCATATTACAATTTAAGCTTTACGGTCTGAAGCTTTACGCATAAATGTGTTTCTCGCCGACTTTTTGTGCAGGCAATAGGGGATTTTGATTAACAAAAACATTTAGTTGGATTGATACTTATTGTTGTAATTTTCCTGTTTTTTTTTCAATTTTGAGCATGGCAAGCGGCTCGGAAGAAGCCGGGCGAAATAACATCCGCACTCTACAAAAATATATTGTATGCGAAAATTATATATGTACTTAGACTAATATTATCTTTACAGGCTGTCCCAAAACCCCCAATAGTAAAATAATTCAATAAGTCCTGCTTATCCAACAATACTTTCTGACCCTATGATCTTAATAACTCGTTGAAATGGTCAGTTAGTTCTTGA
>JAHFDG010000107.1 GCA_023249105.1 Candidatus Methanoperedens sp. | reverse complement strand
TGGACACGATACATGATAATCTTACACCTGCGATGATTGAGTCGCTCTCGGATTATGTTTGGAATTGGGACGATTTTTTATTGTTTCATTATGCGGTATAAATTAGGACACTAGGAAAAATCTATTTATATTGATTTTTCTAACAGCGCCGCATAGTCGCCAGAGTAGACCAGCGCTCATGTCCCTCTGCGATGAGCTCGAAGCCAGGCTCGCGCGCTCGCAGGCAGACGGCGGGAGGTTGATACGGGCGGTCGTGGAACGGCTGCTGGCGGGGTAAGGACGGGAAAAACCATTAGGATTAGGCTGCTTCGGGAACATATCTGCGCCGGGAGTTTAATATTTTTGAAGTGATATATGTTTAACGCACCACTAAAAATAAAAAAGTTCATTTATGAATAGACCGCATAGATTCATACTAACGTGGATATAAGTAAAGTAACAAACAAATTAAGGGGGATTAAACATGGAAAATCAAGGATTTAAAGATTTAAAATTATCAAGAGAGATGCAAAAGGCAATTACAGATATGGGTTTTGAAGAGGCTACCCCGATTCAGGCCCAATCCATTCCTTATATGTTAGAAGGAAAAGATGTCATCGGACAGGCGCAAACAGGTACAGGGAAAACCGCAGCCTTCGGAATTGCAACTTTGGAGAGGATAGACCCGCAAAACAGAGGAGTGCAGGCTGTAATCTTATGCCCCACAAGAGAGCTTGCAATCCAGGTAGCAGAAGAACTGAAAAAGCTTTCAAAATACAAAAGGGGCATTGAGATTTTACCGATTTACGGCGGGCAACCTATAGACCGCCAGATAAGAGCGTTAAGAAAGGGTGTACAGATTATTATTGGCACTCCCGGCCGCGTCATGGATCACCTTGACCGCCGTACTTTGAAAATGGATGGCGTAAAAATAATCATACTGGATGAAGCAGATGAAATGCTGGACATGGGATTCAGGGAAGATATTGAAATTATTATGAGAAAAATCCCAAAGCAAAGACAAACCATTCTCTTCTCTGCAACCATGTCCAGGCCAATTTTGGATTTGACCAAAAGGTACCAGAACAATCCGCAAATGATAAAATTGGCGCATAAGGAGATGACGGTTCCCAATGTTGAACAATTTTATTTTGAAGTCAAACAGCAGGCAAAAACAGAGGCCTTGTGCCGTTTAATTGATCTTCACGATTTGAAATTATCACTGGTGTTCTGTAATACAAAACGACGTGTGGATGAATTGGTAGAAACCCTCAAGGCAAGAGGCTATCTTGCTGATGGACTGCACGGGGATTTGCAGCAGAGGCAAAGGGACACCGTCATGTCTAAATTCAGAAGGAGGGAGATTGAGGTTTTGGTGGCAACCGATGTGGCAGCCCGGGGAATCGATGTAGGGGATATCGAGGCCGTGTTCAACTATGATATATCTCCGGATGATGAATATTATTTACACAGGATAGGAAGAACAGCCAGGGCTGGAAAAGCGGGGCAGGCATTTACATTTGTCACAGGCAGGGAGGTATACAGGATAAGGCAGATACAGCAATTCACAAAAACGAAAATTATTGCCCAGAAAGTTCCTTCTGTCAGTGATGTGGAATACATCAGGACAAACCTGGTTTTAGAGAAAGTTAAAGGGATTGTTGATGCCGGGCATCTGGGAGAATATAGTAACCTGGTTGAAAAACTTACCCAGGAAGATTATACTTCTCTGGAAGTGGCTGCTGCTTTGCTAAAAATGTTGATGGGCGAAGGGAGCGCAAAAGAAGCAAAAAAATAAGTCATTATTTATCAGCTTTCCCTGCCGCCCGCATCGTCAGCATGTGTCACAAGAACAATCTTATGCTGCATCGATGGGATAGCTGTCACTTTTTCAACCTCTCCGCCCTCTCCATAATATTCACCCAGTGCTTGCCCTGCCAGTAAACCTGCCCGCATTTATCACATAGCCAGAACTCGGTTCCCTCCCCCAGCCTGTCAGGATAAACATAATCCTTCGCGCTGACAAGTTCCATCTCTTCGGATTTGACTTTCCTGATTACCGAGTTGCAAAGCGTGCACCTGTCCAGTTGCGGCTCAATTGAAATCCCGAATTCCCCCTGCATCTCCTTTAGCTGTTCCATGATTCCAGACGATTGGACTAGATACGTCCTTATTCCTCTTTTTATTGCCTTCCTGACAAGCACCCTGTCCCTTGAAACCAGAATCCTTACCTCGTTTTCCGCCAGCTCCAGAAGAGCGTCGTCCTCGTTCTCCTGCTTCTTTATTTCAAGAGTATCGTATCCGAAAAGGCGAAGCCACCGCGCAAGCCTCCCGAGCATCCTGTCAGTTATGAATTTCATTATATTCAATTTTTTAACGCAAACGATTTAAACCTATTTGCTTTTGCCGCGCACAAGCGATGTAAGCATGGCGATGCAGCATATGATTGCAGAAACTGTGTATGTATCCCGGAAAGCGGGTAAAAATGAACTATCAACATTTCCATAATAAACATACCTGTTGGAGAACACTGCACCCGAAATCGCAATACCTATCACCATTCCCATATTCCTCATCGTCCCGAGCGTTCCAGCAGCTATACCAAGCTTTTCCTTTGGGAGCGCACCCATTATTATGCTGTTGTTGGGCGCCTGGAAAAGCCCCATGCCAAGACCGAGGAGAGCAAGGCGTAAAACAACATCGATGGAACCGGATGAAGAGGACAGAAAGCCAAGCCACAGTATGGATACGCTTGAGATTCCAATGCCAATTGAACTGAGTATAAACGAATTCGTCCTGTCCGACAACCACCCGCTGAAAGGAGCGGCAACGGACATCACGAGGGGAACTGCAAGGAAAATAATACCCACCCCCTCAGGCGAATACCCAAGCTCGTTCTGGAGGAAAAATGGCATTAACAATATGACGTTATACATGGCTGTAAAACTTATAAGTGCACTGATGTTGGCTGCCGCAAACGGCCTGTTCCTGAAATGCGAAAGTTCCATAACAGGGTGCCTGGCTTTAGTTTCAATAAGGATAAATATAATAATAAATACAATTGATAAAATAAAAAGCAGGATTATATAGCCGGAGAGCCAGCCGGACTCCTGGCCCTGGCTCAAAGCAAGCAGCAATGACATAAGACTGATAAAAAGCGCAAGCGCCCCCGGTATGTCGAAAGTTTGTCCCGATGTAGTTTCATCTTTTCTAAGCACGATTAATGCCATTGCAGTCCCGAAAATTCCAATCGGGATATTTATATAAAAAATAGATTGCCATCCTACATTCTCGATTAAAAAACCGCCTGCTACGGGTCCTGCCATGGAACCTATAGCAACTACTGTCCCGATCAATCCCATCGCCTTGCCCCTTTCTCTCGGGGGAAATGCATGGGTGATTATTGCTATTCCGGTCGCCATCAACATGGCAGCGCCTATGCCCTGTACAACCCTGTAGAATATCAACTGGTTTTCGCTTGCTGAGATGGCGCACAAGCCTGAACCTATTGTGAAAATCGCAAGTCCGCCTGCAAATATCGTTTTCCTTCCTGTCATATCCGATATCCTGCCAAGGCTTAAGAGAAGGGCTGTAATGGTCAGGAGGTACGCCATCACTACCCATTCGATAGTGGTTATATCCGTTTTGAAGTATTCCGTGAGCGTTGGAAGTGCCACGTTCACGATGCTCCCGTCAAGCGTAGCCATGAAGATGCCTATCCAGACAGTGAACATCGCCTTCCACTTGTATTCCATTTACTGACCCTTCACGTGTTTGATAATATGCCCCATCTCAGGCATTACGAGTTCAAGGGCAAGTTTTACCGCATTTGGCGAACCGGGAAGGCAAAATATAACTTTCCCGCGCGCTACGCCTGCAATTGCCCTTGAAAGCATCATTGCATTTCCAATCTGGTCAATGCTTTTAAGCCTGAACAGTTCCCCGAAACCCGGCATCTCTTTTTCAATGTAAGGCGAAAGTGCTTCAATAGTGATATCCGTAGGAGAAAGACCGGTTCCCCCGCTTGATATTATCACATCAGCCTCCAGATACAGGCATTTCTTGAAGGCATCCCTGACCATTTCCATATCGTCAGGAACTAATTCGTAATGTACAATCCTGCTGCCCTGCGCCTGTACCATTCCCCAGATGAGCTTTCCTGATGCGTCCTCGGCGCGTTCGGGGCGGTCTGTTTTCCCGTATTTTTCGAAGCGCGAGGTGCTTATGGTAAGGATAGCGCATTTGAATGTTTTTTGTACATTTTCCTTGTGAAGCTGCGATGTGTCCATGCAGTTCTTAATATGTTGAAAGATATATGAAGAATTCTGTTTATGATGTTTATTGGGTCAGGATAGACCATAAACCACAGAGAGCACAGAGGACACAGAGTAATAATATTAATTGATTCTGCGCTTCAACATGCATCACATATTTCAACTGTCCGGCGCGCCGATAGGAAACCGATGCAGCCTACTGAGCATTATTCACCGCAAAGCACGCAAAGAGCGCAAAGATGAGACTGAATATAAAACAACGAACTCAATACGAACTCGTACGAACTCAAACTTAAATACTTTCGACTGTTCGGCGCGCCGATAGGAAACCGATGCAGCCTACTGAGCATTATTCACCGCAAAGCACGCAAAGAGCGCAAAGATGAGACTGAATATAAAACAACGAACTCAATACGAACTCGTACGAACTCAAACTTAAATACTTTCGACTGTTCGGCGCGCCGATAGGAAACCGAGGCTGCCACTGTTTCTGAGAATAACAAACCGCAGATAAACACAAAACTTTATGAAAGTTTTATCAAACGAGAGGTATGCCTATGGCATACCCCAACACTGCGTAAACCGAAGTCTCGGTTTATGGTAGAGTAAAAGAGAGGTCTTAACAACCTCCCTCTCCTCATCAAACTGCACGGACTGATTTCCAGTATGCAGCTTTCGTTTGGCAATCCCTTTTCAAGAAATGGTTTCATCCAG
>JAHFDG010000016.1 GCA_023249105.1 Candidatus Methanoperedens sp. | reverse complement strand
GGCTTACCATCGTAGGCGTAATCATAGGTGTAGCCTCGGTCGTAGCCATCATATCCATAGGGCAGGGAATGCAGGAAAATGTGCAGCAGAGGCTCGGCGGTTTCGGTGCTGATATAATAACTGTCATCCCCGGATACTTCAGGGCTACAGGCGTACACAGCGAAATGCATACCGACAGGTCTGTGAGTACGAGTTCTTCGATCAACCTCACAGATAAAGACATTAAGGTGATTAAACAGGTACCGGGAGTGATGTATGTAAACGGGCTTGTTTCTGGTAAAGCCGACCTCAAGTACGATAATGAGAAAACAGTGGTATCCGTAACTGGCGTGGATACCTCTGTCTGGAGACTGATGGATAATACAGGAATAGATGATGGAAGATACCTTCAGGCAGGAGATTCCAATTCGATTGTCGTGGGCTACAATCTTGCCCGCGGAACTTTCCTTGCGCCCATAACGCTTAACCGCCCGATTACCATCGGAGGTAAGAATTTCAGGGTTGTAGGCATACTCAAGCAGTCAGGCGGATTCGGGGGCGGCAGTGATACAGGAATTTATATGCCTGCCGAGATGGCAAGAGAAGTTATAACTGAAAAAGTAACAAATAACCAGTTTACATCCATAGTCATTAAAGCCTCGGACGCTTCCCTCGTTGAATACATTAAAGCGGATATCGAGCAGAAACTCATGAGTTCAAGACAGGTAAATCCGCGAACAAAGGATTTTACAGTAATTGCATCAGCACTTATCCGTGAACAAATGAGCAGCGTGACCCAGACTTTGTCCCTTTTCTTAAGTGCAATCGCTGCGGTTTCACTCCTTGTCGGAGCAATAGGCATCGCTAACACCATGTTCATGTCAGTCATGGAGCGCACAAAACAGATAGGGCTCCTGAAAGCGATAGGAACGAGTGAGCGCGAAATCATGAAACTTTTCCTTATCGAGTCGGGAATATTCGGACTCGTAGGAGGGATCATAGGCGTAATATTTGGTGCTGCTATTTCCCTGCTTATCCCATATCTGGGCATACAGGCGCTGGGCTTTGGAGGAGATATGAGAGCGACTATTACCTCGGGAACCATCTTTTTCGCTCTTGGATTCTCGGTCGTGATAGGCATACTATCCGGGATAATTCCAGCCCGGCATGCTGCTAAGATGAGGCCTGTGGATGCTATAAGATATGACCAGTGAGAAAAGATATTCGTAGCTTGTCATAAGGTTTGCTCACTATATCTTTGTAAAGCAAAACCATAATAAAGAATTACTCACAAATAGAAAACTATACTATGCCAATTGACCCGGTTTGCTGGATGCATGTGGATAGAACGACAGAATTAAAGAACGGATATAATGGCCAGACATATTACTTTTGTTCACTCAAATGCAAAAAAGAATTTGAAAAAGCTCCCGATAAATGTCTGGGTGTGAAAAGCTCTATGAAAATGCCTGACTGAAGCCCTGATTAGGCTTTGGTGGTATGTTATTGGATTAAATTTCTGACCCGGGTTTTAAACAGCATAACAATAATATTGGCATCATATAGCATGACAAAAAATGAAAAAAATCCCTATGTAGCCCTTATTTGCAGCCACTGCGAGTTCTTCAAGGAAGATGATATCGAACTTGAATGTGCAGCATTCAAGATATTAAAAAGCATGCTCCAGAAAGGCATGATCACACAGGAAGAAATAAAAGATGCCTTCAAATGAGTTTTATCCGGTACTTGCGCCGGATCATGCGCTGCGAAAGCTTGAGACGCCTTTTGTCTATAATATACAAGATGACCAGTTATATGGACTGGACGAAGAGGCATTTGAATTCTTGAAAAAATGCGATGGAAAGACTCCTTTTTCAATTTCTGTACCGGGTGAGAACAGCGATAAAGAAACTATTGAATACATGCTGGATGAAGGAATAATCATAATGCAGAATACTGCACATCCAAGAAAAATAAAAGTTGAACAATCACCAATACCTTCCTTGCGCTATCTTCTAATGAATATAACGAATAAGTGCAATCTTGCATGCAGACACTGCTATCTTGGAAAATCAGGAAATATTGACATTGAAGTTCACCAGTTCGAGAAGGCGGTTTCACAGTTTGAAAGCATGGGCGGCTTGAAGCTCATGATCTCCGGAGGGGAGCCACTTATGCATTCTGGATTCTGGGAGCTTATGGAGGTTCTGCCTTCCTATGAACTCAGAAAAGTAATTCTAACGAATGGGACTTTAATCGGTAAAAAAGAGGCTAAGAACCTATCGAAATATATAGATGAAGTACAGGTCAGTATCGATGGCATCAGTTCCCATGATATTTTACGCGGGAATGGTTCTTATGAAAAAGCCATGCGTGGGGTTACGAATCTCCAGAGTTCCAATATACCTGTATCTATCGCTACAATGGCGCACAGGTACAATGCGGAAGAATTCGATGAAATGCAAAAGTTTTTTTCTGACATGAAGATCATTTCATGGAGCGTTGATGTGCCCTGCAAGGCGGGTAACCTTAAAGATAATCAGGATCTCATGCTTGATTTAAAAGAGGCGGCATCGCTTTTAAGTTATGGTTTCGGCGCAGGCGCGCATGAGAGTACAGGGAATTATACGTGCGGCTCTCATCTGTGTGCTGTATCGCCTGATGGGACGGTCAGTAAATGTGGTTTTTTTGATGATGAACCTGTGGGGAATGTTGATGATCTAAGGGCAGCATATGCAAAACTATGCAGGGCCTATCTATGGACGCTTGATAAGCTTGATTGCCATGATTGCGAGGTAATTCATGATTGCAGGGGAGGGTGTCGCTTCAGGGCAAGGCAATATGGAGGGATTTTAGCCCCTGACCCGCTGTTATGTTATGCTAATGGTGTCCTGACGTACCTGTGATTATGTGGGATGCGTTTTTATGATGATAAACAAGAAAATACTAATAAAATTTTGCGAACTTAAACCAAAATGCAAATAAAGAATTAATGGAATCTATATGAACGAGGTGAAAAAGTTGACGATCAGAAAGATAAAGAAAATTGCCAGAGGAACATGCAAATGCCACTCTTCCTGTGCTTAATTCTGCATTGCGTATAAGATAAGTGGATAGTAAATCTGGTTCGACAAGACAGTAGCAACTTTTTTCTTCACTGGAAAAGTAAAAGGCTCTCGCCATGTGGATGACTTGTAGGTATACCATTGGAAATATTCCATATGGCGCCTCTGAAGGCGATGAGGTCTATTATGCAGGATGGTACAAAGAAATACGATGACAGAGATTATTTCTTTCGTTGCAATACATGCCAGGGTGAGTTTGAGAAGAAATACACTAAACTGCTCACTAAGACTTAATGAAATAATTATTGCTGTACTCTTTCATTTTGTAAAGCGAAAACCCTTAAACTGACTGGTGATATAAATACGTTAAAAACAAATGAAAAAGCAAAAACGTATAATTCTGGTTCTATTAATTGTCATTATAGCTTTGAACATCAATTTTCAGGGAAGCGCTGGGAAACAGAACAATTCTCTCCAGTGGTTCCCGTCTTTAGCTGCTGATAATGACACAGTTTACATTGCCTGGGCAGATGAGAGAAACGGGAACTATACACGAATAATGAATAATTTACCTCATAAATCCGGTGACATATATCTTTCAAAGGGAAGCTTCCAGAATGGCTGGGTTTTTGATAAGAATATAAAGATAAATGAAATTAAAGGGACAACAGGTCATGGCTCACCTTCGATAGCCGTTGATAGCAGCAATATCTATCTGGTATGGGAAGATGACAGATTTGGATTTGAAGAGCTTTATTTTTCAATGGCTGAAAAAAATAACATATTGTTCAAAAAGGATTCACCCGTTGTGAAAGATGCGGGAAGCCAAGTATTGCCATCTATCGTGGTTCGCAACGGGACTGTATATGCGGCGATGATGAACAAGAAATCATGGGATATAGATTTCACAGAAGGGCATGCTACTAACGGCGTTTACAGGTTCGATAAACCGGTACGGGTGAATGATGATATGTCAGGCAACTGGCATTATGCTCCATCGCTTGCAGTCGATGATGAAAAAAATGTGTGTATTGCGTGGCTGGATGCGAGAAACAGCAATTATGATATTTATTTTTCGCATGGAATAAAGGAAAACGGAACCTGGCAATTTGGCAAAAATGTCATGGTAAATGATAATTCAACAAACGTATCTCACTACACACCATCTCTGGCATTTGAAAACGGAAATGTTTACATTGCCTGGTATGATGACAGGAATAAAAATTTTGACATATACTTTACAACGGGACGAACAGAGAACAATAGCTGGAAATTTGAAAAGAACATCAAGGTAAATGATGATACCGGGAGCAGCGATCAAATGCACCCCAGTATTGCAGTCAATGGAGGTGAAATTTTCATCGTATGGGAAGACGGCAAGGATGGCGGCTCGGACATTTATTTCTCAAAAAGCGTGAAGAAGAATGAAAGCCTCGAGTTTAGTAAAAATACAAAAGTAAATGACATTAAGGGCAAGCATTACGACCCCCAAATCGGGGTTGCAGGAAGTAATGTCTATGTTGCATGGCAGGCAGAAAAGACCCCGTATAAGACCCCGTATTTAAATACGGGAACTAAGGAGACTGACGGCGGAGACATATATTTTTCAGACGGGAAATACAATGGTAAAAACTGGGAATTCAGCAGGAATATCAAAATAAACGACGACTTAACAGATTCCTTTACACAACCTGATCCCGCATTTTTGGGCTTGATACTTGGTCCGGTTATAGTATCGATTATACTTGTAGGATTTTTGCGAAAATATGGAAAACGAAAAAAATAATCAGGATAAAAGAAAATACGACCTGCTTCAACATAATGCTGTAGCATCGTTTTTCAAAAATCGAAAAACCCAGTTTCTCTTACAACTGCCCCTGGTTTTGTTTTTAGTTCTGGTCGTACTTGCAGGCTTTTTCGGCATCCAGAACAGCAATAAGAACTTTGCAACCATCTCCATCTGGGTGATATGGTGGTCGCTTCTTATAATAAGCATTGCACTTGCAGGAAGGCTCTGGTGTCTCATGTGCCCTTTTGGAGCGATAGGAGACTGGGCACAGCGCCGCAGTTATTATAAAAAGATCAATGACACATTCAGTTTAAGCAGGAAATGGCCAACAAAATTCAGGAACCTTTCCCTTGCTGCTATGTTCTTTCTTGTCATCACCTGGGCGGATTTCCAGTTCAATCTTGTGAACAGCCCGCTTAACACTGCCTACTTTATCGTTGCTCTACTCGGTATTGTAGTAATAATTTCGATAATATTCGAGCGCCGCTCCTTTTGCAGGTATGTTTGTCCCATAACAGGATTAATAGGTTTATATTCGATGTTCGCGCCTATTGAATTGAGGGCAAAAGAAAAAGGAACCTGCAAAACCTGCAAAGAAAAATACTGCATATCAGGAAATGAAAAGGGATATCCCTGCACTGTATTTGAATATCCGGGTACCATGGAAAAAAACACTCATTGCGTCCTCTGTACAGAGTGCATAAAAACCTGTCACTTTGGTGAACCCGTCAAAAAAGAAGGGATAATATTGGGTTCATCAAACAGGAGTAATATCTCTTTTAACCTTCGCTCATTTGCAGGAGATTTTTTGACTTTAACAAAAACCAGGATGGATGAAGCGCTCTTTATCCTGGTGCTGCTTGGAGTGACTGTATTCCAGACATTAATTATGATACGACCCTGGGCTGTTTTCACCCCGGATTTGATGAGCTATACAGGCGCAGGGTACGAATCTGTTCGATTTATTTTATTTATCTCAGCGGCAGTGTTACCTGTCCTGATTTATTCTATAGCTGTAGGTATTTCAAAACTGCTCAGCCGGAAAGTAATGTTTAAAGAGCTTTTCACAGGCTATGCTTATTCAATTATCCCTCTGGGGTTGATGATGCACCTGTCTCATAATATCCGCCATTTACTGGAAGAAGGAACCGGGATAATCCCTGTTATTTCAGATCCATTCGGCTTTGGATGGAATCTATTAGGGACTTCCGGGTATATGTCTGCTCCACTTCTATATAATAATAATATTCTTTTAATTCAGTGGCTGTTGATGCTTTTTGGATTGGGGTTTTCCATTTCAGTCGGTAAAAATATTTCAAGGCGGATGTTCCGCGGAAATGATTCTGCATATTTTCCTGTATTGACATTTGTTTTCATCCTTTTCGTGTTCAATCTATGGGTTATCGGGCAGCTGATAATGCATAAACACTAGACACCAAAAACCATTGCCAGTAAATTCCGCGCTCCCATCGAAAAACCAAGAACGATTAACGTCAATGCAAGCATATACTTCTCGCCTTTATCCTGTTCCTCCCTGGAATCTTTTTCAAGCAACAAAATTATTATCAGGACTAAAATCAAAGACAAAGGAACCAAAACAGCCCCTGTTCCAAAAAATGAAGTCAGGAACGAACTGAAAGGATGTTTGTTTGTGTAGCCCATCAGGTCTACGCCAATATATGTTGTAAGTGAATCAAGAGCAAACGAAAAGACAGCAAATGAATACATCCTGCTTCGAAGATAGGTCATGCCGATAGCAGGTGAGACTTTTTTTACGATTTCGGTCAATATTATGGCAGGCACAAGACTGTATACCAGAATATCGAAATTCCAGTTTGAGGGATTATAATAAACAATGATAGCAATGCCTGCTAACGATAATACGACCCCGGAAGTTGCGTATGCACTGATATAGTTACTTATTTTCTTAAGCTTCTCAAGATATCTCGTGAGGAGAAGAATGCCGAAGCATATTGCAAAGACAACGAAATAAATAAGCGGCGTAATGAAAAAATATTTGACTGGCGGCTTCAGGAGATTTGCATCCTCTATAACCCTGAACACAGAACCCATGAAAACATAGGGAATCGTAGCGACTACAAACTCCTCATCGATTTTTATGCTCAATTTATTCAGTAGTTTTAGAATGGCATAAACCCCTAAAAACAAAATAATGACATATGTGATCATATCAAAATGATTATAACTGGTATCGCTGATAATGCCTTCAATAAAATTCCGGTTTATAAAATCAATCAATCCGCTCATCATTATCCTCCGCAGAACCCGTAAACAAATTCAACAGTATCCCCATCATTCAGTAATTGTTCCAGCATTTTTTCCGGCGCTGAACCATTGATAAAGACAACACATCCATTCAACCTGTCATTGACAAGCGTGGTTTTATAAGTCGTCTCTATACCCTTATTTTTTCCAGCTTCAATAATCCTGGCGTCGATTATCCTCAACAGCCCTCCAAGTTTTGCTCCTTCTGCAATTTCAAAAATATCTGTTCCACCCACCAGCTCCTGCTGGGTAAAATCATAATTCACTTTTATTTTCATTGTTACCTCTGTATCAACCTGTGAAATTCGCTTTTCATCATCTTCAAGACACCATCTATCATATCAGCAACCTCAGGCAGCATTTTTAGAACTGTATAAGAAATCAACATTAAAGCAAGCAATGAGCCTGCCTTTGTTATAAAATGCTCTGAAATATGGAAGCTCTCATCAGGTGTGCCAAACCAGCTTAATCCATAGGCTGAGGCAGTAAATGAGACCCTTATAATATTCAGTATGTAGATCACGGGCACTGAGATCATAAAGACCTGGAATTTTCTCGCAGTAGTCGCACCCGTAGCAGAAGAAATTATGCCTGAAAACAGGGCGATACTTTCGATCGCAGTACAGGCAAGTATTATTTCAACAGCAAGACCATTGACCGCAAGCTCGTTCCATGCGGTCTGCGCAACCGGAAACCCGAATTTCCCACTGACCCAGATTGCTTGGTCAGTGACTGTTGAAATTATCCATGTATTTAATAATTCTACCTCCGCAAACATGAAATATACCAAACCGCCAACAGATGCAGCCCTTGATAATGAAATAAACACTTCGTAGCTGCCTTTATCCTTACTATCTTTCGCCTGGAATGTTATATGTGCTATAAAGAGGGATGCTATGGTCGCGGCGATTACCAGAATGATATTGACATAATCCTTAAGCCCAATATAACCCCCAAGTTGCCCGGACCAGTAGATGGAAAGGAATATCCAGCCAGAACCCCCGAAGATGAACCTTGAATTAAAGGATTTCGGAAGGAACGATGCTATAATGAGAAGTCCCAGGGAGATCCAGAGAGTTAGTGTTATAATATCACCTGACTTCCAACATTTCTTCGTTTCAGGGATGGTAAAAACATTGGCACCTGCCGCATGTACCCTTCATATCTCTCGCCAAAAGCCTCAAGCGCCTCCCTTTCTTCTCTTTTTGCCAGCCTGTAATACATTAAAACAAGAATTGGCCACATGGCAAGCGTGATTATGGTCGGCCACTGTATGAGCAGGCCGACGGTCATTACTATAAGACCAAGATACTGCGGATGCCTCACATACCTGTAAATGCCCTCAGTAACCAGTACTCCGTTTGCAGAGTGTATCCTGCTCCAGCCCTTTGACATCAGGAATAGTCCGAGGAATATAACGGCGCTGCTTGTCACCATCACAAATGCCCATGCGGTTTCCATGCTCATTAAACCTGCTTTAGAAATAAGCACTCCGAGGAGGTGTCCCTCTGCATGTCCAAAAGAGAGATTCAGCCCGAAAAGCGAAGAGAGAACATATATCGTAAGCGGGAAGCCGTACATCTCCGAGAACAGCGCTATTATGAACGCCTCATATATTCCCATGGTCCGCCAGTTCTGCTTCTTCAATGGAGTAAGGAAGCTGAGCACGAAGAAGGAAAAAATCCCAACGCTAAGAAGTGTTGCTCCCCATTTGCCGTAAGCATAATCTGTAAATTCATGATGCCCGCCGCCTTCGATATTTCCAGGTTTTTCATAGCCAAGAAGCACCGATATACCTGAAAGGAGAGCTAAAGCCATAAGCGCAATAAATCCAAGCGCAATAAAGTCGCTAAAAAATTTTCTCATAATCATCCACCTAAATCCGTTTTATGGCTTCTTTCACGAAGTTGACTCTGTAAGATTCATCCGGGTTATCTACCTGTATCCAGAACACCATCTTGTCCTTGGCATAGAAGTAATGATACAGGCCAAGTTCAGGCTGCCCTGTCACAAAATAAACCGTAATGCCTTCAATATCCAGAGGCGTGGAATCGCTGAACGTCCCTGTTTTTCCAACCCTGTTGTTCATAGCAGCAAGAAGTGAGGCTGCCTCCTCGCTTGTTTTAGACTCTGATACCCAGAATTTGGCTTTGCTGGACTGTGTACTCCTGTAGTTCGCTATATAGGCATTCTCTATTTCCACATTTACCCCGCGATGAAGACTTTTGACCTCTGTCATGGCTGCGTCGCCTTCCCTGTAGAGAGCAAGGCTCATATCACCCAGTTTTTCAGGAAATATGCCGGCGCTGTTTTTCTCCTGATTCTGGAGGTACAGGAATGCAGTTGCAGCTATTACAGCGACTATGAATATCGCAAGGTATATTTCAGATCTATTTTTCCTCATGGTCTCACCTAGATGTCCATTACAGCCTGTTTCACGATTGAAATCTGATAATCTATATCAGGTGAGTCAAAAATTATCCAATAGACTCTCCCCATATTGTAATTCATTTTAAAATAATAATAATTGACAGCATTATTTGAATTCATTATATAAACTTCAGGCTTCACAAACTCCATGATATCCAATTTTACAGGTTTGGTGAAATTGCCATTCATCATACCCGCGTCACCGTGGCTTTTATGAGAGTCGGTTTGTCCCACATCACCTGAATATTCATGCTCTTCGTGCCCTGATGAACCGCCGAGTATTGAGTTCATGGAATTGAATGCATCATTTGCAGCATTATGGTCAGGAGCTTCGACTGCCCAGATACGCATAGTACCTTTTTCACTCTTATACACTGCTGAATAAGCTTTTGCCAGTGGTATATCTCTCAAGCCGTACATGTTCGAAATCTGCTGTGCTGCCGCCTCGCCTGTTTCATATCTCGTCAGAGTCATGTCACCCACTTTTTCTGTGAAGATGCTTTTCTTTGCATCCGATAAGTATAGAAAAGATGCTGCAAGCAAAGCCACCACAATAATTATAATATAAAACTTTTTCATAATTTCACCTGTTAGACCGCAGATTTTTCCGCCTCTGCAATAATTGACCTGTCTTTCAGTATTGCCCTTAAAATATAAGCGCTCCCTGCCATGTTTGCCAGCAATCCTATTGTGATTATGGCATCTTTATACCGGATAAGGAATGAGGATGCTGCGAGGATAAAACCGACTGTGGGCAGAAGGTCGCTCACATGGTGCAGACAGCATGCCACCATAGTCAGCGATGAAGTAGCAGAACCTGCCATGCCCATTTTTTCTGAGCCCGCTATATTTCCAGTCGTTAAATTCCTGTGGTATCTGAAAAGCCCCATCTGAATGCCGACTGCTAAGGGAATCAGGTACACGAATATCCCGTTAGTAAGGAATACCTGATATCCTTTCTGAAGCGAACCTTCTGCCAGGGAAGCTATCGAGATATTGAAAAGTACTACGAGTATTCCAATGCTTGCCCCGAAAACAAACGGATTTTTTAAAAGGCTTTTGATGCCCCGGATTTCTGGCATATATTACCACTTAAAAATTCTCTCTTTTACTCCTGCAACATCCTGGATAACGAGTTCAAATCTCTTGCTTTCGATCTTCTGAAATCGAAGTGTTCCGCTTGCATGATGCCCGCCTTCACCTTCGTAAGATAGAGGTTGATATGTTTTGCCATTGGAATCCCGCAGGTATGAATTTTTCTTGAAATCATCATCATAGTCTGAATGCGCCGTGACTTTGATTTCAAAAGCAGTGGCATCTGTAATATCAGGCAAATAAGCGACTGATATTTTAATTCCTTCTTCCGAATTCTCCCTCGGCTCCAATAAATCAGCCGGTGGCTTATCGTCTGCTGATAAGCATCCGCTGATGGCAACTGCTATCAATACGGATAAAGTAATTACTAGTCCTGATATTCTCATGTAAGTTCCTCCTTTTTGTTTTCATCAATCTGACTTTGTGGGTTCTGCGTACCATGTTTCATATTTTTCATCATAACAAGATGCATTATCGGGCAAAGTAGCAGTATTCCAAAAGAAAGTATATTCTGCGAAACTCCTGCAAACCACAGGATCGCGAGGAGTAAAAGCGGGATCATGCAGCCCAGCACCATCATTAATGTATGCTTGTGCTTGCTGAAAAATCCTTCATTTATATTTGGGTTCTTTGTATCGCTTCCCATTCATGCACCTCTAATTTTTTGTAAAAAATTGATAGTTACCAGAATTTCCACCAGGGTTTTTTCTCGCCCATGCCTAAGGATCCGCTTTTCAAGTATTTTTCAGGCTCGGAATCGAATGCTTTTTTACATCCGGGCGCACAGAAATAGTAGGTCTTTCCCTTATATTCTGATTTGTACTGTGCCGTATTTTCATCTACCTGCATTCCACAAATTGGGTCTATCTGCATATTTCTCATTTCTCCTTTTTATTTTTCACAATATATCTACTTTACGTCTAATGTAAAATAAGTATTTTATGGCGGAAGCGATGTATTTGTTCCAACGCCCCTGCCTGAATACTCATCATCAATTTTCTTTCTGGCATCTTTCAGCGAATATCCCGTCATCAACAGGTCCCTGGCTTCGAGTGTTATGTCGTTGCAGAGCTTGCACTCAGACGCATGCGGCTCATAGCTTCCATCAGGCTTGATATAACAATCCTTCAGGCTCCTGTGCTGGAGGAGTTTGTCGGAATGCTGCATGCTGGCGCAGCCGCAGTAGCAGGCAAGGTACATGAGTTTATCAGGATTCTGGACTGCAAAGATGTAGGCTTCCGCCACGCGCCCGGTTTTCTGGGCGAATTCCGGAAGTTCGGGTTTAGCTGGTTTATTGGTATCCCAGCTTGCCGGTTTTTCACTTGGCGTTTTGTTTATTGGTTGCGCGCCGGTGGATAGAATATACGCTATTATTAAGATCGCGGCAATCGCAACTGCACTAAAAATAAATTTTGATTTCATATATTATCCTCTTAATTATATTATCAATAGTATCACAAATCCCATCGCTACCATAAATGAGCCCATTAACAGTCTCACCTTTGTTTTGTTCCTTGACTGCCATGCCATCATTTTTTCTACCACGATCCTGTTCGATGAAGCCAGGAGAACGGCCACTAGAGGCACGATAAGCATCAGGTTGTAGAGCAAAAGATATAGTATGCCCTCAGTTAGCGTTGATTGCAGTGACAACAATCCTATGACTGCAAGATATATGCCGCCGCTGCATGGAACTGTGCAAAGGCCGACAAGAACCCCGGCTCCGAAGACACCAAGCGCTGAGGTTTTTCTTATCCAGTTGTTTATCGTGGTATGCATACTCTGCGGTATTACCAGCCCGAATCCGCCCGGTATAAAGTAATCCTTCATTATTACAACGCCAAGTATCATGGAAATAAGAGCAGCAGCCTTACCCACAGCATGGGTTGTGGAAAAGAAGGGGATAGCACTCAAAGCACCCACGCCTATTAACACGTATGTTACGAATATCCCGCTTATGTATATCGAACCCACCTTCATCAATCCATACCTGTAATTTGTCTGCAGGTGGAGCATGCCCATGGTAAAGGTTATGAACAATAGCAGGACTGCAAAAGCACAGGGATTGAAGCCGTCAACTAAGCCTGCAATGATTACAAGGGGAAGAGTTAATGTCTGTGGGTCAATTGCCATTGTACTTCCTTCAAGCCACTATAAGTGTTCCATGCATGCTGGGATTCTCTCTCCCTCCGCAGCATGAATCGCAGTACCAGTGATATTCTCCTTTCTGTGTAGGGGTAAATGTGAAGACCTTCTGGCTTTCGGGCTGAACGGTTATGTTCATGTTCGCTAAACCTGCTGTAAGCATGAAGTTATGAACTCCGCCGCCGTCGGTGTGGTGTGAATTATCCGGGTTGATAAGGTTTATTGTGACAGGCTGCCCTGCTTTTGCCCTGATTATATTGGGTTCAAAGCCTGCCATGGTGATGGTCATTTTGATGGCATCTTTATCAACTGGGTCCAAGGATGCGGATTTACTCATAATTAAGTATATCGCACCGCTGAAAATCGCAATAACTATAACCATGAACAAAATGCTCATGTATGGTAATTTTTTAGTTTGTTTTTCCTTCAACATTTTTCCTTTATGTTTTTTTGATCTTGACACTCCAAACCCTCCTGATTTATTTTAGTTGCCTCTGTTTGCGTTTCTTCCACTCCTTTTAAAAGTTCAGGCTGACCTTTGTTTTTTATTTTATCTATTTTAATAAATATCTGGATTGCTTTCTGCCTGTATTCCTCCATTAATTTCATGTACTCTTCAGATTTTTCTGCCCCCGCATGTTTTTCAAATCCGTGAATTGTCTGGAAAATCTTTCTTTTCTCAAGTTCAAGCTCTTCCAGGGTAAACTCCTGTTTTCTTCTCCTTATGATTTTTTCTTTAAAACGATATATTAAACCAATCCAAAATAAAAAGAATAGTGCAATTCCTGCGTATAGATAATCCGACCCCGGTGTTGTTTGTGATATTTTCACAGGGATGCTGATTATTTCCCCTGCTATGAGATTATTAAAAGCAATAACATCATATTCCTTCCCTGCAAGTGTCAGAACGTCATATGGCACTTCCAGGCTCACTCCACTTTTTTTATCAATGAATATCGAAAGAGATGTGGTATTGTATATGGCGCTCTTATTGAACGTATATTCTGAACCCTGGGGAAGAAGTGTATAAGATATCTCCATCTCAAAGTTCTCCCATGGTTTAACCGCCTTCATCGGGTCCATAAGCACCACTCCTTCTTCTTGAACAAGACAGCACTCCATCGCATCGGCTTTTAAATTTTTTGCGTCCGGCGGAGTTGAAATTGCAAAGAAAGTATGGTTATCCTTGCTGTAGTGAATCTCTTGCCCCTCATTCCTGAATACAACGACTTCAGATATCTCAAGAGAATCATTTTTCTTAGAAATGAAAATATGGTCAAGGACTACCTTTATATTGTAGCTCTGGTTGCCCGGGCTTTGTCCATTTATCAAATTGTTTAAGCCAGTTCTGCTTGCGTCTCCATGGATGTCTGGAATAATATTCTCAGTATTATTTTTTCCACCCCGAAAACTCTCATTAGTCTGAGCAAAAGCAATGCTTATTAAATAAAACAGTATCATGAACAGTGGAATGGTTTTCTTTAGAATAATTTTCACTTTCCCTCCACTTCAAAAACAAATTTTCGATATTCTTCCTCAAACAGCTGTTTATATTTTTCGTTGTTGGGGGTGGGTATAATATCCGGAATTGGTTTTTTAGTTAGAACAAATCCAAGAAACACAAACAAAATAATCAAGGATATACCCCCCATCCATAATAACATTGAATTAGTTTTTTCAGGATGTGCCAGAATCTCCTTGCCGTATTCTGCCTGGAGTGCTGAAAATACCTGTTTTTCTGAAAAACCATTTTCCTTCATCTGAGTGATTTCTTTTTTAACCTGTATTGCGGTGGCGCAGTCGCATGTTGAAATAACCATGGCGCATTCGCAGGGACATATCAGGCCGGAAGTCATTTCATCGTCTGCCAAGACAGGATAAATTCCTGGGATTAGCAGGATAAAAAGCATAATCAACCTGAACAATTTCTCTTTTCTCCTTATCCGGGGGGAACATTATTGGACAGAGATGCGGGTTTCCCCGCGCTCTCATACATATTTACTCATTGCGTTCGATATCATCTATCCTCTGTTCAATAATCTCCTTCAGTTCATTCCTGTTCTCTCCTTCTTTTTCTCGTTCCAGCAGCTCTTCCAGAATATCTATGTCGCCTATATGCGCTATAATTTTTTCAAGTTCCGGAACAGGCTGGTTGAGGTCAAGGTTTAATGCCACTTCTTTTAACTGTTTTATAACAAGCGTTGCATTTTCTTTGTGTTCTTTCTTGAGTTCTTTGTACTCTTTTTCTGCAATTTCTCCTGCATTGAATTTATTTTCAAGAGAAAGTATCGATTCAAATGCAGCGTTCTTAAAAGCCAGCAGCTCGTCGAACGACATTTCATTTATGTCTTTTCCGGGGACATTCTCCACAATAACATTCGTCTCTGAAATGCCTTCATTTTCCTCTTCCGATTCATCCGAAGATACCTGAACGGGCAGTGTTGGTTTGGTTAAACGTCTTCCTGGCTTTTTGCCAATTTTGTTTTTGAGCAGCGGATACGCGACTGCCCCTATCAATACTACCACCGCTACAGGGATAAGATAACCAAAATCTCCTCCACCCTCTGTTTTTGATGGAACATACCCTGTTATCTGGATATCCAGTATCTGATTCTTTGGTATATTCATGAAGCTTAATACTTCGAATTCTTTCCCTTCGCTCGGGACTATTTCTTTTTTAGCGTAGCTGCTTTCAATTCCGAAACCGTTCTTTTTGTCAGAAAGCAGCGTGATGAATGACGTATTGTAGATCATACCTTTGTAAAATATATTCTTTGAGGATTCCGGATTGAAAACATATGATATTTGTGCTTTATATGTTTCCCCTGGCAATATCGGTTTCATCGGGTCTATCCACGCTGAATCCTTCTCCCTTTGCAGGCAGCATTCCATGGCATCTGTCTGGAATCTCGTTATACCCTCAGGCGTTGAAATGCCTACAAATGCACGGTCTTTACTGAAGAAAACCTTATCCCCGGTATTCATAAATTCAACGTATTCATCCACTTTTATCCCGTTCGATGCTGTGGAAAGGACAATATGGTCAATTCTTACACTGAGGGCATCCCCATCTTTCGTGGAATCGTAAACGATGAAATCGGCAGTTCCTGAAGCATTCACCTGTTTCGTGAATGGTACATCCGCATAAGTGGTTTCGACAAGGTAACTCTTTCCTGCATTAACCTTACTAAACGAATATTTCCCGCTATTATTGGTAACAGTGCTCATTACCTCGATCCCGGTTTCATCCATGAGACGTACCGGTATCCCTTCAAGTGTTCTATTCGTCTTCAGTATATATCCCTCGATATTTTCCGAGAGATTGAAATCTATTACGGATTTCCCTTGAAGACCGATATTTTCCCCGTATGTAATACCGTTGTAGGTTACATTGACACGATACATACCGTTATTGAGGTCGTTAAAGGCATAATTTCCATTTTTATCGGTCGTCGTATCCGATAGTGGTAAAAAGTTATAAACCACGCCCGTTTCATCACTCTGCGTGGAATTTACCCTGCTCAGCGTAATCTTTTGATCGGCAAGCTTTTTCCCGAAAGAGACAACATTACCGCTAATCTCAGCCGCAGACGCTGCGCTTCCGAAAATGACAAGTATTAAAAAAATTGACAATAATTTATTCATGTTTTTCTTTCTCCTGCAAGAACATTTCATATTCCAATTCAAATTCCTCATTCTCATCCATTCTCTTCCTGCTGATTTTATAGACAACAACTCCTCCAACAATTACTCCAGCAGGCAAAGCAAGCCACACAATCCAGTCAAATCCTTCTTTGGGCGGAGTGGCAAGAACGCCTTTTCCATATTCCGCTATAAGTTTGTTGTATATCTTTTTTTCAGAAAGACCCTCATCGAGCATTGCCCTGACTTTATCTTTTAACTCAAGTGCGCTCGGGCATGTGCAATCAATAGCGATCATTGTACACCCTCCCTGGTCGGGGCAGTTCAGGTTTGCGGTGATCTCTTCCTCCGTCACGGCCAGTACCGGCACTGCAAATACAGCCATGAAAAACATTATTGCAATTATTTTAGATTTCATGTACATTCTCCGTTGTTATTTCTTTAATGTTTTTGTTTATATTTATATCATCAAATAGTATTTTCTGCCTTATGGGCACAACTGTTGATATGCATATCAGGATTCCGAGGATGAGCACGTAGAACCCGCCTATCCACATCAGGAACATCAAAGGCATTACCTTGAGCTTGACAGTGGCGCCGTCGGCGGTAATAGCCTGGGCTGAGAAATATAAGTCATCTATTCCGACGGTGTAAGCCATGGGTTTGACATTGGTGCTTTCCTGCCTCGCATAATGGTACATGCGCGCTTCGGCTTTTGTCAATATCTTCTCACCGTTCTTATATACATCAAAATATGCAGCCTGTACATCTCTGTTGTTTTGGGCATATTGGTCGATATTCGTGAGCTTGAAGTCGTAATCGCCCAGGCTGTACGTTCCGCCGACTCTCATGTTGAAGGTCTGCGCCTGCTCATACACCACAGCCCCCGCGGCGGCTACGATTATCATCAGGATTGCAATATGGCACATGTAACCGCCGAAAGTGCGGCGGTTATTCCAGAACGCCTTTGAAATATTCTTTAGGGGTCCCGCATCCTCAAGCTTCTTCTGCTTATTCACTATCCTTGATATATCCAGAAGGTGGGTGGATACTACTAGTACAGTACCTGCAACTGCAACAAAGAGCGCATAGAAATCACGGATACCGAGCGCAAAGGCGATGACCATGGCAATCACTGCTGCCACTAATGGTTTAGTAAAGTTTCTCTTAAGATGGGGAACCGAGGCTTTCCTCCATGCAATGAGGGGGCATATTGCCATCAGGAAAAGAAGCGCTATGCCAAGCGGGACATTTATCTGGTTATAGAAACTCGGGCCGACCATTACCTTGTAGCCGCGGAAAGCTTCGGAGAGCAGGGGATATGTGGTTCCCCAGAGCACGGATGCGGTAGCGGCCATGAATATCCAGTTATTGTAGAGGAAGCTTGCCTCCCTTGAAACGAAGGATTCAAAGACCTTCTTGCTCTGTATGGAGTTGTATTTCCATGCCACAAGTATCAGCGTGGCTGCAAGCACCACTATCATATAATTGATATAATATGGGGCGGTGACGGACTCCCCGAAGGTATGCACAGAAGCAATTATCCCGCTGCGTGTGAGAAGCGTTCCGTAAACTGTGAGTTCCCATGTGAAAAGGATAAGAAGGATATTCCAGAACTTCATGCCGCCTTTACGCTCCGTTATCATGGTGCTGTGGTAGAAAGCGGTCATTGTGAGCCAGGGAAGGAACGAGGCGTTCTCAACCGGGTCCCAGCCCCAGAAACCGCCCCAATTAAGCACTGTGTATGCCCAGTAGCTCCCGAACATGTTGCCAAGAGCTAAACCAAGCCATGCCCACAGCGCCCAGCGCCTTGCGCGGTAAGTCCAGGTATCATCAGCAAGATAAATGCCTGCGACCATTAACGCGAATGGGATAATCACGCCTGCATAGCCCCAGAAAAGAGTTGTGGGGTGGAATAACATTCCAGGATCCTGAAGTAAAGGATTTAACCCGTTCCCGTCCACAGGCATGAAATCAAGCATCCTGAAAGGACGGGATACGGTGAGCAGCATATAGAAGAAATAAGCAAGAGTGATAAGGACTATGGGCATTGCATGTTTGATCAGGTTGTCGTAGGATTTACCCCGCGCTGCGATAATTGCAATATATATCGAGATGAGCCACGCCCAGAGCAGCAGCGAACCGTCAGCGCCTGCCCAGAATGCCGAGATGGTGTATACCATCGGTAAATCCAGGCTGCTGTAAATCGCTACATATTCATACTGGAAATTACGGGTAATGAAGAGATTAAATAGCCAGATGGATGCGATTGTGGTCAGTATTGCGATCCCGATTATTGCGATCCTGCCGCTGTCGATAAGCTCGTTTTTCTTTTTCCATATTCCGATTATGTGAGCAAAAATTGCATATGCGGTCAAGATTAACGCAATAGTTAATGTTGTCTCTCCTAATTCCATTAAAATTCTCCTTTATGTTTCGTTATGGTCTCCGTGATCAAGGTCTCCGCCGTACTTTGAGGGGCATTTTGTGACAACCTGGGTTGCCTGGAAAGTGCCGTTTATGAAAAATCCAGTCACTACTGCCGGGATACCCTCCTTGTAATTACCTGGCATTCCCTCGTTTGATACCACTGTGATGGTGGCGTTTTTATCTCCCAGTTTGAATGTAAGCCTGGCTTTCTCAGGTTCCCATATAGTAGAGCCTTTTACTATAGTACCGTTTACATTCACAACTTTACCGTTTAATGTGTCCGCCTTCTGGACAAATTCGTCAACTTCATAGTAAAATGAGAGGGCGTTGCTGAAACTCTGCGCACCGAGATAGAATATAAGTATAGCCACAATCCCAATGCCGAGTATGTTTTTATGTTTTCTGTTCATCCGGGTTCCTCTTAGTTACATTCATTCAACCTCTGCTTTACAACAAATGTAAACTAAATCAATTTAAGAACCTGCCCTTTTAAGTGGGTTGTGGTTTATAAAAACAAAATTTAGCCTATTCTTGCTTAAAATTTATAAAACCACTCCAAAAAAATCGATTAGAATTGCGCTAATGATTTTTGATGGATTTGGAAGATGAATATAAATTGATACAGATACCAGATGGCAGCATCCTTGAATGATATTATAACCACAATTAAGGGGAAAGAGGTGGCCGGAAGATAGGAGTGGGAAAAAATAGTGTTTTTTTCCGGCCACTATTTTACAATAAGAACCTGCTTTTTAATGTGAATTGTGGTTGAAATACTGTAAATAAAAAGACTCCTTGTTTTAAAATTTTTAACTTTACATTAATAACTTTTGGAATTAAAGTTAATCATGTTCCCAAATAGGGATTACAGCATAGATTTCATAGTTCTCATCTATTTGTAAGATATGATATTACTACAACTACGATAATCATCAGCGCAATATGCAGCAACATATCTTTGGTGCCGCCACCGCAGCAACCTCCGCCATGGGCTTGCTCTTTTTCGACTGGATTTTTTCCAGTGCCTGTTTGTTCTTGTTTTATATCTTTATCTGGTTCTTTCGGTTTATTTGATCCACAGCAATCCATTTTTCTTTTCTCCTTTAGGAATCTTATAGTATCATCTGCTATGTAATGTCTCTATTAATGGTCATTTTGCTTTAAATTTGGAAGATTTTCCACCGGATTTATTTATGATTTTGAAAAATTGTATCAGATATGTGATTGCCTCGCTTAGCGGGAATCAAATTTCCTGAACTTTCCACCCTTGAACTGCCCGGCAGTGAAGGACAACATAAACAGTGTTATAACACTCCACCCGAAATAATAACTCCATTAACACATAAGATTTTAAAATATCCGATTAATATTAGGTAACATCAAGAGGTTCAAATGAGCAGGATTGAAAAGGACAGTCTGGGTGAAATCGAAGTCCCTGAAAACGTACTTTATGGAGCATTTACAACACGCGCTTCTAAAAATTTCAGGCTAAGCGGGCTTCGGGCAAAACAGGATTTCATAAAATCCCTTGCCATCATCAAGAAAGCAGCCGCACTGGCAAATATGAAACTCGGTATGCTTGATGAAAAAATCGGTAAAGCAATAGTCAAAGCTGCGGATGAGATTATCGAAGGCAGATATAGCGACCAGTTCATACTCGACGTTTTCCAGGCAGGGGCGGGCACGCCTTTTAACATGAATATGAATGAGGTCATCGCTAACGTAGCGATTAAAAAACTTGGCGGAAAACCAGGCGATTATCATCTCGTTCACCCGAATAACCATGTAAACATGGCGCAGTCATCCAATGACGTTATACCAACTACGATACGGTTGAGCGTGCTTCTCACTATGCCGCCTCTTATCGAGGAATTGGAAAAGATATTTGCCGGGTTCCTTGCAAAAGCAAGAGAATACGACCATGTTATCAAGGTCGGAAGGACTCATCTTGAGGATGCTGTGCCCATAAGGTACGGCCAGGTGTTTGGCGGATATGCGGCATCGCTTGGGAAGTGTATCGTGCGAATTGCCGCCGCGGAAAACAGCATGTTAGAGCTGGGAATCGGCGGGACCGCCGTCGGCACAGGCATCAATACGCATCCTGATTTCAAAAAGACGATTATTTCGGAACTGGGCAAACTTACAGGTTTTCAGTTTTATCAGGGGGACAGCATTATGCTCCACTGGAGCATGGCGGGTTTTATGGATGTATCCGGCGCGTTGCGGATTCTGGCAATTGAACTCAACAAAATCTCAAACGACCTGCGCCTCCTTAATTCAGGACCGAAAACTGGGATTGCCGAGATAATCCTGCCTGAAGTTGAGCCCGGCTCGTCAATAATGCCGGGGAAAATTAATCCCTCGATTCCTGAAGCGGTGAACATGGTCTGCTTCCAGGTCATGGGCAACGACCATGCGGTTGCACTGGCGGCAGAAGCGGGGCAGATGGAACTGAATGTGATGACGCCTCTTATCGCATTTGACATTTTGTGGAGCATTGAACTTTTGACGAATACCATAAAGATGCTCAGGGAAGATTGTATTTCAGGTCTGGTAGTGGATGAAAAGCGATGCGGCGAGCTTCTTGAGAATAGCCATGCCCTTGCGACTGTGCTTAATCCTTATATCGGTTATGATGCTGTGGCGCAGCTTGTGAAGACTGCGCTTTCTGAGAATAAATCGTTGAGGCAGGTGCTTGTCGAGAGGGATATTATTCCTGAGAAGTACTTGAACGAGATACTTGATGCCAGGAAGATGACTGAGCCGGGGATTGTGGATAAGAAGATAATTGAGGAGATAAGGAGATACGGGAAAAAAGCATAGCAATGGTTAGCAGAATCATACAAGGATGTCATTTACCAATCCATTAAGTTCTGCATCAAAAGTAAAAATAGTTTCAATACCAAGCCTTTCCATCAGCGCAATATTTGTGCAGTCTGTGAAGCTCAAATGCTTATCTTCATACTGCTGGAAAAGTTCCCACGCCTTATCAAAATCTATCGGCTCTATAAAGCGAAAGTTTATGGGTTTTGCTTTTGCAAATTTTCCTATGTCGTAAGCGAATTTCTTGCTGCCAGTCCTGACATAAGCAAGGGTAATCGCCTCATCGAAGATATAGTCGCTGACAAACAGCTTGCCATATTCGCCTTGAAGTGCAGGAGTCATTACTTCCAAAGCTTTATTATGGTTTCTGTCTTTAACGTTTCTTGCGGCGACGAGCGCTGAGGTATCGAGTAGAAGGCTCATGAATTTCACCATATACGTATTTATCAATATGCTCAGAAGAATCTTCAACGCCCCAGTTAACAGGTTTTTGGAGCATGGCAAGGGCTTCGTTTTCTTCTTTCTGGATGAGTTTTTTGATTTGAGTTAAATCTGTGTATTCTATCAGGGTATCCAGAATCTTTTGTTCTGTGACTTTCATGCCCATGGCTCGCATTTTCTGATGGAGCGTGTCGAGGAGCATTTTTGCGTCGGAACTTATTTTGACGCTTGCGGTGGAGGACATAGTATTTTCTACATTCCACTTTCTACTTGATAAGAGTTGCTATAATATTACAATGACCTTTTGGTTTATGAGAATATTTTAGGTGTTGCCGAACATATTCTATCTAAAATGCTTTTAATAAAAACCCATTCACGAGAATCATCCCACGGAGCTATTCGGTTATTTGAATCATTAGAATCAATAATATGGGTAAATCTTTCTTTCAGTTTCGGAAGAAATATCCTGTAATCTTCGTTAAATAAATATTGTGAAAAAGTTTGGGCAAATTCATTATGCTCTAACCTGAGGATT
The DNA here is from genome assembly GCA_023249105.1 of Candidatus Methanoperedens sp. Classification (GTDB taxonomy): domain Archaea; phylum Halobacteriota; class Methanosarcinia; order Methanosarcinales; family Methanoperedenaceae; genus Methanoperedens. The sequence continues at coordinate 57,052 of JAHFDG010000016.1, read as the reverse complement.
AGAGTTTTGATCCTTGAACCTTCGAATCTTAAAAAATTAGGATAAGCTTCATATTTTGGATAACCTGTATTTGGCTGTTGGTTTTTCTCAACAAGTTCAAGTATTTTTATAGTGGTTATAAAATCGAATTGGCATAAAATTGATTTTATCGGAATACCCCGCAGCTCTGCTGCGGTTGGGTACAGCCTCCCAGAAATGCAACAACAAAACGAGGAACCAGGAGATGCCCCACAGCTCTGCTGTGGGGAGCTTCACTGACTTCTTAGCTTAATTAATGTTCCTTCATACTACACTCCCTCCACCATCGCCCTCGCATCCACTGCAATCGCCCCGCTCTCATTCACAATCAGCGGGTTAATATCAAGCTCAATGATGTTCTCCTTTTCAGCCATATCCGAAACCGAGACAAGCACCCTTGCGATAGCATCAATATCAGCAGGCATTTTTCCCCGGATTCCCTTGAGTATCGGATAGCCTTTAATCTCCGAAATCATCGAAAGCGCATCGCTCTTATTGATAGGCACGACCCTGAAAGAAACATCCCTGTAAACCTCCACAAAAATCCCGCCAAGCCCGAACATCAGCGCATGACCGAACTGAGCATCCTTTTTCAGACCCACGATGGTCTCATGACCCGCAGGCGCCATCTGCTGCACCAGGATACCTTCGATACTGGCGCCCGGAACTGCTTTTTTAACTCTTGATAAGATTTCGGAATATGTTGTTTTTATCTCGTCCTCTTTCACATTCAGGACTACTCCGCCCACATCGCTTTTGTGCGGAATTTCAGGCGAGGATATTTTCATGGCAACAGGCATCCCAAGCTCCATCGCAATATCAAAAGCCTCATCTGAGCTCCCTGCAATACGTTCCTCCGTCACAGGTATGCCGTACTTTGCAAGGAGTTTTTTTGCCTCATGCTCAGTAAGAATTTTTGTCATTCGCTCTCCTCTGCAGCTCTAGTTTTTACAGTTTCAAGGAACTCCCTGTGCCTTATAAGCGCAGCCAGCGCTTTCACAGCCCTTTCCGGAACTGAATAGTTAGGCAGGCAGCCGTTCTTCAGGATATCAACACCTTCTTCGATTCCTTTCCCCCCCATCCAGCATGCTATTACAGGTTTTGGGCATTTTCGTTTTATCTCGACCACTGCCTCGGCAGGCGGTATCGCATCTGACATCAGGGTATGCACGTAAATCGCTATGAGGGCATCCACGTTCTTATCGAGAAGAAGCGCTTTAATAATCTCGCTGTAAGCCGTATAGGAAGACGTTCCGGCGGTGTCAACGGGATTTGAAGCCGATGCAAATTCCGGGATTACTTTTTTTATCTTTTCTTTTGTTTCTTCTGCCAGGTCAACTATGTTGATGCCATGCCTCTCGCACTCGTCTGTCGCTACGATTGAAGCCCCGCCGCCATTTGATAGGATTGCGACATTATTTCCCCTCGGGAGCGGCTGGCATGAAAATGCAAGCGCTGCATCGAAAACCTCATCGATTGTATCAACCCGCAGAATTCCCGCCTGCCTGAAAGCCGCAGAATAAACTTCATCCGAGCCTGCGATGGAACCTGTATGTGAAAAAACCGCTTTTGCGCCTCTTTTTGACCTTCCTGTCTTAATAGCGATTATTGGTTTTTTAGTGCGGCGCGCTGCCTCCAGAAAATTCCTTCCGCGCTTGATTCCTTCTGCATACATTGCTATTACACCAGTAGATGGGTCTTTATCAAGATATTCTATCAGGTCAACATCATCGATATCGGCTTTATTGCCTGTGCTTATTACTTTGCAGAGACCAAGTCCCATATCTATAGTCCACTCCGCTATTGCAAGACCCAGCGTTCCGCTCTGTGTAATGAAAGAAATCGTACCCGGGCGCGGGAGCCTGCCTATGACAGTAGCATTGAGGTTTACAGGTTCATTGACTATCCCGAGCGTATTCGGTCCTATCATTCGCATACCGTACTTTTTCACAATGGATAACAGCTTTTGTTCAAGTTCTAAACCTGCATTTCCTGTCTCGCTAAACCCTGCGCTTACCACAATAAGTCCCTTAACGCCTTTTTTCCCGCACTCCTCAACAGCATTAAGGACAAGCTGCACGGGTACTGCTATCACTGCCATTGTGACCTCATAAGGAATATCAAGGACAGAAGAATATGAAGTTCTTCCTTGCACTTCCTTTTCCTTTGGATTTACAGGGAATACTTGTCCTTTAAAACCGCTCAATATATTCTTGAGTATTCGTCCTCCCCACTTTGTCTCGTTGTTAGAAGCACCGATTACTGCTATTGATTCCGGCTCGAATATCGAAGAAAGCATTAATTACATCCATTCCCTGTATTTCATAGCACGGAATATTCTTTGTTTTGCAATATCGACTGCCGTTTCCCTGGGGTAAGTTTTTTCGCTATATACTTTGTCAAGAATCTCTTTAGTATTCCTGGAAATGGTGCTTTTTATCCTGTCAAGCGCTACAGTCTCGGTTCCGCCGTGATATTCAACTGATGCTGTTATCACACCGCCGGCATTAGCCACAAAATCAGGAACAATCAGGATGCCCCTGTCGTGGAGCATCTTCTCTGCATTTTCAGTAATCGGGATGTTTGCACCCTCGATTATCAATTTTGCATCCAGAACATCCGAATTTGCCTCGTTTATCACATCAGGACGCGCCGCAGGAATGAAAATATCGGTGCTTACCATCAACAGGTCTGTGGTTTTTAAAACTTCCCCGTCTTTGTAATTTGTAACCGAGCCTGTGGATTCTTTAATCCGTATCAATTCTTCCACATTCAAGCCGTTTGAATTGTAAATCGTTCCTCTTGAGTCGCTTGCAGCTACGAGTATTACGCCTTTTTCTGAAAGAAAACGCGCCGCAGGTTTTCCCACATTCCCGAACCCTTCGATTGTGAGCCGCGCACCGTTTAAGTCAAGATTAATATAATCTTTCGCAACCTCCGTACATACAGCCACTCCATATCCTGTTGCGCCCATTTCGTCAAGCGGAATCCCGCCAAGCTCTCTGGGCAGCCCGACTGCGCGCGAGGTTTCATCATAGACATACGCCATGCATGCTTCATCGGTTCCCATATCGGGTCCGGGTATGTATTCCAGAAGATTCTTTATTCCCCTGGCAAATGTCCTGATTATCTGTTCCTTGTTTACGATTCTCGGATCGGCTATAATTCCTGATTTCCCGCCGCCGTGTGGGAGTCCTGCCATGATGTTCTTGTAGGTCATGGCACGGGCAAGCCTTCGGACTTCTGTCGTGGTCACGTCAGGCGCCATACGCACACCCCCGATAGCAGGACCTGCCGCCACGTTGTCCACAACGACAATGGCTTTCATTTTTGTTCTCGGTTCGTACAGATGGATAATCTTTTCAGGCCCGATTTCATCTGCAAATTCGAATATTTTTTCAGTAATTTCCATTGATTTCCTCTCCCGGTTGATAATGTAACTTTGTTTGGATTGTAAATTAAGATTGTGGTATCCGGCCAGCCAATCCCATATCCCTCTTTATGCTTGTTATTTCTTCCTTACTGGTTTTTCGTGGGAAATTATAAATCTTTGAGAAAGTCTCATTCGCCATGGGACGGTTGCAGTCAGGGCAGCCCGAGGTCTGGAAAGCCTCTCCCTTCTCAATAATCGAGAGCAATATATCGCTGCTCACCCCAAAGTCCTTGAGTGTACCGTTTTCGAATCGCATATCTGAATAAGATGCAATTCCTTCCATAATCAGATGCCGTGCAAGCTGCACAGTTCGGTAATGTTTGATTATTTTTTCCTCGGTTTCACTTCGGAAATTGCCCTGGGAACCTGGAATATATGTATATGAAAAAAGCGCGATATTCACTTTATCCCCGTTTAATTTTGAAATAATCCTTACCGCATCTTCATCGCTTTCACCGAGACCAAGCATGAGATGCGTTCCCACTTTTCCAAATATGCAGGCCGCACGTTTCAACCCATCCACATGGCTTTTCCATGAATAAGGGCCGCCAGCACTTTTTCCTTTTATCCTGTCAAATAACTCCGGTGTACAGGCATCAAGAGGTATCACAAGTTCGTTAATCTCCATTTTTTTCAAGTCTTCATATTGCTTCGTACTTAGCGGGAAAACCGAAAGCGATATCGGGATTCGGCAATCTTTGCGTATCCTTTTGATTAAATGAACCGTATCCTCCCACCATGTATCATAAAGCGCTGTCTGGATGCAGGTGCGGGCAAGATAGCCCCGCTCGTAAGCCATCTTAAGCCGGTTCACGACTAATTCAAGGTCAAAAGGCACATACATGCCGCGGGCAATATGGGTTATATCGGCGGATGAACTTTTTGCCTGGGCGCAGAACTGGCAGTTCGCCTTGCAGCGTTTTTCAGTATAAATCTGAAGATAAGCCGTAGTGGGCGGCGTATCCATCTGCACAAGTTCAAGTCCCAGGACGCCCAGGGTTCCCATCGAAGCTCTTACTTTTTTCATCAAGGACAACTATTTGGGAAATCATTGTATATCTATTAATATGCTAATCGGATTGATTGCGGATGTTCATTCCAATGCTGTTGCGCTAAAAGCCGTTCTTTCTGCTCTCGCTGATTCTGGCGTTGAAAGAATATTGCATGCTGGCGATATTGTTGGTTATAATCCATATCCTGATGAAACGATTGAATTATTCAAAAGGAATAAGATAATTTCCATCATGGGAAATCATGAAAGGGCTTTGGTTACAGGAGATACTTCGGGGTTTAATCCGTATGCAAAGGCTGCGCTTGAATGGACAAGAAATGAGGTGTCGCTGGATAATTCTGGTTACATTAAAGGGCTCAAAAATATTGAATCCATTACCATTGATGAAAAAAGGATAGTCCTTGTTCATGGAAGCCCGTATGATATTGATGAATATGTTTATCCTGAAGAGGTAATGCCTGAGATGCTATCTGCCGCAAATGCTGATATCCTGGTATTGGGTCATACCCATATCCAGTTCAAAAAAGAGTATCCTGAAGGCATAATCGTAAATCCCGGCTCTGTCGGTCAGCCGAGGGACGGGAATCCACGCGCTGCGTTTGCCGTTCTTGATACCGAATCAGGAAAAATCGAGCTTGAAAGAGCAGCTTATGATATTGAAAAAGTAATTGAAGATATGCTTGCGGCACATCTTCCGGAAAAACTCGCTTTACGGCTGAGAATTGGGTTTTAGGATTACCCAAAAATAAGATAGCGGAATCTTAGAAATCAAACCGCAGATAAACGCAGATTTGTTGTCAGGTATTATGAAAAAACTTTACGAAAGTTTTATCAAAAGAAGGGGTATGCTTTGCATACCCCTATACCGCATAAAGCGAGGTATCGCTTTATGAATAAAATTGGATACGTTATTTTTCCGTGACCCCTTAGCACGAACTGTGCTTGATTGCCTTTGTGGGGCATGCATCCACGCATGCGCAGCATTCGATGCAGTCTGCAACGCGTGTAGCTTTTGATTTGCCATCTACGAGTTCAAAAACATTGGTCGGGCAGACGTTAACGCATTCCCCGTCGCCGTTGCATTTTTCTTCATCTATTTCAATTGTCAAGGATGGACCATCATATTTTTTTACTGCCATGATTTTTTTTCTCCTAATATCGGTAAGTGTTATTATTTGGGATTAAAGGTTTTGGTTTGCAGAACAGAGACATATGCTCATGCAAGCAACACGGCTATAAGGAAAATTATAAATCCCTTTGGATATTATGGACTTTAAATAAATTAAGAGCAACATATCCAAAATGAAGATATACACAATACGCCTATATCCCCAAAGTTATTCGGAGACTGATTGATGGCCAGGAACGACAAAGAGAAAAACAACCAAAGCGAGGAACCGTTAGAGAAGAAACTCTGGAAGGCAGCAGATAAGTTGCGCAAGAACATGGACGCAGCCGAATACAAGCATATTGTATTGGGCTTAATCTTCCTGAAATACATTTCTGACGCCTTTCTCGAACTTCATCAAAAGCTGAAAGAAGGCAAAGACGCCTATGAAGGTGCAGACGCCGAAGATAAGAACGAATACACTGCTGAAAAGGTTTTCTACGTGCCCCCTTCTTCGCGCTGGAATTGGCTGCAGGGTCGTGCAAAACTTCCCACCATAGGCAAAGACGTAGATGAAGCAATGGATGCCATCGAAAAGGACAACCCTTCACTAAGAGGGGTGTTGCCCAAAGTATTTGCACAGGAGAAGTTAGACAAACAGAGCCTTGGCGGTTTGATTGACCTTATAGGCAGCGCAGAATTGGGTACCAAGGAAGCCAAAGGTAAAGATCTCCTGGGCAAGGTATTTGAATACTTCCTTGGCGAATTTGCACTTGCAGAAGGCAAAAAGGGAGGCCAGTTCTACACTCCAGGCAGTGTGGTAAAGCTGCTGGTTGAAATGCTTGAGCCTTATGAGGGGCGCGTTTTTGACCCCTGCTGCGGTTCTGGCGGTATGTTTGTGCAGAGTGAAAAGTTTGTAGAGGCGCATCAAGATCATTATAAAATTAATAATGGCCGGAAATTAAGTATTGATCCTAAAGACCGCATCTCAATTTACGGGCAGGAGAGCAACCAGACCACATGGCGCCTGGCCAAGATGAATTTAGCTATCCGTGGCATTGATAGCAGCAATGTAAAATGGAACAATGAAGGCTCTTTTCTCAATGATATGCATAAGGATTTGAAGGCAGATTATATCATTGCCAACCCGCCTTTTAACGACAGCGACTGGAGCGGCGAGGTGCTCCGTGATGATGCGCGCTGGAGCGTGTTAGGACAGAAACTGCCTCCGCCGCCAGCTAACGCCAACTATGCCTGGATACAGCACTTTCTCTATCATCTGGCGCCGACCGGGCAAGCAGGCTTTGTTCTGGCTAAAGGTTCGCTGACCACTAAAACCAATAATGAAGGTGAAATACGCAAGGCGATGGTGGAAAACGATTTGATTGATTGTATTGTGAATCTCCCTACCAAGCTATTTCTGAATACCCAGATCCCCGCATGTCTGTGGTTTTTGAGCCGTAACAAACAACAGCGCAAAGGCAAAATCTTGTTTATTGATGCCCGCAATATGGGCTTTTTAATAAACCGCAGGAACAGGGATTTGTCTGGTGAAGACATTTCATTGATTGCAGGAACTTATCATAATTGGCGAACAGGTGAAGACGAATATAAGGATGTACAGGGCTTTTGTAAATCGGCGACACTGGCGGAAGTGAAAGCGCTGAACAATGTTTTGACACCGGGCAGGTATATTGGGTTAGCAGATGATGAAGATGACTTCAATTTTGTAGAGAGGTTCAGTTCCTTGAAGGCTGAACTGGAAAAACAGATAGCAGATGAATCCGGACTTAACAAACTCATACAGGAGAATCTTTCGAAAATTAAGGTCGAGAACAAATGAACGATATAACCCCCAGTGGATATTTAGAATTACTGGCAGACATTAAACAAAGAATCCGGTCTGCTCAATATGAAGCATTAAAAGCGGTCAATACGGAAATGATCGCATTGTATTGGGACATCGGCAAATCTATTATTGAAAAACAAACGAATGCAGGCTGGGGAAAATCGGTAGTAGAAAAACTTTCTGGAGATCTTCAGGCAGAATTTCCGGGAATAAGGGGTTTTTCTGCTCCAAATCTCTGGCTGATGCGACAATTCTATGAAGAATATAAGGACAAGGAAATTCTCCAATCATTGATTAGAGAAATTGCATGGACTCATCATACTGTAATTATGAGTAAATGCAAAGATGACCATGAACGACAGTTTTACATGATCGCCTCAAAAAAATTTGGGTGGACGGTGCGAATTTTGCAACACCAGATCGAAAATAAATCTTTCGAGAAATACCTCCTTAACCAGACCAACTTTGATCAAACCGTTCCGGACACCATTAAGAATCAGGCAAAACTTGCGGTGAAAGACCATTATACCTTTGATTTCCTGGAACTGGCAGATGAACACTCAGAGCACCAGCTTGAGGAAGCCCTTATTTTGAATATCAGGAATTTTTTATGTGAGATGGGCTTCAGTTTTGCGTTTCTGGGCAATCAGTTCAGGCTTACGGTTGATGATGAAGAATTTTTTATTGATCTTGTTCTTTATCATCGTGAACTTCGATGCCTTGTAGCCATAGAGCTTAAAATCGGTGATTTCAAACCTGAGTACAAGGGCAAAATGGAATTTTACCTTAACCTGCTGAACGACAGGGTGAAACTGCCCCATGAAAACGACAGCGTCGGCATAATTATCTGCAAGAACAAAAAGCGCACCATCGTAGAATATGCCCTGAAGACATCGGTTCATCCTATTGGCGTATCTACTTACAGCATCAGCCCTACCCTGCCTGAAAGCTATAAGAACTTATTGCCTGATGCGAAAACCATTGCGCGGAAATTGCAGGCTTTCAATTTTGATAATGAAAATGATTTTGACACTAATTCAATTAACGAGGATTCCGCGGTAATTGTTTCTGAGGGGAAGAAATATAAGAAGGTCAAGGAAAAAGCTACAAATTTTGAGGATAGTGAAAATGAGAAATAGTATCCTGCCAAAGCGAGCCACAAAAAAAGAAAAGAATATCTATCAGCCTGAAGTTCGACGCGAACGTTACCTAAACATTGTCGATATTCTTCAAACTGCCCGGCAAAATGCTTACCGTGCCGCCAATTTTGCCATGGTGGAGGCGTATTGGAACATTGGAAGGCTGATCGTAGAGGAGGAACAAAAAGGCAAGCAAAGGGCAGACTATAGAACCTATCAGATAAAAAACATTTCAATTAAGTTAAATGCGGATTTTGGAAAAGGTTTCTCTGAACAAAGCCTGTGGAACATGAGGTTATTTTACCTCAGGTTTCCAATTCTCTCCGCATTGAGGAGAGAATTGACATGGACACACTACAAACTGCTCATGAGAGTTGAGAATGAGGATGCTCTGTCCTATTATATCCAGGAAGCGGTTGAGCAGAACTGGAGCGTCCGAGCGTTAGAGCGCCAGATAAACTCGCTTTATTACGAACGTCTTCTTAAAAGCCGGAACAAAGCGCCTGTCATCGAGGAAATGCAGGAAAAGGATGAAACAATATGCTTGAATTAACGTCCAAAAAAATCTTAATGATTCATGATAAAATCATAGATAAATATGGAGGACAAAAAGGGATTCTTAATGAAGGAAGTGTGGAATACCTTATTTACCTACTTGAAAAGGATAACGACATATTCAAAAAAGCATCAATGGTTTTATATCGAATAATCACAAATCATCCTTTTATGGATGGAAACAAAAGGACAGCTTTTGAAGTGGCAGATTTCCTCCTGAGGCATGAAGGAGTTCATATACATGCAAAAGATGAAGAAATCATCAAAGTTTTAATTGAAATTGCAAAATATAAATGTCCTGAAGAACGTATTTTCAGGTGGTTAAAAAGAAACACGCAATCGCTACATTCGTGCGAGTAGCATCAATAAACTATCGTTATGATTCATGCTGGCATCAAGATGTTTTTCATCTTCCTCGGTCAGAGTACCTGTTATTCTGTCTCTTGAAGCAATCTCTTGATTTTTCTTTTCAAGCATATAATCAATCTCTATTTGTAAATAAGAATAAATAGTTATATACCTTTGTGTATTCAGCTTGTTGTTTAAAATTAAAAATGAGAGAATTTTCAAATAGTAAACCATATATCGAATAAAATCATAATGATAAAGTTATATGGCAAAAGATTCTGCATGGGATGCGTTCATTGGAGGAGCGGCAATTGTTGGAGGAGCGATTTTATTGTATAAACTCCTTAAAGGTAACTCTAATCAAAATGTCCCCATGTGTCCTCGTTGTAGTTATCCTTTACAGTCTGGAATCAGAAATTGTCCAAACTGCAATATGCCATTAAACTGGGTGTAATAATTGAATTTGAGCCAAAATCCTGAACCTAAACAGATTACATCAGCTCTAAATATTTGTGAGTGGATTAAATTCATGAAGGACGAATGCAATTCTTTAGAAGAGGAGAAAAGATTCCTTACTACACAATTCATTGCTCTTATTACAACAATTGCTATTTCAATCTGGCTTTTAATCGAACTATCAATAAGTCAAATAGAATTTAATTTAAATTCAACTAACGTCTTCTATTTCAAAGTGGTGTTTGCATCTTTAATAATTGTGCTTTGTTTTCAAATGTATCGAATACTTGAATTGTTATATGTAATAAAATATGATGAACGTGTTTTACGAATATTCAATGCACCTAAAACCAAAACGGGTTATTTTAATTTTATACCAATAATAATTATTTTTTCAATAGTTCTTTATCAGCGGTTAAGTCCTTTATTATTTTCAAGTTATACTATACCAGTAGAAGTTCTCAACTCATTACCGTATTGGTTTTTATTATCCTTTTTTGCCTTGGATGCAATTTCGGCATTCTCGGTAATATTTTTTGAAAGAAAATTTTTAAAAATATTTGAAAAGAATCAAATTGATGAAAAAAAGTTCAAAATATTCTTATTAGGTGGAGTATATCAATTCTTTCTTTTGATATCAATCATTTGGATATTAAAGGATTTAAATTGGCCTCCTTACGAACTTCTTGAAGTTCAAGTAAAATTTGGTCTGGTTATTGTTTTTATATTTTTTATTTTAATATATTGGGTAAAACCATTATATTACAGACTCGAAGAAATAGCAATACGAATAAAACAGCTAAATGGGCTAATTGATGGAGCGCTTCGTGGTGAAATCACTGAACCTGAAGATATTATTTCTCAGAGAGATAAATTTAGAATATATTGATCAGCCCAATAAAGAAAAAAAATCAATGAAAAAGGTTAAATGAAATAAGGACGGCGGGAAATGAGTGAGTGGAAGGAATATAAGCTGAAGCATTTGACTACCAAGATAGGGAGCGGCGCTACACCGACTGGAGGTGATAACGCCTACAAATCAGAAGGGATATCGCTGATAAGAAGTCAAAATGTGCTTGATTTTCAATTTTCATATAATGGTCTTGCATTTATTGATGAAGAGCAAGCAGAAGCACTGCGTAATGTAACTGTACAGAATGGAGATGTCCTCCTAAATATCACAGGTGATAGTGTTGCAAGAGTTTGTAAAGTCCCTGAAAAAGTCTTACCGGCGAGAGTAAACCAGCATGTAGCAATCATTAGAACCAATAAAAAAAATCTGGATAGCGACTATTTGCTTTATTTTTTGCAAGCTAAAAAAGAGTACCTTCTAAGCATATCCGAAATTGGTGCTACGAGAAGAGCGTTAACAAAAGGAATGCTTGAGGATTTAGATTTAATAATTCCAGATTTGCCCGAACAACACTCCATCGCCTCCATCCTCAGCAGCCTTGATGACAAGATTGACCTGCTGTACCGCCAGAACAAAACCCTAGAGGCACTGGCAGAGACGCTGTTCAGGCAGTGGTTTGTGGAGGAGGCGGAGGGCTTAGAAACTAAGACATTGGAAGAATTAATAGTTTTTGACCCAAGGGAAAAGATCAGCAACAGTACTGAATACTCTTTTTTCGACATGAAGTGTTTATCTGAGTCCTCAATGATGATATCGGAAGGAATTAAACGCACAATTAATTCAGGTTCATCATTTCGAAATGGTGATATATTAATGGCAAAAATTACACCGTGTCTTGAAAATGGTAAAACGGCTTTTGTGATAAATTTAGAAGAAGACGAAATTGGTAGAGGATCAACAGAATTTATTGTAATGAGGGCAAGAGATAGCATAAGCCCTTATTTTGTATATTGTCTAGCAAGACACATAGACTTTAGAAATACGGCAATTCTTTCCATGACTGGAACTTCTGGGCGGCAAAGAGTTCAAACATCAGTTCTTAAAAATTATGAGATTAAATATTCAAAAGAATTGATGGAGCGATATCATCAATTTTCTCTCCCCAATTTTATTAAAATTAAACAAAATCAACTTCAAATCCGCACCCTTACCCACCTGCGCGATACGCTGCTGCCGAAGCTGATGAGTGGGGAAGTGAGTGTTTTCGTGGAGAAACCAAAATGATAAATAAAATATCAAAACTCAAAGAATTCGGCATATTTCATGATTTTTCTTGGAAAATAGAACTTCCAGAATTCAGGAAATTCAATTTGATTTATGGTTGGAATAGAAGCGGAAAAACAACAGCTTCCCGTATTTTTGCTAGTTGTGAGAAAAAATGCGTTTATGACAAAGATAAATTCAAGCAATACCCCGAAAATGGAGAGTTTGAAATAAAAACAAGCGATGGCACAACAATAAATAATACCGATGTCGCAAGCAATAATTTGCCGATCAAAGTTTTCAATCAAGATTTTATTGATGACAATATTTCATTTGATCCTTCAAACTCTTGCAATCCGATTGTTTATGTCAGCGAGGAGGATATAGAAAGCAAAAAACAACTCGAACAACTGAAAGTTGTTAATATTACATTGCATAAAAATTACGAAGACGCGAAAAATAATAAAAAGGCTAAGGAAGAAGTAAAGAATGGTTTTTTAACTGGAATAGGGCGAGAAATTGCAAATATTCTTTTTGATAAGTCCTACAATAAAACAAAAGCTGAAAACAAAATCAATACTGTTGGCATTGATAATTTTATCGATAAAACACTCGATGATGAAGACAAAAAAAAATACGAGGCAATAAGCAAAAGTGAGGCAGGGAAAAACCAATACCCTTTTCAAAAGTTTCAATTCAACTTTTTGTTTAATCAGGAATCAATAAATGATTTTGAAAAGATATTTTGGGAAATTCAAACATTGCTTGGGAAAAAAGTTGTCTCTGAAACACTTGAACGACTAAAAAATGATCAAAACTTGAATAATTGGGTAAAACAAGGTTTTGATTTACATAAAATGAAAGAAGAAACTGAGAAGTGTCTGTTTTGCCAAAAGCCATTTGATAGCGATTTTTTAAGTTCACTCTCAAAACATTTCAGTAAGGATTATGAAGATTTACAAAGCACAACCTGTAAGTTAAAAGGAGAAATTGAAAAAATAAAAAAAGAAAAAATCGCCCTAAAAAATGAGGAACTTTATCCCGACTTAAGAGTAGGATATGAAACTCAAGCAAAAGCTCTAAACGAAATTATTGAAAATTTGAATACTTGGCTTGAAAATGCATTCTCCAAATTAAATGAAAAACACAATAATCCACTCATTCTTATTACTAACCCCGAAAAACCAAGAGATTTTTTAACAGACTATAATGCGATTATTGATGAATTGAATAAAATAGTTACAAATCATAATGGCAAGGTAAAAAATCACGCCTCAGAAGTTATAAAAGCAAAAGAAAAACTAGAATTGCATTCTATTGCTTTTGCCGTAACAAATCAGGATTATAAAAAAATTAAAAATGAGTTAAAAGATGCTGAAACCAAAGAAAAAGAGGCTTTTGAAGCGGTAAATAAGAATAAAACCGGCATATCAGAACTAGAAAAAAAGACTTCAAATATTGGAAAAGCTATAAAAAAGATTAATAAGCACTTAAATGAATTTTTTGGCCGAGAGGAAATAATACTTGAGTTAGATAATGATAAAAAGGGCTATATCATCAAAAGAGATGGACAGCCAGCAAAAAATTTGAGTGAGGGAGAAAAAACAGCGATAGCATTTTCATATTTCATTGTTAAGGTTGAGGAAAAAGAATTTAATATCAAAAATGGCATTATTTTTATTGATGATCCGATTTCCAGTTTTGATTCAAATTTCATTTATCATTCTTTTTCTTTGATAAGTACTCATTTCAAAGAAGTGGGGCAACTTTTTGTTTCTACACATAACTTCCAACTTTTTAATCTATTAAAAGAGTGGTTTAACAATAAAAACAAAGATATTATAAAAAGCAATAAAACGTTAACGAAAGGTCAGCAAGAAAAACCAATACTATGTGAGTTTTACATGGTTGAAAATTTTACAGATTCAGATGTAAGAAATGCAAAAATTGTTGAACTTGATAAAACCTTGAGAAAATATAAATCGGAGTATCACTTTTTATTTAGCCTGTTGAATAATTTTAAAGATAAAGATTTGCAATATGCTGATTTCTATACAATTGGAAATGTAGCAAGACGATTTTTTGATATTTTTGCAGATTTCAAAATTCCAGATTCAAGAGATCAAAAAAATAAAATGATGGCAATCGTGAAAGAATTGAATGAAGGCAAGAAGGAAAACGAAAAGATCAGTGATTCGGATTGGAATAAAGCATACAAATTGGTTAATGAACTTTCACATAATTCCGACCCTACAAGCATGATTGAACATAAAGAAAAAAGTGAAAGTAAAGATGCAATAAAAATTTTGATGAATATAGTCAAAGAATCTGACCCAAAGCACTATGAAATTTTAGAGCAGAATATGTAAATGAGATATAAAATCAGCGAACCCGCCGTAGAAAAATTCGACATCCAACTTCTCGAAATCGCCCCTAACAAATAAATGAATGCATAAAATATGCCTCAAAACAAAAAACTCCCCGACAACCAGATAACCGTCTATACGCCTGATGGGCAAATCAATATAGAGGTGCTGTATGCCAATGAAAATATCTGGCTGCCTCAAAAAAGAATAGCGAAACTGTTTGAGGTAGACTGCAGTGTTGTTACAAAGCATCTGAAGAATATATTCGCTTCCAATGAATTACAGGAAGATTCAGTATATGCAAATTATGCACATACTGCCAAAGATTATCAGGGAATAAACAACAAGCAAATCCGCACCCTCACCCGCCTGCGCGATACGCTGCTGTCCAGGCTGATGAGCGGGGAAGTCATGATAAAATCAGGGCAGGAAGAGGCTGGTATATGAACGAAAGCGATACTGATGATGATTTCAATTGTTTGAAGTCACAATTTGTGATATCAAAACAGAGAAGGTGAAGTCGGAATGGACGAAACTGGATTAATTAAACATGAAGAATTTTCGAATTGGAAATCACAGATTGTGATATCCAATAATGACATAATGGGGTTAAGGAGACGGTGAACCTGGTATGGGTGGAACTGACCTGATAAAACCAGAAGAAATCCAGAGCAGAATCCATACCATCCGCGGTGTCCAGGTAATGTTGGATGAAGACCTGGCATTGCTTTATGGGGTTGAAACGAAAGTTTTGAATCAGGCGGTTAAGAGGAACAGCGAGAGATTTCCAGAAGAATTTAGGTTTCAAATTACTGATGATGAATTCAACCGTTTGAGGTCACAGATTGTGACCTCAAGCCCGATAGGTGGTAGACGATATCTGCCGTATGCTTTCACTGAACAGGGAATCGCCATGCTTTCGGCTGTTTTAAGAAGTGAAACAGCCGTTAAAGTTAGTATAAGGATAATAAATGCCTTTGTCGCAATGCGCCGCTTTATTACTGCTAATGCATATATTTTTCAAAGACTTGATAAAATTGAAACAAAGCAACTGGAAACTGACAAAAAAATTGACTATGTGCTGAATGCCATAGAAAGCAATGAAATTCAACTTAAACAAGGAATTTTCTTTGATGGCCAGATTTTTGATGCATACAAATTCGTTGCAGACCTTATTCGCACAGCCCAAAAATCAATTATCCTCATTGATAATTATATCGATGAGTCAGTCATAACCATTCTGACAAAAAGACAAAAAAATGTACGGGTAATACTTCTTACAAAACACATCTCTAATCAAATGATTCTGGATGTAAAAAAGTATAATGAACAGTATCCAGCCATCGAGATAAAAGAGTTCAAGAATTCGCATGATCGGTTCTTAATCATCGACAATACCACAGTCTATCATTTCGGAGCTTCCTTAAAAGACCTCGGAAAGAAATGGTTTGCGTTCTCCAAGATGGATATCGGGGCGGTTGAGATGATTACAAGGTTAGAGGCGCAGTTAAAAAGCGAAGGGGAGGAATCATGACGGGTCAAAAAGAAATATTTCATTTCACAGTCGGTCAGTTAGTTGAAATCTTAAAATCCCTGCCGCAGGATTTACCAGTTCTGACCAGCGGTTATGAAGGTGGCTTTGAGAATATTTATCCTCCACGCATTATTAACGTGGTGCATGAGCCTGAAAATCCGTACTATGATGGTGAATTTCAAACACCTGATAAGGAAGAGACAAATACGTTCAAAGCAGTTGTTTTGCAAAGGGTGATGAGGGAGTCATTATGAATAATAAATTAATCCCACAATCTTCAGATATTATTTTCTATTCAACACCTGCTGGGAACATTCATGTAGAGGTGCTTTTTAATGATGAAACCTTCTGGCTCAGTCAGAAGCGGATGGCGGAATTATTCGGAGTAGAGGTGCATACCGTCAACTATCATCTTAAAGAAATTTTCAAAAGCAAGGAATTACAGGATGAGGCAACTATTCGAAAAATTCGAATAGTTCAAAAAGAGGGCGGTCGTGAGGTTACCCGCGAGGTCGATTTCTATAATCTGGACGCCATTATTGCTGTAGGTTACCGCGTGAACAGTTATCAAGCAACACAATTTCGCATCTGGGCAACCAATACGCTGCGTGAATTTATAATAAAGGGATTTGCGCTGGATGATGAGCGATTAAAACAGGGTAAACGCTTCGGTAAGGATTACTTTGATGAACTGCTCGAGCGCATCAGGGAAATCCAGGCAAGTGAGCGCCGCTTTTATCAGAAAATAACCGACATATATGCCACTGCTGTTGATTATAATGTTGAGTGTGAAATTACAAAAACATTCTTCGCGACAGTACAGAATAAATTACATTTTGCCACTCATGGGAACACCGCCGCTGAACTGATAATGGTGCGTGCAAACAGTGATAAAGTACATATGGGTTTAACTACCTGGAAAAATGCGCCTCATGGAAAAATCATAAAACCAGATGTATCAATTGCCAAGAATTATCTCTCAGAAAAAGAGATAAAAGCATTAGATCGTATTACTACAATGTACCTTGATTATGCAGAAGACCAGGCAGAACAAAATATTCCAATGACAATGGAAGATTGGTCGAAAAAACTGAATGTCTTTTTAAAATTCAATAATCGCGAATTATTAGATAATCCCGGTAAGGTAACGCAAGAGATAGCAAAAGCATTCGCTGAAAGTGAATTTGAGAAGTACCGAATAGTACAAGACAGGTTATTTGAATCCGATTTTGATAAAATTATTAAAAAATTGAAAGATGACAACGAAGGAAAAATGTAATGCCTCAAAACAAAAAACTCCCCGACAACCAGATAACAGTCTATCAAACGCCCGATGGGCAAATCAATATTGAAGTGCTGTATGCCAATGAAAATATCTGGCTGCCTCAAAAACGAATTGCGGAACTGTTTGATGTAGACCGCAGCGTTGTTACAAAGCATCTGCAGAATATATTCTCTTCCAATGAGTTACAGGAAGATTCAGTATGTGCAAATTTTGCACATACTGCCGAAGATGGCAAGGAATACCAGACAAAATTAGGGCAACAAGAGGCTGGTATATGAACAAAGGCGATATCGTAAAACAACAATCCGATTTCATCCTCTATACCTCAAATAAGGGAGACGTGAATGTAGAAGTATTTCTGAAGGATGAAACTGTCTGGCTCACCCAGAAAGCCATGGCAGGACTATTTGGAGTAAATGTACCTGCTATCAGCAAGCATCTGGCAAACATCTATGAAACAGGGGAATTGAGGAAAGAGTCAACTATTTCCATTTTGGAAACAGTTCAAAAAGAAGGAGATAGGGAGGTCATCCGGAAAATGGAGTTCTACAACCTCGATGCCATTATTGCGGTCGGCTACCGGGTGAACTCGTATCAAGCCACGCAGTTCCGCATATGGGCAACAAAGCTTCTGAAAGAATACATCATCAAGGGCTTTGTCCTGAACGATGAGCGGCTGAAACAGGGAACCAGGGTTTTTGGCAGGGATTATTTCGAAGAACTCCTGGAGCGCATCCGGGACATCCGCGCAAGTGAGCGGCGGTTTTATCAGAAGATTACTGACATCTATGCGCTTGCCGCCGATTATGATAAAAACGCCCCAATAACAAAGGAGTTTTTCGCCACTGTACAAAACAAGGTGCATTGGGCGATAACAGGCAAAACCGCTGCGGAAATAATCTATGACTCGGCAGATGCAAAAAAGATGTACATGGGTTTGACTAACTGGAAGCAGGCACCTGACGGGAAAGTAATAAAGTCAGATGTGTCTATTGCAAAAAATTACCTGAACATAGCGCATATAAAAGAACTCAATCAAATTGTTTCAGCATATCTTGACCTGGCGGAAAATCGTGCGCAAAGGCAGATATTAACAAAAATGGAAGACTGGGTGCAGTTGCTTCATGGCTTTCTGGAACTGTCCGAATATCCCATTCTCATGGATAAAGGAAGGGTATCTGCCCTGGAAGCAAAGCTCAAAGCCGAACAGGAATTTGAAAAATACAGGGTTATACAGGATAGAAACTTCATCTCCGATTTTGATAAAGAGATAAAGCGCATTACTGGAAAAAATGATGATGAGCGGTGAGGTAAGGTTAAAGGATTAGGATTTTTTATATACTTGTACGATATAATTAATAAAAAGCGATGCGATTATTGAAGAGCGCCGATGAACAAAATCTTAATGTTTTGAAACCATGCCCCTCATCACCGAAAGCAACATAGAAACCTTCGCCATCGAAGTACTTCAGAAATTGGGCTGGGAGTATGTTCACGGCCTTGCTCTTGCTCCAGGTGCCGAGACTGCCGAGAGGGAAAGTTTTGAGCAAATCATCTTAACGCTGCGCTTACGCGAAGCCGTTGCACGCTTAAACCGAGATATTCCTGCGGATGCACAGGAACAGGCTGTGCAAAAAGTGCTGCGTATTTATTCACCCGATTTGCTGCACAACAATGAAACCTTTCACCAGTTCTTAATTGAAAAAGTAAAAATACCCTATCAGCAGGACGGCTATGAACGAAGTTATGAAGTGGCACTGGTCGATTTCAGCCATCCCCGCAACAACGAATTTTTAGTTGTCAACCAGTACACGATTATTGAGAACAACCAGAACAAGCGGCCTGATATCCTGCTCTTTATCAATGGTATTCCGCTTGTGCTGATTGAGTTGAAGAATGCGGCAGATGAAAATGCCACCATAAAGAAAGCCTTTGAACAGATTCAAACCTACAAGGCCACCATTCCGAGTTTGTTTACCTACAATGAGGTCTGCATTATATCTGATGGAATGGATTGCAGGGCAGGAAGCGTTTCTGCGGGTTTTAGCCGCTATATGACCTGGAAAAGTGCAGATGGCAATAAAGAGGCATCACGGTTCATACCACAATTAGAAATCCTGATAAAAGGAATGCTGAACCCCACTACCTTATTAGACCTTGTACGCAACTTCATAATATTTGAGAAATCAAAGAAGAAAGACCCAAAAACAGGTCTCACACAGGTTGAGACTGAAAAGAAGTTAGCTGCCTATCATCAATACTATGCAGTCAATAAAGCAGTAGAAAACACGATCAAAGCCGCATCCGCAGGTGGAAACCGAAAAGGCGGTGTTGTATGGCATACACAGGGGAGCGGTAAATCTATTTCAATGGTTTTCTACACCGCTAAGCTGGTATTAAGCCTTAACAACCCTACAATTGTAGTTATCACAGACCGCAATGACTTAGACGACCAGCTTTTTGACACCTTTGCGTCCTCAAAGCAATTGCTGAGACAGGAACCGGTACAGGCAAAAGACAGGGAGCATTTGAAACAACTGTTGAATGTTGCATCCGGCGGTATAGTTTTTACAACCATTCAGAAGTTTTTACCCGAAGCAGGTAAGGCAGAATACGACCGGCTCTCAGAAAGAACCAATATTGTAGTCATTGCAGATGAAGCGCATAGAACCCAGTACGGCTTTGAAGCAAAACTGGTTGATGTAAAAGACAAATATACCAAAGATGTAATCGGCAAACGAATAGCCTACGGCTTTGCCAAATATATGAGAGATGCCCTGCCTAATGCGACCTACATTGGTTTTACAGGCACGCCCATTGAAGGCACGGACGTAAATACCCCGGCAGTATTCGGGCAGTATGTTGACATATACGATATTTCACAATCCGTTGCTGATGGCGCTACAGTTAAGATTTACTACGAAAGTCGTCTTGCCAAAGTCAATCTGGATGAAGAAGGCAGGCGCTTGATAGCGGAGTTCGATAAAGAACTTGAAGAAGACGAAGAAATAACTGACAAGCAAAGAGTTAGAGCAAAGTGGGCAAAACTTGAAGCCATTGTCGGGAATCCGGAGCGGATAAAGAATCTGGCAAGGGATATTGTCACGCACTTTGAGCAGCGGACAGCCAGATTTGAGGGCAAGGGCATGGTCGTAGCGATGAGCCGCAGGATAGCGGTTGACCTTTACAATGAAATCATCAAGTTAAGACCCGATTGGCATAATGACGACCTGTCAAAAGGAGCTATCAAAGTCGTTATGACTGCATCCAGTGCCGACGGCCCTGTCATGCAGAAGCATCACACCACTAAATCGCAGCGCAGGGATTTATCAGATAGAATGAAAGACCCGGCAGACCCGTTGAGACTCGTAATAGTCATAGACATGTGGCTCACAGGTTTTGATGTGCCCTGTCTTCATACGCTTTATGTTGATAAGCCGATGAGAGACCACAGCCTGATGCAGGCAATAGCAAGGGTAAACAGGGTATTCAAAGACAAACCCGGCGGTTTGGTTGTTGATTATCTTGGCATTGCATCCGACCTTAAAAAAGCATTATCTTTTTATTCTAATTCAGGCGGAAAAGGCGACCCGGCAGTAGGACAGGAAAAGGCAGTAGCTGCGATGCTGGAAAAACTGGAAATAGTACGCCAGTTGTTCTTTCAAGAAAGCAAAGCAAAGGAAGCTATCCTTATTGCAGAACCCGCTGCGTATTATGACAAGTATCCCGGAACAGGCTTTAATTACAGGCGTTTCTTCACAGTTTCGCCGCAAGAAAAGCTCTCAATCATCCTACAGGCAGAGGAACATATCTTAGGCTTGGAGGATGGCAAGAACCGCTTTATCCGGGAAGTCACAATGCTTGGCCAGGCGTTTGCATTATCTGTACCCAATGAGAAAGCAATGGCAATAACAGACGAGGTTGCATTCTTTCAGGCTGTAAAGGCAAGGCTTGTAAAGTTTATAGGCAACGGTGGTGGCAGATCAGATGTGGATATTGAAACTGCCATAAAACAGATAGTTGATGAAGCGTTGAGTTCAGATCAGGTGATAGATATTTTTGATGCGGCAGGCATAAAGAAGCCAGAAATATCTATTCTGTCAGAGAAATTTCTGTTGGAGATAAAGGGAATGAAGCACCAGAACCTTGCTCTTGAATTGTTAAAGAAAATCCTCAATGACGAAATCCGAACCCGTTCAAAAACCAACCTGGTAAAAAGTAAGGCCTTACTTGAAATGCTTGAAACTGCCATCAAGAAGTACAATAATGGGTTGCTGACAACAGCAGAAATTATACAGTTTTTAGTTGATGAAGTTGCCAAGAAAATTAAAGAGCATGATGAAAGAGAAGCTCAGTTGGGATTATCAAAAGAAGAGTTGGCTTTCTATGATGCGCTTGCAGAAAATGACTCAGCAATCCAGGTCTTGGGTGATGACAAATTGAAAATTATTGCAATTGAAGTTGCAGAGAAGGTAAAGGCTAATGCGACAATAGATTGGACAATTCGGGAAAGTGCAAGGGCAAAGTTGATGGTACTTGTAAAAAGAACCTTAAACAAATACGGGTATCCGCCGGATATGCAGCAAAAGGCTATTGATACAGTCTTGAAGCAGGCAGAGTTACTGGCAGATTACTTTGTCCAGGGCAAAGTATAGTCTGCTAAAATTCAAAGGATTAAAACTGCTGCAACTTTATCCCCATATTTGCTTCCAGTGCCTTCCGATACACGAAATCCGCAGTCGCCACATCCTGAATCGCAAGCCCCGTCGAATCAAAAACCGTAATATCCGAATCCTTAGTTCTTGCCTTTTTCTTCCCGGTAATTACCTCGCCATGTTGGTTTAAGTCGTAAATTATATATACAAACTGAACAGTATGTTACTATATGGTAGGCTTCATTAACCGAAAGAATGAAATTCGCATACTGGAAGAGATTTACAATTCAGGTTCATCCTCCCTCGTCGTAATCTACGGAAGGCGGAGGGTGGGGAAAACCGAATTGAGCCGCGAATTCATAAAAGGAAAGAAGGCTGTTTATATATTTATAGAAATAAAACCTGAAGCGCTGATCTTTAAAGACCTGGAAGAATCGCTTGGAGAGATGCTCAAAATAAAACCGCGGATAGATAGCTGGGATGATTTCTTCAGTCTTGTTTTTGAGCAGAAAGAGAAATTGATTTTTGTGTTCGATGAATTCCAGAACCTGAGTAAAGTCAATCCGGGCATATTTTCAAAATTCCAGAAATACTGGGACTTAAATCATAATGAATCGCAGCATATGTTCCTGATAATAGGTTCGTATGTCGGAATGATAAAGAAAATATTCAAAGATGCTAAAGAACCGCTGTTTGGAAGAGCTACGATGCTTTTTAACCTGAAACCATTTAACTTTTTTGATAGTTATGCGTTCCTGAAGGCTTTTTTTGATTTAGAAACAGAGGATGCTTCAAAGTTCTATTTTCTTTTCGGCGGCGTTCCCAAATATCTTCTTCTTGCCGGACAGATGGGAACGGAAGACCCGGTAGAGACCTTTAAAAGATTATTCATAGATACAAAGATACTGGCAGAGGAAGGAAAAAATATCCTTACACTTGAGTTTGGCTCTGAGCACAGGAGCTATTTCTCGATCCTTGAAGCGATTTCATCTGGAAATGCAACCCCGAAGGAGATTTCAGATTATACCGGTTTGCAACCGGGCGCGGTATCAAAATACCTTTACGAACTTGTAAATAATTATGAGATAGTAATCAGGGAAAAACCTGTTATAATGAGCCGCGCCAGGGACACCAGATATTTCCTTCTGGATAATTTTTTTAATTTTTGGTTCAGGTTCATCTACAGGAATTCACGCTTGCTGGAAATCAATCCTGAGAAGGCTTTTGAATTAATCACGAAAGATATTAATTCTTATTTTGGAAAGCCATTTGAAAAACTGGCAGCCGAATTTTTGATAGAAATGAACCGAAAAGGTTTGTCAGATTTTGAATTTATGGATATAGGCAGATGGTGGCATAGAAATGAGGAGATAGACATCATTACTTTGAACAAAGAGAAAAGGGAAATATCCTTTTTCGAATGTAAGTGGAGTTCATTGAATGCTGATGAGGCACAGATAATATTGGCTGAATTGAAGCGCAAAGCAGCGCTTGTGAAATGGTATAATGCCCGGCGCATGGAAAGGTATGGCATTATCGCAAAGGACATCAAAGATAAAGAAAAACTCAAGGGTATGGGTTATCTTGTTTTTGATCTCAGGGATTTCACTCCTTTTCTGCTTCAGGGCAAATGAAGCTATATATGTAAAGGATAATCGGAAGGATTAGAACTGCTGCAACTTTATCCCCATATTTGCTTCCAGCGCCTTTCTGTAAACCATATCCGCAGTCGCCACATCCTGAATCGCAAGCCCTGTCGAATCAAAAACCGTAATATCCGAATCCTTAGTTCTTGCTCTCTTCTTCCCCGTAATTACCTCGCCCAGTTCACAAAAAATATCCTTTTCCGAAAGCAATCCCTTTGACAGGGGCACATTTACCTCGCCCGAATGCGAAGCCTGGGGGAGGTCATCCACCACTACTTTAGCGCGCTTCAATATCAATGGATCAAGTTCCTCTTTGCCAGCTGCATCCGCTCCTATCGCATTGATATGCGTGCCTTCTGCTATCCACTCGTTCATCACTATGGGTTCCCTTGAAGGCGTTGTTGTAACAAGGATATCACAATCGCATACCTCTTTAATGGATTTTTTAGCTGTAATTTCACATTCTATTATTATTTCCATATCGTCCTTGAATGCAAGCGTACCTTTCTCGGATGCACTTGTGGCTTTTACCTTGTCAATATCTATCACTTCATTTATCGCAAGAAGCTGCGTCCTTGCCTGGTTCCCCGTCCCCACAAAACCCACTGTTTTCGCATTCTTCCGCGCCAGGTATTTCACAGCAACCCCGCCTGCTGCGCCCGTTCTCATATCCGTGAGATACGTCCCATCCATTACCGCAACCGGCGCGCCTGTTTCGGTAGAGTTCAGGATTACCAGAGCCATCACAGTCGGAAGACCTTTTTTCGGGTTGTCTGGATGGACGTTCACTATCTTGACGCCGGTAATGTCCTGCTCTTCAAGATACGCAGGCATCGTCCGCAGGTCGCCATTGTGCTTTTTGAAATAAAGATATAATTTGGGCGGCATCTGCACTTTCTTAAGACCATGCTGCCTGAATGCTTCTTCCACGACCGCAAGCGCTCCTTTCATATCCAGAAGCGACTCCACTTCTTTCCGGTTGAGCCAGAGAATTTGATTTTCCATAATAAACCCCTTTTTTATAGAATATGGCAATAATCTGATAAATAATATGCTATTTTATTAACAAATATTGCCGCATTCATCAGTTATATTTAAGTCTCGATTGTGTTAAACACCTCATATTTAAATATCCTTCCGAATATCAAGGAGCATCATGACGCTTGAAAAACTTGACATAGCTCTCTTAAAAAAATCCGGTTACATGAAGCAGAAGCAGAAAGACCTCTTCGTGGTCAGGCTGCGCATGCCATGCGGCAACGTTACATCTCCTCAGCTTGATGGAATCAGCCGTATCGCCAAAAAATACGGCACAGGCTACATTCATATCACCACGCGCCAGGGGATGCAGATTCCTGATGTGAACATACATAACCTTGACGCTATCACAAAAGAGCTTGAAGATAACGGTACACCGCCCGGCTCATGCGGGCCGCGCGTGCGCAATATCATTTCATGCCCGGGAAACCTTGAATGCAATTACGGCATCATAGACACCTACGGCCTTGCAGGGATTCTTGATAAGGAATTTTTTGGCGAGGATATGCCTGTAAAAATAAAATTTGCAGTAACAGGGTGCCCCAACGCCTGCGCAAAACCGCAGGAAAACGACCTTGGTGTGATGGGGATACTCAAGCCTGCTATCAATACTGAAGAATGCACAGGCTGCGGAACATGCACCTTCATGTGCCCCGAGAAAGCCATAGTCGTAGAAGATGATAAAGCAAAAATCATATGGGACAAATGCAACCTCTGCGGCGCATGCATGGGAGCGTGCCCGACAGACCTTATTACAGAGGAATGGAAAGGCTACAAGCTCTTTGTGGGCGGAAAAATCGGGAAGCATCCAAAACTCGGAGTGGAATTTACTGATGCAAAATCCGCAGAGGAAGCTGTCGCTATATTCAGGAAGATAATTAACTGGTCAAAGAAGAACACCAATATCGGGGAGCGGTTCGGGGACTGCATTGACCGTGTTGGATTTGAAAAGTTCAAGGAACAGATATTAGAGTCATAAGGATAAGGATACTAAATGTCAGAGCAACTCAATTTTGAACAATTGGCAAAGGAATACGAGAATAAATTACCGCAGGAAATCATAGATTTTGCGCTTGGGAAATTCAAGAATATCGCGATATCATTCAGCGGCGCAGAGGATGTTGTATTAATCGAAATGGCAAAAAAAACAGGCAAACCGTTCAGGGTTTTTAGCCTTGATACAGGGCGCCTCCATCCTGAGACGTACCAGTTCATCGAGGATGTCAGGAATAAATACAATATCAATATCGAAGTGTTCTTTGCAAACCGTGACGCCACTGAAAAACTGGTAAAGGAGAAAGGATTATTCTCGTTCTACAAAGATGGTCATAAGGAATGCTGCGACGCACGCAAGGTTGACCCATTAAAGCGCGCTCTCAACACCGTGGACGCATGGGTAACAGGTCAGCGCAAAGACCAGAGCCCTGGAACAAGAGCTGCTGTGCCTGTAATACAGAAAGACCCCACATTCGGGACGGGCAATCTTGTGAAATTCAACCCGCTTGCCAACTGGACATCAAAACAGGTATGGGATTATATTCGGGAGAACGATGTTCCTTATAACAAGCTGCATGAAAAAGGGTTTGTCAGCATCGGATGCGAGCCTTGCACGAAACCTGTGCTTCCGGGACAGCATGAACGCGAAGGGCGCTGGTGGTGGGAGGATGCGACAAAGAAGGAATGCGGGCTGCATGCGGGGAATGTGAAGAAATAAATTTTTTTAAGATTAGTTGGAATAAGAATGACTCAAATAAAACCTCACGGCGGAAAGTTAATCGACAGGACACTTGCCGAACAGAAACGAAAAAAGATAATAGAGCAGGCTTCCGGGTACCAGAGCGTGCCCATCAGCGTTGACCTCATGAAGGATGTGGAAAATATCGCTTCAGGACTGTTCAGCCCTCTTGAAGGCTTTAACAACCGTGATGATTACGAGAGCATCCTTCATAATAAGCGACTCTCGAACGGTCTTCCGTGGACTCTTCCCATCGTGCTTGATACTGATAATAGCGATATAAAAGAAGGGGATGAGATTCTTCTCAAGAGCAATGGCCATCTTGTAGCTGTAATGCAGGTCGATGAGGTGTATGGCTATGACAAGAAAACGTATGCTGAAAAGGTTTATGGTACAAACGATGCAGCCCATCCCGGCGTTGCAAAAACTTTCTCCATGAAGGATACGCTGCTTGGCGGGAAAATAAGCCTGATAAATGAATCAGAAACTCCTTATTTCAAATACGCCATGAAACCAGCAGAAACAAGAAAGCTCTTTAAGGAAAAAGGCTGGGAAAAAGTCGTGGGGTTCCAGACGCGAAACGTTGCGCACCTGGGTCATGAATACCTCCAGAAATCCGCACTCACGATGGTTGACGGGCTTTTCATAAACCCTGTCATCGGAAAGAAAAAGAAAGGCGACTTCAGGGACGATGTAATCCTTGAAAGCTACGAAGTGCTCATTGACAATTATTATCCAAAGGACAGGGTCGTTCTTGGCATCTTCCAGACCGAGATGCGCTATGCAGGTCCGCGTGAAGCGATATTCCATGCAATCGTCAGGAAGAACTACGGCTGCACGCATTTCATCATCGGCAGAGACCATGCAGGCGTTGGGAATTATTATCATCCGTTTGCAGCGCAGGAGATTTTCAAGGAATTCCCCGACATCGGCATAGAACCAATGTTCTTCATGTCGTTTTTCTACTGCAACAAATGCGGCGGGATAACCAATGATAAGGTATGTCCTCATAACGACAGGATTGATTTTAGCGGGACGAAAATGAGGCAGATGATAGAAGCAGGGAAACGACCAACGGCAGACCTGATGCGCCCTGAGGTTGCTGATGTGATATTGAAATCGGGGAAACCGTTTGTGGAATAGTTAATTTACTTCCGCCTTATAGGGCTTCAAGGGCTTACTCAATTAGAAACCCTTAAAACCATTAAGAGAATCTTCAGAGAAAGATTGACACGCTCGTAAGCCGGAATAAATTATGCTCAGCAGAGAAAACCTCAATGGTATAATAAAATCCCTCGGTCTTGTTTTCGGGGATATTGGAACGAGTCCTATCTATACCCTTACTGTCATTTTTCTTCTCACAGAGCATACAGTAGCCAATGTTCTGGGTATCCTCTCACTCATTATATGGACTCTCATTATTATCGTAACAGTGGAATACGCATGGCTCGCCATGAGCCTTGGTCAGAAAGGCGAAGGAGGCACTATTGTTCTTCGCGAAATACTTATCCCAATGTTAAAGTCGGGAAGAAAGGTCTCGTTTGTCGTACTGCTTTCCATTATTGGCATATCCCTTCTTTTCGGCGATGGCGTCATCACTCCGGCTATAAGCATACTCAGCGCAGTTGAGGGTATGGTCCTTATTCCCGGGCTTGAAGGAACCTCACAGGAAACGCTTGTCATAATTGCAGCCATTATTGCAATAGCGCTGTTTTCAATCCAGAAAAAAGGCACTGAAAAAATTGCATGGGCATTCGGGCCTGTGATGCTCCTGTGGTTTATTTCAATTGCAGCTTCCGGCATTGTCTCGATTATTCAGTTCCCATCCGTATTAAAATCCATAAACCCGTATTATGCTTTTTCATTCCTCTTTGAAAATGGTATTGCAGGATTCTTTTTGCTCTCCCAGGTTATACTATGCGCCACGGGCGGCGAGGCGTTATACGCCGATATGGGGCAACTGGGAAAACTCCCCATCATCAAGGGTTGGTATTTTGTATTTTTTGCTCTTTTACTAAATTATCTCGGACAGGGCGCCTTTATTATTCAACATCAGGATACGAAAAATGTGCTTTTCGAGATGATATTCCAGCAGGCGCAAATTCTATACATACCATTTCTCATTCTAAGCATCTTTGCTACCATAATAGCCTCCCAGGCAATGATAAGCGGCATGTTCTCCATTGTTTATCAGGGAATTACCACCCGGGTTTTGCCCATGCTTAAAGTGGATTATACATCGGCTAAATTGAGTTCGCAGATATACATAGGCACAGCTAACTGGTTCCTGCTTTTTTCTGTATTGTTTATTATGTTTGAATTTAAGGAATCTCACCGCCTTGCGGCTGCTTACGGTCTGGCGGTCACAGGGACTATGGCTCTTACTGGCATAATGATGACCTGGATTTTTTATTTGAAAAATAAAATGTCTGAGTTCACCATCGCATTATTTGTTACGTTTGTTGATTTTGCATTCCTTCTGTCAAGCCTTCACAAAATACCTTCCGGGGGCTACTGGTCGATTATCCTTGCGTCTATCCCGTTTAGCGTAATTGTAATATATACCGCAGGGCAGAAACGGCTTTCCAGCGCGCTTACGCCTGTCCCTCTTGCTGTTTTCCTTGAAGAATATAACTATGTATATAATAATATGAATCGAATCAAAGGAACAGCGCTTTTCTTTGCAAGAGAGATACAAAAAATTCCCTCCTATATGGCACACACCATGTTCAAGAACAATATCATTTATGAAGATAATGTCATTGTTTCAATTGTCAAATTGGACGCACCCTTTGGGGTTACAAGTTCTTTCAAGGACAAACTTGCAGACGGGTTGAGGGTATTTGAGATACGGATGGGTTATATGGAAGTGATTGATGTAGAGGAGATATTGAAAGAGTCCGGGATAGATGAAAAGACAATCTTCTACGGGCTTGAAGACATTGTAACGGACAACATTATCTGGAAGATATATTCAACAATCAAGAAGCTTACGCCTGCATTTGTCCAGTTTTATAAACTTCCATCAGAAAAGCTTCATGGTGTTATATCGCGGATTGAGATGTGATTTAGTTCATAAGGCTTATATATAATCGTATGTTAATACACTTATGTTGATGACCTATAAGTTGAAAACTGGAGACGGTTTGATAAAAGAACTCGTTTTTTTATTATTAATTTCATTAATGGTTTCACCGGTCGCGGGAGCTTCAACAAAACCATTCAATTTTACGATGCAAAATTATACAGGTTTAAATTTTGAAAATGGTTCTTATATGGTAGAAGTTATTGAAATTAACAGTCATAATGCTCCCAAATTTGTTAAAGTCAATTTGAGTACCAGTGGTTCATCAAAATCTTATCGTCTATATGAAAGTGAAAATCCATTTCTTACATACCCATTTAATAAAATCGACCTTCGATTGTCTTCCATTACTGAGGCATCAGCATTGATTATGATAGAGCTTCCTGTTGAATGGGGCCATCCTAACCCATATCAGATAGTCATACCTGTAGCTCCTGTAGAAATACCTAACATCGTTTTAACAAAATCTGTAGATAAAACAAATGTAAATGTGGGGGATGTATTACAAATTAAGATTATAGCAGAAAACAAAGGAAATGGTACAGCTTATAATCTGACACTGATTGAACCGCTGCTTCCCAATGGATTAACAATTGCTCCAACCTCAAGAACACCGGTAATAAAAGATAAACTGAATCCAGGAGAGATTGATGACCAACCATATTATGGTGTGAAGGCAGTTGAATCTGGCACATTTAATATTGAACCTACAATTGTAAAATATGGCTCAAAAACTAGCAAGTCTAATCCAATTACAATAATAGTCGCTGAGCCCTTACAGAAAAAATCTAACCTGATAACTGTTATCGGCATAGATAAAAAAAATGTTTATACAGATGAGCAGATAAAGGTTACAATAAAAATAAATAATACAGGAAATGCGATAGCAAAATCAATACGTGTGAAAGGCACACCCCCGCTCGGCATGGAGGTCGTTGAGGGAGATTTGAAACATGATTATGAAGATGCAGTCCTAAATCCCGGTGAAACTACAGAATATCGAGCAACTTTAAAAGCAACAGAAGCTGGGAATTTTTCAATAAATTTAATAACATTTTACAATGACAATTTAATTGGTGTATCTTCAGAATCGGAGAATCTCATCGTAACCCAAAAAGAAAGAAATTACCTGTACATCCTTGGTCCGATAATAATCATCCTGGTTGGAATAGTATTATTTACGATAAAAAGACATAGGGAATATTCGTATTAGAGGGCAAATGTTGAATGTACTTATCATCGGAGTAGGGCAGTGCGGTAACAGGATACTTGATTCCATTAACAAAGAAGCATTCGGCGGCGGCATGCTGTCTAAATATTACGGCACGCAGAAATTTACAAGCCATGTCGAGACCATCGCAATTAATACGGCGATGAATGACCTGAAAGAATTAAGGTTTACCAAAGCAAAAGACAGAATCCACGTACCCTATCTTCACGGGGTCGGGGCGAACAGGAACATCGGGAAACAATGTTTTGAGGATAATAAGGAACTGTTGCTCAGGTCCATAGAGGAACGCGGGGATTTTGATGTGGCATTTGTCATAGCTTCATCTTCAGGCGGGACAGGTTCATCATTTACACCCCTTTTGATTGAAGCGTTGAAAGAGCGATATAAATTCAGCGTTTACGGGATTATAGTGCTTCCCTTCAGGGAAGAAGGTTCGATAT
This sequence comes from Candidatus Methanoperedens sp., assembly GCA_023249105.1. Taxonomy (GTDB): domain Archaea; phylum Halobacteriota; class Methanosarcinia; order Methanosarcinales; family Methanoperedenaceae; genus Methanoperedens. The sequence goes on along the minus strand of JAHFDG010000016.1, from coordinate 26,003 downwards.
ATCTCCAGAATTCGATTTTTTGCCTGAAAGAGATAATAGCCGGAAGTTCGGATGGCAATATTATCGTGGATAACCAGTTCCTGAAGCATCTTGGCAAGGATATAAAAAGCGCGTACGACGGGATAAACAGGACGGTTGCGCAGCGGTTCCTGTTCCTTTTAAAGTCGCTTGACAGCGAGATGATGATGGTCACTGACCTTGGCGATTTTAAAACTGTCATGTCCGCAGGTTCCAAGCTTGCAACAATGGGTTTCGGGGAAGGCGACAAGAACCTTTCAGTAAAGGCGGTCATAAAACACAGCCTTTCTCATGCAGGGCTTCTCTTTGAGCTTGACCCATATAAAGAAGCGAACAGGGCAATGATAATAATAGAAGGGGATAAAAAGTATCTCAATATAAATGATATTACAACTGAAGTTGAGAAACTTTCAAGCGAGATAGGGCAGATATTCAAAGGAGTGCTTTTGCGCAATGGTGAAATGCCAAGGGTGCTTACTGTTTTATCAATTGGCGCTTCTTCTGAACTGAATAAATTATTTACCATGGGGATTGACGCGGTCAGGAAAGAAAAAGAGAAGAGGGAACAGGTAGCCGAACAAAACAGGGGGATAAAAGAAAAGCTTGAGGGGCTTGAACCCCAGTATTAAGCGGGACTGTAAAAAAGTTTGGTGTTGAGCAAATTCTTTGCGTCCTTTGCGCTCTTTGCGGTGGAAAATCCTGCACCGCAAAGCACGCCAAGAGCGCAAAGTTATTTAAGCGAAATTTAACACCAAAAGATTTTACACACACTATTAAGCGAAATATTCATATCGTCCCAGGCAGTATCAAACATCATGGCAAAAGATAAGAAGCTTGTGCAATCACAGAATTGCAATGGATGCGGAATATGTGTAACGGTTTGCCCCACGAATACGAAATTAGCAAAAGCGGAAGATTTTGATGAAAATACAGCAAAACTTGCGATTTCAGTTTCCAATGGTGCTGCGGTTATAGATAACATGGCGTGTATCGCCTGCGGGATATGCACCCGTAACTGCCCGGTCGGGTCACTGGCGATTGTTCCGGTTTAATTTTTAGTAATTGGAAATAAACGCTGATTGTAAGACCTGATTTTTGATACTTTTATGAATACTTTGCGTTCTTGGCGTGCTTTGCGGTGTTTGATTTTATTCACCGCAGAGAACGCAAAGGCCGCAAAGACCAGTTTAAAATGTTTAGTTTTTTCCTACAATGTGATTTAAGATGCGCCGTAATCGCGGGCTTATAGGTACGGATATCAAAAAAGCAGCGGAGATTATTAAAAAAAACGGTATCGTCATTTATCCCACGGAGACCGTTTATGGCATTGGCGCCAATATTTTTTCAGAAGAAGCGCTGAGAAGAGTGTTTGCAATAAAAAAAAGGGATATTGACAAGCCGGTTTCTGTGGCTGTTTCCGGTTTTAAGATGATGGACGACCTTGTGGTAATGGGCAGGAAGGAAAGGCTATTTGTTGAAAAACTTTTACCGGGGCCTGTTACGGTTTTATTGAAGAAAAAAGAAAAAGTTCCCGACATTTTGACTTCAGGTTCGGGACTCGTGGGAATACGCTATCCTGACCATGAAACCACGATTAAGCTCATTGAACTTGCGGGCGTGCCTATCACTTCGACAAGCGCCAATATTTCAGGAGAGGCGCCGCCTGCTAAAGCCGATGAAATCAAAATAAGCGCGGATTATATCATTGACGGCGGCGAGTGTAAGGGCGAGCCTTCAACAGTTGTCGATATTGTAAACCGCAAAATCGTACGCAAAGGCGCAGAATATGAGAAAGTTGTGGCGGCGCTCAGGGAATTCCAGGGAGTATAGTTCAGGTCTCTTTAAACTTCACCGAGTTGGCTTTTGTCACAGAAATTATTTATATAATGAGTTCTTATGACATGCGGTCGATTACACTGCATTTTTGCAGCATAATTGACAGGTCGAGGATGAAAAAAATTGAGGTATGATCAGGGGAAAAACATGGTGATGAAAAGAACAATTAGAGGTATCGCTTTTGTAGTATTGATGATGAGTATTGTTTTGATAAATATTGCTGCAGCGGCGCCGACTGTGAGTATTACGGCTCTGGCGAATGGAACGCGCATCAATGGGACGTTTAATTTTTCTGCTAACGTTATTGATACAACTGAAAACCTGACAGGGGTTTTTTTTGATTTCACTAATGCGTCAGTAGGCTGGAGTTTCAGTAGCGGAAATATTCGTGGCCCCCCTGCTAATACTTCAAGCACAGGAACACCATTTTATTACGTTTTAACCACGGCACTTGCAGATGGTGATTATACACTTACTGTGAATGCTACTAATGAAAACCTCAACATCGCAACAGATACAAGGACTTTTACTTTTGATAATACATCACCACCCGCTGTTACTAATTTAAGTGCAAATGCTGGGCAAACGTATCTTAATTGGACTTGGAGTGATCCTATAGATATCAATTTCTCCTATGTGCGCGTTTTTATAGATAGCATTTTTACAAGCAATGTTCAAAAAGGGATTCAATTATTCAATGCAACTTTTCTGTCCAACACAAGTCATAATATATCGATATTCTCGGTAGATACAACTGGAAACGTTAACTCTACCGGTGCCACCAACACATCCAGCACCCTTTCCAATACCCCTACAGGACAGGTAACATTGACTGATTCAAATATAACAATAAATTTTTCAAATGTTATTAGCAGTGGAACCACAACGATTACAAACAGTACGACTTTTTCACCAAATGGTGGTTCATTATTTACGGGTGTTGGTGGAAAGTTTTATACTGTAACTACCACAGCAGGAATTGGAGGGAACGTTACAATCGGATTAACTTATACAGGATTGACACCACTAGGATATCAAGATTCTGACCTGCGCCTATACCGTTATGATGGGACTTCATGGACTAACATAACTACATCAAGAGATTCAACAAAAGTGTATGGAAATGTGACAAGTTTTTCAACATTTGTATTGGGCGTACAACCAAGACCTGCAATATTTAAAGATAGCCCAACAGATTTGAATTACCAAACAATTGGAGTGCAACAAGGTATTTTTAAAGCATATTCAGACCAGACAGCAAACATTACATGGACAGTTGATAATGTACTGGTTTTCGATAACGGTTCAATTGCAAGCGGCACCAGATCAACTTATACGAATTCTTCTCCAGTGGCAGGTTCGCATAACGTAAACGTGACGGCAACCAACACCACCACAGGCCTGAGCAACTCAACATACTGGAACTGGACCGTCCGCTCCCGCACATACGAGACCGGCAACCGGATATGGGATTCAAGCAAAGATATGAACCTCACATATACCTGGAATCCCATGAGTTTCTATGCCTTCTATTACGATGTAGATAATAACGTGGGCAATGAGTCGTTAAAAATTCAGCTTGACAGCAAAGACGACAGGAACTTGCAGGAAAATACAATCATATACACCACAAAGCCGGACAATGTTTCATTCAAATACAAACTATGGGGCTCATACAATGTCATAGGATTCATGGCAGAGAAATATTTTGCCGCATATACGGCAGGCTCGAAAGGCATAACGAGCACGCCTGTCAGCACCATTGGCAACAAGCAGCTCCACAAGATATTAATGGATGACAATACCCAGCGGGCAATATATGCAGGCAGCACGCTCACATTAAACGAGGGTTATGTCCTGAAGATAAAAGACGTGGATATCACAGGCGGAAAGATAGTATTGCTATCACTGTTAAAGGACGGCAATGAAGTAGATACTACCGCCATCCAGGCTGGAAATACATACACATACTCAAAGAGGGTTGGCGTGGTAAGCGATGTTCCGATTATCGCAGTCCATATAGATACGGTATTCTCAGGACGTGAAGCAAACGCAGCTTTCTTAAAAGGCATATTCCAGATATCTGAAAGCTTTACCTCGATAAATACAGGCAACAAGTACGGCGTAATGGAAATAACAAGCGCTTCGGATACGGGAATAGAGATGAAAAACAAGAACGCCCTTTCATTATCTCCAGCCTCTCTTAACGACCTTATGGGCGATATGAAGATAATAGTTGCCGATAACAGCAGTGTATTGCGCTTCGCCCCCACAATAAAGAAATCAGGGACTTATGAAGTGCGCGGCACAATATCGCAGGCTACAGACCCGGCAACAATTGATTGGAACCCGTTGAATTTCGAAGGTTTCTATTATGATATAAATGAAGACGTGGGCTCTGAAAAATTAACCCTGACGAGGAGCGGCAGGACAATTAATGAAAAGGATCTGGTCTATACGACTTCGCCGCAGCCTGTAAGTTTCAAATACAAGACTTTCGGGACTTACAAAGTCATAGGATTCATGGCTAACAAGTATTTTGCAGGATACATCGGCAGCACGGGCGGCTTATCAACAACCAGCATAAGCACTATAAGCAGCAAGCAGCTCCATAAAGTGCTGGCGGATGACAATACCCAGCGCGCAGTATATGCGGGAAGCACACTCACATTGAGTGAAGGATATGTCCTGAAAGTCAAGGATGTTGACATTACAGGTGGAAAGATAGTACTTGTCTCATTATTAAAAGACGGTAATGAAGTAGATACTACCGCTATCCAGGCTGGAAATACATACATTTATACAAAGAGGGTAGGGGTAGTGAGCGACCTGCCCATAATCGCGGCCCATATCGAAACCGTGTTCTCTGGAAGAGAAGCTAACGCAGCATTCATAAAAGGCATATTCCAGATATCTGAAGCCATAACAGCGGTCACCACCAATGACCAGTATGGAATCATGAAAGTGACTGAAGTCTCAGATAACAGGATACAGATGAATAGTACTTCTACTGTGACCTTGACCCAGAACAGCATCATCGATGTGATGGGAAATATCAAATTCCATGTTGCAGATTCGAGCGATATCAGATTCTATCCCTACATAATGGTAAATGGCGATATCGCAGCAGCAAACCAGCTTTCAATTTCCGTACCCTCGAACCCGAGTGTAAAGGATACAATAACAATTGCAGTAACAGCAGGCTCATCTCCGGCTGATGGCGCTGCGGTAACGTTAGATGATACAAGTATTGGGACAACCAACAGCACAGGCAAACTTGATTACACTCTCACAAGGAGCGGCACACATAATATCACGGCTACCAAGCTGGGATACGAAAAAGCTGTCAAGACTATACAGATTTCAGAATGGGTGGATAACAGGTTGACCATCGAGGTTCCGTCCATCATAGACCAGGGAATGCCGGTATCAATAAAGGTCCAGTCAAACGGGACAGCTATTGCCGGCGCAAGTGTTACGCTGGATAATTCGGTCATCGGGGCAACAGATATCAAAGGGATATTGAATTATTCATTTACTGTTAGCGGGACGCATAATCTCGGAGCTTCCAGGGACAAATACATAAGCGTTGTAAGGGAGATTTCCATCAGGATGCCCTTCTCCGAGTATAAGGCACTTGATATCAATATTTCACCGATTGTGGTTTTCGCAAATGTCCAGACAGTTATCACATCGAATATCACAAATGCAGGAACAAAAGCTGATACAAAACAGGTTGAACTGGTAGTTAACAGCACTGTGGTGGATAACAGGTCTGTTTCCCTGGCTCCCGGTGAGATAAAGGCGGTCAACTTCACATTTAAAGAAGCCCAGGTCGGCAATTATACTGTTGAAATCATAGGGCAGAAGGGATTACTGGAAGTTAGGAAGGAGCCCACAAATTACTATCTGATTGGAGGAATTGTAACTGTTTTCGGGATAATAGCGATTTATCTATTGACAGCAAAGGGCATACTTGGAAACCTACTTGGCAAATTTGGAAAGAAAGGTATCGAAGAAGTGAAAAAATAAGTAATAGGGTACGAGAGGGGGGCTCGAACCCCCCTGCTGAAAAGGCATAAGGAGAGGGAAAATACAATGGCAGTAGATCAAGAATCAAATCCGATGAGTTGTCATCGTTGTAAGACTGAACTTGAATATGTCGGGACCCGGAAGTTCCATGAGGGAACCAGATGGGGCTTCCTTGGAGAACTGGGTGAGTTATTTGTGAACCGCGAGCACTTCGATGTTTATGTCTGTCCAAAGTGTGGTCGTGTAGAACTCTTTGTGGATGGTATCGGAGAGGAATTCCGACCTCACTAGGGGGGAGCAAACATTTTATGATCCAAACACAAGATTACGCCATCGGATGGGGTACACTTGCATTAATTAATGCTGGAATCGCCCAGGGGAAGAAGAGAAGCGGTCTTAATTGGTTCCTTCTTTCAATCTTACTTGGCCCGATTGCTACATTCATTTTAGTTGCCTTTTATGATTAATTACCATCTGGACAATAATGTTTCACACATATACAACCAGTAAATTATGGAATCTGTTTAGCCGGAGCGTGCGCATATCTACTCCTTCCCGTAATACTGCTTGGCTGCACAAATGTATATACGTGAAATCAAAGACGAATCGAAATAAATGGATAAGCGTTCAACTCTCTTAGAAACTGGACATAATCCGCAGACGTAATGCATGCTGAATATATTATCAGAAACATCATTATATTAATAATTACAAGCGACGAGAGGGGACTTGAACCCCCAAATTCCTTGTTGGAGCGCAGGGTTAGCAACTCGGAGACTGGCGTGTTTAAACTTAGCGTATAATTGCTGGGATTTTCTTGTTTCTGAACACAACAACTGATTTATAATATAAGAATAAATTTAGAATTGTGTCTGGAATGAATCATCAAATAAATAAGTTAAAAGTAACTCATACTAAATTATCAGATGTTTTTTATTTACATGAGATTAGCCAAAAAACAAAATTAATTGAAATCCTGTTAATAGTCGGTTCTTTAATAGTTGCCTTTAAAACCCCGGAAGCTTTGTACAGCAAATATATTGGTTTAAAAGATACCGCCGTAACAATGATTTTCATATTTTTTGCTTTATTTTCAATTATGTATTATATTCTTATTCAAAAAGAATTAAATGAAAATACAAAAAAAATCATAAATATAATATCGTTTTTTGTAGCAGTTTCATTCTCTGCAATCCCATCAAGCATCCTGGCTATTAGCATGGTCAAAAACATTTCATCATTTTCCATGGCATTACTTTCATATTTTCTCGTGGTTGTTGTTTATCTCGGATTCTTAACTACTGTAATTTGGGCTGCACTTAAAGTAAAATAATGTTTACTAACCGAAAAAGTGAGAAAAACAAACGACGAGAGGGGGACTTGAACCCCCGAGCTCCTTGCGGAACACAGGGTTAGCAACCCTGCGCCATACCGGGCTTGGCTATCTCGTCATATCTTGAATGATGGCTGTATCCATCATTTAGAATAAGATTTCGGGTATTCCTCTAATCTACTGTTTGCTATTTAACACTTTTTACCTGCGCAACGAGGGAGGCAAAAAATCTTATGCGGCTGCCGGGATTCGAACCCGGGTTAGAGGCTATTTCCCACCTTTCATAATAAAAGGCTGTTGGGAAGCCCCTGTCATAACCGCTGGACCACAGCCGCATGGTTTGTTTCTTTGTTTTATTGCTTTAGTCCAATCGAGCCGGAGGCGAGATGGACACGCCCGGAAGATACGTGACTCTGGCCGTTCTGGACCACATCCGCAATATTTGGCTAATATTGGTTCAAGCAATATATTGTTTATGGTTTCGGTTTCTTGGATTCCCAGGGAAAATTTAAACCTGGTTCCAAGAGTTTTGAAATATTGCAAAACCTTTGAAACCTTATAATTTATTCACTTTCTTTAAAATCGTTTAAAATATATAACGAAGATGCCCAAAGTTAGAGTTGCTGTAATATTAAATTGGAAATGGATATGCAATCATTATTCCCAGAAAAAGAGCACTTGAACCCACAAATCTTCGATGATTCGACAGAAGAAATGCTTAAACACGCGCAGAGCCTGGGTATAGAAACGGTTTTTGATAAACAGGCAAAATCCAAATGCAATTTCGGTTCAAATGGTGTTTGCTGCAAGCAATGCATAATGGGACCGTGCAGGATATCCGAACGGTCAAACACCGGCTCATGCGGAGCAAACGCGGATACTATCGTAGCAAGAAACTTACTTATGATGGTAAGCAGAGGCACCGCCGCCCATTCCTCACATGCCTTCCATATTGCCTCAACCCTTCTTAAGACCGCACATAATTCGACCTCATTTAAGATAAAAGACCCTCAAAAGTTACTATCTATCGCCAGGAAAATAAAAATCGATACTTCCAAAGGAATAGAAAATACGGCCGTCCTGACCGCGACACAGGCTATATCGGACATCTTAAGTGATAAAACCACGATGAAATTTGCCACATCATATTACCCTGCCAGTGTAAGCGAAAATCTCCAGAATCTTGGGGTTTTTCCGGGCTCTGTCGGAAAAGAACTCTTAGAGGCAGGGCATGAAACCTCCATGGGAACAATGGCTGACCACACGGCACTCATATTGCATGCCGCAAGGATGGGGGTGGCTGACATTGCGTCCCTTATAATAAGCACGGAATTGCAGGATGTAATATTTGGCTTACCAATACCGTTTTTCTCTAAAATTGGATTCAATGTGCTTGACATAGATAAAGTGAATGTGGTTGTTCATGGTCATGTTCCTCTCCTTTCGGAGAAGATTGTTGAATTTTCAGAAGATGAAGAATTATTGAAAAAAGCCATGTCCCTCGGGGCTTCGGGAATAAATGTTGTAGGCTGCTGCTGTACAGGGAACGAATTATTGATGAGGCACGGTATCCCGCTTGTTGGCAGTAATATCAACCAGGAACTTGTAATAGCAACAGGACTTGTTGAAGCCTTTGTCGTAGATGTGCAGTGCATATTCCCGAATGTTGAGAATGTTGTAAAGAAGTTCCATACTAAACTCATCTCAACCATGAAGGAAGGAAGGTTCCAGAGTGCAGAACATATTCCGTTCGAGGATGAGAATACGGATGAAACTGCGAAAAAAATCCTTAATGCTGCAATAGAGAATTTCCCAAAAAGAGGTAAAAAGATATTCCTCCCGAAAGATGAACCTAAGGACATGATTGCGGGATTCTCACTTGAAACCTGTGTCGGGCTTCTCTCAAGAATAAATCAGGACGATCCTTTAAAACCATTAATCGAGAACATAAACAATGGCAATATCTATGGAATTGTCTTATTGGCAGGCTGCACCAATCCATTGGTTTCCGAGGCAAACCATGTGAGCATTGCAATAGAACTGTTGAAACATAACGTGCTCATTGTTACGACCGGATGCGCCGCACAGTCATGCGCGCGGGCAGGGCTTCTCACGCCCGATGCTGCCGAAAGATACGCAGGCGATAAATTAATAAACGTATTGCGGGCGCTCGGGGAAATCTCAGGTCTTGGCAATCCTCTTCCGCCGGTATGGCATTTTGGAAGCTGTGTGGATAATTCAAGAGTGATTAATCTTATCTCGGCATTGGCTGAAAAACTGGGCGTGCCTATAAAAGACCTCCCGGTTGCAGCTTCGGCGGCTGAATGGGTAACAGAAAAAGCAGCAGCCATCGGGACAGGAACAATGGCCATGGGAATTACGGTTCATCTCGGGGTAGCGCCGCCTGTTCTTGGCAGCCCTGCTATCGTATCTTTACTGACCCAAAAATCAGAAGAATTATTCGGCGGGAAATTTATCGTGGAAGCTGACCCGATTGAAGCATCCCGGATGATATTGGAACATATACGAAAAGCAAGAGAAAAGCTTGGATTATCGGGCAGTGCTGCGATGACGGTAAATGATTCGCTGCCGGTTAAGGAACCTTCAAAGCCTGCAACTATTGAAGTGGAAACGAAAATGCCTGAACCGGTAATCCAGCACCCGCCGAAGCTTACGGGTTAGGTCATTGCAACAGTAATTTTTAAAAAACTATTTTTTATAATTATTTATCAAAAGTCAATGAGCCGGCAGACATATTAATAGCTATCTCAGCAATATCCCCGCTGTAACTTGCTATTCTCTCGAAACTGTCCAGCATTGTTTTTTGCAAGATAGCAGATTGGATATTTTTGGGCTGGAGTAATTCATTTGAAATATCGGAGTGGGACTTTTTAATCTCCTTCAATTCCTGGAAAATTGTCTCAGCAGTTGCATGATTTCTTGTAAACAATGCGTGAACCGACTTTTCGAAGGTCAGGACTATGCTGTTGTTAAGTTTTATAAAAGCCTCAAGCTGCGCATCCTTTTGTATCTCCATTAATTGAATATAACTTTTTGCTATGTTCTCAATGTGGTCTGCAATACGCTCAAGCACTTTGACTGCAATCCTGTAACCGAGACAATCCCTCTGGTTTTCTATTCCCAGCTTTTCCGCAATCTGCTGGTATTCCACAGCGCTCTTGAGCTGCCTGACAACCAGAAAATAAAGCCTGTCTATTTCCCTCTCCCTCACGATTACATCTTTTGCAAGCCCGATATCAGTAGTTTTCAAAGCTTTGCCTAAGTCAAGAAGCATCGACCTGTTGATGGAGTACATCCTCTGGAGTATCTGCATGGTCATCATGCGTTTGTAGTCCACCATTATCTCAAGAGTCATCGAGTCGTTGGTATCCTCGACTATCTCAACGCCTATCAGGTAGTCCATAACCTTTCGTATGCTCTTTCTGTAAGGTAGATGGTCTTTCCTGTCCAGTTTTATCTTGATTGTATCATAACCAACAAGATAGAAGGCGATTATTATGCGCTCAAGAGCATCGCTCGATGTTACTTGTGAGATTTTAATCTCCTTTACCTGCGACTCTTTTTCAATTACACTGGTCTCAATCAGTAATGAACTGCCCTGCTCAGTTACAACCAGTGAGTCCCCAGCTTTCAGGTTAGCTTTCTTGACCCATTTCTTTGGAAGCGAGAGCACATAGGTCGAACCGCCGCTTACATAGACTTTTCGTGTTTCCATATTTATCTCCTTAATATACTGATATTTTATACTATATATAGATTCTTGGGACAAAATATATACTTTTATGGGATGAATATCTATTTGTGATAGAATGAAAGAAAACAAACTTGGAAGAACGGGCGGTGTGCAGCATAACACATTCAAAGAGGAATTTGAGGAACTGGGAAAAGAAGACCAGGAGCTTTATCTGTTCCTGCGCGGCGGATTTGCAGCCAAGTGAGACATAGCGATGGAGCGAATTAAAATGCAGAGCTTACAAATGGATTTTTTTTTTCTGAACTTCAAGTGATTAAAATGGTACATGCAGAAAAAGAAGATACAGAGTTCAGGGATTACAGTAGCGCCACCGAAGGTTTATTCTTCATGCGCAGGGGCAGACTTAAAATACTAATTTCGGTTGAAAAAAGCATGCAAGATATTCCTATCGATGAAAAGCAAATGCAGCCAGCTCTTTTGAACAAAGACTTGCAGGCGTTGATCTCCAAAGTGCAGGCTGGAAGAATAAATGAACTGAACGGGACAGATAAAGAGAATGCAAAACCTTAACAAAATAGAATTTTTACTGATACTACTTCTTCTCATATTTGCACTCTGGATGGTGGTTAAGTGATAGATCACACAAAATTTTTCAAAAAAGTTACCGACTCCATTGTTACAATCATCCTGTATGTATTGCTGTTGACCCTTATTGCAGGTATGCTGCGGATTTTATTAGATCTTCGCTCTGTGGCGATAGATTCACTTGAGGGCGGTTTTAACAAAATAGTTACTAACGTTCTCACGCTTTTTATTGTGATAGAGTTCTTCAAGACCTTTGCGGACTATTCCAAACACGAAAGAATAAAGCTCACCGACATAACCGATGTCACGATTTTAATAGCTATGCGTGAGATCACGGTCGGGCTTTATTCCAGATCATTTGGATTTGAAACAATTTTCGCCCTCTCAGCACTGCTGTTTGTACTTGGAGTGATAAGGGTGCTGGCTGTCAGGTACTCGCCGGAGAAGGTTTAGGTGCGATTTTATTTCTTTGCCTGTGAGATGAATTTACTCAATTCATATTTATACTGATTTTCTTTAGCATATATAGATTATTTGGAGAAAATATATAATATCTAACGTACAACTTCATTATATGAAAACAAAAATAGGCATAAACTCTCCCCGGATAAAAGAATTTGGAGGAGAAATCGATGCTCAGGAAGTGGAAGTTATTGAGCTTGGTCTTGACAGGGTGGATTTTTTAGATGAACAAAAAGAGAAAGAATTATTATCAAAAGCTACATATCTTGCCTCATCTTTTGGCACTGAATTTACTATCCATGCCCCGCACATTGATTCCAGAATTGAGGGAATAAAGATAGATTTTTCAACTAACAATGGAAAAAATTTCACTGTTATGGAAAAAGTCCTCAAGATTGCCGCAGAAATAGAAACAGGATACATAGTTGTTCATCCAGGTAGTCAGAATGGCGAAAGAAAGTGTCTTAACTTGAATATACTTAATTTAATTCGCCTATGTGCTCTCGCCGAAGAATACGGTGTCATCCTGCTCTTAGAGAACCTTTTTGACAGGGATGGAGGAAATAAAATTGGTGTATTCCCCCGGGAAATTTTTCATATAATTGAAATGGTGGGTTCTGAGAATTTAAAGATAAATCTGGACATTGGTCATGCATTTATTGCCTCCAATGCTTATGGGATATCTCTGGAAGATTATTTTGAATTAGGTAACTACATACATCAAATGCATCTTCATGATAACTTTGGCATTCTGGAGTCTGAAGAAGCAATGTTTGGAGACCGCCACCTTCCTATAGGGCATGGAAAAATAAACTTCAAGGGAGTATTTAAAAACATTTTAAAAACTAATGCAAGGAACCTGATTCTTGAAATTAAACACTCATCAAGAGAGGATATCATCAAAAGCCTTGTACAAATAAGAGAATTTCGCAATTTGAAAGCTGGTTTAATGTCTCCCATAATAACCTGTGACGTTAGGCCTGCTGTGGTATGCGTTTAGGGGGAAAATGAAAGCAAGAGTTGTTTACATCGAGCCAGAGAAAGCAAAGAGGATTAATGAAATTCTCACAGCAGAAAGAGAATTTCATGAGGCAGAGGAAAAAAGTTCTGAATTTTTAAAATTTTTACTGATTTTCTATAGTCTCTATAGATTCTTGGGGGAAACTATATATTATCTGGTGCTAAAATTCCTGCTGGTGATGAAACAAAATGAATCGATTAAAGATAATACTAATTCTGATTCTGGCAGGCGTGCTGTTAGCCGGATGCGTAAGCAAGCAGCCTTCCGAAGTACAGCCTACAGTACAACCGACAGCAACCGTGCAGCCCACAAAAGCCCCGGAAACCGTAACATTAAACGGCGCAGGAGCAACATTCCCATATCCCCTTATATCAAAATGGAGTTCGGAATATAACAAAATAAAAACAAACATCCAGATTAATTACCAGAGCGTTGGAAGCGGTGCTGGTATAAAGCAGATAACAGCAAGAACGGTAGATTTTGGCGCAAGTGACGCGCCTCTTACAGAGCAGGAATATGCAAATGTCTCCGGAATCCTGCAAATACCAGAATCTATAGGCGCCGTGGTTGTGGCGTATAATCTTCCTGGCATACAGAAGGGAGTAAAGCTAAGCGGCGATGTGATCGCTGATATTTTCCTCGGGAAAATCACAAAATGGAATGACCCAAAGATTGTTTCGCTAAATCCTGGCATCCAGTTCCCTGCAAAAGACATTATAGTGGCACACAGGAGCGACGGTAGCGGCACAACCTTCGTCTTCTCGGATTATCTTTCTGCGGTCAGTTCTGACTGGAAATCAAAGGTGGGAAAGGGTAAATCAGTTAACTGGCCGGTAGGTCTTGGCGGGAAAGGCAATGAAGGTGTTGCAGGTCTCCTAAACCAGAACCCTTATTCTATAGGTTATATCGAGCTGGCTTATGCTAAACTCCAGAACATCTCATACGCATATATCAAGAATAAAGCAGGAAAGTTCATAGAGCCCACACTTGAAACAACTGCAAACGCTGCTGCTGGCGCAGTGTCGATATTGCCTGCTGGTGATGTGAGCTGGGCATCTGTGAGTATTGTTGATGCTCAGGGAGATAATTCGTATCCCATAAGCAGTTTCACCTATCTTCTTGTCTACAAAAATCAAGTAGATCAGACAAAAGGTAAAATGCTCGCAGAATTCATCTGGTGGGCAGTACACGATGGTCAGAAATATTCCTCTGACCTGTTATACGTGCCACTTCCAGACGAGGTAGTTAGCCTGAATGAAAGAACCATAAAACTTATGAACTACAATGGACAACCATTCATTCAGGGATAGAAGGGATGAATAAGATAAAATATTCCATTTTCGGCCGGAGTAAACTCTCCGGCGATTTTATTTTTGAAGCTTTAGTCGGCTTATTTGCCCTGGGCGTAATAGTCCTTGCATTTTTATTGTTCAGGGAGCTTTTTATAGAGTCTCAACTTTCAAGGAATACTTTTGGTTTGGGTTTCCTGACCACATCAACATGGAATCCCGTGAATGAGGTATTCGGCGCTCTTCCTTTCATTTTCGGTACTATTGTTTCGTCATTCCTTGCCCTGCTTATAGCTGTCCCCTTCAGCCTCGGGATAGCGATATTTCTCTCAGAACTCGCCCCGGAAAAGCTGAGGACACCCCTCTCTTTCATCATAGAATTGCTGGCGGCAGTTCCAAGTGTCATTATCGGGCTCTGGGGCATATTCATTCTCGCCCCTTTCATCCGCGACTATCTTGCGCCGCCGCTTTCGACTTACCTTGGTTTCCTGCCGCTCTTCCAGGGTCCAATGTACGGTCTGTCCATGCTCACCGGCGGCGTGATACTCGCTATTATGATAATCCCTATAACCTCATCGATATCCAGGGAAGTCATCATGACAGTGCCCACACATCAGAGGGAAGCAGCCCTTGCTCTCGGCGCTACAGGATGGGAGACCACACGGATTGCAGTTCTTCCCTATGCCAGGTCAGGGATATTCGGGGCTGTAATCCTTGGCTTTGGGCGCGCCATCGGGGAAACAATGGCAGTGACCATGGTCATCGGGAACAGTCCCAGGATCTCGGCATCGCTTTTCTCACCATCATACACAATGGCCTCGGTTATTGCAAATGAGTTCACAGAAGCCACCTCAAAGCTTTACATTTCATCTCTTATTGAGATCGGGTTTTTGCTCCTCGTGATATCTTTCATAATCAATATTGCAGCCAGGATTTTAGTGTGGAAACTGCTTAAAGTTGAAGGTGGTGGGGTGACGTGATATGGAATAAAAGAAAAATAATAGACAGGGTTATGTCAATCCTTACAGCTGCCTGCGTTGCAATTGCCATAATCCCTTTGCTGAGCATCCTTTACACGGTAACCATCAATGGGATATCAGCGGTTAATATAGATTTTCTTACACAGATCCCCAAACCTGTTGGTGAAGCCGGAGGTGGACTTGGGAATGCTATCCAGGGGACCTTCATAGTCGTGGGGATTGCCTGCTTAATCGGGCTTCCTGTGGGCATCCTCGCTGGTGTATATCTTTGCGAATATGGACAGAACAAATTTGGACGTTTTGTAAGTTTTGTTGCTGATGTACTCACTGGCACACCCTCAATAGTGGCAGGGATGTTCGGTTATACTTTCATAGTCCTGTATTTCGGAAGTTTTTCTGCCATAGCAGGCGGGGTGGCGCTGTCGGTTTTGATGATACCAATTGTTACAAGAACTACTGAGGAATCCCTCAGGCTTGTTCCCGGTTCAATTAAAGAAGCTTCCCTGGCGCTTGGGATACCGAAGTGGAAGACAACATTATACATCGTTCTTGGCACCGCAAGAAGCGGCATAATAACAGGCGCTTTACTTTCTATTGCAAGGATATCAGGTGAGACCGCACCTCTTTTGTTTACTTCTTTTGGCAACATGTTCTGGGCTAACGGTTTAGATAAACCAATATCTACCATGCCAGTACAAATTTATACATATGCAATAACACCCTTCCCTGACTGGCATGCTAAAGCGTGGGCAGGAGCTCTTGTCCTGATCATTTTGATTCTCATATTGAATATTGGAGTGAGGTTCGTAACTAGAAGAAAATATGGAGTATAATATAAGGAGTATAAATGCAGAATAAGATCACAGTAGAAAATCTCAATGCATGGTTTGGAGCCAAACAGGTACTGCATAACATCGATATTGGAATTGCGAAAAATATGATAACAGCCATCATTGGTCCTTCAGGATGCGGGAAATCCACATTTATTCGATGCCTCAATAGAATGCATGAAGTTGTGCCTAAAGCAAAAGCCTCAGGGAAAGTGCTGGTTGACGACACGGATATCTACGATAGTGATATCGACCCGGTGGATATACGAAGGCGCATTGGTATGGTATTCCAGAAGCCCAATCCATTTCCGACAATGTCCATACGAGATAATGTTGTGGCTGGATTGAAACTAAGCGGAATAAAGAATAAAAAGACGCTTGATACCATCAGTGAGGAGAGCTTAAAAAAAGCTGCTCTCTGGGATGAAGTTAAGAATGACCTTAATAAATCGGGCGTGAGTTTATCGGGCGGTCAGCAGCAGCGCCTCTGCATAGCAAGGGCATTAGCGGTTGAGCCTGAAATCATCCTGTTTGATGAACCCTGCTCAGCCTTAGATCCCATATCTACAAGCAAGATAGAAGATTTAATGTTAGAACTGAAGGAAAAATATACAATTGTAATAGTAACGCATAATATGCAGCAGGCAGCAAGGGTAAGCGATTATACGGCTTTCTTTCTGTATGGAAAGCTCATAGAGTTTGGAGAAACAGATCAGATATTTAAGAAACCAAAGGAGAAGAGCACTGAAGATTATATAGTCGGGAGGTTTGGATAATATGGTTCGGGAAGCGTATCACAAAGACCTTCACAGGTTGAAGGAAGAAATAGTTATCATGGGAAACCTTGTAGGCAGGACGATAGGAGATGCTGTACTATCTCTCAAGAATCGCGATGTTGAGATGGCTCAAAAGGTCATTGACATTGATAATGAGATCGATGCCCTTGATCACAGCATTGAAGAGAATTGCATGCGCCTTCTTGCACTCCAGCAGCCTATGGCGAGGGATTTGAGGCTCATTATCTCAGTATTAAAAATGTCTATTGACCTTGAACGGATGGGAGATCTTGCCCTGGAAATTGCGGTTATTACAAAGATGACAGCGAATGTGCCTCCTGTAAAGCCCCTCATAGACATACCGAGAATGGCAGAGATATGTCAGCAAATGCTGGCGGATACCATGAGCGCCTTTGAAAACAAGGATGTTGAGGTTGCAAGGCAAGTCGCAAGGAGAGATGATGAGATTGATGCACTATTTGACCAGATAAGAAGGGAGCTGATTTCCTATATGATCGAGGATCCAAAAAAGATAACTGGCGCCCAACATCTGACTTTTGTAGCGCGATATCTTGAGAGGATAGGAGACCACATAACGAATCTCTGTGAAAATGTGGTATTCATGGTTACTGGGGAACGAGTCGAATTAAATTAAATATCACTATATATTCAATCCATATAAAATAAGAAGAAGATTTGCCAGATAAAATAGAAAAACATAATAGCAAGAGTGTTATTACGTTTGATAAAAAAGGACGATTGAAATATGGGATTTAAAGAATGGATAATTCCACAGGATAAACACTTTTTCAATATGCTGGAGAACGAATCTCAAAATGTGCTTGTTGGGTCGATTGCATTCCTTGACATGCTCAAAAATTATGAAAACATTAAGGAAAAGCAGCATAAAATAAAGGACATAGAACACCAGGGTGACGATTTTGTCCATGAGATTTTTGAAGAGCTCAACAAGACATTCATAACTCCTATTGACCATGAGGACATATCCGCCCTTGCCTCGGCATTTGATGATGTTCTTGATTACATAGACGGCACCGCAACGCGCCTTGTCCTGTATGAAATTGAAAAACCGGAAGAAGGCATGATAAAATTAGCCGAAGTGCTTGTGAAGCAAGCCACTGAGTTGAATACTGCTCTTTCCGGTTTACGCAACATTAAGAATCCCAAA
This sequence comes from Candidatus Methanoperedens sp., assembly GCA_023249105.1. Lineage (GTDB taxonomy): Archaea > Halobacteriota > Methanosarcinia > Methanosarcinales > Methanoperedenaceae > Methanoperedens. The sequence continues at coordinate 7,937 of JAHFDG010000016.1, read as the reverse complement.
GAAATAGAAACAAGGTGTATCGAGGTCAACCGACTTGAAAATGTTGCAGATGATATTTATAAGACTTCGGTGGCGCAGCTTTTCAAAAGGAAAGATGCAATAGAGATAATGAAACTGAAAGAGGTGTACGAGCGCCTTGAGTTTGCAACTGATAAGTGCGAGGACGCTGCAAATGTTATCAGCGACATAGTTGTGAAGAACAGCTAAAAGGTGGTATTTTGCTATTTTTGCAGGAATTCATAATTTTTACTGTAGTATTAGCTCTGTTTTTTGATTTTATAAACGGTTTTCATGACTCAGCTAATGCGATTTCAACAGTCGTAGCCACCAAGGTATTGACGCCAATAAGAGCAGTCGGCATGGCTGCTGTGGGAAACCTGATTGGACCCGTTTTCTTCTCTACCGCTATTGCTGCGACTATTGGAAAAGGGATACTGAATATAGAACTGGCTCCTAACAATGAGATTCTTGTTTTAATGATATTTTCTGCACTGGCCGGGGCTATCATCTGGGACCTGATTACATGGTATCTGGGACTTCCGACATCAAGCAGCCATGCGTTAGTTGGCGGGCTTGTAGGCGCAGGATTAGCTGCAATCGGGAGCAGTTCTGTTAATCCTGCCGGGGTTGAAAAAGTAGTTGCGTTCATGGTTATATCGCCTATTATCGGGATGGTTGCTGCATTCATTCTGACAACAATTGTTATCAGACTATTCTACAGGGTCGCTCCTTCAAAGATTAACAAATATTTCAGACGCCTTCAGTTGTTTTCAGCTTTTTTTTATTCGGTCACGCACGGCACTAACGACGCCCAAAAAACGATGGGGATAATCACGGTACTGCTTGTAGCATACGGTTCTCTTACAACTTTCAAGGTGCCTTTATGGGTTATACTTGCAGCTCACATATCCATATCGCTTGGCACTTTTTTTGGCGGGTGGAGAATAGTGAAAACAATGGCGCAAAGGATAACAAAGCTAAGACCTTATCAGGGTTTTTGTGCCGAAACATCAGGTGGCATCGTGCTTGCGAGCATGGCTGCCATGGGAATCCCTGTCAGCACCACACACGTAATATCCTCCTCGATAATGGGCGTCGGGGCAACCGATAAGCTTTCAGCGGTGAGATGGGGTATCGCGCGGAAGATTGTGGGGGCATGGATTCTGACAATACCTGCGGCTGCGCTTATTTCCGCATCTACGTATTTAATAATGAGAACCTTCTTTTGATTTTTAGAAAAGTATTATTAGTTTTAAAACTATGTCAGAAGTATAATGTTAAAGGATAAGACCAAGCTTGTCATCTGGCCGGTGTATCTGGATGCAACCAAATCAAGGGCTGAAGGGAGGATTCTTTCTATGAAAGATTCTGTGAAATCCCCTGTTTTAAAAGAGATTGAGAGAGCGGCTTCGGAATTGAGCATGGCGCCGGTTGTTGAAGCCGATAAAGCCCACCCAAAATCATGGTGGGTGGTGAGCGGCAGGGTGCTCGTGGATAAAAAAGGTCCTAAATCAATAGTAGTAAAACAGATAGCCCAGAAGATAAATAAAACACGGGGACAAAAATGATAGACCTCCATACACATTCAACGTTCAGCGACGGTGAATTGATACCCAGCGAACTCGTGCGCCGCGCAGTTTTCCAGGGTTATACTGCAATAGCAATAACCGACCATGCAGATTTCACAAACATTGAGCATATCCTGTCGTGCGTGAAAAAAGTAAAATCCCTTGAAGGCGATTATGATATCAGAATCTTTACAGGCGTGGAATTGACCCATGTCCCGCCCGGAAAAATGCCGTCCCTTGTTGAGAAGGCGCGTAAACTCGGCGCCGAGATTGTCGTGGTTCATGGCGAGACCACGGTTGAACCTGTGCCGCCGGGAACCAACCACATGGCAGTATCGCTTGATATCGATATCCTGGCTCACCCCGGTCTTATAACCGTTGAGGACGCTGAACTTGCAAGAGAGAACGGGATAGCGCTTGAGATAACCTCACGCAACGGGCACAATCGCACTAACGGTCATGTGGTTAGAATTGCAAATGAGACGGGTGCAATATTGATTGTCGATACCGATTCGCATTCGCCGCACGACCTGATTTCAGATGAGACTGCATTCACGATTGCACTGGGCGCAGGTCTTGATGAAAAAGGCGCAAAGAAGGCTACGGGCGCGAATCCGCGGAATTTGATAAAAAGGCTTTAGTGCCATTGCAGTGGCTTTATGACCCCTGATTTTTTCAAAAACATACCATCTGAGAAAGAAATTTATAAATTTAGAACTTGTATTTTAAAATGGTTTGAAAAAAATAAAAGAAATTATCCATGGCGAGAAACCGATGACCCATTCAGACTCTTAGTAGCAGAGATTATGCTCCGGCGTACCAATGCCGATCAGGTTAAAAATGTTTATATTGAGTTATTTAATAAATATCCTGACTCATATTCAATCTCAAAAGCTGATAAAAAAGACATTGAAGAAATCCTTTATCCTCTTGGATTGAGATGGCGTGTTCCTTCAATTATTTCAGTGGCGCAGCAGATACAGGAAAAATTCAACGGAAAGGTTCCTAAAACAAGGGATGAACTTATTAAGCTGCCCGGGGTGGGAGATTATGTAGCAGGCGCCGTGTTATCCATAGCATTTAATGAAAAGGAGTGGATAGTTGACAACACTCCCGTTCAAGCTCAGCTCATATTTGATTAGCCTACAGCCATTTTGGCAGTTTCTTTCCAGATGTAAGGGGGGATCGGTACCTGCAAACTCCATTTAATACTCATTGGCTTTGAGCCAGTGTGTTCCAAGTAGTCTACAGCTCCCAGAAAAACATAAGACATTGTGTTTCCAAATTCATCTTTATTTTTTTCTCTTACAAAAAGTAAAATTGATTTGTCATTTTCTTTATGGGTAATATATGATAAACCTTTACCTGTTTCAGGTTTTGCTGAGTTTTGAGATTGCCAATGAAATATTTTTTCGCTTACCGCATAATCGTTATACATAGTTGTTGGCGAATAGTTTTCCTCTGTTTTTTCTAACGTGACTAAAAGCAATTCGGAATTCTTTGAGTCCAAATTAACAACTCCCTCTCTGTTAGTTGATTGTCTTTGAAAAGTGCTAGCGCCAAACGCTGCTAAAATTTGCTCTCTTGTATATCGACTATGTAATTTTAAAGGCTGAGGATAAGGCAGATCAATATCAAGTTCTTTATGAGATATTCTGTCAATTAAAAACTCTAAGGTATCTATTATTTCCTGTGTTAAAATTTGATTCTCTCCAATTTTTTTTATACTTATTTCTATACTTTCAAAATTTGCTGCGGTTAACCAAAAATCGTAATGCAACATAACTAACATTAGTTTTTCATTTTCAGTTAATGCTGCGGGAATAATAAAATTATTTTTTGCAAGTTCCAATATGAACTTTAAATAACTGTATGAATTACATTGAATCCATTTTTTCAAAATGGCTCGATTTGCTTCTTTTTCATTAATATTAGAAAAGTCAGCCCTTTGATTTGCTAATTGACATAACCTGCTCCAATTCCCTCTTTTATAAATTGCTTGAATGGGAATTTGATGAAATTCGCAGAAGTTTTTCAATGTTAAGGTTAGAGAAGTCTGATGTCTAAAATTGACAATTTTATTGATTAACTGATTTATATTCAGTTGTGTGGCGTTCCTAATATTTTCGATGATATATTCTTTGGCTTTCTTCTCTAAAACGATTGAACAGCCTAATGGCAAATGAGGGAATTCTCTTTCTAATTCTTCTATAGTTGATGAGTTTGTTTTTCCGATCAGTGCTCTAAATTTTCCTTCAAAATCATATTCTGGCCTTGCATTTCCAACAAAATCCAATACAGTCAAACATTCTTTATTCTCAGCTAACCTCAACCCTCTTCCTAATTGCTGCAAAAAAACAGTTAAACTTTCAGTTGGTCTTAAAAACAAAACGGTATCTATTTCGGGGATATCAATACCTTCATTGAAAATATCAACAACAAATAAATAATTGATCTCTTTCTTTTGAAATTTCGATTTAATGCTATCTCTTAATTCATCCCTACCACTTCCACTGACAATAAAATCAGCTTTTAAACCAGCTAAGACAAACTTTTCAGCCATAAAGGATGCGTGTTCTTTTGTTACGCAATATCCTATGGCTCGAACATCTTCAAAGTCTCTAAAATAGCTTTTGCATTTCTGAATTATCTCCCCAACCCTCAAATCGTTTTTATAAAGCATTGTAAGTTCACTGGGCAAATATCTGCCATTTTTCCAACTTGCATTTGACAAATCAACGCTATCACTAATACCAAAGTACTGAAATGGGCAAAGAAGTTTTCGATTTAATGCTTCCGGTAATCTAATTTCAGCAGCGATAGTATTACAGAAATCATCTAAAATATTTGCACCATCCATTCTTTCAGGAGTTGCGGTTAATCCCAATAATATTTTTGGTTTAAATTTATTTAAAATGGGTCTATAACTATTTGCTGCTATATGATGAACTTCATCAATAATAATATAATTATAAAAGTTTTCTGTTAATTGTAAATTACCTAATCGATTATTTAATGTCATAACAGACGCAAATACAGCCTCATAATTAGTTGGCTCATCTCCATCTACCCATAGTTCACCAAAATTATTATCTCTTAATACACCTGCAAATACTGCTTTAGCTTGATTCAATATCTCTTTTCTATGAGCAACAAAAAGAAATTTTGCCTTCGGATTCTTCTGCAGATAATATTTGAAGTCAAAAGCTGAAATAATGGTCTTACCTGTTCCTGTTGCAGCTACTACAAGATTTTTATTTCTATTATGAATGGTTCTTTCAACTTCTAATTTTTCAAGTATTTCCTGTTGAAATGGAAATGGTTTTATCTCAAAATAATATGATGCTTCAGTTCTATCATCTTTTCTTTCTTTTTTTAAAGCTGCACGTAATTTTTGAATATGTTCTTCTTTGATAAAAGTTTCAAACTCGTTATCCTGCCAATATGTCTCAAATGTCTTGGCAAATTTATCAATAATATGCCCAATTTCTTTTGTGGTTATTTTTAAATTCCATTCTAAACCACTCGTCAAAGCGCTTCTTGAAATATTCGAGGAACCAATATATCCGGTATGAAATCCTGTATTTCTAAAGAAAAGATAAGATTTGGCATGCAACCTTTCATTTTCTGTATTGTATGAAATTTTCACTTCAGTGTTTGGCAAACTTGAGAGAAACTCAACTGCTTTCAAATCGGTTGCTCCCATATATGAAGTTGTTATGACTTTCAATTTGTTTCCCTTTTGGGTAAACTCTCTCAATTCGTTTTCAAAAATCCTTATACCTGACCATTTTATAAACGAAACTAAGAAATAAATTTTATCTGATGAAAGGATTTCTTTCTTCAATTCACTTTCCAATGAAATACCAATGTTTGAACCTGTAAATAATTCGCTTTGAGTAAGCCGTGTGAATGGTGTAATTTTTTTCAAATGGTCTTCAAAATTTACGACATTTGAATCCAATTTTGAAAAAATCGCATTCAATATCTGTCCGTTTACGGCTATCAAATCATCTTCAAAATCTATCTGCTTTAACTCATCCTTTAAAAGTCGAATAATTTTGTTTGAAACTTCTATTTGCTGATCAATGCTGTTTTCATCTGTAAACAAGCCCAAAGCAAAGTTTATTACTTCACTCAAATATTGGCTAATTACTTTAGCTGCCTCTGATTTTTCTATTTTGGATGCCTTAACAAAGAACTGCTCTTTATTTACTGTTTCTAATTTTGATGCAACTATTTTGCTTATTAGCTCCTCGTATATGCCTTGTTCAAACATAATTTAAGATGCAATTTCTCCCAACAATTCTAAAGTTTCATTAACCATATCCAACCTACTTCTATACCATTCATTTCTGCCATAAACTTTCGGGATAACTTTTTTACCACTACAACTTTGAAAACGAATAGTCATAATTTCATCAACAGCTTTTTGAGAAAATTGAGTTGGAGTAATTGTATTCTGTGTAATTACGTTTCCTTCGTCATCAGTTCCAATAGTTAAAGCTCCAACTTCAACAATAAATGAACATTTCTCAATCATATTCGATTTAATTCCTTTTTGATATAAAATTGCTTGTGATTTTAATTCCTCGATTTTATTTTTGAAATATTCTTTATTCATTTTATTCTTTAGCTCCATTGTTTTCATTTAGTTACGGTATTCTTTTAGTTTATAATTTTATATTTAATATAATTTTAAGCTGCTACTGCCATCAATGGGGTACTGCATTACCTATTTGTCGAAATGCAGCACTTCTACCACCTTCGAAATAGTAATCATCGGGAAATGACTGAATTCTTGCAGCTTCACGAATGGATAAAGAACGAATTTGCTTTAAATCAGGATAAATATAATAATGTCCATCTTTAGATATATGAGCAACCACTGTATGAGAATATCCATCTGGATCAACAACTTTAAACCTATCCAAAAAAGATTTTTGATTATTATGTGTTTTAAGATTCTCTGGGAGATCTGGATACTTTAATCTTTCACTATTCTTCAACCATTTTTGTATTGCAATCTTGTAAATTGAAAGATCTCTTTCATTATGGGGTCTGGTGATATGCTGGGTTACAAATTCAGCTCCATTCCTGATTTCAAATCTATCCAGATAATTTGTTGAACCAGTTTTATATTGCATTATTTTTTCACCGCTTCCTGGTTTTAAAGCAGGTAGATCAGCAAATAAATCAGATTTTATTTTCCATTCATTAACCGTTTTTTCAGGTTCAGGAAATTGGAATTTATTGTTACCTCTTCTGCCGATAACGATGACCCGTTTTCTTTTTTGCAACACACCATAATCCATAGCATCTAATACTTGCCAGGAAATACTATATCCAACATCTTTACTTTCAAATAGAGTCTTCATTTGTTCAAAATAATTACTGGCAGTAAGCAAACCAGTTACATTTTCAAATATAAAATATTTCGGCTTATATTTTTTGAGAAAATCAGCATAATATTTAAATAAGTAATTCCTGGTGTCATTTTTCATTCTGTTGGAGTCTCTCGAACGACCAACAAGTGAATAAGCCTGACATGGAGGACCACCGATTATTAAATCAACTTTTTTATTTTTCTTCAAATCATCTATTTTCTCAAAAATAGCATCAATTGTTGAACTCTCAATTTTCTCACAAATAACGGTATCAAGTTGTTCCTGAGGTATTGCAGAATATAATTCTTCTTTTGTAATTTTTTCCTGCAAATAATTGTTATAAATATCGATTTGTTTATTTGCCTTTAAGTTATGATAAGCTATTCTTGTTTTTAAAGTATTACACGCATGACCATCCATTTCAATATGTGCAATAGGTGTAAATCCAGAACTAACAAATCCTTCTGAAAGTCCACCAGCACCAGCAAATAAATCAATGTAATTCATAAATTATTTAATTCCATCCTCATTTAACTCGCATTTGACCATTGTTAATACTTTCCCGTATTGTGATTTTAACACAGTACAAATTTATATATTTTTCTGTCCATTCAGTACTTCCGATTAATCATAGTTCCGAATGAATATATTTGACAAACTATATTTAACCTCAAATCAGATTTTTTATTTATATCTCATCAGTAAAAATAAAATGTGTTTCAACGAAAGCATGTTTTTGAGAGACTTTTTTGATAGCAAGCGGCGGCGATTGCCACAGGAATGAGAGGCGAAATCAGCACAAACGACAGTGTCCATTCCTTCGTCTTTGATCAAAGGGATATGTTAAGATCGTTTGAGTAATAACCTGAGTTTGACAGGGTAAATAATATGATAGTCCTCAGCATCTTTGTTATTGATGAAATACCAAAAAAAACTGAGGACATATGAGATAATCCCTAATGAGAATATATGCTTTCCGATT
>JAHFDG010000063.1 GCA_023249105.1 Candidatus Methanoperedens sp. | reverse complement strand
GCAATTATCGCAGCGCGGGGTAAATCCTACGACAACCTGATCAAACATGCAATGCCCATAGTCCTTATCACTCTTGCTTATTTCTTCTATATGCTGCTCACCGTATCCCGTCCTTTCAGGACGCTTGATTTCATGCCGGTGGACGGGAACGGGTTAAATCCTTTACTTCAGGATCCTGGAATGTTATTCCACCCCACAACGCTTTTCTGGGGCTACGCTGGAGTAATTATCCCGTTCGCGTTAATGGTCGCAGGTGTCTATCTTGCGGATGATACCTGGACATACCGCGCAAGGCGCTGGGCGCTGTGGGCATGGCTTGGTTTAGCTCTTGGCAACATGTTCGGGAGCTACTGGGCTTATACGGTGCTCAACTGGGGCGGCTTCTGGGGCTGGGACCCGGTGGAGAACGCCTCGTTCCTTCCCTGGCTCACTATGACTGCATTCTACCACAGCACCATGATAACGGAGCGTAAAGGCGGCATGAAGTTCTGGAATATTTTGCTAATATTATTCACATGGGAGCTAACAGTATATGGAACGCTGCTCACGCGGAGCGGGATAATCGCTTCAGTCCATACATTCGGGCAATCCGTGACCGCACCTTATTATATCAACTATATGGTTGTGGTGCTTGCAGCCACGCTGATACTTGTAGCATGGAAATACAACTCGATACAGAGCAAGAAAATCTTTGAATCCTTCGTTTCAAGGGAGGCAAGCTTTCTCTACAATAACTGGATATTCATGGCGGCGACCGCTTCTGTGCTCTGGGGGACGACATATCCATTGCTCTCAGAAGCTTTCCGCGGCTACAAGGTAATGGTCGGCCCGAGTTTCTATAACCAGATAAACGTGCCTCTTGGCATAGCCCTTCTTTTCCTGATGGCGATATGTCCCCTCATTGCATGGAGGAAAGCCTCGGTTCCCCATCTTAAGAGGAACTTTACTAACCCATTAGTGGCAGCAGTGATTGCCATGGTCATCGCTTTTGCACTCGGTATCCGTGATTTCTATGCTCTCTTTGTTGCAGTCGCTGGTACTGTATTAGTAGTATCCACCCACCTTCTGGATATATCCAGGATTATTAACAGGCAGAAAAAGCTTGAGGATGATGGATTCCTAAAGAATCTTTCCAGGGCTTTCTGGAATAACCGCAGGACGTTCGGCGGTTACATGTGCCACATCGCAATACTGATGATAATCGTAGCAGCCGCTGGTGCTGTGGTGTATGAGCAGGCACAGACCTTTAACATGAGAGTTGGCGGCACATACAGCGTGGGCGATTACGACTTCAAACTTACGAATATCGACCAGTATGCCAAAAACAACAGGGATGTACAGGCTGCTTATTTTGATGTTTATAAAAACGGTGAGAAGGTATTGACAAAAGGCGAAGCCCGCATGTACCATTATGCAAAACAAGAAAGCACCAATGTCAAACCCATGGCTTACACGGTGGGTATAGATGATCTTTACTTCTCAGCCCAGGCTATCACCGCTGATAGCGCCACTGTAAAAATCAAAGTTATGCCTATGATGTTCCTGATGTGGATTGGGGGATTTTACGTGCTTATTCTTGGAATTCTGATATGTATATCAACAGTTGTGCCCATAAGGCAAAAGAGACTATCTGATGAAATAAATATAAACCAAAACATTAAAGAAATAACAACGGAGAATATATGATGAAAAAAATAATTGTTGCGTGGTTTTTCCTTCTTGTGCTTGCTGTCCCGGTACTGGCTGTGACAGAGGAAGAAATCACCGCAAACCTGAACTGCCCCGACCAGGGAGGGTGTACAATGATCGCCATTGATTGCACATGCCCGAGCGCACTTGAGTTAAAAGATAAAGTCAGGGCAATGCTCGACCAGGGTCTTTCTGAAAAAAAGATATACAACAAACTTGTAGCAGAGTATGGAAAAGGCGTTCTTGCCACTCCGCCCAAAGAAGGATTTGACTGGATAGTGTGGCTTGCTTTGCCTGCTGGAGTAATTGTTGGAGGAGTTGTTGTCTATAAGATCAGCAGGAAGAGAATGGATGAGAATGAGGAATTTGAATTGGAATATGAAATGTTCTTGCAGGAGAAAGAAAAACATGAATAAATTATTGTCAATTTTTTTAATACTTGTCATTTTCGGAAGCGCAGCGTCTGCAGCGGATATAAGCGGTAGTGCCGTCTCCTCTGGACAAAAACTTTCTGACTTAGAGGTTACGCTGAGTAAAATAAACGGAACTACCCAGAGCGACACAAGCATGATAGGGGTAGTTTATAATTTCATACCATTATCCAGAACTGCAACAGATAAAGATGGGAATTATGCCTTCAACGACCTCAGAGACGGCAAGTATCGTGTCAACGTAACATACAGCGGCATAACATATGGGGAAAATATTGATCTTAAGGGTAAAGCTGTCCTCGATTTCAATCTCTCAGGAAAGATTGAGGGGTATATACTTAAAGCAAATAAGACGCTTGAGAGCATACCTGTCCTCCTTATCGATATCACCGGTATCGAGGTAATGAATACTCTTACCAATAAAAGTGGAAAATACTCATTCAATAAGGTTAATGTTGGCGTGAGTTATTTTGTAGAAGCTGCATACGCGGACGTACCATATACAAAACAGGCGAACGCCTCAGAAAGTGCTGATTTTAGGGTTTACGACTCCACAAAAGATGGAGATGTTATTAGCGTGAAAATTGACCACATAGTCCTCTCCAAGGCGCCAGGTGGAATAAAAGTTGATGAGTACGTTGAATTCATGAATACCGGGGATAAGGTTTTCTTCAGTAAAGATCGTGCATGGTTGGGCATTTGGACACCAGACAAAGATGTGACAAGATTCCAGACCGATGTAATGGAATGCTGCCTGCAAAGGGAAAAAGATGCTGCCATGATAGACCCCATGAAGCCCATTATTCCCGGCGAAACGTACAGCGCACAGATATCGTATGTCATGACCCCGGATTCTGCCGCGACATTCAACAAAGGGACGATTTACAACACTTCATACATCACGCTGCTTTCTGAAAAGAACAATGGTTTTGGGATTGAAAGCAAATATGCCAAAAAAGAAATAGTCCCGAGCGAAGGGAAAGAGTTCGAGGTACTGAGCTTCATGAATATACCGAAGGAACAGAGATTGGATATCCAGATACCAGGTTACGTTCCTTCAAAGACAAGCAGTGGCGGAGATTTCAACTATCTTATCCCTGTACTTGCGCTGGTATTGATTGGGGCTGTCTCGTATCCGTTGCTCAAGAACAGGCTGGCAAAAAAACCAAGAAGACGTATAATTAAACCAGCACCTTCAGCGCCGGTATCTGTTGATGAACCGCAAGAAGTAGCAGAAGGTATCTTGCAGACAAACGCAGCCCCAGAGAATGTTTCAGGAAAAGACATCACTGAAATGTCATTCGATGAACTGCTGGCTGAAAAGAACGCTGCATTTGAATCGGTTCTTGCTCTTGAAAATAAATTCAATGCGGGAGAAATTACAGGAAAAGAGTACAAGAAACTCAAGAACGAACACAAAGAAACTGCAACGCTTGTCATAAAACAGTTAAAAGAAGCAGCATTAAACCTTGATCTTAACCAACCTGTTCCGGAACTTGAAAAAATAATAGCACATATAGGCGACATAGATATTCTGGAAGAGCTGCTGGAGCGGGAAAAAGAAGGAAAAAACAGGACTGAACTGATGGAGATTATTGAGCAGAGGATAGAAGACATTGAACAAAATGAGTAAACATGCATGAGAGCGCGGGGCAACCCGCATATATATCTCTGTTTAATAGCCTCCTGAAAATGACAGAGAATACAGGGGCATTGGATGTTCAAAATAATCATACTTTTTATTTTAATATCAGGGATCAGTCCTGTCATGGCAGACGGGGGTATGGTTTCTGACCTGATATGCCCCTGCGAATGCGCTATGGTTATTTCGACATGTGATTGCCCCACTGCTATGCAGGTTAAAAAAGAGATAATACAGATGAAGGAAAATGGTTTTTCTGAGAAACAAATATTCACTGCGCTTCAAACTGAATACGGGAAGGAGATTCTGGCACATCCAGAAAAAACTAATTCAATGTCGTTATGGACAGCCGGTATAGCCTTAACCATTATGCTAGCATTTCTTGGATACTTCATAACCAAAAAGCCAAATCCTGATATTATACCTGACAAGAAAAAGTACGAACAACGGTTTGATGAGGAATATCGGAAATTTGTTTCTGAGTTTGACGAACCCAAGGATATCCATCTATTTGAACGGGTTCGTCAAATTGATGAACCCAAAAAAATATGAGCCTTTTTTCGAAGGATTCATCAAAGGTGGAGGAAAAATGAAAATAGCTCTGAAGGGATACATTTCTGTATTCATAATACTATTTTATTTCATAAGCATTGCCTCTGCTCAAACTGATAAGAGTATTGAAAAAACTATTGGACACATTGCATCAGGCATCCAGGGAAGCAAGAGCCGCATCGAAGGAAGTTATTCAATCAATGGACATAATCTGAGTAATCAGAGCTATAATATTCGGGTTGTTCTTGACCATATTTTCATCTCAAAAGAAAACAATTCCCTCAAAATTTCTGAGAGCGTTGTATTCAGGAATGAAGGCCCGGAGATTTACTACAGCAAGGATAACCATACGTTCTTTGCCATATCAACGCCTTCAGAGGCTAAAAACCTAAAAACCCAGGCAATGGAGTGCTGCCTTGTGCAGGAAGAAGGAGTTGTGTTTATGGACCCGATGCAGCCTATAAAGCCCGGAGATAATTTTGAGATGCAGGTATCTTATACACTCCTTTCCCAAGGTAGAGAGTATGTATTCAATAAAAGTGCAGTGTACAATACCACTTCTCTTTTGGTATTCGTCGATAAAAAAAGTGGAATGAATCTGGAAGGGTTGTATGAGACCCTAACGCTTCAGGGAAATGAATATAACGTTATTGCTTTTAATGACCTCATGGCAGGAGAGACTGCCAGCATTCCAGTTAAAATGGCGCAAGACCAAAATTATCTATATGCTGTGATTGGTTTGTTTTCTTTATTTTCAATAGGTTTAGTTTATCGTTTTAAGGATAAAATCTTCAGGAAAGTAGGAAAAGAATACACCTTAGAGGAACTTGAGCTTGAGAAAATAAAGATATTCCAGGCAATTCACGGATTTGAGAAGCATGCAGGATCTGAAAAATCCCAAGAATACAGGAAATTGATAGAAGAGTACAGGCAGAAGGCGATTCAGATATTTATTAAAATTGATAAAATAAAAAATAAAGGTCAAGATGAACTATTTGAAGGGATAGATGAACCGCAAACAAATAAAATTTAATCCGGAGGGTTAAGAGTGTCAAAATCAAAAAAACTTAAAAAAAGAATGCTGAACGAAAAACAAACAAAAAAACTACCTTACATGAGCATTTTGTTCGTGGTAATCGTTATTGCGATTTTCGGCGCTGCAATATATTTAATTATGAGTAAATCAGCAGTGCTGGAGCCTGTGGACAAAGATGCTATTAAAATGACCATCACCATGTCAGGCTTTGAACCCAATGTAATCAGGGCAAAAGCAGGGCAGCTTGTCACCATAAACCTCATCAACCCCGATAGTTCGATGCACACAGACGGAGGCGGCATCCACAACTTCCAGCTTAAAGCAGGCTTAGCCAATGTAAATGTCACGCTTGCGCCTGAGAGCCAGAAGGTATTCACCTTCACGCCCACACAGCCGGGAGAATATCACTGGTACTGCGACTCATGCTGCGGAGGCAAAGAAAATCCAAGCATGCATGGAACCCTAATAGTGGCTTGAAGATATGGCAATTGACCCTCAAACATTAACTCTCCCCCTTGTAATCATTGCAGGATTAGTTGACGGCTTTAACCCGTGTGCTTTTGCTGTATTACTGCTCTTCATAACATTTACCATGGGTATGCTCCAGATGCAGGCAAATTACAGGTACGGGCTGATGAGGGTTGGTTCGATATACATAAGCGGGATATTCGTGACCTACGTGTTGATAGGAGTGGGTTTCCTGAGCGCAATATCCTTCTTTTCCGCAACACATGCCGTGGGCAAAGCAGCCGCTATTATTTCCATGATACTTGGCGTTGTTGTCATGAAGGACTACTTTATACCAGGCAGCTTCGGGTTGGCAATACCTAAAAGCCTGCATACATCGGTAAACCACTGGATAAAAAAGACCTCGGCGCCAGGTGTCTTTGGTGCTGGAGTCCTTGTTGGTCTATGTACAGTACCATGCAGCGGTGGTATATATCTTGCAGTATTAGGGCTTCTGTCGCTGCAATCCACGCTGGTTCAGGGCATACTGTATCTTTTGCTCTATAACCTGATGCTTATCGTACCCCTCGTAGCTGTATTGCTCGCATCATCAAACAGGGTTGTGGTGGACAAAATGTTGTCGTGGCAGTCCAGGAATAAAACAAGGGTGAAACTTTTGATGGGCTCATTTATGGTAGCTATGGGATTTGTGATATTGCTGATAATATAATATGGAGGATGATATGAAATCAAAATTTATTTTTAGTGTATTTGCGATTGTAGCTGTCTTGATAATCGCCTACATTCTGTCCAGTGGCGCGCAAACATTAAACAAAACGCCTGGTGAAAAACTGGCAAGCTGGGATGCAAATAAACCAGCGAAACCTGAACTTCCGGAATTCGCCCAAAAAACAGGGCGTGTGGCTGAAGCCTACATCTTTGCGGTGCAGAATCAGGACAAGCTCAAGTATCTTGCCTGTTACTGCGGCTGTGCGGGTATGCAGCATTCCGATGTGCTCCTTTCGCATAAGAGCCTGAAAGAATGTTACATCAAGCCTGACGGCAGTTTTGAGCCGCATGCATCTGAGTGCAAGCTGTGCAACGACATAACACTTGAGGCAAGGGACATGTTAATGAAAGGATCTTCGCTAAAAGAAGTCAGAAAAATCATTGATGACGAGTATTCAGGCAGGGGCGTTGGAACAAATACATCGCTTCCGCCGTAGGATAATTGCTTATTCATCCGCAATCTATAAGAGCCTTTACGTCAATTGTAAAATCATGGTTAAGCTGGATCAGATTAACATTTCAAACCGCGGTCTCACTAAATTCTTCAGTCCTATCGAGGCCTCAATACTGAGTACCTTATGGAAGGGAGGCGAGATGACCACTTCGGAGCTGACAGAAAAGACAAAGATTCCACTGACAAGCGTGGCAGGCACCCTTGACCGACTTGTTAAAGCAGGATATGCAGCAAGGCACGTAGAAAACATAAATGATAGGGTGAGATATGTATATGCGCCGGTTTTTTCCGAGGAAGAAGCTGCAACTGAGATCACCACAAAAATCCTGGACAGCCTTGTGGATGCTTTTGGTCCTCTTGCGCGTGAGAATTTTTTAAAGTACAGTGATGAGAAATGAATATATTGGGTGAATTTAACTGCTTCGGCACCTGTTTGAAGCTATCTTCGTTCGCTCCTTTCGTGGGGCTGTTCGTGGTTATTTCGATAGCATTACTTGCAGCGAGCCTCATGCTGAAAAGACCGAAACAGAGGCTTATCACGTTTGTTTCTGCACAGGTTGCGGTAGTGTTGGCTATTGCAGCTACCTTTTATTTAATGAACTGCAGCTACATGCTCACGTTTTATCTCTACCTTGCCTACGTGTTAATCTCCACAGTGCTGATATTCGGTGTTGTGCGGTACTACGATAGGGTATTGATTGGTCGCCTTGATGCAAAGCCTGCTGGCAGCATGATGAAATGGGCGCAGGAGTTCGTGGACAGGCTTGTATCTGCGAAGCTTTATTATTTCGATTCAGCGGTTCCCAGGGCTTTTGCCGCTGGCAAGTCTATTTTTATATCGATAGGGCTTCTTGAGATCTTGAATAAAGATGAATTGAAGGCTGTACTGGCGCATGAGGCATGGCATATCCGCAATAATTCAAGGACGCCGTATCTCAAGCAGCTTGCTCTCATGACATTCTCTTCTCCCAAAGAATCTGAGCTCGAATATATGGCAGATTGTTTTGCAGCCGAAATAGCAGGCGGCGAGGCGCTTTCCTCAGCGCGAAACAAGTTGGATAAAGTATTTATTTAAAGAAAATTAATGGTGATGAAAATATGTGGCTTAAATTAAGATTGTATCTAATAATGGCAATAATGTTTGCTATAGTCTACGGGCTTGTTGCATTTGCAGCGAGTTATATGGGAATAAGCGGCTTTTTCTTTTACGGTGTTCTCGCATCAGCCATGATGTTCTTCCAGTACATGATAGGACCAAAAATGGTAGAATGGTCAATGGGCGTAAGGTATGTGAGTGAACAGGAATACCCGGCGCTGCACAGGATGGTAGGCGAACTTGCAAGGGATGCAAGGATACCAAAACCCAGGATAGGCATTGCCAGCATACCCATACCCAACGCTTTCGCATTCGGTAGATGGGCAAGCGATGGACGCGTGTGTGTCACGGAAGGGATAATGAACCTGCTTAATGAAAAGGAACTCAGGGCTGTACTGGGACATGAGATATCCCATCTGAAAAATAAGGATGTGGCTGTTATAACCATGATAAGCGTAATCCCCATGATAGCGTGGTATCTTGCATGGAACCAGTTATTCTCAGGCGGCAGGGATAGGGGGAATAATGTGCTTATCGGGATAGTGGCTTTTGCGGTCTATTTAATAACCAATCTCATGGTGCTGTACGTTTCAAGAATCAGGGAATATTACGCTGACGAAGGCGCAGTCAAGCTTGGAAACTCGCCTCATTACCTTGCTTCAGCCCTCTACAAACTTGTATACGGCAGTGCAAGGGTGCCGAAGGATTCATTGAAACAAATCGAAGGCATGAAGGCATTTTTTGCAAATGACCCGTCACGCGCAGGTTATGAGATAAGGGAATTATCCCAGATTGACCTTGATGGGAGCGGTACAATTGATATCAATGAATTGATGGCGCTGAGGACAAGACCTGTTAAAGTAAAGACTACCGATAGGTTACTTGAAATGCTGAGCACCCATCCCAACATGCTGAAGCGTATTTATCGGCTGTCCTCGCTTCAAGGGATATCGGCGTACTAATTCTTACAATTGTTCACTTTAAATTTTAAAGTTTTATGCATGTTTAACTTATTTTTATAAAGCGAAAACTGCTTAAAATAAAGAGCCCAAATTTAGGCGCATATGAGCGAAAAAATATGCTGCTCACGTAGATGATAATTACTTTACATTTACCGTAAAATACATATATCGATACATCCATAAAGAAAATCAAAGCAAAAGGAGAAATAAATATGCAGATAGACCCCATTTGTGGAATGCAGGTTGATGAAAATACAGCACAATATAAGACAGAGTATAAAGGAAAAACCTATTATTTCTGTGCGCCCGGGTGTAAGAAAGCATTTGAGTCAGAACCAGAGAAATATCTTAAAAGCGGACCCGTAGGTATGGGTGAGAAGAAGCCCTGGTGGAAGTTCTGGTAGGTTGTTTTTGCAGGAATACAAATCATACTTTTCTGAAACACGAGATGAAATCATGAACAGCAGAGGTATATGAATGGAAAGCGACACAAAGACCCCATATTTAAATACGGGGACTAATGGAAATCACAAACATACATTACTGATGATAATCGGCTGCCTGGCGCCGCTTGTAATCCTTGGGATTCTGTGGTTTGCAGGAGTCTCGCAGAATATACTCTTTTTCGGGATACTATTACTTTGCCCGGTAATGCATCTATTCATGATAAAGAATATGAAACATGATGCCCAGAAGATTGAGAATAAAAAAGAGGAACTTACATGAGAATATCAGGAATTATAATAGCATTGTTGATTTTGATTGCGGTAGCAGTTGGCGGGTGTTTATCCGGGAGCGAGCCTAAAACTGAAAAACCAGCTGCAATAGAAAAAACGGCTGCCGCAGGTTCATCAGAGCCGCGAGAAAACGCTGAGGCTGGAGTGACCATTACTGCCGTTTATCTTGGAAATAATGCCTTTGATATTAAATTGGATACCCACTCAGGCTCGCTGGATTATGAGATGGCAAAGATATCTTATGTCCGCGATAGCAAAGGAAATATAATCAAACCAGATAGTTGGGACGGAGGCATAGGAGGGCATCATTTTGAAGGCACTTTGAAATTCCCGAAATTTGATGATAGTAAAGGCTTTGAGCTCGTTATTCAGGACGTTGCAGAAGTAAAGGAAAGAGTGTTGAAGTGGTAAATAAGATTTCAGAAAAACAGAGAATCAAAAACCTGATAAGAAATCCTTTTATTTTCGGGATGGGCATCGGGATACTTGTAGTCCTTTTCAATATCTCGGTTGCTTCGTTGGCAGAGGGTTCTTTAAAAAGTGGATATGAAGTACTTGTTTCTAATGGTGTATTCACATACCTTATTCCACTGGCAGTTAGCGTGCAGATGGGGCTTTTCAGGTATCATCGGAATCTCACAGCCGAGAAGAAATTATGCGGTTCGGAAAAAGTGGGCGTAGCAGGCTCAGCTACCTCCTCGCTGACTATGATAGCATGCTGTCTGCACCATGTAAGCGATTTATTGCCGACTGTAGGTTTTATTGTTGCAACATCGTCATTCCTTATTCAATATAAAAACATCATATTCATTATTGGATTATCAGCTAACGCGGCAGGAAGCGCCTATATTGCGAGAGCAATCTTAAAAGACAGGGCAATCCTTGCCAAAGCAGAAAAAATTGCAGTATAGCAGGAGAGATGTACATGAAAAAAATATATATTATTGCCATCGCGGCTGCTGTGCTTCTTGCAGCTTTGCTGCTCCAGCCGGAATCCAGAAAAAGCATCTTCACAGAAAGACTGGGCGACATGACCCTGACAAGATACGAGACGGGAGAGGTGGCAGCGCAGGAGATTAAGAATATATACGGGCTAAAGGACATACCACTGGCGAAAGGATACTCTGCGGTCTATATAGGCAGGAACGGCACTCTGCGCATCTGGGTTGCCGAAGCTCCTGATCATAACACTGCAAACGATGCCTTCAATACCATGAACTCAATGCTGGGGTCTGCGGGTGGTCATGCAGCACACCAGTACTCAGGCGATGTGGGTTCAGGGTCTGAAACGAGGGAAAGAGCAAAAGATTCCAAAGTTATACAGGAAGAGGAAACAACCAAACCTGAGAAAGTAGATTTTCTGGAGATTACAAAACCCGACGTATTTATGATGAAGGAGGGTAACAGGTACAATTACTATTATCTCAAGATGGACATTAAAATGGGGCGCGTGTACTGGATAACCTTTGATTATCCAGATGCGGGTTATCAGAGGGCTATGGTGCTGCAGACGATAATGAAAAATTAGGAGGAAATATGCGAAAAAATAAATCTGAATTATATCTTGCAATATTCATACTCCTTGTAATAGCTGCAACTGCATTCCTGTATCTCCAGACACAGGAAAAAAGTAACTCCGGAATCTTCCTGGAAAAACTTGGCGATATGAACCTGGCTCTCTATAGGGACGGGGATGCAGCCATGGCAGCAGTAAAAGAATTACATGGCAATAATCCTGTTGTAAAATTAGAGAACGCCTACATAGCAAACTACAGAAGCTCTGCGGGCAGTAAAGCTAAATTCTGGGTATCGGAGTCTAAAAGTAGCGAGGAAGCTGCGTCGCTTCTTGCGGCTATGGACAGCAGGGTGGGAAAAACAGGAATGTTCAGCGACTCCACACCTATGAGCATAGAAGGTACTACGGTTTATTTTGTGAAAGGGCTGAGACCAGAATTAGGTTTGTACCATTACTTCTATGCAAAAAAGAAAAGCGTATTCTGGATACAGATAGATAACCCGGATGAAGCTTACAGGCTTAACTTCGTGAGAGAAGCCATAAAAAGGATTTAGCGCAATGAAACGAAGAAAAAATGGTTTTTATCTGATTGCGGCTTTTGCTGCGTTTATAATTGTTTCTGCCGTACTCTTATCCCTGAGTGAGAATACGCTTTTTCCAGGGAAGCTCGGCGATATGGAACTTAAACTTCATAGAGAAGGAGATGTAGCCATTCGAGAGATTAAAGGCTCACATGAAGCAAAGGATAATGTCAATCCGGGAGAAGCCCACATAGCGCGCTACAGGAACAGCGCTGGCAACAGGGCGACAGTATCTTTAACAGTGGCAGAGACAAACCAGCGAGCGGTGGAAATAGTGGAGAATATGAACCGGGGGATGGGCGGTATGTTCAGCAATCCTGAAACTTTAGAAATAAACGGTTTAAAAGTATATTATACCGAAGGCGGCAGCGAGTATCACTACTATTATCCGAAAAACAATCATGTGGTCTGGATAGCTCTCAGTAACCCTGACAAAACATACCAATCAAGGCTCATGAATGAGGCAGTCAAAATCATAGGTGAATAATTATGAGAAAATTTTTCGGTGACCTTATAAAGCTTGGATTTTTAGTGCTCGTGGTTTTTGCCTTACTCATGGGTATTAGAGCACTCATCGGCCTTGAAATCGAAGGTGGTGGGCATCATGACTTCACAAAGTATGCATACAGCAACTGGATTGCGGCACTGCTGAGCATAGGGCTTTTCTCCTTCTTCGTGCTCAGTTTCCTTACCCCACTGAAGAAACAGAATTGGCGCTCATTGGGTATATATGAAGCATTTATAATTGCACTATTTACAGAAATGTATGGATTCCCCCTGACAATCAACACTCTCTCTTCGGTATTCGGGTTACAACTCTCTCTTGGGCATATACAGGGACACCTTCTGGGTGTATTCTTAGCGAGAGCAGGTTTAATGAGCATGGAAAATGCGTGGGCATTTGTGATGGTGACCAGTACTGCTGTTATGTTTTTTGGACTTTTCCTGATGTCGAAGGGCTGGAGCAGAATACATGCAGCAGGGGGAGAACTGGTTACCGACGGCATTTACAAATATGTCAGGCATCCCCAGTATCTTGGACTTATAATAATTACAATTGGGATGCTCATCCAGTGGCCCACGATTATAACCATAGCCATGTGGCCAGTTCTTGTTGTAATGTATTACCGCCTGGCGAAAAGGGAAGAGAAGGAAGCAATAGAGGCTTTTGGGGAGAGATATGAAGAGTATAAACGACGTACTCCGATGTTTTTGCCGTCTATAAAAAGAAGTAATTTGATAAGTTAGGTTATATTATGACTGCAACACTCTGGATCGCTCTCGGACTTCTGGCTATAGCGTCGGTAGTTCCAAAAGCATATAGTTCCAGATTCCTTTTTGGAGGTTTCGGCTGGATATTCCTTTCCATCTACTGGTTCATGCAGCCTCCATCCTATGTTGAGATACAGGATTATTTTAATGCTTTTTTAGTAGTTGTCGCTGCAATATTCGCCATTTTCATAGCTTATATCACGTTTCAGGCAAGAGATAAGAAAGATGGTGGCTACGAGGTATTCATTTCATTATCTAAGGCAGCTTCGGTAGGTGGTTTGATTTATTTCTTATTCGCAGACGTGGATTTCTTAAATGTGGGAATAATATCGTTGGTTACAAATCAGACCATCTGGATTGTTGAAGAACTCGGATATCCCGTGGTTCAGGTGGCTTGGAATCAGCTTGCAGTGGGTGGTCTTCTTCTTCCAGTTGAGATAATCCTTGCCTGCACAGCTATTGAGAGCATAGCCTTATTCACAGGATTAATCTCATCTGCTACAAAGGCCACACTTTCGCAAAAATTCAAGGCATTCATGATTTCGGTGCCTGTTATTTATTCACTGAATCTACTGAGAACCTCCCTCACGGCTTCTGCGTATGGTCTTGCATGGTTTGGTACACCTGATGAAAGTTTCCATATAACAGAGCATTTCATCGCAAAAATCGGCTCGCTGGTGGCTTTATTTGTAATTTCATATATGATTCTTAAAATGCTGCCTGAGGTTACGGATATGATCGATGGTACGTTGAAGCTGCTTAAAATAGAATTTCGTAAGCTTGCGAGGATGTAAAATTGAAAATAAAAGTGAACTACGATTTTACCCAGCAAGAGCTGGTTGGTAAAGATGACATATTTGAGTTTGCAGAAGGGACAAATTTAGGTGAATTACTGAGACTCGTAGATGCCAGAATAGTTGAGAAGGGGAGAAATAAGGGTATTGATACTGCTTACAAAACTACCTTAGCTAACAATCAGTTGAATGGATGTGTGGTCTTTATAAACAGTTCAGCGCCGGAAAACATGCTGGAACAATTGCTACATGATGGGGATACTGTTGAATTTGTTTATGGGTTCTGCGGAGGATGAGTGATACAATTTGGATTTAATTGATTTCATAAACAAGAATTATGTTGAAGGCATAATCAATGATACCAGTTATAACCATTTTGACATGATTACATATGTCATTATTTTAGTTGCAGGTGTTTATGCTGTTCTGAAACTATTGAATAAATTGAGCATAAAAATTGATGAGGAGTTTGTCATTGCTACGATTCCCTATATTTTCATGGGCTCAGTATTCAGGGTAATCGAGGATGCGGATATTCTAAAGCCGCCCATCAAATATTTTTTCATTACGCCGCTTATTTACTTCACGGTCTTCGCTATATGCTTCGGCATTCTTCTCCTCACAAGATATCTTGAGAAGCTCCAGAAAATAAGAAATTATATTCGTGTATATGCAACTGCGGGGGTCGTATTATCGTTAGCGGGAGTTGTTATCCTCATTTATTACAGTTCTTTTAACTGGAATCTCAGTATTCTGGTTTATACTCTTGTGCCAGCCATAGCATTGACCGAATTCGTCAAAAGAATATCGCCTGTGATCGGCATGGCATATCTTCGAAGCCGGATGTATTCATTTGCGATATTTTCGTTTTTGCTCGATTCGCTTACAACATATATTGGCGTAGACCTGCTGGGCTACACCAACAAGCATCCTTTCAGTTCGTTCCTGACTTCCTTTTTTGGAACAGGGGCTGTATTGATTCCTTTGTCTTTGATTTTAGTCCTGATAATAATTTTGTTGCTTGAAAAAGATTCCAAGGGGGATCAGGATAAAGGCGAGAAGTATATGCTGGCATTGACGTTAATCGTTCTTGGTTTCTCTATGGGTGCAAGGAATCTGCTGGCAATGGTATTTGGGGTTTAGCCGATTGCCTGAATGAGCAATAATATATATCATGGAATCATCAAGATTGAACGAGTTAAGAACATGAGTAAAAAGGTACTGGCAGTTATATTGGTTTTGATCGTACTTTCTGTTCCCTTAAGTGGCTGTATCCAGAAGCCGGAGGAACCGAAAGAAAAGATTACTGTGAAAATAGGATACCTTCCTTCAATGTGTCAGGCAATATATGTCCTGAAGCAGCATAAAACCCTTGAACGAGAGCTCGGAGTTGATTTTGTAGATTACAAACGTTATGAATCCGGGCCTTTGATCACCCAGGCATTTGCCCAGGGTGAAGCCGACATAGGATTCATGGGGATACCGCCAGTAATGATAGGAATAGATAAAGGCGTCCCGATAAAAGTGATCGCATCAACGCATTCTGAAGGTTCATCCCTCATAGCCAGAGGAAATACATATAAGAATCTGACAGAACTTGGCAGCATAGAGGCTGTGCTAAAACAGTTTGACGGTAAATCCATCGGCGCGCCAGGAAAAGGCTCAATACAGGATGTTATAATCAGGACAGAACTCAAGAAAGCAGGAGTTAACACCACTATCAAGAATATCCCGATCGCTTCCACTCTGCCTGCGCTTCTGAACGAGGGGCAGATAGAGGCATATATCGTATGGCCTCCTTTTGAAATGGAGGGTGTATTGAAAGGGTACGGCGATGTCGTGATACCTTCTGATAAATTATGGCCATATAACCCGTGCTGCGCTCTCGTTGTCACGAACAAGTTCGAGAAAGAACATCCGGATGTAGTCCAAAAACTTGTGGAATTGCACAATGATGCATCAATGTTCATTATGGCTCATCCAGAGGAGCTTGCCGATGCCGCCAACGCGGAATTGGGCATCGATAATGAAACCGCCCTGGCATCCATAGAATTCTCACCCAAATACTGCGCGTTGCCGGATGATAGATACATCAACAGCACCATGCAGTTCGTGAATGCCCTGAAAGATCTGGGATACACTACGAATAACCTCACAGAGGAACAGATATTCGATCTGAAATACATTCAGAAGGCGCATCCGGGTCCGTATGATGAGCCGGGAACTGTGAAGGATGACCCTGCGATCAATAAAAAAATAACAGGTTGAACAAGAAAACCATGAATGCGAGATGGACGTACTACTTTATTTTACCGTCCATTTTTCTTATCCTCTGGTATGCTGTTTCAAGAGCGGAAATATACCCTGTATATATTATCCCGCCGCTGGATATGGTGCTCGCGTCTTTTTCTGAACTCATAAGTTCAGGCACACTTTTCCAGCATATCTTCTGGAGCATTGTGAGAGTGGTCGCAGGTTTTGCGATAGCTGCAATTATCGGGATACCTCTTGGAATAGGAATGGGGGGGTCAAACACCCTGATGCGCCTAATTGAACCTGTGACCAATATGATCCGCCAGATACCTCCTATTGCCTGGGTCCCATTTGCAATGATATGGTTTAAAGCAGGCGTGGTGGAATCCTCGGCATTCATAGTGTTCATCGGGGCATTTTTTCCGATACTTCTTAACACAATATCCGGGGTCAAAGGTGTGCCAATCCTGTTCATTGAATCTGCGCAAACGTTAGGCGCTAACAGCAGGCAGATAATGACAAAAATTATCCTGCCGGCTTCAATGCCAAATATACTTTCAGGGCTCAGGATCGGGATAGGTATCGGGTGGATGTCTCTTGTGGCAGCTGAAATGATGGGACAGGATTACGGTCTTGGGAGTTTTATTATCAATTCGTCAACAGTTCTGCGGATGGACAGGGTGGTAGTCGGGATGATTACCATCGGGCTCCTCGGGTTCCTGATGGACAGGATGTTCAAGGGGCTTGAATCCTCTCTTTTATCATGGAGGGGGCATTGATGCTCGTTATTAAAAACATCTCTCGAACCTTTACAGCAAAGGATCGTGTGATCCAGGCGCTTGATAACGTAAACCTTGAGGTCAAAGATAAAGAGTTCATATGCATCCTTGGTCCATCAGGCTGCGGCAAGACCACCCTTTTACGGATAATAGCAGGACTGGATTCGCCAACGTCAGGAGAAGTCATGCTCGAGGGCGCAAAGATCGAAAAACCAGGGCAGGACAGAGGTATGGTCTTCCAGGACTATTCTCTTTTTCCCTGGAGGACAGTGATCGATAATATCGCTTTTGGTCTTGAAGTAATGGGAGTGGATAAAAAGGAAAGGTACGAGAACGCCCGCGAATACCTGAAGCTCCTTGACCTTGAGAATTTCGGGAACAGCTATCCTTATGAACTATCAGGAGGGATGCGCCAGAGGATAGCCATTGTGCGCGCCCTCATAAATAATCCCAAGCTTCTCCTTATGGATGAGCCATTCGGGGCACTTGATGCACAGACACGCAATATAATGCAGGCAGAACTGCTTCGCATCTGGGAAAAGAAGCATAAGACTATTATCTTTATTACCCACAGCGTGGATGAAGCGGTTTATCTTGCTGACAGGATAGTTGTGATGTCTGCAAGACCCGGTACGGTAAAGGAGATATTTTGTGTAGACCTGCCGCATCCCAGGATACGGACGAGCTTGGAAGCAAATCGCATAAGAGACAAAGTTTTGAAGTCCCTTGGGACAGAGATCGAACTTCGACCGACTTTGTAAATTTAACATTCAGTGTTTATGCATTATCGGCTGCCCGAGTATCCAGAGATTAAACACGAAAAAGATAAAAGCGAACACCAGTATTGGTACATAAGTTGATTCTATTCCATGGAACATTCGCCTCGAAATATTTTTGCATGCTGAAATTGAAAATCCCAATCCAACAAGCATCAGCAGCCACTGGATTAAGAGAATGTTGTTACTGTTGAGAAGTGGGGCAGGCATATATCCTGAAGTCCCGAATAGATTCCATCCAAAACCGAATGGATCTGAAAGAACAGGAATTATCCCCATACCTTCTTCCAGCAAATGGCGAAGATTGTGGGAAAGGTGCATCATCAATCCCAGAGGGATAATGGAGTATGCATAACCAATGAAAAGGTCTTTAAGCATTATTTTCAGGTTGAGTAATTTTGAAATACCGATTGCTATTGAATAAATCAGAACAGGAGACACTGCAGCAGTGATAAATAAAATAAATCGAACAGAGTCGTAACTGGCGCCTGTATATACCATTAAATCTTGGGTGAACCCCGCCCACGGTCTTATCATAATCAATGTCTGGAATATAGTTATTCCAAGCAGCAATAGGATAAAGAGTGCTTCATCCGTTCTGGTTTTTGTCATAGTCAAAAAATCTCCTGCAAAGGAATGAATATTAAAGGAGATGTTATTCCTGTGGCAGGTTTTTACGCATTCCGTGCAGAGAACACAATGAGTGTTTTTCTCCATGGTTCCAGGATATTCAAATACCGGGCAGGGGTATCCCTTCTCATTTCCAGATATGCAGTATTTTTCTTTACAGGTTTTGCAGGTTTCTTTTTCTTTCGCCCGCAATTCAAATGGAGCAAACATCGAATACATGCCTATCAATCCTGTTATGGGGCATACATACCTGCAAAATGAACGGCGCTCGAAGATAATTGATATTATCACAATCAGACCGAGTAAAGCAACAATGAAGTATGCCGTGTTAAGAGGGCTGTTTACAAGATTGAACTGGAAATCCGCCCATGTGATTACAAGAAAAAACACGGCAGCCAGAGAATGGTTTCTGAATTTAGTGGGCCATTTCCTGTTTAAACTGAATGTGTCATTCACCCTTTTATAAAAAGTACGGCGCTGTAGCCAGTCCCCAATGGCGCCAAAAGGGCACATAAGGCACCAGATTCTCCCTACCAGTGCCAGGCTTATTATGAGAAGTGACCACCAGATAACCCAGATTGAAATGGTTGCAAGGCTCTTATTGCTGTTCTGGATCCCGAAAAAGCCTGCAAATACGACTATGACTAAAAGCAGAACTGCTGGCAGTTGGAATAGAAACTGGGTTTTGCGATTTTTGAAAAACGATGCTATGACGTTATGTTGAAGCAGGTCGTATTTTCTTTTATCCTGGTTAGTTATTTCGTTTTCCATATTTCCTTAAAAATCCTACAAGAATAATCGAGAAGATAACAGAGCCAACCATCAAACCCAAAAATACAGGGTTTGGTTCTGTAAAAGAATCTGTTAAATCATCATTTACTTTTATATTCCTGCTAAATTCCCAGTCTTTACCGTTGTATTTTCCACGGGAAAAATATATGTCGCCGCCGTCAGTCCCCCTATTTAAATACGGGGTCTTTTCAGCCTGCCAGACAACGTAAACATTGTCTTCGATAACCTCGATTTGAGGGTCGTAATGCTTGCCCTTAATATCATTCACTTTAGTATTTTTGCCAAACCCAAGACTGCCATTCTTCATTACACCTTTTGAGAAATAAATATCAGTGCCGCCATTCCTCCCATCTTCCCAGACGATGAATAATTCATCACCTCTGACCGCAATATGCGGATGCATCTGGTCGCTGCTCCCAGTATCATCATTCACCCTGATATTTTTATCAAATTCCCAGTTATTATTTATCAGCCTGCCTGTGGAGATGTATATATCAAAATCTTTATTCCTGTTATCATACCATGCAATGTATGCATTTCCGCCTTCAAATGCCAATGATGGCGTGTAGTGGGATGCATTTATAAAATCATCATTTACTCTGATATTTTTGGTAAATTGCCAGGTTCCATTTTCTTTTATTCCATGTGAAAAATAAATGTCGTAATTACTATTTCGTGCATCCAGCCAGGCAATACATACGTTTTTTTCATCGTCTACTGCGAGCGAGGGGGCATAGTGCCAGTTGCCTGAAGTATCATCGTTGACACGCAATGGTTTATCGAACTTATAAACGCCGTTAATAGGGTGTCCTTCAGTGAAATCAATTTCTCAGGTTTTCTTATTCATCATTGCAACGTATACCGTTCTGTTTAGAACTCCAATAGACGGCAGTACATGGCTTCCTGCCTCTGCTACAACCGGCAAATCCTTTTTGAACTTAATATCATCCTTAGGAGATGTTGAAAAATATAGTTCTTCAAATCCGAATCTGTCATCTTCCCATACCACATAGAGGTTATTGTTATCAACTGCTACCGAAGGAGAGCCATGTCCCGTAGTTCCTTTGATTTCGTTTATCCTGATATTTTTGTCAAAAATCCACTCGTCCTGAAAACTTCCTTTTGAAAGGTATATATCTCCGGATTTATGAGGCAGATTATTCATTATCCGTGTATAATTGCCGTTTCTTTCATCGGCCCAGACAATATATACCGTGTCGTTATCAGCAGCTAAAGATGGGAACCACTGGAGAGAATTATTCTGTTTCCCTGCACTTCCTTGAAAATTGAAGTTCAAAGCTATAATGGCTATGATAAGAACCATGAACATACGTTTTTGTTTCATCAGTTTTAAATTATTTATATCACCTATCAGTTTAAAGGTTTTCGGTTTACAAAATTAAAGAGCTTTTCTTGCCCTGTACAGGGAAAGCGTACCAAAAAGCGTCATATATCTGACCCTTTCTTCGACCCGGTCAAAACCAGCTTTCCGGAACATCTCAGGCAGCAAACCATTTATGTTATCTC
>JAHFDG010000062.1 GCA_023249105.1 Candidatus Methanoperedens sp. | reverse complement strand
GTTAATCCTGTACGAATTATAGGTGAGGCTATGGATGCTGTAATCCTCCCGGATGAGAGCCATAGAGAGCTTATATGAGCGTAGAGGAATCTCCCGGCTTTAGCCGTGGGAGAGGGTTCAAAGTTGAGATGTAATTCAAAATAAAATGATGGCAATTTGCCATCACAATTAATCTTTTTTAAGCCACGGCATCATGGCACGCAGTTCTTTCCCTACTTTTTCTATCTGGTGCTCATTCTCCTGTCTTTCAAGCGCGTTCAGCACCGGTCTGTTCGTTTTGCCTTCGAGCACGAACTCGCGGGCGAACTCCCCGCTCTGAATCCTGCGAAGCGCTTCTTTCATAGCCTGGCGGGACTGTTCATTTATTACCTTCGGGCCTACGGTCATGCCTCCGTACTCAGCAGTATTGGACACGTAGTACCACATCTTGCTTAAGCCGCCTTCATGTATCAGGTCAACGATGAGTTTTAATTCATGCAAAGTCTCAAAATACGCAACCTCTGGCTGGTATCCAGCTTCGACAAGCGTTTCGAATGAGGCTTTTATCAGGCTCGTACATCCGCCGCACAGGTCTACCTGCTCACCAAAGAGGTCGGTCTCGGTCTCCTCCGCAAAAGTGGTCTCCAACACGCCCGCGCGCGTTGCGCCGATTCCTTTTGCGTAAGCCATGCCGGTATTCCATGCTTTCCCGGAAGCGTCCTGGTATATTGCAAGAAGCGCGGGAACGCCGATGCCTTCCGTATATGTGCGCCTTACGAGGAAACCCGGTCCTTTTGGTGCGACCATTATTACATCCACGTCCTTTGGCGGCACAATCTGGTTATAATGGATATTGAAGCCGTGCGAGAAACAAAGCGTCTTGCCTTTTTTGATATGGGGGGCAATTTCACTGGCGTAGATAGCGCCCTGTATTTCATCAGGTACCAGTATCTGGATTAAATCTCCCTTTTTAGCTGCGTCTGCCATTGTCGCCACCGAGAGACCGTCTGCCTTAGCCTGTGCCCATGATTCCCCGCCCTTGCGGACGCCCACTATAACATCGAGTCCTGAATCATGAAGGTTCTGCGCCTGTCCTGCTCCCTGGCTGCCATAACCGATTACAGCAATAGTCTTATTCTTCAATACTTTTAAGTCTGCATCCTTGTCATAGAATATTTTCACCATAAATGAATTCCTTCTTTCTCCTTTCATACATTAATAAGGGATATAAATGTTTCATGAATTTCGGTTATAATCCATCGAACTATTAATGCCAAAAAAACTCTATCGAAAAATATATAGATGAATCAAATAATATACTAAATTCAGGTGCTAAAATGAGTATAAAATTAGGATTCGTGGTTTCGGAATTCAATCGTGATTTAACAATCCAGATGGAGACCCTTGGAAAAGAACATGCAGCCTTTCTTGGAGCTTCTGTTGCGAAAATATTATACGTCCCCGGAGTCTTTGATATGCCCCTTGCAGTAAAGAAACTTGCCGAGGATAAAACAATTGATGCCGTAGTCACAATTGGCTGCGTGATACAGGGAGCGACCAAACACGATGAGATAGTTATTCAGCACGCCTCAAGGAAGATAGCCGACCTTGCTCTTGAATACAGGAAACCCATAACTCTTGGTATCTCCGGCCCGGGGATGAGCAGGCTTGATGCGCATGAGCGTGTTGATTACGCAAAGCGGGCAGTCGAGGCTGCAATAAAAATGGTCAGGATGTTAAAGGAATAAGTCAGAGAAACGAACAACGAAATGCGGCTTTATTTTTTAATCTGATGCCATTTGAACTAATAACAGCCAACAATAACATTTAAACACATCAAAATACATAGTTACGTATAGGGAGGATAACTATGGAAGTCAAGATGCCGATAAAAGAAATAATGACCAGGGATGTCGTTACCGTAGATATAAAAAGTGATGTCCAGCGATTAGCCAAGAAAATGTTGGTTTACGATGTTGGTAGTGTCATCATTACAGATAAAAAACAGCCGGTCGGGATAGTAACAGAGCGCGATATTGTCAGGAAAATCATATCGAAGAATCTCAAACCGGATGATATTTCCATAAGGGAATTGATGTCGACTCCTCTAATAACCATAGGTACTGGAGAGGATGTTACTGATACTATGCAAAAGATGGTGAAAATGGAGATAAGGCGATTACCCGTAGTGGAAAATGGAAAACTCGTGGGAATCGTTACGGATACCGACCTCATCGCGATTTCAGCCGAGATGGGAAATATCTTCTCCGACCTCATCAAGATGCATCGAGAGAAGGTTTTTTCAATGGAGGTTCCTCAAAATATCAATCGGGGGATATGCGAGGAATGCGGCGATAATGTTGACACCCTGTTACTTGTAGATGGGAAACTTCTTTGTGAGAGTTGCAGAGAGACTTAAACGCAGTAAATTTGGGATTTTAATTAAGTAACAAATATTCGTAAAAAGGAGTATGAGGCTATGAAAGTAAAAAATGTAATGACCAAAAACCCTGTTTTTATTCGCGATACGGAATTTATGACACATGCGCGCCAGTTGATGCGGGACAGGCATTTTCGCACGGTTCCGGTGGTGGATAATAAGAACAGGGTAATCGGTATCTTAACAGAAAAGGAATTGTTGAACATATATTCCACAAAATCCAATGTAACAGTTGAAGGATTTATTTCTGAGTTCCCTTTTGTGTATCCTGATATGGATATGATTCAGGCTGCCAGATTGATGATAGAGGCAGGCATTGGACGGGTTCCGGTATTAAAATCCGGGCAGGACATGACTCTTGCGGGTATTTTGAGCATGGTTGATATTTTCAGGAACCTCAAACTGGACAAAATTCCTTCAAAGAAGATAAGCGAGGTAATGACCACAGATGTAAAAACATGTTCTCCCAGGGACAATGTTGCTAAAGTCTGGCTGAACATGAAAGAAACAGGTTTTTCAGGTTTCCCTGTAGTAAGAAATGGCGAACTTATCGGCATGGTCACCCGGCGTAACATTATCAACGCAGGCTATGCCAGGATTGAGAGAGAGGATGAGCAGGGGACGAGGTCTTCCATGTCACCGCCTGTAGAAAAGATTATGAGCACTCCTGCGTATTCTTTAACTCCGGAAACGAGTTTAAAAGATGCAATCCAGGCGTTCATGAAGCTTGACGTAGGGAGGCTTTCTGTAGTCAATGGCGGAAAACTTGCAGGTATAGTTGATAGAAGCGATATAATCAAAGCGTTCATCTAAAGGTGCTTTATGAATTTTAGCAAAATAACCATGAAAAAAGAACAACAGGATCCCAGAGGATATATGCGGAATATGGCGCCCATTGGTTTTAAATCAAGGATTTCTGAAAAACCCGGCGATATAATGACGGTAGCGTCAAGGGAAGTTGTGACAATACCCCCAACAATGCCGGTGATTGAAGCAGTCAAGACTATGTTGAAGCACGGCTTCAGGAGGCTCCCGGTGGTTGACGCGGGTACCAGCCGCTTAAAAGGAATAGTGACATCGCAGGATATTGTGGATTTTCTTGGAGGCGGCCAAAGGAACCTTATTGTAAAGAACAGGTTCAAAGGAAATCTTCTTGCAGCGGTTAATGGCAGTATAAGCGAAATAATGGAGGAGAATGTTGTAACGCTTAATGAAAAGGATTCGCTCAAGGATGCAATGGACACGATGATAAAAGAAAATATCGGCGGGATTCCTATCCTTGACGCAGAGGAGAGAGTAAAATCCATCATCTCCGAAAGGGACTTTGTCTTCCTGATATCCGGAATTATCACAGGCAAGACTATAGACGAATACATGAGCAAGAATATAGTAACAGCCCCATCCGATATGTCAGTCGGCGTTGCAGCCAAATCCATGATAAACAATGGTTTCAGGAGACTTCCCGTTATCCGGGATAACGTCCTGATAGGTATAATAACCGCGTCGGACATTATGCGTTTTCTGGGAAGCGGAGATATGTTCGACCGGCTTGTTACCGGAAACGCCAGAGAGGTTTTTGAAGTACCAATCAGCACCCTTATAAGAAGAGATGTAATTTTTACGAAATCTGATGTGGACCTGGGAGAAGCTGCAAGCATCATGCTTGATAAGAATGTCGGTTCGCTTCCCGTGCTTGAAGACGGAGAACTTAAAGGCATCATAACAGAACGCGATTTTGTCAGGGCAATGGCAGATTAAGAGGTTTTTATGAAAATCAAGGATATAATGAGCGCACCAGTTTATGTAGTATCGCCGGATGAGAATGTTGCAAGGGCCAGGAACCTGATGCTTCGCCACAAAATCGGAAGGCTTGTAATCGTTGAGAATAACAAGCCCATCGGGGTTGTGACCAAAAAAGACATAAGCAGAAGGCTTAACCAGGCCGAGCCCCAGTGGCGCAGGCGGCCGATTGATGATATACCTGTAAGGAAAGTAATGACCGAGAGCCTGATAACGATTTTTCCGGAAGCGACACCAAGGCAGCTTGCAGAATTGATGAGTGAAAATAATATAGGCGGATTGCCGGTTGTAAACAACAGGAATGAGGTGATAGGCATAGTCACAAAATGGGATTTAATCAGGTATTTCTCAACTCTGGATCTTGACCTCAAAGTCAAGGATTTGAAAATTGAACCTGCATTGACCGTCCACAGGCATCATACGATAAGCCACATACTTCACGAACTGGATACAAATATGATGGATAGGGCAGTGGTTCTTCAAGAAAATGATATGCCTGTCGGGATTATTACAAGTTCCAATCTCACGTTCACGGAGATGAAAAATAAAAGAGGCGGCCTGCCTCAAAAAGAAATAAAGATGACGCGCAAGGAAAGCGCGGCCGGAAGGAAACAGAACAGGTATATAGAAGAAGTGCCACTCGTCGCCGAGGACATCATGTCATGCCCGATTATTTCGATTAAGGGCGATGACCTGGCAACGTATGCCGCAGGTATAATGGTAAAAGAGAGAATAAACGGGCTGCCCGTGGTGGGCAATGGGGTTATGGGGATATTGACCGGTGAGAATATAGTGAAATCAATAATGACGATGTTTGATGAACCCGTCGAAAAGAAGGGAATAATATTGGGTTCATCAAAGTGAGGTGATAACATGAAAGTAAAAGACATAATGAGTAAACCTGTTTCGGTGCATAAATCAGACAAACTTTCACAGGCAATGGACTTGATGGATAAGCATGATACACGCAGGCTCCTCGTGACTAATGGAAGCGAACTCATGGGCGTGATTACGATGAGGAGCATCGCCAGAAAACTCGGGACATGGAAAACGTCAAATCTTCCCGCATCATCGCTGCATGTTGCCGCCGCCACAACAGATTTGTTCGCAAAGGTCCTTCCAGATACGGATATTGAAGATGCGATTGCATTGATGGACAGGAAAGGGGGAATACTCGTGGTGACCGACAATGGCAATATTCTCGGATGGGTGACGCCGCATGAGATATTGAAAAGCGCAAAGGGCGTGAAAGGATATGCTGCCGAGATAATGAAAGAACCCATATCCGTAAGCCCGGGAGACAGGGTTGCACATGCAAGGCGTCTAATTCTGGACAACGATATTGGCAGGGTGCCTGTGGTTGAAAATAGCGATATTGTAGGAATCATCACCGAGCGTGACGTTGCAAAGGCAATGATGAATTTCAGGGATCTTGTACCCGATAACCAGCAGGATGTGAGAATCCGCAATCTTATTGTGGGAGATATCATGACCAGGAGCGTGAAATCCGTAAGAACGAACACACCTATTTCCGAGGTCGCATCATTGATGCTGGATGAGAATATTGGTGGGGTGCCTGTTCTTAATCTCAAGGACGAGCTGGTAGGCGTAATCAGCAGGAGAGCGATTATCAAGCACCTGGCGGAGAAAGGATGAGACGGGATGTCTCAGAATTTGTCAATAGACTTGATGTGGAAAAAGTATCCGGACTGCTGGATATTCCGGAACACAGGATAACAGGCGCACTGAAAAGAAAGACTCTTCAGTATGTATATGGTAGGAGAGAATTATTCAGGTTCGATAAGCCTGTTTCCTCAATTGAAGGGGGTACATCGGTATTCACAAAACCGTTTGATATAGTGCGTGGTTTTCCCAAGATTTCGCGGACATTGATGCTTTATCCTGCCCTGAAAAGGCACTTCTCTTCATGCAGGAAAGTGGCAGTGGAGGAGAAGATGAATGGCTACAATGTCAGGGTGGCTTTAATCGGCGATGCGCTCGTGGCTCTCACGCGCGGCGGTTTTGTTTGTCCTTATACAACCGAAAAAGCAATTGACCTCGCAGGTCTTGATTTTTTCAAAGACCATCCTGAACTTGTGCTGTGCGGGGAGATGGTGGGCCCGGACAGCCCGTATGTGCCAAAAACGTTTTATGATATAGAGTCCCTTGATTTTTTTGTTTTTGACATAAGAGAGAAGATAACAGGGAAACCCCTGCCAGTGATGAAACGGCGGGCGCTTATGGAAGAGTACGGGATAAAATCAGTAAGGCTTTTCGGGGAGTTTGAACTTGGAGAAGCGCACACCGGGATTACGCGGATTATCAAGGAATTAGGCGGCTCAATGCATGAAGGAGTGGTTATCAAGGACCCGCAAATGGTCATGCCGTCGGTGAAGTACACAAGTTCAGAGAGTAACTGCGCCGACCTTCGGTATGCTTTTGAATTCTACAATGATTTCGGGCGGGATTTTTTCTTCGGAAGAGTGTGCAGGGAAGCCTTCCAGTCGGTTGAATGGGGTGAGGATGAGGCGCAAATAAGAAAAAGATGCCAGCAACTCGGGGAAAGTATTCTGGTTCCTATGCTTAATACCATTAAAAAGAAAAAAGCTGGTGAACGTATTGCCGAGAACGTGCAGATAAGGGTGAAGAGCCTGGATACCGTAAAGGAATTTGAGGAATACCTGAGATTGGTGGGCGTGGATGCTGTTTTTGAAGAACCGGAAAAGATAGGTGATGAATTCCTTGTACGAATTAAGAAAATGCACCAGAGCACCAATGACAGGACTGAAGCGATACTTGGCGGTCAGTTGTGGAGTTAAAATAATTGCAGGGATTTTTAAAACCCGAACTCGCTCAACCTCTCTCTCGCAAGCTCCCTTTTCTCCTGATGTTCCTTCAGGAACCCTCGCATTAACTCAGCCACATGTTTCTTGCAGTTGCCGCACACCCGCGTGCCTCCCACGCAGTCCTTATAGACCTCAAGAAGCTCGTTATCATCTTCAACCAGGTGGTAGAGCAGTAACTCATACACCGTGCATTTATCGGGCTCTCCTCCCAGTTTCTTTTGCTCCTCAAGCGTTACCCTGCCGCCCGTCATTGCGCGCATTACCTTTTTGGCTCCGTCTTCAGGGTTTTCCGTGAGGGCAATGTAGCTTTCGGGGATGCTGCTTGACATCTTTCCGCCCTGCAAGCCTGTCATGAACTTGTGATAAGTAGAGGCGGGGGGAATGAAGGCGTAGCCACCAAATTTTATTTCAACTTCACTCGTAATCCTTTTCACATTTTCCAAAGTTTCATTAATCTTTGAGGGGTCGCATTGCACATCAATATGACCCTCGTATTCGAAAAAGGACAATGTTGTATTATTGTCTATTGCCATTTTAACAGCATCAAATGCTTTTTTTGGTGCTGATTTTGAATATATCTTTACGTGCGCATGTGCCTCTTGACCTTTGCTATATGCAGTAAATAATGTGAACAGATTGATTTTCTCCGCTAATCCCCGTGTCAGCCTGATATGCGGGTCCTGGTCGGCGCCGACGGGAATGACCACAGGTTTCGGCCCCCCGAACTCAGCTAACTGGGGCTGCAATATGTCTGCGCTCTGCGTCAGGGCGCTTACCATGTGCGCTATGTTTGTCTCTCCGTTGAAACCGTAGATAGCGCTTAACTCTGAAAAATTGGCTTTTATGCCAAGCTCAAAAGAGAGGTCTTTTATGTTGGCGGATTTTGACTGGAAATATATGTGGCCGTGTTCGCCCGGCTCAAAACCAAGAGCAATGGCGCTGAGAATGTACTCGTTTATCCCCAGTTCCCTGCATTCTTTCCAGCTTTTTTCCCGGACAGCATGCGCTTCCATATCCGCAATTGCCAGGAACGCATCACCGCCCTGCTGCTGGTGCCAGATTATCTCTTCCATCACCATCTTATGTCCGAGATGGGCACGACCTGAAGGCATGAAGCCGCTCATTGCCGCAAAAGGTTTTCCGGCAAGAATCGCCAGAAGGACGGATTCGTAACTCCTGTGCCCGAAAATAACATGCCTGCGCATGTACCTGTGAGGGTTGGGAATTCTTGCGAGGAGATCATCAAATTTTGAAATCCCGAACTCATCAAAGAGTTTCGAATAATTATCGATTTTGACTGCGCCCCATGGGTCAAGAGTTGTCATTGCCCCTATTCTCGGCGTATAGATATGTAAATGTTATTGTATCCACACCATCATGATTTGAGAAAAAAACATGAGATTGGCCGGGAATAGTATGGATGCCGAGACAAATTAAACTTGTACTTATTTAAAATAGAGACTTTACCGCAGCAACTTGTTTTTCCGTATATGCTGTGCTATTATCATTAAAATTAATATAAAGAATCCAGGCACGTCAGGTATTTTCTCTGATTTTTTAGTAACAATTTCTTTTTCTTTTACAATCAAGGATATTGAACTCACGGTACCCCATTTGTTATCCCGTTCCATTGCCCTGACATAAATCGAATGATTTCCAGGCTTCAAGTCGGTGTTATCGATTTCAGCAGTAACTTCTTCTATCTGCTCGTCAAAAGAACCGTCAACTGCTGACATAGGAACAGGATTACCAAGAAAATCTAAATAATATTCAGCGCCTCTGATTTTCATTTCATATCCTGCGGCTGCCGTAGCATAAATC
Organism: Candidatus Methanoperedens sp.; assembly: GCA_023249105.1. GTDB lineage: Archaea > Halobacteriota > Methanosarcinia > Methanosarcinales > Methanoperedenaceae > Methanoperedens. Next base: position 12,791 of record JAHFDG010000062.1, on the reverse strand, counting down.
CTGACTTTTTCTCCTTCATAAACCTCTTCTTTAGATATTGACAGCCTTCTTATGCTTGGAACTACCTTGAACCGTCTTATTTTATGGGTGTCCACAACATGGCACTGATTGCAGTTCACCAGTGCGCCGTGCTTTTCATCCCCAATATAGGTTGCATTGAACGTTATCCCTCGTTCCACATGGCATGATTTGCATTTCCTTGGATTTTTATAATTCGAAGGGTGCCATTTCGGCTCTTTTCCCTCCCCGTGGCATGCCCAGCATGCTTTGTTTTCAGAGGCAATACTACTAAAAGCAGCCTTATTAATATCTTTATGGGCACCCAGTTCACCCATGCTGTGGCAGGAGGTGCAGGCTGCACCGCCATCACTGCCATCGTATAACAACGGAGCATGCAGGTCGGATGGAATCATTCCAATCATAAATGTATTATTCTTCCACATCCAGCTTGCATTATACCCATAAATGGTAGAATTGACATCTATTTTTACTATGTTTGGCGACAGCGCCACTATATCCTCCAGAACTACGATGTTCTGCGATATCTCAGACACCTTTGTCCTGAATATCACAACCTGCGTGTAGGTGTATCCGAGGTAATTTATGCTCAATTCGTAATCAAATATCTCCCCCCTTTTCACGACATTAGTAAAATTCTTGCCGCTTACTTCCAGCAAAAAGTTTGCAGAGTCGCTGTTCTCGGCAATATCTTCCAGAGTGAAACTGTAATTCTCAGCCAGCTTCCATTTTTCACCTTTTTGTAAAGCCTTTCTTTTAGACCTCTCTATGCCAGTATGCGCATCACGAGGCGTCTTATTAGCAAGTATCTGCAGAGCCTTCTGCTGGTCATATTCTTTGCTATCCGAGGAATTGAACAATACTTCAGTATAAAACACATCTTTATCTATTCTATCTATTACCGTGTATTTGTGCTTCTCGCCACCTTTGAAATGGCAGAGATAACAGGAAGTAGTTCTGTTCTCGGAGTGCACCCTTTTTATCCTGAATCCTTCAAATTGTATAAAGCCTTCGTTATCTAAAACAAACATTCCTGTTATGTTGAGCACAATAACAGGAATTCTGGAAGATGCATTGTCAATTATGCGGGTTTCTTCATAGACATATCTTCCGATATTGACGAGTCCAGAATCTACAAGATTATCCCCTTTATATAATTCTATGGCGGCGCTATCTCTTTTGGCTGATATACCTGTAACCCTCATCCTGTAGCCGTTACCGAGATCAACAAAATCCCCTGTATGAGCTGTGAATTTATTTCTGTATCTGTCCATTTCTATCAGCGAGCTTCTGTTTTTATTTATCTCTGTGGCATTTCCCCACTTTATTGAATTGTCCCTGTCAAGATGGCAATAGATGCAGTTTATAGAATATATCAAACTCTCGCTGGTGGCATAGTGGGAAACCGACGCATTAAGATTTGCATTTTCTGCACTCAAGCTGTTGGAATGACATGCTTCGCATAAAACCCCTGTTGAAACATTGTAACTTGTGACATTGCCGGGATTGCTGTTCAATGTAGCGTCTTTAAAGTGCGAGTAAACCATGGGGGCTTTGAAAGACTGCGAAAGAGAGTGGCAGTCATTGTTGCTGCATTCACGGGGAGTTCTGTATCTTTGCGGATGCATCGTGGGTTCAGTACCTTCCCCATGGCATGCCCAGCAGGCTTTGTTTATCGGATCTATGGATGAGGAGTTTGTAGCATTGCTGTTCAGGTTTTTATGCACTCCCAGCTTCATGGACGATGGTTTTATCCTCTTGTTAGCAGGTGCTCCGCTCCTGCTTATGTCGTGGCAGCTTATGCAGTCGGGTCCCCCTCCCACGCCCACTGCTACGTTATGCTGGAACTCGCTCATGTTGGCACTTGCACTCAATAGCGACCCGTGGCAGTTCCTGCAATCCTGGTTTGTGTAGCTTGAGAACGAATGATTGTAATAATTCAAACCCGTTCCGTTCCAGTTCGTGCCGTTGGTTATCTCGGGTGGAGTCGGAAGAGTAGCATTTGCAAAGGTAGAGTTCATCCAGGTATAGTTGCTGTCGCCTCTGTAATGGCAGTTTGAGCATGAGGTATTGTTGCCTATTCCGCCGTAGAGCACGTAATTCGGTGCCCACGAGAGTGTTCTTCCCAGCGGCGTTGCATTGTGTTTGGTATCGTTATGGCAGTATATGCACGCTAACTGTGGCACAATCCAGTAGCTGTCCCACACAGAACCGTTAGAGATATTGTCGCTGTGGTGCAATGGAGTTGTTATCTTGAATGCCATGAAACTGCCGAGTGATGAATCTACAGTGGATGTCTGGTGGCAGGTGACACAGTTCACTGCACTTGAATTTGAGGCAGAGAAGGTATTATTCTGGAGAAGGTACTTGATGGCATGTATATCCCTGCCTGCCAGAGTTCCCACTGAAGAGTTGGCATGGCATTCAGTGCAGTTCAGAGCCTTGTGTCTTGACTTGTTATTCGTGGCTGCACTTCCAGTTGTTCCGTGGCATAAGCTGCATAAAGAGTCGTTGCTCACCGGTTTTTGAAGCGTAGTGTTGTGTATCCTCCCAGAGTTATGGCATGTTGAGTTAGAGCATAATGGCGTTGTAGCTCTCGAACTGTGGTTGAGTATGGTGTTATTGAAGTCGCTCACGTAGAAGGTGGCGTTGTTGGTTGCGTTGTTGTGACAGTAGGTACAGTATGTGGTGGTGTCCATGCTTGTCATATCGTTTCTCTTCTTGCCGTAGTGGCTGGTGCTGTTGTTACCACCGTTGGCTCCGCCATAGACTGCACCGCTTCCATTATCTGGATCATTCGCAGGAATCATCATTTCGCTCTTGTTATGGCAAGCATAACAGGAAGTTGCATTTGCTGTTGAGATATTGGTACCGTTCCAGTAATGCTGGGTAACATTGAGCAAAGTGGTGTTAGGAGTATAGTTCAGGTTCTGCCCTGTCGTGGGAACATGGCAGTCTGTGCAGTTATAAGGGGTCTTGTAATTAACAGGATGGGCATTAGGCGAAGGTTCGGTTCCGTTTCCATGACATGCCCAGCAGCGCCTATTATTGGAATAATAAGCTGTTGTATTGGAGGCTGATGCGCCGCTGTTGAGGTTTTTATGTACGGCACTGGTATCATTGGTTGCAGTCACATTCACATGGGCTAACAAAGCAATGCCTCCTGTATCATGGCAGTCGGCGCAGTTGGATCCCCCTACCCTGCTCTGGTTGTGCATAAGCTGGGTTATTGTGGTAAAGCCAAAACGATAGCCGTGGCAGAGGTTACATGCAGAATCGTTCTTTGGATAGAGCGAGTGATTAGTGTATTCATAGACGCTTTGATTGGCGCCATAAGTGGCGTTGCCTGTAATCTCAGGCGGCACAGAATGATTATCGCTCAGGTACGAGCTGACCATATCATTGTAGGTCTGTCCACCGCTGGTATAGCCCTGCCAGTGGCAGCTTGTGCACCAGTAAGTGCTTGAACTTATAGTGCTGTTTACTGTGTTATTCCCCATGAACTGTACGATATGCCCTTCTGCGCTCTCGGTAAAACTAAAGCCCACATTGTTGTAAACATTACCGTGGCAATACATGCACGAATCAGAGTCAGTACTTGCATTCCAGTAATTGCCCCACTTTGTACCGTTGTCAAGAGCATTACTGTGGCTTATGGGGTCTGATACCAGTTTTGAGCCGCCTGAGCCTTTTGAATAGCTTCCGTTTACAACGGAATAGTTATCGTTGGGGTTTTTTGTATTATTTAAAATATTAGCAAAGTATGGCTTTTGATGGCATGTTGAACATTTGCCGGAGTAATTCCTTCCCACATTCACTCCGCTTGGGCTCTGGGTTCTATTATAGGTATAGTTGCCAGTTGAGTTAAAATAACGTATCTCATGGGCTGCCTGGCTGTGGCATACTGTACACTGAAGGGTTGCATTGTGATAACGCTGATTCTTGTGACAGTTATTCAGGCAATATTCACTCTCAGTTATGCCATTTGCAACAGAATCGACTGCTGCAAACGTTGCATTAGGTTTCGAGATGTTATGATAGGGTCCATGGCAGAAAATGCAGGCTATTGTCTGGTTTGTATCGTGCGCGCGCTGATTCCAGCTATACGAGTCAGTCCTGGATTGAACCCATGTCTTTGGAATATTTGTCGTATTTGCATGGCAAGTGGAATTGTAGCACTGCGGGACTTCATATCTCCTTTGCTCATAAGTATAAGTAAAATTTTGATGGCAATCTTTGCATTTTACACCATTAACATCATGGACATCTCCCTTTGTTGTTAAAACCACCCCGGTATCCAAGTAGGCAAGCGTGGTATTATAGCCAGCCCGGTCGTATCCTCTGTGGCATGTAGTGCAACTTGTACCTTGTGTAATTCCAGGTCCCTTGCCATAATCTGCATCTACTTGACCTTCATGCATTGTACTTGTAGGGGGATTTCCTGCATAAACTATATGCATACTTTCAGTGCTAGCCCACCCTACACCTCCGATGTATGGGTCATGCGAAATAACAGGAAAACTCAGCATAGCGCTACCTTTTGGAGCTATTGCTCCAAGGGGTTGATGACATAAACTACCAGAACGCCCACATCCGTATTCCCCCAGAATGAAACTACGGTTTATTGAAGTTGTTGTGCTGCTATAAGTAACATTAATAGTTACACTCCAATTTCCTTCATTAGGTCCCGTGGAGTTTGAGGTCTGCCCTATCCTGGCATGATTATCAAGACTTGTGGAGGTGTTAAACTCCCCATAGGCATCGGTGGTTCCGCTGAAAGGGAATAGATTTGTCGAACCATTGGCTGCGGTATAGAAACCTGTAATATTTGCGCCCTGTATTGGGAAACCAGAATTACTTATTACTACAACATAGACATATTGACTTAAAGATACACCGGTTAACCAGTTACCTCCACCGCTTCCTGTATCTGGATTCCAGCCTGTTCCCCACGGTTCATCCAGAATAACCTTTCTCGCAATCATCGTATTTATATAACCGTAACTTGTAGAAACACCAAATGGTGAAAGTGCGCCAGTGATTGCAGAAAGAGTATTATTCATAGTATCAACAATAGTCGGAAGCGCCTCCCACGTGGCGCCGTTCCAGTGGTAAATAACAAGGCTGTTTTCATCTGCGTCCTCGAGTTCAGCCCTACTGTAGCGTATTGTTACTATCGCAGAGGAATAGGAAATGTTCTTGGCGCTAATTTCCACGAATTTTACAGGTTTTCCTGGAAGCGGAACCGAGACTGGGTTATTTTTGCCGTAGTCGTCCAGAACAACCTCACCGCCGCTTGCCCTATTGATTTTCAGCTTTACTGCAACATTTTTATTGGAAAGGGCGTTAATCTCCACCTCGCCTTTATCAGAAATATCGGCTGCTGATAATGTATCTGTATTTTCTGCTGTCTTTCTCAGGGTTTTAGCTTCATCATAGGTCTTGATATCACTGGCAACCGATGTTTTCTTGGTATCGCGTACCTCTATTTTTTGTCCTTTAACGCTCACAGCGAAAATGGATAATGAGTTCACAGTCGTGCTCAGAATATTGTTTTTTGCATCAATTTTGGTGGGCAATTCGCTCCATGCCTGCGCTGCGCTATCATATCGGTAAATAGATAAGGTTTTTGCATCCAGTCCCCTGAGTTCCGAGTCTGTGTATAGTATAGATATTTCAGCTTCTGCGAAAGAAACCTCTATCGTGCTGATTTCCAAGTATTTGATTGACGCTCCAGGCGCGGATATATTAACACCCCCGGGTAAATCACTGCCGTAGTTTTCCAGTATCGCCTTGCTTTTTGGCGAGTTGCCTGCAATCTTCAGATTAATTGAAATGCCCTTTGTATCAAAAGCATTAAAATCGACTCTGGCATTTGGAATATTTGTCCAGCTTATAGAATTAACATTTGGTTTTAATCCGCTCGATACGCCTGTTCCGCTTAATTCTATAATACCATTGAGCGGATTACCTGCGCTGTCCGTAAATGTTAGGTCTCCGCTTGTGCGTACTTCTCTAGGCAAAAGATATACGGTTACCAATACCACAGACAGTACAGCTAACGCAAATATTCGTCTCTGCATACCGTCTTCACCTGATATATGTGCATACCTGTACTCTTTTTGCATAACCCCTCATTTCTTATAACACTTTAAAATAATAAAAACTCTACCCAACTGTTGGCCCCTAATTGAGAAAATTTGTATTGTTCGTCGGGAAAAAGTCTAAGAATGCCTTTCTGCATCAAAATTCGCATCATGCCTGCAAATATCTTCCTTAACCACCTTTAAACCTCTCCTTGTCTGTTCAGTGCGGCTAAAGATTGTCCGAGGGGGGATTCACACCCCCTAATAGCGAACAGAGGAGCAACCCGTAGGAGGTTTCGGGCTCGGACATAAAGCTTATAGTCATGATTATAATTATGCCTACAATATCATATACGTAGGTATGTAGTATATAAGGTTATCTATCATTTAAAAATAAATTTCAAATGTTTTATTCAGCTTGAGTTTGTCAGAAGGTAGATGCTCATTATCGCAAGAATAATCCCTGCGGCAATCCGCAGGTTCATTACATCCTTCAGGATGAGAACACCGAGAAGCACACCAACCACCACGCTCATATTCACAATCGGCACAACCTTGGAGAGCGATGCCTGCTCAAGAGCCAGAAAGAATAGGATTGTCGCAACTGCCGCCGCAATGCCTCCAGCGATGCTGTATTTTATTGTTGCGTAATTAACCTCGGCTCCATTTTTTGAGATAAAATACGCCCCGAGCAAAATCTGCGCCACAAACTGGGCTGCTATAAAAACCATTGAGGACACAATTGGGTTGCTGCCAGTAGAAGAAACCTTCATAAAAAACTGCATAATCCCGTAAAGGAAGACGCAGGCAATGGCATAAATAATCCAGTTCATCGCTCACAGTAGCACGCAATGAAGGATAAATATTACCCATACCCGATATATTTTCTAAGCGAGTCAATCCAGAATCCCTGTCAATGCCTTTTCATATATTTGCAGGTCATACGAGCTATGAAGCACAAACCTCACCTCTTCAATCCCCGATTTTTTCTTGAGAAATTCAACAATGCTCTTCATGGCCACCCTGCTTGCTTTCCCGACAGGGTACCCATATGCTCCTGTGCTGATTGACGGGAAGGAAATTGTCTTTACTCCTATATTCAGGGCAAGAGCGAGGCTGTTCCTGTAAGCTTCTGCAAGGAGTTCGGGTTCTCCATTATTCCCTCCGCTCCATATCGGTCCTACCGTATGAATCACTTTTTTCGCTCTCAGTTTTCCTCCTGATGTCACAACAGCTTTTCCAGTGGGCAACCCGGCAGGATATGATGTCTGCCTGATAACCTTGCATTCTTTCAATATTTCTGCTCCTCCCCTACGATGTATCGCGCCGTCCACTCCGCCGCCTCCCATCAGGCTGGAATTGGCTGCATTGACTATGGCTTCGGTTTCCTGTTCGGTGATGTCGCCCAGTATAAGGGTTATTCTGGCAGTTCCGATGTTAGCTTCCATTATTTACTTAAAAATTCCTTAATCACAGACTCGACTTCGCGCTCTACAACCTCAAGTTCCCTTCCAGCGTCTATCACCACAAACCTGTGTGATTCTCTCTTCGCAAGTTTCAAAAAATTCTCCTGCACGGTTTTCAGGAATTCGATTTTTTCAAACTTTGTATGATTGCCACGGATGCCGCATCGTAAAACTGCGATTTCCGGGTCTATTGTAAATAGAATTGTCAAATCAGGAACGATTGTCCAGCCTTTATGGATGCTCTCCACCCATTCCATTGCGTCATCGAAGATATGCGACAGCGTGGCGCCCTGATATGCATATCTGCTGTCCGAATACCGGTCAGATATTACAATATTTCCATCTTCGAGGGCGGGTCTTATTACCTTTGCCATATGCTCGGCATGGTCTGCCACGAACAAAAACAGTTCTGCAAGAGGGTCTGCCTCTGATTCAATCGATTTTTTAACAGCTTTTCCAATCCAGCTCCGGGTGGGTTCCATTGTAAAAACGGCATCAAGAAACGTGCTTTTTAGTCTCTTTGCAATACTGGATTTTCCTGTTCCGTCAATCCCTTCAAGTGTGATCAGTTTTCCTTTTGCCATTCAGGTCATATATCGATGTTTTAATGAAAAAGCTTATCCAAAGATATTCCAGATTTAGATGTGGGAGAATGGTGAAAAATGGACATTCAAACCAAAGCAAGGACTGAACTCATCGACATCACAGACCGTATTCGTGCTTCTGTAAAGGAAAGCGGGATAAAAGACGGCATCTGCATCATATCCACACGTCATACCACAAGCAGCATTATAATAAACGAGAACGAGCGCGGGCTCAGGAGTGATATACTGGAAATGTTAGAGACGCTTATCCCGGAAAATAAGAACTACGCCCACAACCAGATAGACAATAATGCAGCTTCGCACCTGCGCGCGGCCCTGCTTGGCAACAGCGCGACATTACCTATCGAAGATGGTCATCTTGTTCTTGGCACATGGCAGAGCATATTCTTTGTGGAACTTGATGGACCGAGGAACCGCAGCGTGAATGTAAAAATAATAAAGAGCTAGAAAGTATCCAGCTCTCCTCTTGTTGTCATCTCAGTAATCTTTGTAATATCGCCAAGCCATTTATCGATGATGGCTTCAGACTCTGATTTGATAACCTTCATATTCGCGCCATCTTCCGGTATTACCTGTGCGCTTGCAATCAGGGGCTGGTCTATGGGCTTCCCTATCTGCGAAAGGATGCGAATATACACGTCCTCGATTCCAGAAACGTTCTCTGCAATATCTTTTGCTATCTGGTTGGAAAGAAGGTTGTACAGCTTGCCCACATGGTTTATAGGGTTCTTGCCGCTTGTGGCTTCCATGCTCATCGGCCTGTTCGGGGTAATCAGGCCATTGCACCTGTTTCCGCGCCCTACCGAGCCATCGTCGCCCATTTCGGCAGAGGTACCGGTAACGGTCAGGTACACCGACCCGCTTTTTTCATCATCGCCTGTGTTAACGAAAACCTCTATCTCACGGTCTGTGTATTCGGATGCAAGGTCATAGATTTTATTGCGCAGCTCTTCTTTTATGGAAATATAGTGCGACAGGTCGTCTACGTGTTTTCCTATCATCGCACAGGCAACAGTGAGGGTTATGCTGTCATTCTTCCTCATACCCATAACCTTGATATCAGTTCCGATTGCAGGCATGTCTTTCTTGAAGTTCAATACCATCTGGCGTTCTGTATTGTAAACAATTTGTTCTACCTCAGAAAAAGGTGCGTGTCCCACGCCAAAAGACGTGTCGTTAGCCATTGGCGCTTTTCCGCGTTTGAAAACGCCCTGGAGGTCTGTAGAACCGACGCCAAGTTTACAATCTATAATGACATCATGCTCAGAATCGATGTCAGGAAGTGTGCTTTTGAGATATTGCTTTGCAGCTCTTACAGCAGTAGTATCTGTGGCAATTTTTATGTCCTTGAATTCTTTTGTCGCCCTTCCAACAAGAAGCACATAAATCGGTGAAATCAGTTCGCCGCCTTTATATTCAGGGCAGGAACGCCCCGCTACAACTTCAACCTGGTCTGTGTTATGATGAAGCACAGTCCCGCATTTTTTGATATATTCGTTGCACAGCGCCCTGCTTACTGCTTCAGCGAAGCCGTCAGCCATGCTGTCCGGGTGTCCAACCCCTTTTCTTTCTACTATTTCTATCTCCTGTTTTTCAATTGGAGTCTGTGTGATTTTTTCGACGCGAATGTTTCTTGCCATTAAATTACCTCTAACGGTTTTCTTCAAATGATGTTATTTTGTATATAATACCTTTCGGTTTAGATAATCTATTTTATCATGCTTCAATATTATGCTGGAGAAAGCAATGACTTCAATCTCTGACTCTACAAAATCCCTCCTGAAAAAACACGGCTACCACCTTGCAGGCTCACACGGCGCTGTAAAGACCTGCCTGTGGCTCAACAAAAGCCTGCGCAACGAGGGCGGCTGCTACAAAGCAAAGTTCTACGGCATTACATCGCACCGCTGCATCCAGATGACGCCCACGCTGGTATGCAACCACAGGTGCCTTCACTGCTGGCGCGCCATCGAGTCGCCGGTTGAGATTCCTGAAAAGTGGGATTCTCCACAGGAAATTGTGGAAAGCTGCCTTGCTGAGCAGCGCCGTCTGGTCTCTGGCTATGGTGGCTCGGAAACTATGGACAAAACAAAATGGAAAGAGGCGTTTTCGCCAAAGCATGTTGCAATCTCGCTTTCCGGCGAGCCAACGCTCTATCCATATCTGCCCGAACTTATCGATGAATTCCATAAGAAGAATCTCACCACGTTTGTGGTTACCAACGGGACTAATCCTGAACTGGTTGGAAAACTAAAGCCCACGCAGCTTTATATCAGCCTGAACGCGCCTGATAGAGAGATTTATTCAAAAGTATGCGCGCCACTTGGTGATACATGGGAGAACATAAAGCAGTCGCTTGAGCTCATGAAAGATTCCAGAACAAGGACAGCAGTCAGGATAACGCTGACTAACGGCGTTAATATGACGAATCCTGAAGGTTTTGCACGCTTGATAGCGCTTGCTGAGCCGGATTATGTTGAATTGAAAGCCTACATGCACCTTGGATTCTCAAGAAAGCGCCTGACGCAGGATAACATGCCTTCCCATGAGGAAGTGCTGCATTTTTCAAAAAAGGTGGCGCAGGCGCTGGGTTATTGCATCGCGGATGAATCTGTGAACAGCCGTGTGGTGCTGCTGTCGAAGGATGGGACAAAACATAATATTATCTAACAAAATCCTTATGTGCTTTTATATGCTTATATCCATCCAGATATGACTGAAGGAGAGGCTGAGGTAATTTCAGGTGAAGAAATACTTGAAGAACCCATCGAAATCCTGGTAAACCTCGCCAAAAACGGAGAGATTGACCCTTGGAACATCGATATCGTCGAGCTTACGGATAAATTCTTAAAGCACGTCGAAGAGCTTGAAAAGATGGACTTGCGCGTTTCGGGAAGAACCCTGCTCTACGCTGCCATCCTCCTGCGCATGAAATCCAATGCGCTTGTTGAAGTGGATGAACCTCCCGAGGAAATAATGGATTATGAATCTGACAATTTTGAAATCACCGATTATCCCATACCTGCAATGCCTCTTCGGCGCTCATCCAACCGCCCGGTGACGCTTGAGGAGTTGTTATCTGAACTGAAAAAGGCAGAAGCGGTAGAAAAGCGAAGGATTGACCGCGTTAAAAATAAGACTGAAGAGCGCCGCACTACTATCGAGGAAGTGCTTTCAATCGCCCACGAGGAGGACATTGAAAGCAGGATTGGAAAGATGAGAAATCTATTAAATGAATTATTCGAGAAACAAAAATATATTAAGTTTTCAGACCTGTCTTCTCCTCTTGACAGGACTGGAATGGTAATGGCGTATCTTGCTATCCTGTTCCTTGCCACAAAAAAGGAGATATGGCTTGAGCAGGAAGAACTTTTCGGCGAGCTTTTCATCCGGAGGCAGGGAGCATCATGAGCGAGGATAAGGAAATTATAGAAGCCGCGCTGTTCGCATCGGGCGAACCCCTGGATACGGGGCAGCTTAAAAACCTTGTAAAAGGAAAGAATGTGCGAGAGCTGCTCAAGGAATTAATAAACGAATATGCAGCGCGCGGAAGCGCTATCGAGATAAGGGAAATCGAGGGGAGGTTCGTGATGCAGGTCAAGCCTGAGTTTGCCGAAAAGGTCAGGTCGCTCGCGCCCAAGGAACTTCGCTCACCAGTGCTTCGGACTCTTGCCATGGTTGCATACCACCAGCCCCTGACCGTAGCTGACCTTGTGGATAGAAGGGGAGCGGCTGCGTATGACCATGTCAGGGAACTTGACGAGTCAGGGTTTGTATCAGCAATACCGCAGGGAAGGACACGCCTTCTCCAGACAACGGCGAGGTTTGCCGAGTATTTCAACCTCGATTCCGGCGACCCTGAAGCCATAAAACGCAAGATAATTGAATTGGCGCGCGAGCAGAAGATGGGGCTGGATAAATGGCTCGGGAAGCAGGGTATTGGTGTCACACCAATGTATGAATCATTGATGGCGCTATGCGGAATTGAGGAATATGAAATCGTAAACCCGTACAACCCGACGGACGAACAGCGCGACAACCTGATGGATCTGGGCGTTCTTGTTATTTCCAGGGGGTATAAAGAAAAGCTTGGCGAATACTTTGACGGCAGGATAATCGAAGTCCAGGCAACCACGTTTGGGGATTTGACCAATTCCATCAATATCCTTGCTGAATACGGAAGTAAAAGAAAAGTGAAGGAAAGTATCGAATATATTTCGGGTTTGAAGCAGGAGTATATTGAAAGAGCAAATTTCATTACGGTGAAAGTCGCGCCGCAAACAGAAATGGTATCGCGGATTGTCAATGAACTGCGCCTGGGGATTTCGGGGGATGGCATTAAGATAGCGCCGGATTACGGAACTTCAAGCGAAGGTGAAATGATAGGAAGTGGGGCGGATATCCTGATTCCCACGCATAAGAATGCCGATATGGATGTGGTCAGGAGAATATGCCAGAGGTATGATGCTGTGATTGAGGGATTAAAAAAGGTGAAGAACAGGCTGTCCCAAAAATAGCGTCAATGAATCTCAAAAAATCAAAATATCAAAAAAAATTTGATATTATTTTTAATTCCAGTTGAAAAATTTAATCCTTCCGCTAATTCCACTCGAAAA
>JAHFDG010000015.1 GCA_023249105.1 Candidatus Methanoperedens sp. | reverse complement strand
AGTGAACAAGTCAAAAAAGTATATTTTCGCCAATTTTGACGGGATAAATAAGCAGATTTTGGTGCAAAATGAAGAAATAATATGGCAAAAAGTTAAGATCTAATGTTAATTTTTTGTTACTATCAAATTGATTTTCCTGCCAAAAAAGTAGACATACTCGATAAATAGGATTTTTTAACTGTCAAAGTAGGGCTGAAATCTGTTTTTGATAACTCCTGAACTCCAATCGAGCGTAGCTCTTTTATCAACGAACCTACTTTATCATTTTTTACCCCGGGAGGTTCAGCAAAGCATTGTTCAACAATCAGAGCCAATTCAATTCCAGTTCGTTTTCCTTCCGGAAGCATAGCATCCTTTTCAGCAATTATTTTCTTAATATTGATAAGATCCGGAATGGTGATTTCTTCTGTGCGAAATATTAAATTTTTATCCCCATCCTCGGAAATGACAAGACCCTCCAAGAAGAGGTTTGTTTTAAATTCGTTATTTTTTGCTTCGTTAATTATTTCGACATAGTCTTGGTATTCACCATGCCCAAAAAGATCATTTCCATCCAGTTCTCGGAACTCGAAATGACCATCAGGTGAGATATCCATGAACACTATGCGCTTTGACTTGTCATCATTTATGGCAAATGTCCATGTTCGGTTTGCATTCAATTTGCTCCAATCAAAGAGCTTAAGATTACGTTCTCCTATATCGCGCTTTATCAATAGTTCTTTGACAATTGTTTTAACCACAGCATCCTCTGGAAATGCCTCCGCGCTTTCGATAGTAATATGCTGCCTGTGAATGTCTTGCTTGGAAGCAAGGTGTTCATCTACTTCACCAGTTTCAGCGTAATAACCAGCATCATGAATTATTCGAAAGTTCAATGAACCGGGCTGATCAGTATTCCCCACTGTTAACAATTCATGATTCATCATATACGGTGAAAGTGCTTCCTCCAGAGATTTAACTAAATCATAAGACTCCTCCGAATTTACTCTGTTCACTATTCTAATCGGTTGCCCAATGAGTTTTGATTGAAGTTGTTTTGGTTTTTTCAAAATCGTTTCTTTTAATTCGATAGATTGTCGTGTTTCTAAAGGTGATAAAGTAACAGACATATAATCTGAAAGATGTTCTTGAATACTATCTAAAACATGATGTAGAATGCCTGCTCGGCTTTTTTCATAATGCTGAGAGGATTGAAAATCGAGAAACGGCACACTTGCTTTTTTTCCTTTAATAGCAAGTTCAATGTAAGTTTCCTTTGGGTCTGAGTCGCCATCACGTGGCAACAACCTGCGTAGAGTTCCTGTACTTTCATGCAAAATATAGCGAGGCTTATTCTTAATACTTTCAGATTTTATTTTTCCGGTTGTTACTTCATTTAATACAGATATCAATTTACGATGGCGAATAATTTGCACATTCAGCAAATAGTCTTTATTAATCACAACTTTGGCAGCATCAATAAAATCACCACCCTTGCCATTCAGGTTAGGTACAATGAGTAAAGCCCCTGTCAAGTTACAGTAGTGAAACTGTTCATAACGCGATCTCGATGAAGCAAGGGAGTTTAGCAGAATTTGGGCAAGCCATGCTTCACATATACAACCATCTGCTTCCGTTCTATTGGCTCGGGGTAGGGCTTCAACGACAGAGTCATCCGAAAAATCTTCATCATTTCGAATTTTGGAAATCAATTCGTAAGTATCTACCGGGCGTTTGAACATGGCATAAGCGAAATTACTGTATTGAAACATGACAGCATTTGCTTGATACTCTTCTCCCAAAAGCTGATCCAGCTGGGGAGCCCCATACCAATTTTTCTGTTCTCTTTTAAATCGAATGAATGCAAAATCATGTTCTATGGCATCAATATTAAAGTCGATTTTCAGTTTATTTGTATGAATGCTCATTTGTAGAATTCCTCCATAATAAATGCTAATGCTTTTTCATTGAAAGAATTGCCCTGGCAAACAAAAGGAACCTCAATAATTCCACCATCAGAGGATATTATCGGGCGAAACTCTTCCCCGGATTTCCCCAATATGTTGATTATAAATACACGGTTCGCATGACATTCTTCCATTTTTCTTCTAATCTTAGGGATCTGTTCATCCGCAGAAACAGCAATCTGATCATTCCAGAGCTTAAAATCAAAGTAAATGTTATTTGCCGCTTTATAATCAAATAATTCAAACTCGGAAACATCCAATTCTTCAAGATTTATTCTCAAAATCTCATGTAAAATGTACCGACCACATACCTCACCCAAAGCTCCTTTGTAGATGTTGTTAAACATCGGGGGTGTCAGCATGAGCTTACTTTCAGGGAAACTAGTTGCCCAATTATTTTCTTCAAAAAGCTTGCGCAGTGGTTCTATTTCCATCAATTCAGGCAACCTTGCAGCTCGTTCACTCACTTCCTGCTTTCCTTTATCAATGGAAAAGAAGACCTCAGAATATCTATAATCTTTTTCTTGGGTAAATCGGTAGGAATGTCCCGGCAATGGAAGTTCAACGTAAATAGAACTCCAGTTCGGATCACAATCCTCTTTTTCGGGGATTGTTGGCTGTTTGAGTACGTATTCTCTGATATCCTGCCATAATTTTACACTTTCCTCAGTCCATGTAGTTTTCAGTTGGCGATAGATAAATGCGGCTGTTCTGTTGCTCTTATTTGATGCCCGATTTTGAAGTTCTTCAATATTTGCAGGGATTATCGTTTTTTCGCCGGCCGATTCAAGTAATGCTGTGTATTCTCGAACAGGGATCACATCATCTGGCAAAGAGAATTGTGATAAATGCTTTCGAATTGAAGAATCGGCAAGAATATGAATTGCTGGAGCTTTCATGTTCGTTCGACAGATTCGCCCAACAGCTTGGATTACTATTTTGTTAAGAAAGCGCGTGTATGCATCAGTCTTATAGAGGCTGGTAAAATCTTCCGCCCTTTTCTTTTGCCTGCGCTTGCCAACGAATCGATGAAATGCTTCATCTAGTTTGCTTTTAAATTCTTTTGGAGAAATTGCACCATTTTCGACAAGGAATTCAAGCTGGAAGAGATATTTTATAAAATCCTCATCGTTGATCTTATCTATAAAAATATTCACAAGAAGATTTGTCGGACGATCTAAATAAATTGCATCGACATCCATTTCTTTTCGGGCTGGGAATTTATTGACTTGTATCGGGTGCACGGATTCAGGAATTGGATATTGTAGATTCTGCCCAAGTCCAATAGTCTGATAAGTGGAGAGAATGAACCGTCGTTTGCCAGCTTCCAATTCAGCCAATAAGGCTGTCTTTTTCTCATTGAAGTCATTACCAGTCAGAACAAGGATGGTTTTAGAAACTGATTCATTATCCTCCGGTGTGAATCCATCTTGAATCATTTCTGCATACTGCAGAAAAATATCCAAATCAAATTCTGGATCACCAGATTTTGGGAATTTGTTAAAAAAACAGAGGAATGCATGGATTCCTGAGTTCTCCAGAAAGTACTTCCATGCAATCAAACTACGCACATAGCGGGAAACAATAAAGTCAATTTTCTGTTCATCTGCGGCCAGATTATTGTTTTTCACGTTGTTCCTAAGTGCAACCGCAGCTTCCCTATCATCTAGCAAAGATTGGAGCATCGCTAAAGTTTCTTCGGGATTTTCGGTTCCAATAAACTCCGTTTTAATGGTGACATTGTCGTACCCACGAGTTGTCTCAGAAAACTGTTCTTTTATCCGTTGAAGGTTATTATCTGAAATTCTGAAAAAAGCTTGCCCAAGACGGGAACGCAGGTATTCCAAGTCGTAATTCCCGATATTTGTATATAACCCCGCTGTAGCAGAAATTCCTACTACCATTGATTGCGAACAGATCCCCAATAAAAATGATTCCGGTGTTCTGAAAAAGTTGTACATGTAAATCTTTGAAAGAGTGTCATGCTCATCACTATCCACAATATCATGGTAGCGGAAACCGGCATCATAGAATGCCTGTCGTTGGATTGCGTTATTTTTAGAACGCAAATCAAAGAGCATATTCCCCTCCATTATATTGTCTGTCAGGAAATCCACAATATCTGTATCAAGGCGGAAATTGTTCAGAACCGTTCTAATAGCTAATTCAAAAGGGAAAGCTTCTTGACTTGTATCATCCTCTATCTTAAGTTGACAGTAGTTATCAGCCAAATAACCGATGCCTCGTTGAAAATATGTCAGGAATCCAGCTATCTCTCCCAAGAGAGAACGAATGTTTATGCCAGAACCTTCAGTTTCCACTTCCAAAGCTTTAATCCAATTAGTACGATTTTTTTCATCCCGGACGACCTCGATCCGTTTATTTCGAGCATCTAGTACATTGTGAAACTGAAAGTCATAAAAAAGAAAATTCCGTTTATCAGAGGAAAACTCTTTGTGGGATTTGCAAGTATGCCGAAGATTGTATTTCTTGAAAATATCGTTGGCTTTTTTTCGGAAATTATCAATCATCTCATGAGGCGATCGCCAATTCTTTTCATAAGCCATCTGTTTTCTGTGTTCAGATTCCCGCAATAAACTTTCAGGATATTCACTTTCCATAAGGTGATTATGAATATTCAGGAATAGATCGAGAAGGTTGATTCGATGCCGAATGCCGGATTCTATGATGCTTCCGAGCACAGTTTCTTTGGAGGCATCAAATTCATCAATGAAGATTACTGCTTTTTCAAGAAGGCGTTCATGGAAATAATATGACCTCTCCACAAGAGTAGTGTTCTTGCGAATAAATTTGTCCATACTGAGAAAAAGAATCGTTTTCTCATCAGTAAAGACAGCCGGATATAGATTCCCAACCCATTGGTAATCGGAGTCATTTTTAATAGCGTTCAACCGTTCCTTCTTATTCTTAAACTCTCGGTGAAGATGTTCACTGATGAATTTGCGGAACGCAGGTTCCAGTTCCTTACGTATTTCATTCTCTAGGGTGCTCTTGACCGTTTTCGGTAGCCTTTCGTCATTCTTTAAAGTTTCAATATAAGATTTCAATTGAGTGTAGTTCTTAGTTTTAAACTGGTCTGGAATCTGAGTGTCGATGGATAAGAGGTTATTAATAACAGCATCAGCATTTGAATCAATGAAAAGGACATGCTTGTTATAAGCATCTTCTGCATCTTCAGCCCCGAACCGTTCCCGAAGCTCTTGATAAGGGAGATTCTTCTTTAGGTTGGTCAGGAAGAATATTTTCCTATTCTGAGCAACGAAGTCTTTGTAATGTTTGTAGATGAAATCTAGTACGTTATGAGTTTTGCCGAATCCAGTTGGCATACTCAGAAGAAGCAGACCATTGGCATTTTCATCCAGACAATGCTTTTCAAGAATCTCTTGCATAAATTATACCTCATTCCTAAGGTTATCGAATACTTTATTTTTTATCGTAATAATCACAGCCATTTTCCTTCGTTATGTTGTTATCTTTTTAATTAAATCTTCAAATTATCTTTCGATTATCTGCTTTTCCTCTTCTCCTCTGACAGATACAATCTGGATTAATTAGGGGAGTATTGTCCATCTTTGAGTTCTATCAGTGTTTGAGATTTATAATCCTCTCCGAATATGTCTATAAGTCCGAGTAATTTGTTAACTCCGATACTGGCAGCCATAGTAGTCAATGAGATTATTCTCGGTTGTTTTTCAATGTCCTCATAATATCCTTCTTGAGCCAGTTTCTTTTGATTTATCTTCAATGGTTTATCACCACTGTCAACAAATGTACTTTTACTATTTAATTTTGTTTACAATAATAAGGTTAATATAGTTAATATGGTTATTACTATTAATAAGATTAATATAACCAAAAAACAAGCTAAAGCGATATATGGCACAAAACTTAAGAATTCACATATCGCCGGTAGGATTCGAATTTAGGCGTGTTACAGAGCCTCTGATTAGAATGCAGGCTGATAAAGTTTATTTAGTATCATACCAAAAAAATGATTCTGGCCACCAATTCCTTGAAATGATAAAAAAAGAACTAGACAATAGTTACAAACATATTAAGATTATGGAAGTTTTCGTGGACATTTGGGACCTCTATCAATGTATTGAAAAGTTCAGAGAAATCATTCATGAAGAAAAGGGCAATCACATTTACTTCAATGTTTCTACTGGTACAAAGATTACATCCATTGCTGGAATGCTTTCATGCATGTTATGGGATGCTAGTCCATATTATGCGAAACTGGATTACTTGGCCAGAGAAAAAAAAATAGATGTTCCTTCAGAACACATTGGAGAGCTTGAATCTTTACCTGTGTATGAAATCAATAAACCAAAGTTCGAAGTTATGCTGGTTCTTGATATGCTTAAATCTGCTGATGGCAAGATGAAAAAATCTCATCTCATCTCCAAACTCGAAGAAAAAGGAATAATTAGGTTAAAAGATGAAACTAAAAAGGAATTAACAAAGTCTGCAAAACACAGCCAGCTAAAAGCAATACTAGACCCTATGGAGTCTGATTGGAATTATATTAGAGTTGAAGCGAGCGGAAGAAGAAGTGAAGTTTTCTTAACAGAACAGGGACGGAATGCTCTGAAAATTTTTGGAGTTCATCAAAATAAAATAGATACTATTAAAAAATTTAATTAAATCCTTCCCACGTTTTATCCTTCGGCGGATAAACTTTAGGGCTCAAAAAGCTTAGACATTTATCTTTCATCTTTATATTGTTAAGCAAAAGTGTATTTTAACATCACTTGGCTTCTCCTCTCCCCGTATACTGGCTGAATTCCCACTGCTGCCTTTTGATGCCCTCAAGCACACCACTTGCTGCATCCTCCGGCAGCGCAAGCATGAGCGCGCCGATATGCTTGCAGAACTTTCTCTCGTGCACAGTTCTCCCAGTCGCCGCAATCATGCAGTATGGCTCTCTTTCCCAAGTTACCAACGCAATGACTCTCTGTTTCTGAAATCGATATGCCAATTTTCAAAAAAAGTTTTGGCGACAACCCAACTATCACCCAGAGGTCGATTTCCTAAAGTTTCTGACAACCCAAATCCATAGACACCCGCGCACTTGACGAAATACAGCCCCCCGCCCGCAGGCGGCGCTTATCATCCCCTGATCGGGCTTTAGCCCCATTATCCCGCCGTCAGCAGACGGCGCGCCGTGCCTGAAGTAATAGAATCTTTGGTTTACTAAAAATAGTAAATAAATAAAATATTTACTAAAAATAGTAATATTTATTACGTATGAAGTTGATATTATCCTTCATGCTTGAATTAATCTTTGGAACACGCACCAAGATAAAGCTTCTCCAGGCGCTAGCGGCATCCAACAGACCGATGACGCGCAACGAGCTTGCGAATATAACCCATTCAGGTTTGAGAAGCACCTATGAGCAGGTGGAGGAGTTGATTGCGCTTGGCGTATTAAAGGAAACAGTGAATGGGCGCAGTAAAGTTGCGATAGACCCGGAGTTTCCTTTATATGAAAGCATGCGCGACCTTCTTTTGTCAAGCGCAGAATATCTCAGAACTCCACAAGATGTGCTGGCTGCGGTGCACAGGATATGCGGTGATAATTATTACATCGGCGCCTTTACCGCCGCGCGCCAGAAGATAAGCCCAATCGATTATGATCCTCCGATATATCTGGTAAATATATTGAAAAGCCGCTATAAACGGCTTTATCCACGGCTCAAAGCGCTCGGTAAACTTGCAAACATAAAAGTATTCGAAAGAAGCATGGGCGAGGCAGGAGATGTCACCATCGTCATTCGTGAATGCGAGAGCATCCCGCCTGATGTTATAAGAATTGACTATCTTGGTGTTGAGGTATGGATAGCATCCGCAGAACGAGGAATTATTGAATGCCTTACAAGCGAGACGCCATTTACTCTGTACGGCATTTATCTTTCTCTCCTCCAGAACAGGCTGGATAACGCTTTAGATATTGTTTATCTCAAGAGGCTTGCTGAAGAAGAAGAAGCCCTTCCGCTGGTTCTTGCAATTATGTCAAAGTTCAATGAGGTTATGGGTAAAGACTTATTCGAGCTAACATCAATGGAAAAGAGGAATGCCAGAGGTATAGTAGATGAGAAAGAGATCAAACATGCAGTTAACACGGTGAGAGGATGAGGCTTACTTTCAGCGTGGAAGAGAAAACAAAACTTCTATCCACGATACGCATATGGAATAGGAATCAGCTTACGCAGGAAATGTTCAGGAAGCTTCAGGTGAAGTACGGCATTCCTGCTTATCTCATAGAAACCATGTTCTGGCATATGGAGATCCTGCGCAGGTTGAAGTCTCTTGGCGAGTTCCTGGTATTCAAGGGCGGAACCTGTGTGCAGAGCTATATTGATCCTGCGCTCCAGCGGGCATCAAATGACCTTGACTTCAATACAACTATACAGAACCCCAATGCACTGATGCAGAAGATAGAAGACCTCAACAGCGAGCTTAAAACTCAGGGCATAGCTATTGAGATACAGGGCATACCCTACGGCATTTTCGAATTCGAGTCCAGCGATAAAGCATCAGGAACCCTCAACTACAGGCACAGGATGCCTTCCAGGTTCGGAGAGTACGAGCATGTGGCTGGAAGTGATGTGCAGGCAAAATCCATAAAGGTGCAGATAAATTACAAGCATGCATGGCTTCCTGCGATAAAGAAGGTTGTAAAGCCTGTGGAATTTTTTATTGCGGGTGAAGCGGTACCAAGAGAAGCAGTTGTCTTCCCCCATGAAAGCATTGAAGACCTGATCGCGGACAAGATCATGGCAACCGAAGAACATACAGGCAGGGAGAGGTTCAAGGATATTTACGACCTCATTATTCTGCTTGACCTTAATTTTGATAAAGATTTGGTCACCAAGAAGCTCGATCACATAGCCAAGAAGATAGGAAGAGACGCTAAAGAACTGCTCATGTCAAGCGCAAATACAGTGATGGCATTTGGTGATCGAGCCAGTGAAGCGCAGGGGTTTGCAAGTATGGTATGCAGGGGTGGAAAGGTTCTCATAAAAGATTGGGAAATCGGCTGTGAAAAGACCGCTAAGAAGATCATGCAGCTTCAACTCTGATCCGCTATAGTACTTCTTCCTGCTATGGTGTTACAAGAAAAAAAATTAAAAAGCAGAAAATCAGAAGTGAACCTCCCAACCGCAGCAGAGTTGCGGGGCATCGCCCTGATAAGACGACTGAGGTTGCACTTCTCCCAGTGTTTGATACCCAACCGCAACAGAGCTGCGGGGTATTGGGATAAAATAAAGTGATATAAAAATACAAACTGATACCATGAAAAAAAGACAGAAAGGATGGTTCTTTCCTCCACCGAAACCCCTCAAACATAAAGCACCAGAAAAAGTTAAGATAGAGGTAGAAATGAAAGCGACGGAACTTGTGGATTCGTTTCTAAAGCCAAACTACATCAAGACCACATCTACCGATGAACTTTACAAAGACCTACTGGATATTTATGTACGCTGGTATCAAAACTACTTTTACTTTTATTCAAAGTACCGTTGCCTTAATCCGAATTCTATAGAACCATTTTTAGAAACAAAGTTTGCTCGTCTGGAATATGCGGGCAATGACCGTTTCAATCTTTCGTATATGCGACATACAGGGCAGTGGTTAGAAATTTACACGGGTTTATCTGTGGAGGAATGTTTAGCTGCTGTCAAAGGAGACCCACATTTTCTTCCATAAAAAGATATAATGAGATTGATATGCCTGTAGTAAACCCAAAAATCGATACTCTCATAAAAAAAGGCGAAAAACATCTTGAGAAAGGGCAGTTTGAGGATGCTCTGCGTATATTTGATTTTGCCCTTAAACTTGATGGTAATAATGAAAAACTTTGGGAATACAAGTCGATGGCACTTAATGAATTGGACAGGGTTGATGAGGCGTTTGAATGTCTGGAGAAAATAGCAGAAATTAATCCAGAAAAAAAGAAATGGCTTTCTCAGATGCGGAAAAATTCAGAAATTGAAAGGTGCGACAAACTGATGAAGGACGCTGAATTACTCGTCGCTGACCAGCAGTATAAGAGGGCAATGTCGAATTATAAGGAAGTAATAAAAAGCGATCCGACATGCACCGATGCCTACATGAATATCGGAATTTGCTACGACCTTCTTGGTGATTATTCTTCAGCAATCGATTTTTACGATATGGCGCTGGAAATATTTCCACTATTTCCAAAAGCATGGTTAAATAAAGCAATCACATATCAGAATATGAGAGATTTTGGTATGGCGTTATTGTGTTATGGCAGAGCGATTGAGCTTGACAGGAAGTATAGTCCGGCGTATTATAACAAAGGCGTTCTTCTAATGGAAACTGGGGATTACAGGCTTGCACTGGAATGTTTCACGAAAACTCTTGATATTGATCCGATAAATGAAAATGCGAAATTCAATGCAGAAGCGTGTATTCGCGCATTTAATTAGACATTAAAGCAGAAGGGATTATATTAAAACACGATGTATTCTGGAACATGCCCCGCAAGTTCCCTGACGCCATAAGAAACATTCCGAATTTTAAAGAAAGAGCGATGGGAATTGAATTGGCTGCAAGAAAGGTTTTTGAAAAGGATTATGAAGAAGCTAAAAGGGTTTTTGCCAGGGTTCTTGAAATAAGTCCGAACGATGCCCATGTGTTGTGTCTGCTTGCCAATGTTTTTATTCTCGAAGGAAACTTTAAAAAAGCAAAGGAGTGGCTTAATAAAGCATTGTTAACAAACCCTGATTATCCCTGGGCATCATATCATATGGGTGTTGTTTACCACGAGTTAGGAGAATTCGAGAAATCAATTAAAATGTATGAAAACGCCCTTGAGCATTTTTCTAAAAATGATAAAGATGAAATAGCTGATACTTACCAGAACATGGGCTGCTCACTGTGGGAAATCAAGAGACGTGAAGAAGCTATTGAAGCATGGAAGACGTGCCTGAAATATAATCCCAGGCAAAGATATGCCAGGGAAAATCTCAAGGATTTTACTAATCAGTATGGCATGCCTTCAGTTCCTATGTTTGATGATTATTATGCTTTTACAGATATTCAGAACAAAGAGTATTTGGCAAGCAAGGGTAAGGAATCGTTTGATGATATAGAAGAAGAGAGACTTGTTTTGCATAAAAGTGGAGAGACTTGGAATGATAAGATAGTGCCGAAATATGGCATAAAGTTAGACCGGATGAAGACCAAGGATAAAATAAAATTATTCAAGGATACAAAGGTTTTTGATTAGATGCCTGACGTATCCAACGAGTTTAATTTGGAGTTAAACGGTGATATTAGAATGAAAGCGAGCATCAGGGAAATTATTGAGTCAACAAACGAATTATTTAAATCGAATGGATGGGGAAGAAATCCGCAGGAAATTAATGATGGATATTGTTCGTGGTTTGCCATGACTCTTGAATTTGAAATAGGAGATGAAGTCACTTTGCAGGACTCCAGTCAAGTTGATAATGATGATATTTTAACATCCCATACATGGGTTGTCTATAAATCAAAACATTATGATGCAGAAACTCCTGATGGTGTTAATGATTATTTGGATTTGCCTCAATTCAAAAGAATGAAAAAACAAGACATAGAAAAGTTCTTAAAAAAGAGACAACAAAATAGATAGCTCATGCATACATCATATTCATTGATTCTTTCTCTCTTTGTTTATCTTGTTCTTGGTAAAGATTGAATTCCCATAGAATTCTGGCTTCTCTTTCTTTTTGCTCTCTTATTATTTGCCACATCATTTCGTGTTTCTTTCTTCGAAGAACATTTTTCGGTTCATTGTTTAAGTCATATTGGCGCCGTTTGCCTGGGTCCGATAGTACTGAATAAGCCTCGGAGATTCCTTT
Source organism: Candidatus Methanoperedens sp. (assembly GCA_023249105.1). Taxonomy (GTDB): domain Archaea; phylum Halobacteriota; class Methanosarcinia; order Methanosarcinales; family Methanoperedenaceae; genus Methanoperedens. Next base: position 71,581 of record JAHFDG010000015.1, on the reverse strand, counting down.
AAACAGTCCTTCGGCTTCTGGTAACTTGTTTTTGTCGGGATGATATAGCATAGCCAGTCTGCGGTAAGCGGACTTAATATCTTCCTGGGATGCTTTCTTATCGACTTCTAATATTTCGTAATATGTTTTTTTAACCATGGTCTATTTTTGCTTTGCTTCGGTTGTCTCTATGGTACGTTCTTGTTTACAACATCGGGGTCAAGGGGTAGAGAAAGCCCCTCGCCTTCAGGAAGGGGATGAATCGTACCCCTTGCAATAATAATAATACTTTCACTCCGCTTTCATTAGAGATATGTACTATTTCATCATATCTAAACCATAAGTGAGAATAAAAAAGAATATGATAAAGAACGATACCATCAAAGCTTCTCTGAAAGCCACCAAAGAAAAAAGGAAGAACCAGACGTGTAGAGTGTATGAGCTAAAGATAGACCAATCACATCTCAACAGTGAATCTAAAAAACATTTGCATGGACTATTCATAGAAGCCAAATGGCTGTACAATCATATTCTTTCACAGGATAATGTTTTTGAACTGGATTTTGATGATAAAATTCAGGAAGTGCCAGTGAAAGTTAAAGACGTTTTCGAGCTTCGCCCTCTTAACTATTTATCTTCTCATATGAAACAGAGTTTGATCCAGAGAACTCAGGATAATATCAGAGGACTTCATGAACTTAAAGAAAACGGGCATAAGGTAGGAAAGCTGCAATACAAAAGTCTGGTGCATTCGATTCCTCTGAAACAATATGGGAATACATACAAAATTCTTGATAAAAACCATGTCAGAGTACAGGGAATCAAACAGAAGATAAAAGTAAGAGGATTAAAACAGATTCCTGCCGGAGCGGATTTCGCAAATGGTACTCTTATCTGCAAGCATGGCGACTACTATTTATCCGTAACAACATATCAAACAAAGAAAGAAATAGTTATTCCTGAAGGACAGGTGGGGGTTGATTTCGGTCTTGCCAAACAACTGACATTAACGAATGGCATAGCCATTAAGTATTCAATTTCTATCACCCCAAAACTGAGACGACTATGCAGACAACTCAGCAAACAGGAAGAGCATAGTAAAAACTGGTACAAAACAATAATCAAGCTCAATAAAGAATATGACAGAATCAATAATATCAAAAAAGATATCAAGAACAAGATAGTTTCCCATCTGAAAGATAACAATGGAACAGTATGTTTCCAGGATGAAAATGTAAAAGCATGGCAACGGATATGGGGACGGAAAATCCTATCAACATCGATTGGAGGGATAATCAGCACACTCAAGAAAAAGGTACATACTCCGATTGAAATAAATAGAATGTACCCATCAACCAAAACATGCTCTGATTGCGGAAACATTCAGGATATGACACTTGACCAACGAGTGTATATCTGTAAGAAATGTGGTAAAGTCAAAGACAGAGACCACAATTCAAGCAACTGTATCCTGAATGAAGGATTAAGACAAGTAGGTACGGTGCGTACCGAATTAACGCCTGTGGAGATTGAATCCTCTACTTTAATGTCCCTGAGATACTTAAACAGTATCCCATACGTTAAAGCAAGTTCGGTCTATGAATCAGGAAGCCTCACAGCTTTAGCGTGAGGTAGTTCACCAAGCTCAAGAGAATAACTGAAAGGCACAGGCTTAAACGCTTCGATACAAAATATATTCGACCTGATTAGTTTCACCCCGCTATCTAATCGCTTTTATTCTTGTCCGTCTTACTCCTGTTATTCCCTTCTGGATGTTAACGTATGTCATACAGCACCAGCCTCCACAATCTTCCAATTATCCCCTGCATTGACGTTCAGGATTTCAAGCCCTCGTGCGTGACCGTAGTGGAAGGTTCATCAAGTATGGTTCCAGATATCCTGTTCCGCCTGTGCGCTGCATCTATTGTATCCCTCGACCGGGACGCTGTGTTTGTGGATGGCTGGAACAGTTTTAACCCATATGCTCTTTCAAAAATAGCGAAATCCTTTGGAATGGAGCGGAAAAAGGTGCTTTCCCGCATCCATGTTGCCCGCGCGTTCACAGAGTATCAGATGGAAGCATTAATTGAAGGGTTGCAGGATGCGATTGGGACATGGAATCCTGCTGTTCTGGCAATATCCTATCTTCCTTCCCAGTTTTCCGGAGCGGACGGCAAGAGGTTACTTCCGCCGATACTTGAGCGCATAAAGTCGCTGACTGCCTCTTCCGGCACTATAACAGCAATATCAAGTTTTGGGGGGTCGTGGTACGGAGACAGACTGCTTGCATCTAAGGCCGATCGGATTGTTCGGATTGAACAGCCTGCAAAGAAGTTGATCAGAATAGTCGATGACGGACGCCTATTTGAGTACATGCCAGTGCCACCGGGACAGACCAGAGTCACTGATTTTACAGGTTTTGCAGGAGGTGATGTATATGGGCAGAACAGTGCCAACTTTTCGAATCCTGCTTGAGGAGATAATAGCAGAGCTTTCGGTATTCAGGAGGGCGCTGCGCGGGGAGGATAAGGCTGCTTTCGACAGCATAATGAACAAGGCAAGGAAGCATGCCTCTTCATGCACGGTTGCGCCTACCCTTGACCCGATGGACGCTGTGTTTTTGTCCATTCTTATCGAGCAGCAGAAAGAGATAGATTCATTACAGGAGAAAAAAGCGAATGTTCCTTCTGGATATCAGATACGACCCGAAGAGCGCCACGATAACAAAGTGGATTAAAGACGGTAAAGCATGCAAGCCTGTGCGCGAGGTGTATTATCCGAGGATATACATTTCAGGCACGCCTGAACTTCAGTCCCTGATAGCCAGCCTGCCGTATGTGAAAGATACGCATTTTGAAGAGAAGAGCACATGGCTTGGCAAAGAACCTGAGAAAGTAATATCCGCTGCCATAGAACCTAACTCAGTTTACGAGCTCGCCTCGATGCTTGAGGCAAAGGGATGCCAGCTGTACAACATAGACCTTGATCCGGTCAGACAGTATTTGCTCGAACACAGCCTGTTTCCCATGGCACGACTCAGGGGAGATGTTATCGATGACAGCCAGTATGCCCTTGACTACGAAGTACCCGAACTTGTCAGCATGGAATTATCGGTAACGCCAGGCAGGGATAAAGGAATCATTACAATGGATGACCCGATTGGCAGGATAACTCTAAGCAATACTGTGATTGAACACAAGGATGAAGCAGAAATGATTAATGAGCTTAATCGCGAAGTTGCATCTGCCGACCCTGACCTGATAATGACGGAAAGGGGGGACAGCTTTGAACTTCCATACCTGCATCACCGTGCATCACTGCATGATATTGAACTCCAGCTTGGAAGGGAGAAGGATATTCTGCCCGAAAGTGGAGGAAAGTCATATTTTAGCTACGGCAGGATACTTTACAAGCCCAGAGGATACCCGTTGGCAGGACGGCTGCATCTTGATAAATCAATCTTTCTCATCAGGGAAGGCGGACTTCTTGGGTTACTTGACCTTGCCCGCATAACAGGAATACCGATGCAGGAGTTGTCGCGCCTGAGTCCCGGAAGCGCAGTGACAGCGCTTCAGGTCAATCAGGCTCTGCGCGACGGCGTGCTCGTTCCCTGGAAGCGCAACCTTGCAGAATTCTGGAAAACTGCCGAGGAGCTGCTCATTGCAGATAGAGGCGCTCTGGTAATTGAGCCAAAAGTAGGATTGCACGAGAATGTCTTTGAGATAGATTTTGCATCGCTCTTTCCCAATATCATGGTGAAGCACAACATCTCGCCTGAGACTGTGCTGTGCGGCTGCTGCCCGGACTCGGGAAAGCGCGTGCCGTTTACGCATTACAACATCTGCCAGCAGCACATTGGACTTATCCCAAGGGTGCTTAAACCTCTTATAGAAAGGCGGATGACATATAAGAAGCGCATCAATGATTGCCCGTCGAGAGCAGAGGAGTATGAGATGAAGCAGAACATCCTCAAATGGCTGCTGGTGACATCTTTTGGATATATGGGATTCAATAAAGCGCGCTTCGGGAGGATTGAGTGTCACGAGTCAATCACAGCTTTTGGACGGGAGATCCTTCTCCGCACAATGGAAATTGCAGACGGCATGGGTTTTGAGATACTGCACGGCATCGTGGACAGTCTCTGGGTGAAAGGACGCGAACCTGAAAAGCTCTGTGAACTTGCATCCCGCGAAATAGGCATACCTCTTGAGCTAAAAGGCGAATTCAGGTGGATAGTGTTCCTGCCGAATAAATCAAACGGCGCAGGGGCGCTGAACAGATATTATGGCGTGATGACAAACGGCAAACTCAAAGTGCGCGGTATAGAGATGCGGCGCAGTGATACGCCTAGGCTTATCATAAACATGCAGGATGCCATGCTTGGAAAGCTTGCAGAGGCAAAAACCGCTTATGAATTTTACCAGAAGATTCCTGAAGCTATAGGAGTATTAAGGGAATACACTCAAAAAGTCATGGATTACAAATGTGCTCTTTCTGACCTGATATTCAAGACGCATGTGTCCAGAGGTCACGATGACTACAGGCAGTTCAATAACCAGCTTGCGGCTATGAAGCAGTTAAGGCAGGAGGGTATAGATACACAGCCTGGACAGACAATAAGCTACATAATAACGGATCACAAATCCAGAAACTATCAGAAGCGGGTGATGATACCCGAACTCGCTGATGAGAACACTCAGTACGACAGGGAAAAATACCGCGAGCATCTCCTGCGCGCTGCTGAGAGCGTACTTCTGCCTTTTGGATATACGGAGGAACGGCTGGATGAAATGATGAGAGGCAGGTTGCAGAGAAACCTGTGCGTGTATGGGATATAATATAAGGTTGAAGGGACTATTTTTTATTCTACCAAAACAATAGACTATATTGATTTATTATACTAAAATATGGCTAACAGATTAATTTTATAATAAATATGTTCATGGTAACAGTTCATGTTACCTAGAATGCACAAAATAGAATGGTATATGAAACAGAGGAAATCATGAATTTTTTCAATTCCGCATACAAGGGTATTCCGCCGTGGGATATCGGGCGTCCCCAGAAAGAATTCATCCGACTTGTGGAAGAAGGAGAAATAAGCGGAAGAGTGCTTGATGCGGGATGCGGAACGGGAGAGAACGCATTATATCTTGCAGGGCTTGGTTTTGAAGTGTGGGGTATCGATGCGGCGCCGTCTGCCATTAAAAAGGCAAAAGAGAAGGCTAAAAAACGCGGAATAACTGTAAACTTCCAGGTTTTCGACGCTCTTAAACTTCAATTACTTCAGGCTAAGTTCGATACCATAATAGACTGCGGACTATTTCACGTGTTCTCGGATGAGGAGCGCCCGATTTATGCAGCAAGTTTGTCTTCTGCTCTCTATCCTGGTGGCAAGTATCTCATGCTCTGCTTCAGCGAACACGAGCCGGGATCGTATGGGCCAAGGAGAGTAACTCAGGCTGAGATACGGGCCACGTTCGGCAAAGGTTGGAAGATTAATTACATCAGGGAAGCGGAGCTTGAAATAACGTTTGGTGCTGAGGGTGTGAAAGCCTGGCTATCCTCCATCACTCGTCTGTAGACCCCGCCTGATGGCATGCCTACTACATGAAGCCCAAATTGTTACATGAAGAAGGAATGGTACGAGATGCACGGAGTTTCGAGAGATACCTATAATTAGAAAGATGCTAAAGGAATATACTGTGGACTGGACCGAGAGAATTAAAAAATAAAGGGCTGGCGATATTATGGATGTGAACAAAGCAATACTATCAAGACGAAGTATAAGGGCGTATGATTCCCGTGAGGTGGAGGAGGAAAAACTTGTGAGAGTCCTTGAATCAGGAAGACTTTCGCCCTCTGCCGGGAACCGCCAGGAGCGCAGATTTGTCGTGATAAGAGATGCCAGGAAACGACAATTGCTCTCTGAAGCCGCAAGAAACCAGAAATTTGTAGCTGAGGCGCCTGTAGTAATTGCAGCCTGTTCGGTTGAGACAGAATATATAATGTCATGCGGCCAGCTGGCTTATCCGATTGACACCGCAATTGCTGTGGATCATATGACTCTCGTGGCAGTTGAAGAAGGACTTGGTACATGCTGGATTGGTGCATTCGATGAAAAAAAGGTCAAAGAAATATTGGATATCCCGGATGATGTACGGGTGGTTGCGCTTCTACCACTTGGTTATCCCTCGGCTATACCGCGCCCTACACCGCGAAAAAGCCACGATGAGATTGTTATGTGGGAGAAATGGGGTCATCAAAGAATTGCTTGAAAAGGGAGGGCAAGCATCGCTCTTTCTCATTCGACTATCTATTAATCGAGTTTCTGATAGCAATTTTTGATATTAAACTGTCAAAAAACAATATTTTTCTGATAGCGACTATCAAAATCATTATATATATTGACATTCTAATGTTACCCTGTGGAAATACGGCAAATAACCGAGCAGAACCCCTGGTGGGAAGATAAAGGTCGGATAAATGATGACGAAAAGGTAAAAGAGAGCGTTGCTAGGGCCCATAAGATAGAAAATATATTCGTCGAGGAAAACGAACTGGTGATTGGGCCAAGACAGGTAGGAAAGACCACGTTCATTAAGCTTTACATAAAGAATCTCATAGAAAAAGGCATTGACCCAAAAAGAACGCTCTATTTTTCATGCGAAGTGTTAAAAAATTTCAATGATATTCTTGAGATTGTAAGATTTTCAGATACATTGGTAACAGGCAAAAAATATCTATTTTTCGATGAAGTGACCTTTGTAAATGAATGGCAAAGGGCGATTAAATTTGTTTTGGATTCGCCTTTAGCCAGGGACAAAGTCATTCACGTCACCGGCTCGTCTTCAATCGAGCTTAAAAAAGAAACGTTTCCCGGAAGGCAAATAAAAACGGTTCATTTTCTACCATTATCATTTAAAGATTTCTGCATGGTCTTCGGAAGCAAAAACCTTAAAAAAGAGCTTTCGGGCAGCATTGAGGCTTTGAATGTGGAAGAAGTGAATAAAAAGGCAAAAGAGATGCTTTTCTATTTCACCGAGATAGACAGGCTGTTTAACTCGTATATTACATGCGGCGGGTTTCCAAGAAGCATGTATGAGCATATGGAAAACGGGAAAATCCTTGATGAAACCTATGATATATACTGGAAATGGCTCATCGCAGATATTGCCAAAATAGAAAGAAGCGAAAGAATTACGACTTCGACGCTATTGGGCGTATTAAAAAATTACGGTACGCGATTTTCGCTCAATTCGATAGCCAAGGAGATGGAAATCGGCTCGCACGTGACAATAAGAGAATATCTGGAAATTTTGGAGAATCTCTTTGTATTGCGGAACATGTTTCCAATAGACTTGAAAAAGGGAACCGAGGCTTTCGCAAGAATGAGAAAAGCGTATTTTATTGATCCTTTTCTCTTTCACGTTTTCAAAAGAGAACTTACAAGAACAGAAATCAAGGAAGAGGAAATTCCGCATTTAATTGAAGGCATAGCTGCAGAGCATCTTGTAAGGAAATTCGAGAAAGTATGCTACTATTACCAGAAAAAGGAAGTTGATTTTTATATAAACGGCACTGGCATCGAGGTAAAATGGCAGAAGCGCGTTAAGAAGAGCGACTTTTCTGCTGTTGAGCTGAAGAACAAGATTTTGCTCTCCAAGGAGGATTTTGAGTTCTTTGAGAATGAAAAGATGCTTATTGTGCCAACGAGCGTGTTTTTGCTGTTGTAAGCAGGGTCAAAGTCGGCACAAGCGCACATAACTCTTTGAGTTAGAAAATGCCTGGAAACGAATCGGTTTTTGAGAAGAAAGAATAATGATCGATAAGCAATACGAAATCGTGGAAGAAATTGAATAGAGCCGGAGAAAATGGACAAGATTAAACCTCAGATAATTTATGCCGAAATGGAGTATTACCTACATGGTTTCGGCGAGAAAGAGATAGAAAATACCGAGATATATACTCTTGCAAGAACGCTATCAGATGAAGCGCTCCCGAGCTATCAGGACAAGTTGGATACGATATGGGAAGGGTTTTACCTGCTGGTAAAGAGAGAAGGAAGAGTAATAGCTCTGCCGTTTGGCATTCATGAATATAATAAAGAATTTTTCGTGCATTTTCATCTTCTTGGAAACCTGCACATCAAAAGAGGCGAAAAAGAAAGCGAAGAATTCTATAAAAACATCTTTTCAGAGGCGCTTAGATTCATGCCGGTGATCAAAGCCGATGAAAAGATTCTAGAAAAACTCATACCCTATGATATTCGCACTGGCAAGATCAAAGGATTGTATGTTTTGGAAAAGGTACTTTCGAAAAATAGCAAGGAAAAAATACTGAAGGATTATGCACGACATGTCGAAAGAAATCCAGAGATAAAAGAGATTTCCCTTAACGAATATTTGAGAACAGCAGGCATCTGTTACATCGCAGCATACGGGAAAAAGGCAAAGAGCCTTTCGCCTCTTGAAATGTATAAAAAATGGGCTGACGGGAGGGACGGAGGAATGCTTTCCATCAAGGACTGGAGCGACAGGAAAGAATTTCAGGATTGGATGGATAGCGGCAAAGATGCAGGCGAGCACCCGTTTGAAATAGTGTTCAGCTGGCACAGGCACGGGATACACCTCTATCCTCCATCCTCATACCAGCCCTATTACCATCTCGTGGTAACGAATTATGCATATGCTACAGAATTTATTAAAATGGCTAAAGCGCTTATTAAAGAAAATATTCCTTTCAGGGCGCATGAGTTCAAAAATGTCCTGGACTATCTTGCAGGAGAGACATATTTTACAGTGAATGGCTACGAAGAGCATAATTTCAGATACATACCTTCCCGAGAGTACAAGAGGAAGTTCTTTCGTCATATCGAATGGGATAAGATAAAAATCCCGGAATGGAAGACATAAGGGCTATCCGCTGTTTAAACTGCTGATGACCCCGTTATTTCCAGTGGAATTATAACGAATTATAATGACTGAGCAGATAAGTATATATTCTTTACGAATAAAAAACTCTCTTATGACCTGGCAGTATTAGGGCTCATTCAGTAACCAATCAAGCCTCCATCAAAAACTGCCAGATCTTATCAGAATTAGGGTGTTAGCGTTGAATGCAGAATACGATGCTATGTGCAGGGATTGCTTATGGTTCAACCCAGCCTATGACCAGTGCCGATTCTACGGAACAGTAAGAGCAGATAGCGCAGCTTGTGAGAACTTCCAGCCTGCGGATTAAAGAAGTAACCCAATTCCAGTGAGCCCAAAAATCAGCTATTGAAATCCTGAAGAAAAGGTATGCAAAAGGAGAGATAAATAAATAAGAATTAGAAGAAAAAAAGAAAGATTTGATATGAAGAGCAACCCTACACTGATGATCTGATACGTGCCATAAGAAAAGGTGAACAAAAATGTATTTTGAAAAGGCAGGTAAAGAGAACACTCAAAGAACTCTACAAATTGCCAAAGAAGAGGCATTAAAGCGTGGAATCAGTCATATCGTTGTTGCATCAACCTTTGGAGATACAGGACTTGCTGCTGCCCAGATGCTGAAAGGCACAGTAATAAAACTGATAGTTGTTACCCATAATACAGGTATCAGAGAGCCAAATCTTCAAACGTTTGATCCAGAAATAAAAAAGAAAATCGAGAGTATGGGTGGAAAGGTTCATACAGGAACTATGGTTTTGAGAGGTATAGGGACTGCACTTAAAGAGAAAGGCTCTCAATCTTACGAGCAGACCGTGGCTGATACCCTGAGAATTTTTGGTCAGGGAACAAAAGTGGTTGTTGAGATTGTGGCTATGAGTGCTGACGCTGGACTGATCCCATTCTCAGATGTTATTGCAGTAGCTGGAACAGGCAGGGGAGCGGATACTGCTGCCGTTATTAAAGCTAATTCTTCAAATAAGTTTTTTGATATTAAACTGAGGGAATATCTGGTTAAACCACTTGATTTTTAGGAGGCACCATGAAAGTAATAGCATTTAACGGAAGCGCCAGAAAACAGGGCAACACTGCAATTCTCATAAACCATGTGTTCAGTGAATTGGAGAAAGCTGGGATAGAAACAGAATTGGTGGAGCTTGCGGGCAGGAAAATCCAGGGATGCACAGCCTGCTATAAATGTTTTGAAACTAAAGACAGGAAATGTGCGGTCAAGAATGATATCGTGAATGATTGCATTGAAAAGATGGTGGAAGCCGATGGAATTATCCTCGGTTCACCAACATATTTCGCCGATATAACCTCGGAAATGAAGGCTCTGATAGAACGGGCAGGTTTCACGGCAATGGCGAATGGTTCCATGTTCAAACGAAAGGTAGGCGCCGCTGTAATCGCAGTGCGAAGAGGAGGCGCAATACACGCTTTTGACTCTATCAATCATTTCTTCCATATCAATCAGATGATCGTCCCCGGCTCAAGTTACTGGAACATGGGATTGGGAAGGGAAATAGGGGATGTGAATAAAGATGATGAAGGAATTCGGAATATGAAGAATCTCGGAGACAATATGGCTTGGCTGCTAAAAAAAATAAAAGGATAAATAAACCATGCAAAAAAGCGGTATTGACCCTTTTAATTACTGATGTTTTAAATCTCTTTGTCTTGTTATCGATTTATGTTTATTTGATGATTTATTGAAAGGTGTAATCCGTTAATGTTTTTTAAAACATCAGTAGATTAGGAGGGCAATACCAAAAAAGCAGTGGCTACTATTAAATCATGCCCTGTTTGCAATAAGCCAATGTGTCCAGACAGTGGAAACCATAATGTATCACAGCTTTCAAGAGTTACATGCTATATAGGAGATGTAGATGGGTGGAACAATGCAAAGAAGCAGGAGTTAAAGGACCGGAAGAGGTATGATTTGGGACAGTGAGTCACAAATCATGTTAAGAACGAGACTTGCATCCTGTTTTTTCATGTTCTATTTTAACTTCAAGACTGTTACGTCGGCCTCAATTTCTCGGATTCATACTGGCTCATGAATTATATTACTGGCTCATACTAGCTCATTACTAGCTCACGATGGGACTTTCTTTGAGCCAGTAAGTTCATAATATCCAGACGGATCTTTTTGACTTGTTCCAACCCATATGAGATATCCCTTATCGGCAAGGTTTCTGATTTTTCTTTTTATCGTAGCTTTACTTTTCCCCAATTCTTTTTCCAATTCCTTTGTGCTTGCTCTTCCTTGTTTTTGGATATATGCCATAATCTCTTTTTCATCCAGATCAAATTTTAACCTCTTTTGCAGAGGTTCATTATAAATAATCGTTTTAAAGAAACTGTTAATGTCCTTAAATTCAGGCGCTATAAGCCCCATTTCTTCAATTTCTGTTCTTATCCGCCGGATACCTGTTCCCCAGCCCTCGATCAAACCCGCTTCATTAAATATCCTACCTATTATTTTATTCCTGAGTTCTGATACTCCAGTACCTATATCCGAAATAGATATCTGGGGAAGAAGCCCTCCAGGACTTGTAATTTCAATCCTGTCATCAAAAATTGCAAACTTTATATCCGCGCCTTTACGGCTGTAGTCCCTGTGACACACAGCATTTACTACTGCCTCTCGTATGGCTTTTTCTGGATATTCATATTCTTCTTTTCTATAAATACCCTCGATCTTCGCCCCTCTTTTTACGTTCTTTTTAAAGAATGCAATCGTTTCCTCTATCTGCGAAAAAAGCGAGCCTGTGATTATTTTCTGGTCAATGAACTCATCCATTTCGATGCCTTTGAATCTGGCACATTTTATGACAGCCCCTTGAATGTATTTTTCAGGTTCACTTGAAAATAAGAGTATTCCAGCAACAGTGGGATGAACACTGCCATTTTGCTGTTTTATGGCTTTGATCCTTTTGAGAAATTCAGCATCAGGTTCAACCTTTGGTATGTCCCTGACCTCTTTTCTTTTATTGAGATAAATCTCTATATTTTTCGGATCGATCTCTTCTATCGAAGCATCAATGACAGGTGTTTCATCAAAGCTTATATTCATTCTTTGTCGGCTTAGTTCTTCTAAGGTTTCGATGTCTGCCTTCCTGTTTGTTGAACCTACTCTGATGTAAGTGCCCTCGATCACCCCTTTGTTCTTAAGATGATATGGTTTGAGACTTCCAGGAAAAATATCCATCTTCAATACCAGTTTTCCTTCAAGATTATGGATCGATATGTGAAATGCTGCTGTCGGTTCAACCATCGTATATACTACATTGGCTATCTTTTCTTCCAATATGTGTATTTCCGGTTCATTTATTCCAGTAATGGTTTTCTTCTTATCAGCCACTCCAATAAGGATCGTTCCCCCACCTCCATTTGCGAACGCACAAGCTGTTTTCGCTATTGCAAGAGGGTCCGGCATTATTTCTTTGAATTCCAGGGTCTTGCTTTCTGGCAGGGATATGAGGTTAAGGATCGACATTATTATATCAACTCCTCACGTATTGTTTCTGCATATAAGTTTGTAATTGCATTTTTCATGTACCTTACTGCACTGATACTATTTTATCCATTTCACTTCAGGTTCCATTCTTTCAGGCATAATGGTTTTACTTTTCGGGTATCTAAATATCAATGGAGCAACCGCCTTATAGCCAGCAGGTGCGCCGAGTTCTTTCAATATCTTTTCGTCCATGAGAGCGGGAATTGCATTACCAATCCAGCAGCTCCCCATGCCCCGCGAATGCGCCACAAGCATCATATTCTGTGCTGCCATCGAACAATCTAAAACAGTAGTTGGGAGGTTTTTATTTCCGAAAATAATTATAAGCACAGGAGCATTGTAGAATATATCCCTGCCTTTTGTTTTGAAAAAATCAAGGTATTCAGAAGTTTGTTTGGTAGTATTTTTATAAGGTTCAAGAAAAGAAATCATCGCCTTCTTGCCGCTTTCAGAGAGCATATGCATAATTTCTTTGTTTGTTATTACTAAGAAGCTCCAAGGCTGCTGCATGGAACCAAATGGCGCATATCTTGCGCAATCTATCAGGAATTTTATATCGTCATCAGATACTGGTTCATCAGTATATTCTTTTACACTTCGCCGTGTTCTTATCATTTCAATTATGTCTTTCAAAATAACGCACCCATATTTAAATACGCTTGAGTTAGTTTATAGTTTTCTCCATTTCAATATCTTGGATAGCTGTTTCATGTACCTTGCTGAACTGGCTTCTCCGTTCAATTCTTGTATGCTCAGAAGCGCGCTGCGCAAGACCGCTCCAGAATAAATCCATATTGTTCACCTCGATCAAAAATGACTCTGTGAGTACTTATGGGAAAGCCAAGCGGGTTGAAAGTAATAGTCTTGCGATGCAATGTGTCAATGCATTTTTATATCATTGAGAATTATTCTATGGTTCTATTCCTCGTCACAAATCTTCAAAATTAGTAATTGAAGACAAATGAGAAGGTTAAATTGTTCGAGGATACAAAGGTTCTTTTTTGATTAAACTGAAAAGAGATAAGAGTATAAAATAATGACCCGAATCGAAGTTCCTTCCGAAACACTTGTTGTTGAAATAGAAAAAGATGGGTTGAACATAGTTGAAACATTCATGCAGACGTCTGGCATGGACGACAGTGCCCAGGTGATATGCGACATATGTTCAAAACAGCTCGGAAAAATGAAGGACGTGAAACACATAGAGTCGCCTGAAACAATTACAATTGCGGTAAGGAATGGATTCAAGCCTGAGCAAATGCTAAAAGCCACTGAAAATATGCTCAAAGGGATGGGTGAGAAAAATCCTGATGACCTCATGGAAATAGTACTTGAATCGTGGAAATCCATCGTTGATAAGAGCGAAACCCCATGGGCGTTATGTGAGGACTGCTATAAAAGCATTCAAATATATCTCAAAAAGCGTGGAAGTTGCAGGAGGTAGGGTATGAGCCTGTATCAATATTGCCGAACTGGGTGCAAAATTAGACCGCTATTTACACCCCTGTTTTTATAAGCCAAAAACAATAATGAGGATAGAACTCAATGATAGTAGGAAAATTCATCAAATTATGTTACAAAACAAAAACTTCTTCAAAAAAACTTTAAATTTTCTGAATATTAAAGAACATCCAGCGAAGAAACACATAGACCGAAAGCTTATTTTCAGGATAAGGATGTTTTATGTGATAGGTATCATCCTGACTGGGCTTATGCTGTATGATGTCTTGGAAGGTATTATAGGAATCGAGCTATCTCTAGGCGGATTTCTCTTAGGATTATTCCTTGGGTTCATTGCCACTCGCATGTTTATTATTCACTGGCATGAAGAAAGGGCAAAAGTTGTTTCTCGTTTTGATAAGATTGGCATTATTATAATGCTATTATATGTGGTTTTTTCCGTATCAAGAACATGGCTTTTTGGACATTGGATACATGGTTATGTCCTCACTGCCTTCATTTATAGTATTCTTGCAGGAATAATGATAGGAAGGATTGTAGGGGTGCGTTTGAAAATAAAAAATATACTGTCTGAGCAATTTATTTCTGTTTAAAAAAAGGTGAAAGAAGTATTCAATTACCTCTTTTCTTTCTCTACAAAAAGAAGTTTATCGAAAGATGAATATAATTTATATATATCTTGGGCACAGTCCAATAATCCAGTTATGAATAATAAAGTAATATCATAACCTCCTGATAATTCACCCCTGACAATTTTATTTAAGCTGAAGAAAAACAGCCCCCCGCCCGCAGACGGCGCGCCGTTCCATGAATGAGATTGAGTGAATGACGGACAAACAGAATGATTGGTAATCCAGTGGCAAAAAAATTAACACAGCCCGAAGAACCCGGCTATCCTTCGAAGCAGTGACCTCTTCCCCTGGCGCTCTTCCTCCAGTATGAACTTGACCTCCAGCAGATCGCGCCCGTGCTTTGAAAGATGGTGGTATCATAGTCGCCATCGTGCTGGTAGCACGGCACCATGGGTACTTTGACCCGGGGACTAACAAATCTTCCCGATGATAGAAAGAACCTCCTTGTCCGAAAGGTCATACCAGTTCCTGTACGCATCCGCCACTGCAAAAGAAATCCCGTGCCTCACATTCAAGCATACAAGTTCATCCACTTCAAGAAGAACAAGCTCCACAGTTCTTTTTGAGGCTGTTGGAACAGCAACAATAATTTTCCTTGGCTTGTTTCTTTTTACAAACCTGACAGCAGCAAGCATCGTATAGCCCGATGCAAGACCGTCGTCTACAAGAATCACAATCCTGTCTTTCAAGACTTGAAAGGGTCTTCCTCCCCTGAAGACCTGATCTCGCCTTTTGATTACCTCTTTCGTCTTTTCAGCCTGATCCCTTATCTCATCTTCGGTAAGACCAAGTTGGGCGAGCAGTCCTTCATTTAAGATAATTTCTCCATCCAGCCCCATTGCGCCAAAGCCTGCTTCGGGATTGTAAGGTATCTGGAGCTTTCTCACTATCATTAAATCCAAGGGAAGATGAAGCGTAACCGCTATCTCACGAGCCACGGGCACACCGCCGGAAGGGATTCCCAGCACTATGCCGCCAGAATCCCTGTACTGTATTAGTTTTCCAGCAATGAGGCCGCCTGCTTCGGTTCTGTCCTTAAAGACATGGAGTTTATTTCTCAATGAAATTTCTTCAATTAACCTGCCCATTGCTACATCTTTTCCATCATTTCCAGCGCTTCTTCAAGCGGCAGCGCGGGCGCTATATGGGGAACTCCCAATTCCCTGAACGGGTATGTTATTTTCAGGATAGCTTCCTCGTTGGGGGCATCGAATATAGCCACAGAGATGTGCCTTCCAATGAGGAGATACCTGCCTATCAGCTTCACTTCTTCGGGATATTTGAATTCTTTCCAGAGTTCAAGAAGCCGTGAAGTGTTCTCAGGCTGCCACTTAAACCATAGTATACACAGCATAACTCACCTCCTATAATTCATATATAATCAGGCATTATTTAAGGAATTCGGATGAAAATTTTCTTTGCGGATTCTATAAGAGGCGGCAGAAACCTTTTGCCTGTATGTGAAGCTCATGGAAACATGGCAGTGGGACCCTATATTTCTTAAAAACCAGCCAGACTGCTCCCACCGTCAACGGACGGCGCGCCGTGCCGCATGTATCAATTTAAAAAGGGGATGGTAAAGGTTGCCGAATATCCTAATGCTCGCCTATGTAGCATATCAAGACCATGAAAAAACGCATAGCATTGTCTTAGAAAAAAAAGAGTGAAGTTCACGGAATCTCTCCAGTGAACTCTTTAGCTACTTTTCCTTTATTGCAGCGTGGTTATTTCAATAGCATCGATGGATATTACTCCAGCTTCATTTGGTCGCCCTGAAGATGGGTTACGCATGTTGGCAATTTCAAAGGTCAATGTATGATTGGCGTTTTGTAAACCGCTTGCGATTTCTGTTTTAACTTTGATTGCAATATCTTTGGAATACATATCGATTTCAGGGTACGCCTTTCCATCAATTTGCACTTTTGCAATTCCCCCGTTTGGACCTGTCAGGTGTATTACTGAAACTGCCGTTCCTGTGAACGTAACATTTATTTTTTCACCAGGAGCTGGAGGTTGACCTGCTTGAGGACAAGCGAGCCATGAGCCACCACTTGCTCCAGGATTTTTTTGAATTTCGCATTTATTTGAAAATATAAAAGACGGGTCGGTATCCTCGATAGTAGTATAGATTACGGTTGGTAACCGAGTTGCCACCCCTGTTGGTGTTGATGTTGCAGCTTTTTCTTGTACGCAGCCACTTATAAAAACAACTCCAATCGTCAATAATCCCAATAATATAAACAGTCTTAATTTATTAATCATTTTTTACCACCATCAAAGGTAGAACACTGTTGAATTTAAATAATTTTCGATTCATTTCGCCATCCCGGTCGCAACTTTAACAGTTCATCATCTGCGCCTGACTTTTGGGTTTAGATGAATTTGCTCTAACTTCTTATATCCAATACGAGCATGAAAGACGCCTAATGTTTTCAGTACTCTAGACCTGTACTTGAAAGGGACAGGGCTTGTTAGCGTTTTTGGCATGTAAAACCAAGGTGGGACTGGATTCATAAAACACGGCAGTAGAATAGCTACGGAGATTCCCGCATGTGATTATCGATATTCTGACCTGCGCGCCCGTGTCTAGAGTTAAAAGAGCATGTTCTGTAGATGCTGCACTTCAACCGCATGGGTGCAAGGACTGAAAAAAAAACTAATAGTGGATAAGGTGGTATTCTCACAGTCCTTGCGGTTCATAGTAGGGTGGAATAGGTAAAAGTAACGGTTATTTTACTTTAAGTTGAACGGAATTGGATATAACGCCTAACAATTACCACTACTTGACCCAAAGCTGTATTGAGCATACAATCGACAACTTTATCTTAAATCAAGTGATTGAACCTCTGGTGTTGATACGGTACAATTTAAATCTATTATTCTTATAACTGTCATTGGGCTTGCAGTTCTCTTTTCGGGATGTATAGGACAACAGGGAGGTGCACCAACTCCAACGCTAACCCCAACACCAACAGTAACAGCCACACCACTTGTAACGGTAACCCCCTTTCCTGAGGCTACACCAACAGGTAACCAGACGCTTGTAAAATTGGATAGCAACAGAGGTTTTGTTCCGAATATTGTAACAATCAATGCGGGAGATGAAATTGTGTGGGATAATTATTATGCCGATACGATTACCCTTATCAGTAACGATGGGCTTTTTGATGCTCGATTATTGGCATATCACCAGCAATATCGATATATATTCAAGAAATCTGGATCTTATAGCTTCTCTCTTGAAAATAAAAATCTAAATGGTACTATAATCGTAGAATATCATGTAACGGTTCCATCATCTACACCATTAGTGACAGCACCAAAAGAGCTACCACCAAACACTCTCTTCGTATCGGCACGAATGAAAAAGCCAGCATTTTGGGAAAAAGAAAAATATGAGCTTAGAGATTTGCGAGTCGAAATCCTTAACCAGAGAGATATTCCTATTTCAATAGACGCACAGATATTGAGCGGCGAGCAAATTCTTGAAGAAAAATCATTTATATTCGAAAGAGCGGGCAGTAGCTATAGCTTTGCAAATGAAAAAATACATTTTGTCAACAGTACCAACGTAACTTTGCGGCTGTTGATTGAAGGTTATCAACCAATGGAATATAAGTTTAAGGAGATAGATTAAACCTCATACCTGCGATCCTTCCCTGAGGTTGAATATAACACAAATTGACCTTACAAGCACCATTATCATTAATCTGATATTTATAAAATATCTTATATTTAGACAGTAATGTAATAAAAAAGGTAAATAAAAATTGTAGAAGCACCGATTCTATTGGATGAACGGTTGTGTTGCGTTGTCGGGAGTTAAGCGATTTTTAAATGAGGTGTTGCATGACGGGAGTTAATGAAGAAAAAGTAAATTTAAAATGGTCGGTGGAATTTTTACGCGACAAAAAATCGAAAGATATCTATGTCATTTATATGTCATACATCATCCTTTATGTGCAATGAGTTCAGAAACAAGTTTGACCAAGGTATGGAAAGAGAAATTGGTTGTTATAGGCTCCTTCAAGAATGGTGCTATGAAGTCAAATCATGGGGGAGACCTAACCTTCAAAAAAGTAGAAAGGGTAAAAGTCCAGAAAAACGATACGAAAACGAAACAAAAAACCCTTTAATTTTATCACTGATTTTGACAGCCTGTCAAGATAAAGACTTAACAGAACCCATAAACAATCAAATATGAAAACTATAATTATTTCAGACCTCCACAATAGAGTTGATTGGGTGGAACATGCTCTATCATCTCTACTGCTGAAACCATATGACAATGTTATATTCCTTGGAGATTATTTTGATGATTTTAACGACACCCCTAAAGATGTCTTGAATTCTGCAAAATGGCTTAAACAATCTCTATCCAAACCAAAAAGAATCCATCTATATGGGACTCATGATATGTGGTATAGATTTCCAGACAATCCATTTCTCCAGGCAAGCGGAAATACAAAGAAAAAATCAGATGCAATAAACCATATTCTTACTACAAAAGATTGGAATTTATTAAAACTATATCATTATGAACAAAATTTCTTATTTACACATGCTGGGGTGCACTCATATCTTATTGAGAAGTACGCTCTTAAAAATAATTTGAATACACAAGAAGTGATCAATCAAATTATAAAACCCGCAACTGAAAATGCGTTAAAAGATGTTGAAACTAAGAACACAAATCTTTGGTTAGATGCTGGATTTGCCAGGGGAGGAATGCAAATCGTTGGAGGAATAACGTGGCTGGATTGGCACGATGAATTTGAACCAGTACCCGATTTAAATCAGATAGTTGGTCATACAGAGCTAAGATATCCAGAAGAGAAAATCACAGATAACAGTAAGAACTATTGTTTAGATACAAAAAACAAACATATAGGAATACTTGAGAATGGGATATTTACATACATAGAGACGACAGAAACATTAAAAGTTAACGCAACAGAACCAAATTGGGATATATTTTTATACTAAGAAATATTTTTGAAAGAAGGGTAAACTATGAGAATAAAAATAGTAAGTTCAAAGAGCGAAATAGATTCGCTCAGCAAAGCTGAAAAGATAATCCATTTTACCTTCAGACCATCAGACAAAGACATTTTCTCTATGGTACAAAAATGTCCTGAAGTAAAAGCCATACACATACCAGGTTCTTATCTCAAGACAATTTCAAATTCCATAAAAATGTTCTTAGAAATGCAGGGCATCGCTCTGCTTGAAGGAGATATATGGGGACACAGAACAGATATTAGTGAATATTATGAGATAGAACAAGAGGTGTTCGATAAGATTAATAAACTCAAATCAGAGGGCTTGTCGGAGGCTGAGATTATAGATAAAATGGAAAGAGAAACTGGATTGAGCAAAGATTTATTGCAGTTCTTTATGAAGGGCAAAAAGAAGTAATCCACTTACGGTGAATGGCAGTAAGAATTATATCGGTTAAAATTATTCAAAGGAGCTATGTCGCGCAAGTCCTCGACACCCAATGTTGAAGAAATAAGAAGTGGAGGAATTGGGTTCGCTTCAAAATTAGTTATTGAACATAAGTATGAAGCGGCTAAAGATGTCTTTAGTAAACTACTCAGGGCTAAAGCCCTGAGCGTTCGTTGTGGTTTGGGGTTAGTAAGAATTATACCTGTTTGATGCAAGTTATGCGACTCTTGTTTGAAGCTTCTACAATCAGTTTCCTGGAACGTTTCGTCGTTCTTCCAAGGGGTACGATTCATCTCAGCCCTCCAAGGGCTGAGGGTTCTCTACCCCTTGACCCCATTTGACTAAACTTTTAGAAATAAGCCCTAATGATGTCGAAATAATGACGTTGCATGCCAATATTTATTTTGTTGAGGGAAAGCTTATCGAGGCAGAGAGGGGGCTTGACCTGTTTCACCTGGCTGCTCTATTGGTGAAGTGGATTGAGTAAGCGGTGCGTTCTCAGAACTTGTTATAGGTGGCGTCTCTGAAACGGTTTCTGGTTTGTTTACTTGTTCTGGTTGAAATCCGGGTGTTGTTGATGTACTCTGTGATGTTTGGTCTGAATATGGCATTCTTCCCTTCCGATGATATGAAGGAAAGTGAAGGGCGTTACTCGAATATAGTTTATGGGAGCATATGAGGTTATGCTATTAGATTCTGAGATGCATGCGAAGCTGAGGGAAAAACTGCTTGCAAATGGCGGGCTTGATTTAAAAACAAGAGACGCAAACCTTTGAAATAAAGAGCCATGGAATTTGAATGTCTGGTTCAGATGCTCATTGATACTTAAAAAGAGGCAACCTTTAAGGCTTTACAGAAGTTAGCTATGAAGAGAATTGTGGAATAAGCAATCATTATAGATAGAAGATAGAAAGTGATTCCAAACTTTTATAAACCTTATCGATTAAACAATAAGTCCATGGGACTCTTTCACAAAAAATCTAAACAAGAAGTAGAGATTGAACGAGAAATCTCTTATAGGAAAGCAAAATCTGTTGTCAACAACTATATTGATAACTGTGACAACATTAAGAAAAAATATTGGGATCAGGGAGTAGAAGCCGCAAAAATTGGAGATGAAGAAATGCTGAAAAGATTTGCGGCTGGATATTTCACGATGAACGATAAAATAAGGAAGGGAAAAAAACTCTTACTGCATATGGAAGGAATCAAAATCCAGCGTGAAGCCGTGCATATGTCAAGTGAATTTGTAGCTTTTGCAAAAGATATGAGCAGTTCTATTATTGAAGGCATTGATGTTAAAGATCTTGCAGGAATGCAAGTAGAACTTGATAAAGCTATGATGAAGGCTGAGCAGGTGGATCTGGCTCTCTCTACATCCCTGGACATGACAAGTGAAAAAGTGCTTAACTCTTCTGAACTCGATATGAATCTTAATAATATAATCAAAACAATGGAAGGAGAAGCGGCAGCAGGGGAATCAAAAATGGACTTAAAAATTGAAAATGGATTAAAACAAGTTGAAGAGGCTATGAAGAAAGGGAGTTAATTATTACAGTAGATTTGTTGCTTGAAAAAGCTAATAAATACCTGGAGGAGGCAATGGCATCTGAGCGGCAGCAAAATTTCAGCGCCGCAAAGAGTTCGTATATATTATCTTCAGAATGTTTGTTCAAGGCGGCGGAACAATCCAAAGGAAAGATGAAAGAAATCCGTTTGGCAAATGCAGAAAAAATATTGAAAAGAGTAAAAGAACTTGAAACACGAGAAAAAATAGGGGGCGCAGCAGAACTTTCCAGTAAGGAAGGAAAATGGCTGATAAACAAGAAACCCGATGTGGCTTTTAATGATGTTGCAGGGCTGGAGGATGTTAAGGAAGAGATCCGTATTAAGATAATTTATCCATTTGAACATCCTGAGGGGGCGAAGAAATACGGAATAGGTTCGGGTGGAGGAATTCTATTATACGGTCCCCCCGGGACAGGTAAAACCTATATTGCAAAAGCAATAGCTGGCGAAGTCAATGCTTTTTTCTTTAGCATCAAGCCTTCGGATATTATGAGTAAATGGGTCGGCGAGGCAGAGCAAAATGTCGCTGAACTATTCAGAATGGCAAGAAGCCATTCGAAATCTGTTATTTTTATTGATGAGGTCGAGGCTCTGGTACCAAAAAGGAGGAACACAGGTTCAACTGTTATGGTGCGTCTGGTTCCCCAGATTCTTGCCGAGATGGACGGCATGAATTCAGATAACAGCAACCTATTGTTCATCGGCGCTACGAATGAGCCTTGGTCACTGGATGCTGCGATCCTGAGACCTGGAAGGTTTGGTGAAAAAATATACATACCGCCGCCTGACCTTGCTTCAAGGAAAAAATTGTTTGAATTGTACCTGAAGGATAAACCGCTTTCAAAGGATATTGATCTTGATGCTTTAGCGCAGGCGACTGGAGGCTACAGCGGCGCGGACATTAAGGAAGTATGTATAAAAGCGTCAGTAATCCCATTTAAAGAATCTATCCTGACAGGTATTGAACGGGATATAGGGATGGCAGATTTGATGAAAGCGCTTGAAAGTGTGAAGCCTTCAATAAATGAAAAAGATCTGAAGCGGTTTGAAGAGTATTCTTTCAACAAATGAGTTCAATAAAATATCATACATTTTCTCAGTAACAATTTTTATTACCATATGTATCGTAGTCCGGCTATATGAATACAGAGATGCTGAGTGACTGGGAAAATATCATCGGGCAAGAAAAAGTAAAATTAATCTCAAGCAGATTTTTTGATAATAAGCTTAATTCAGAATTTCCATATCTTGAAAAGAGCAACTACGCCTATAAAAAATTGAGCATTCTTTCAGAACTTGAAAATACGGGTAATATATTGATCGAATTTGAAAAGAATGGCTTTTTGACCCACGATGAAGTATTAAAAATGATAGAAATCACTGCAATGGAGCTTATAAGTAAGAACATTCCAACTGCTTTTTTTAAGAATGTTTCCCTGATGCTGGGTGATAAAGAAGATGAAGGCGAGGATGAGTGGCTCGACAGGGAACTCACGCACATAGGGCGGATATTGGATAGTCTCAAACCGAAGAAAAAAAATTATGAATGACTATTTGCGCCAGAATTTTATATTAAAGCAGCATTTGTCCTGAGTTGTTCTTTCAAACTGGTCAAGCTCTCCGAATCGTTTTACTATACTTTTAATCAAAGGGTCGCATGTAATCTCGCAATTTTTTTTCTCGCACGGCGTTCTTTCTATGACCAGATTGATTTTACGACCTCCTCGAGTTATGATTGTGTTGTGAGTAACCTTAACATCGGTCTCCAAATAATATCTTAAGATATACGCAATCCCATCACCGAAATCCATTATCTTCTCAGGGAATTTTTCTTTGATGGTATCGAGCTTGTCGTTGATGTTCAGAATCTCGCTTCCGAAAGGCGATGAAACGTACATGGTATGCTTTTCACCTATGATGGCTTCCCTTTCGAACATTATAACAAGGCGGGATGCCACGAGGTCAGCGAGCGCCTCTGAGACTCTTTCTTTGCGGATGTCTAAATCCTCGGATAGCTCTGTGTTTCGATAGGATTTTATGCCTAATTTTTTTAATATTTCAAACCTGCTTTTTCTGCCAAGGGTTTTGGAGAGGTCTATGAGGGAGGTGGTGAACATGATGTGTAGAATATGATATGGATTTTAGTATATATACTGATAGTGTTTATTTTATGCCAATACCCACAGCTTGCCGCGGAGAATTTCACAAATTAAACCCTTATTTTAATTGTAATCAGCAGGCATCATTATACTTTTTAAGATTTCAAAAAGTGCCCAAGCTATAGCTCTTTAATTCTATTCTCCAGATTGGAATACATGATCATATCAATATCGTTTTCGTTAAATCCACCTGAGAGAAGAGACTTTATAATATTCGTAGCCTTTTGTTCAGGAGTAATATCTTTCACAAATGGCCAATCAGTGCCATATACTATATTTTTAATATTTTCTGTACTTTTATCTGTTTTTTGCAGATTCTTGCATAACAACAAGCCATTTAAAAGGTATGTCCAGAACACATTAGAGGTTTCAAAAAGCATTCTGCTTACCCATTCTTCCCCACTGTTGAGGCAATTATTCAATCGCTTACCTGCATATTCTCTTGATTCTTTACGCTCCAATTGCGTTGAACCACCGCCTGAATGAGCGCAAATCAGAACTAATTTCTTATGTTCAGGCAATACTTTTTTTGCAAGATTAAAAAACTCAGCAAGCATTTTACTATTATGGGTGTGCATGGTCACTGCAAGACCTGCTTTTCCAGCGGCAGGGATTATTTTTAGCATGATGTCGCTGTCAAGCTGTGGCGTGATGTAATCTATTTCAGATGCTCTTGGATGCAGTTTCAACCCTAAAAAGCCTGATTGTTTGATTTCCATAAAAAATTTTTCAAGATCAAAATCTGAGCAACATTCGATATTAAAACATTTTTTAATTAAACATCTATGTGCGGCGTCACATAGTCCTGTTTGCCAGTATTTACATCCTTCAGCCTCGAATATATCGAAACGATAAAAGGGAACTACTTTTCCTTTGCTTTCCTGTGTAGCATCCAGTATTTTCATGTTTGAAAGAATACCGAAAGGTCCGCTCACAGGAGAGTTTGCTGGGAATAGAACAGTTTTGTCAATATTTCCCAATACATTTTCTAAATCACTATAAGCTGAATCTTTTACTGTTCCTTCCTTATCCAAGCCTATGTGGTTGTGGGCATCAAAAACCTTGAAATTGTAAGTACGACTATTATGCTCAAAAGTTATCATTTAATCCATCGCCTGCCGATTCTCTTATCAGTCAGCCCGTCAAGAAACAGATAAACGAACCATTGTACTCTTGAATACAACTCAGGTGGAAGATATATTTTTACAGCATTAGAGCCTTTCTGGCATCCCTCTCCACAAACCTCAAATTCTTGCTGCCATATTTTTCCGATATTTCTGGTCACACTTTCAGTAAAACCGTCTGCGAAATTTGAATGGTCGAACTGCAACACAAGTTTTTCAGAAGGAGCGATTTCAAGCAATAATGAATTTTTTGAGCTGGCTTGATTATCATTAGTTGAGGCACCAATTTCTAAAGCAATCTCATCTACAATATTTTTAAGATTGGAGTCTTTGGAACATACGAGAGCAATGTTACATTTGTCATTTGATTTTTGACTTAATTTGGCAAGCTTTTTCAATGGCACAGATATTAAGAGTACTCTTGAATATAAAAAAGTTGGCAAAAAGAAATAACTCGCACCATCTAACATATTAGAAACTTTTATATTTCAATGCAGCTTAGAAACATCGCTTGGATGGTGCGATTATGGTGCGTGTTGCTTCCCTCAAGGTTGAAAAATCCAAAAGCTATGATGTGGCTCAAAATGTGGTAAGGCTCGACGAGAAAAAACGTAAAGAGCTTGGCGTTGAGATCGGTGACGCTGTTATTGTAAGAAGCAATATCAGCGTAATCACTGCGATTGTAAAAACAGCAATAAAGCATGATGTGGGCAAGAATATCCTGAAGGTTGATGAGAAGCAGCGCCAGATGCTCGGGGTGGATGATGGAAGCCCGGTTGACGTCATTAATTATCTTGATTATAAGCTGGAAGAAAAGAAACTGAAACCCCAGCCCCTTTTATTGAAAGAGAATGTGCCGCATCAAGTGATCTATACGAACCATTATGAGCAAACGATTGCGGAGAAGATAGTGGGCGGAGACGATGTGGGTGGAAGCAAGGTCACGGATAGCGTAGTGCAGGGGTCGAGTCTGGGGAAGGTGGAAGAAGAGGGTGCAGTTCTTCAAGGCGCGCAGGTGAGTTCGAACAAGAAGACGTTCTGCCCTGGGTGCGGAGCGGAAAATGAAATACAGCATAAGTTTTGTAACTCATGCGGCGGAGGGTTGAAGAGATGAGATGCACGGGCTGGATTTTGTTTTTTATTATTGTGGGTTTAATGAGTATTCAAATAACCAGTGCAGATGAATCAGTGATAGCTAGAAAGTTTGAAACAAATTATCGTGATGGAAGTGTGGCAATTTCCGGAGATGGAAATACTATCGTATATGATGAATTTAGAGGAGGGAAATATAACGAAGACTTCAAATATACTATTGTAGCGATGGATAAATATGGGCGGAAAAAATGGACTTATGAGGCTTCATCAAAATATTATGACACCACAAATTTGATGGCAATTTATAGCAAAAATATAGATACTTCTTTTGATGGCAATTATACAGTATTTGGATTTAATTCTGAACTTTATGCACTAGATGGTGCGGGGAAATTAAGATGGAAATATAAACCCAATAATGTTTTGAATAACAACGATTACTTAAATTTTAACAGGGTTTCAATATCTTCTAATGGCGAATATATAGCAGCCATGTTTTACAGTCACCCGGATGGAATTGACCCATTTGGCGGTACCATTTATTTTTTAAATAATATAGGGCAAGTCATATGGAGTCAGCACATAGAGAATGAATCCTTACAACATATTTCGATTTCACCAAATGGTGATTATGTTAGTGTAAGTACGATAACTAGTGCAATTCCTGGTCAAACAGTTAAATCTATATCATATCTCTTTAACAAAAATGGCCAAAAAATAAAAACTTTTGATGATAAAGATTTTTATGGCTCAGAAATAATCCAAAAAATTACTCATGAAGGAATTGTTTTAAAAAGCTATACAAAAATAGCATATTTTGACCATGAATTTAATGAAAAATGGCGAATTTCGAAATTATTTTTGTTTAGCTGGGACGAAATCCCAGGTAAAGATAATAGCAGACTCATAGAATTTCTAGTGCAAAATTATGGTGCAAAATGGGTAAAAACTGCAAAGATCGAAAAAATCGATAACAACAAGGCTATAAAAATATTTACAGAAAATCATAACGTTTTGCTTCGACTTCATGAAGAAACCATTACTTTCGATGATGGAAGTATTTATGAATTTGACGAATATGAAGAAAATGGCAAGTTTAACATATATTATACACTTAGATCTACAGGCAATCTTGCATCATCAATTTCTGGAGACGTAATTGTTACTCAAACAGAAGCTGAAGGGGGTTCGGAGGGCAAATTGGCTATCATTAATAACGGAGTAGTCTCGGAGCAATTAGAAATAAATGATGCTATTCGATATATTTCTATGTCTGCTGGTGGAGATTATATCGCAGCGAGGTCAAATGATGTGATATACCTTATTAAAAAATCAAGTAGTACCTCGACTGTAAATCAGATCAATTCAAAGGGCGATGAAACAACTACTATAAATTTGGTCAGTCCACGGGATGGCGAAGCCCTTGATAATCCAATGCCTGCTTTTGATTGGAGCGATGTTAAAGGAGCTTCTAAATATCTAATCAAAATCGATGAAGAAACTTTTGAAACGGCTACATCGGAATTTACGCTGGTAAAAAATTTGAGTTTAGGAAAACATGAATGGATGGTCAAGTCCATCTCATCGAATAGCGAAAGTTCTTGGACTCAACCGAGAAGTTTTTCTATAGTAAGTTCTGAAGGAAAGACAATTTTAAAAACCGTTCAAGCGCTTGTGGTTGATAGAAGAGTGCTGGCTGGAGGTATGATTTTATTTATCCTGCTGCTTGGAATCATTGTAAGACCATTTTATAAAAGATGGGCAGTCAAGAAAAAACTCGAAAAAACTGCGACGGATTGGTGCCCGCACTGTCATAAGTTTACAGGAGGGGCAGAAACCTGTCCTCATTGCGGGCTGAGCACCTTAACAAGCAGTGAATACACTAAAGAGAAACAGATTAAATCTAAAAAGTAGCAGGTGAAAAATGCAAAATTTTTGTCGCAAATTAAAACTTGCATTGATTATTTCAACAGTATTTGTTATAATATTCATTCAAAATGCCAATGCAAATGCTTTTGTTGACCGCAATTTATCAGTTGGAGAAACATGGGATTTAGGCAATGGGCTATTAATAACAGCTCAATCTATTGATGCGAAATCTACCCCTAAGCAAGTTTTGCTGGTTATTTCAGAGTCAGGTAACCAAATAGATTCCAAGCTTTTAAAAGAGGACGATGTATATGAATACAAAGATACTATTTTCCAGATTGCCAGCATCTGGGGCAGCAAATCAAGTGATATGGTGTGGCTGTATATCACTTTCCCAGAAACCAATATGCCAGGTTCATCGAATCTTACATCATCTCAAACAGAATATTATAATATATGGAAATATAAAACAAGACAGATGCCTGGGGTTGATATTTCTAACAATTCAGTAGCTGTGGCTGAGGCTGGTAAAGGAATCAGTCTACTCAGCATGGCAGGAAATCGGATACTATTTAAAGAACTTCACAATAACGGTGACGTGTCGATTTCTCATGAGGGTAATTATCTTGTTACATATAAATATATAGACAACAAATTTGAAATTGATTTTTTAGATAATAAAGGAACTATACTTTGGAGTAAAACAAAGGACAAAACTGGAGAGGCTCTCGTTTCATTGGATGTATCCTCTAATGGCAAGTATGTAGTAGTCTCAGAAGGGACTATTGTTTATCTATTTGATAAGTCAGGAAAAGAACTGTGGAGTTATCCAACAGGAAAAATGTTGTGGGGAGGGGTGTCGATATCGGACGATGGTTCAATTATAGTTGCAGGGGGCAAAGGTGAAGCGTTCGTTTTTGATACAAAGGGGAATCTCTTATGGTCACGAAAATACGGCGATTATATAGAAGCAAGAGCGGCTGTTTCACCAAATGGACAATATATAGTTTTTTTGATAAATACTGGCGTAGAAATAACAGACTCAAGGGGCAATACGATAAGCAGATACCAGGGTTATGGCAACGATATTTCGATTATATCAAATGGAGAAGTTGCTATATTAAGTGGAAATTCTAATATCAGTATTTTCGACTCACAGGGAAATTTGAAATCGACTATCAATAAAGGCATCAATGCAAAAAATATCAAAATTTCTTCAGATGGATTTTTCCTTGCAGTAGGTGATTTTGACAAAGGCGTGCTTATGTTCGCTAAAGAGGGTTACCAGATAGTACCACCTAAAGAAGTCACAGAGACAGTCGAAGTTGCAGATCCCACCCGAACAAACTACGCGTGGGTTGCAGCCATCGTAATCGGTATTATTGTTGCAGGATTTTTCGCTAGACCTTACTACAAGCGCGCCAAACTCAAGCGTGAAATGGCAAAAACCCCAACCGACTGGTGCCCTAACTGCCATAAATTCACAGGTGGAGCGAAAACGTGTCCGCATTGTGGAAAGGAAACTCTGGTAAGTGTAAGTTATGACAGGTCTAAGAAGGTGAAAAAGAAATGAAATGGAATTTTTCGTATAGTTTAAGAACTTTATCAATATACATAGTTTTATCTTTTATTTTTATAGCTCCTGTTCATGCAGAAAGTGAATTAATAGATGGTTTTAATGGGGATGTCGATAATTGGAAAACAGAAATATCAGGCGGAGATTTATCTTTAACAAAAAGTTCAGATTTCGTTAAGGAAGGTTCAAGCTCAATGAAAATGAGCTTTAAATATTCAACAACAAAGAGTAGTTATTTCAAAATAATAACCAAAAGAGATTTTTCTGCTTATAGCGGGATTAAATTTTGGTTGTATGTTCCATCTGCTGACCCTCAGTGGCAATTAAGAATTGACGCTGAGTTACCTAGTGGAAAAGAATATTCAGTATCTGGCGGTGAACTGGATGGATCTGGCTGGAAAGAATATACATTCCCATTTTTTTCTAAAGGCGGTTTAGAAATGCCTGAAGATGAAGATATTACAAATTTAAAACTATATATAAGGCTAGGAAATGATGGTTGTTACACTTGTGAAAAATTTTTTAATGATAAACGGGTCATCGGAGAGCCGTCAATACTTTACATAGACGATTTAAGAGGAATACTAAAAAGTTCTTCCATAAAACAGCCGGATCAATCGTCGTCAGATTATAAGGTCATAAATAAATTTAACATAACTGGAATAAAATCTAATATTGACATATCTAACACTGGCTCAATAGTTTATGGAACATATAATATTTATGGAACAAATAATAACGTTTTATTAGTTGATAAAAATGGAAATATTTTATGGAAATACTCAACTTTGAACCCACGTAAAGTGGCGATATCTGCAACTGGAGATTCAATTATTTTTTCAGACAGTGATAAAATTTTTGCATTAGATAAAAATGGTAAACTTAAATGGGATATGTCCACATCGGCTGACGAAATTTCCATTTCTGCTGATGGAGAATATGTTGCTGCTATAAAAAGTATCAAAAATTGGTTGCTGGAATGGAATTCAGTCTCAATGAAAGGTAGTGAATCATTTCTGTTTAGTTGGGATGACGTTCCAGGAAAAGGTAATAGCAGCGTTATAGAATTTCTGATACAGTATTATGGAGATGCATGGGTAAGAACAGCAAAAATCGAAAAGGTTGATGGTGGAAATACATTAAAAATTTATGATGAAAATAACTCTATTTTCATCCGACTTAATAATGAAAAAACTAAGGCGAACTTGGCATTAAATGACCATGGAAGTGATGTACTCCTTGCAAAAAATGAAAATGGCAGGCTTAATATCTATAGCGATTTTATTCGAAAAAAGCTAAAAAATGCTCTTGGTCTCGAGTGGATAGAAAATGCTGAAATTATTAAAACCGAAGATAACAAAACCATCCGAGCCTCTACTGATAAAAACTGGCTTGAAATAACACTTGACGATGAGAAAAAAAAGGCGATACTGAAAATTAGTGATGGAAGAACTATAGATCTATACGTTGAAAACATTTCTAATAGGCTAAACATATACATTACTAACAATAGTTTGTACTTTCTGAAAAATGGAAAACTGCTGTGGAAATCCTCTTTATCCTTTGTAGCTGATAGTGTTTCTGTTTCTCCGAATGGAAGCTATATATCCGTAATGGGGTTAGATGATAAATTTTCATCGGATGAAGCACAAAAATCACGAATATACCTTTTTGATAATCAGGGCAAGCTTGTCCAAAAATTTAATAAGGACTTATTTGGCTATGCAAAATCGGTAGCAGGAGAAAATAATATCGTTGTCGGTAGTACTGGTGTCATGCTGTTAGATTATAATATGAACAAAAAATGGGACAAGACATTTTTAAGAGAAATGAATGCTATTAAGCTTGTAGATTACTACTTGGCAGCAGGGAATACCAAAGAAAAATTACCAGTAGATGATATAGATTCGTCTAGTAATAACGATTTAATAGTAACTATTACTGGTGATAAATATATAAATTTTGTAAATAAATTAGGAGATTTGATTCAAACCCATGAACTCGAAAAGCCAGCAAATTCTATTGTTTCTTCTGCTGATGGGAACTATGTCGCAGTGAAATCAGGTGATAATGAGCTTTATATATTTACCAACTACAATGTTGTTGCCTTACTCTCACCATCTTCTGACGCTATTTTGAATAATACAAAACCCAACTTCAAATGGACAAAATCTAATGCTTCTAAATATATACTAAAAATCGATAACGAAACATTTACAACAACCAATTCTGAATTTACTCTGGATGAACCGTTAAATACCGGCAGACATCAATGGTCGGTTAAAGTTGTAGATTTCTCTGGAAATGAAGGAGACTGGTTATCACCAAGGACATTTTCGATAGTCAGTTCTGAAGAAATGAATGTCACCAAAAAAATTGTAGAGGAAAAACCTTTTGATCCAAGAATAACGGCAGGTGGGGCTATTCTGTTTTTATTCCTGGCTGGAATAATTGCCAGACCATTTTATAAGAGATGGGTATTAAAGAAAAAAATGGCTCAGACCCCAACGGATTGGTGTCCTCATTGCCATAAATTCACTGGTGGAGCAAAAGTTTGTCCGCATTGCGGAAAAGAAACTCTAGCAAGTATAGGTTATGATATGTCTAAGAAGGTGAAAAAGAAAGACAAAGAAGGGATTGTAACGCCATTAGATAATATTTCAATCCCGGAAAAAGTTGAACCTAAGACTGAAGGCTTGATATCTGAAAAAGATGTAGAAGAATTAAAAGAAGAACCTAAAGCGATTCTTAATAAAAAGACCAGTAAAACAGGAGAATCTTCCTTACGAAAAAAGCGAACAGTGAAACCTGAATCATCAAAGAATACTGTAAAAGGAAAAAGCCTAAAAAACTCAAGAAATAGAAAGAATCGCAAATGAACGATTTATGATAACTCCAAGAAGGTGAAAAAGGAATGAAGGAAAAACAGTTCAACAGCAGCATATTTCTTACTTTATTTTATCGAAACACTTCGCAGCGTGGTGGTGTGGTTGGGTACAGTCGAAAGGAAGAACAACAACAGACGAGGAACATGGAGATATATTATAGCTTGCTGTGGATGGCTTCATTATTTTTAATTTTTATTTCTTTATCCAACATAGCGACAGCAAATACTGAATATCAATTGCTATGGACCAATAAGGGCGGCATTCAAGTTGATATAAGCGCTTTTGGAGATAAAATTATTGCTAATTCAAACAATAAGATTTATCTACTGGATTCTGCCGGGAAACTTGTTTGGGAAAATGAAAGGAATGACATGATAACTTTTAATGGAGTATCATTATCGCCTGATGGCAAATATTATTTAGCAAGTAAAATAAAACAAGAGTTTTACACTGGTACAAAATTTAAAGAAATTCCAAGCGTTGCATATTACAAAGAAGGGAAATATATATGGGAAAACAGTGTACGTGTTCAGCCGTATTTCTTTACGCATATGATGGACATTTCATCAAACGGCGAGTTTTCTGTGGTTGGTTCCAGTGATGGGAATGTGTATTTATTCGATAGTTCTGGTAAGGAGATATTCAAATTCGAAACTCAATGTGCTACTAAAGTGAATGTAGCTGAAAAATCCCAATGCATTAATGGGGTTTCCATAGCAGATAACGGTAATTTTGTAATGGGCTCTGACAAACTCTATCTATTCAACAAAAATGGAGAAATATTGTGGGCAAAAGACGGTTTATCAATACCTGAAATTACACATGATGGAAATTTCATTGCTGCTGTTGAAGGGAATAATATTGTGGTTCTTAACAAAAAAGGAAATATTATATGGAAACAAAAAATTGAGGGAAATATTCAAAGAGCTTCGCCGTCTTTAGATGGAGAAACAGTTGCTGCTATTTCAAGCTATGGCAAGGCATACGTCTTCAATCAAAAAGGTCAAATTTGGTCAACTGAATTTAAACCTAATATTCAGGACATAGCGTTATCTTCCGACGGTAATTTCATTGTTTTAGGAACAGACTCTGGAATTTCATTTTTTGGAAAAGGAATACGAACAATGTATCCTGCTGATAATGATGTAATCAATACCAGTATACCCACGTTTGAGTGGATCGGGTCGAGTTCGTCAAAAAAATACATTATAAGAATTGATAATGAAGAAAATGAGACATCAGTGCCGAAGTATACCACATTAAAGGCTCTCTCAGCCGGAACTCACACATGGTCTGTTAAAAGCGTAGATTCTGATGGGAAAGAAAGTTCCTGGTCGGCAACTAAGACTTTTTTGATTACTACAAAAGAAAATGTTACAATAACTAAAGAAACTAAAGAGGATCCGCTGAATATCTATTCAAGTATTGGCGCGGCAATTGTGATAATAATAATTGCAGCAATTTTCGTAAGACCTTACTACAAGCGCGCCAAGCTCAAACGAGAAATGGCAATGACACCAACCGACTGGTGTCCGAATTGCCATAAATTTACAGGCGGAGCAAAAACTTGTCCTCATTGCGGCAAAGAAACCCTGGTAAGTGCAGGTTATGATATATCAAAGAAGGCGAAGAAGAAATGAAAATTAAAATGGGAAAATCACACGGAATCGCTGTATTAATTTTTTCATTGCTTTTGATAACAACTGCCATACCTAAATCCATTGCAGCAGAGGAAGACACTTCAAACCCTTTAATAGACGGCTTTGAATCAATTGAAAACTGGGACTACTGGACAAACGCAGGGAATATAAGTATAGCAACAAACTCTAATTTTGTTAAAGAAGGTAAATATTCGCTAGAACTAAAATCAAAATTTAATGCACTGGAAGAGTATCATGCATTTTATATTAAAACATTGGATATGGATTTGTCAAAATTTAAAGGGATTAGTTTTTGGTCTTATGTCCCAGATGCAAAAAAAGATTGGAAACTCAAAGTGACTATCAAAGAACAAAATGGTGAGGGCGCTGGATACAGGGCAACTAAATCCTTGGATCAGGATGGATGGGTTAAAACAACTTTTTTGTTTTCAGATTTTGAGTGGCAGGATTGGTCTAAAAAGGATGATAATGGTCATTTAGATTTAGACAAACCTGTATCAATATGGTTTTCACTTACTTACTCTGGTAAAGATTCATCGGGCGATTTCATTATTTATCTTGATGATCTGCGAGGGATTGCTCAAGAAAGTGTAGGTGTGGTACAAACACCAGTTAGTTCGGTAGATGCATCGGCATCTCTAATAGAAGGTTTTGAAACGAAAGAACTGACTGAAAAATGGAAACTTGGGGTAAAATCGGGAGATAAGTTAGATATCACACCCAATCATGATAGTAATTTTGTTAAAGAAGGTTATTCATCACTGGAAATAAAATCTGAATTTAATACGCTCAGAGACTATCATTCGTTTTCTACCGAGACAGAAGATATCGATTTTTCTAAATATAAAGGGATTAGTTTCTGGTCTTATGTTCCAGAACCTAAAAGAAATTGGCAATTTAGCGTAACAATCATAGAGCAAAACGGTGAAGGTGCCGCGTACAGAGCTGCAACGAGATCCCTTAGAACGAGTGGCTGGGTCAAGACGACTCTTATGTTTTCGGATTTTAAATGGCAGGATTGGTCTAAAAAGGACACTAATGGTAAGTTGGATGTGGATGAACCAGTACTGTTCTCTTTTTCGCTTAGTTACACAGGTAAAGATTCATCCGGAAATTTCGTTATTTATCTTGATGATTTCAGGGGTATCCCTCGCGAACTCGATACTCCTGTGCAAACTTCAACTGCTTCGTCAGGACACAATGCGGTTTCTCCAGAGTTAATATATGAAAAGAAAATTGATGATTTTGAAAATAAATTGATTTATTATGAGGGAGAACTCGTTGCATCGCTTGAAGAACCCCACGAGTCCGTCATCAACTCCAAGGATGGGAATTATGTAGTAGCTGGCATAGGATCAGATTTAGTACATTTTTATGATAAAACTGGCAATGAATTATGGAATTATGATTTTTCGGGATATGAGGTTTATACGGTTGCTATATCTCAAAATACTGATATGATTGTGGCTGGATTAAGTAGCCGGAATGCTATAATTGGTGCGAGTATAAAAGCACTTGATAAAAATGGAAAGATGCTATGGACTTATAAAACAAAAGATGATATCTATCATATTGTAATGTCTATGGATGGCAATTACATACTGGCAGGTTCAGGCTCGGTATCACAAGATAAAGATGAAGGCAAAGCTTACCTGTTGGATAAGCAAGGGAAATTGTTATGGGAAAATGATTTTAAACAACCAATACGAAAAGTTGGTATTTCTACAAAAGGAGATAAAATTGTACTTTCCGATATAACGAATGTTTTTTTATATGCAATTGGTTTGCCCATAAAATCACCTCCGGATAGTGCGGTTGCTGAGTCAAGCTCCATCGATTTGGAATGGGGTGACGTAGGTGCAGATAAATATATAATTCAAATTGATAACAAAACGTACGAAACTACCGGTGTTAAATTCAGCACGCCTGAATTGAGCGAAGGCAATCATACTTGGCGTGTTAGAGCTGCATATTCAGATGGATATCAGGGACCATGGACAAAAAATAGAACCATTACAGTTCCTAAGGTATCAGAGAATCCAGTAAATATAACTTTTCAGACGGTTGCAATAATTGTGTTTGTTCTATTGGCTATAATATTTGCAATACCTTATTATAAACGGGCGAAACTAAAACGAGAAATGGCTCAAACACCCACTGATTGGTGCCCGCACTGCCATAAGTTTACAGGTAGCGCAAAGGTTTGTCCGCATTGCGGCAAAGAGACGTTAGTTACTCAAACATATGAGATATCAAAAAAGGCTAAGAAAAAATGAATAACATGATTAATTATACTAAGAAGAATCAAAATTATGTGCGCAAAGCGTTTTTGATAGTTGTTGGCATAGCTTTCATTTATTCTATCTTGATGGTTGCATCTGCTAAAGAAAACTTCCAATACGTTTGGAGCTACTCGTCTGATGAAGATGTTTTAAAGACAGTTTCCTCAGAGGATGGTTCAGTTGTTTTTATTACAAATAATTATATCCGATTTTTAAACAACACTGGGATGCTTCTCTGGAAAGAAAAAGCCCCCGAGGGAATAAAAGACATTGATATCTCAGTAAATGGCAGGTATGTTGGTGCTGTGATAGTTGATTCTAAATGGGATACAGCTAAAAATACAAGAGTTTCTTATAATAGTCTCTATTTATTTGATAATAAGGGTAAATTCTTATGGATGAATCAAGTCGAAGGAAACAGTGTTAGTTTTTCTTCAGACGGTGAATATATTAAAGTAAATTCTCAAATTTTCGATTTAAAAGGTAGGAAGACTGATAGTGCCCCTTTTTCCAATAAAAAACTAATCGACTCTGCTGATTGGAAAGTGGAGATTAATGGAAATAGGAATATCGTTTACTCTGCTATTGTTCCAATTATTGAATATCCCAAAGAAGGAACGATAGAGGAAACAACTCCAACCTTAAGATGGTCAAATTTTGAGGGGGCAATCAAGTATATTATTAGAATAGATGGAATCGAAAGGGAAATTGTTGGAAATAGTTACACAATAGATAAGCCATTGAATGCTGGAAAACATAGTTTGAATGTTAAAGCAATATACTCAGATAGTAAAGAAAGTAGATGGGGTAAAGAAATTGTATTCACAATTTTACCAAAAAATGTAGAAAATATAATTGATACAAGAATCGTTTTTGCAGGGATTATGTTATCACTGATTCTTGGTGCTATTTTCATAAGACCCTATTATAAACGCGCCAAGCTCAAGCGTGAGATGGCAATGACACCTACGGATTGGTGTCCTAACTGCCACAAGTTCACAGGCGGAGTAACGACATGCCCCCACTGCGGTCAGAAGACCCTCGTAGAAACAAAATATGACACAGCAAAGAAGGTGAAAAAGAAATGAAACAGGCAAGCTTCACTCACGGCATCGAGCAGGAAATCCAGGTGGTTGACCCTGATACAGGCAAGCTTGTTGGTAAAGTTGATGTCATGCTCAATAACCTGAAAGGTTCCTGGGGCAGTACCATCACGCGAGACCACTACGATACGCAGCTTGAAATAGTGACCGGCATATCCGACGACTTTGAACAGATAAAAAAGGGGCTGCCTAACCTTAGAGCCAAGGCTTACGAGACCGCAGAAGGATGCGGAGTTGGACTTATCGCAACGGGGGTAAATCCAATAAGTTCAAGCAGGAGTAATGAGAATTTTGGGGAGCATCACCACATTGGAGTAAAGGATGCAGGTGAAAAAGTCAGAGTGACCAATCTGCTCAGGAACTTCATACCTGAGTTGATGGCTTTAACTGTGAACTCTCCTTATTATGAAGGTCATGAAACAGGTTTCATGAGCACAAGGGTGTTCAGAAGCAAACATATTAAAGTGCCCCCAAGAGTTAGTGTGGATTCTTTTGAATCTTGGAAAGTCAACCCCAAACCAATAGAAGATAAACTTGGCGGAAATATACGCTACTGGGATGTCACGCCTTTCACGGAGAACAATCTCCCCACCGTAGAAGTCAGGCTTTTTGATACGCTGATATCTGTACCATATTCACTGGGGATTGCCATACTTCTTGAAGCTATAGGATTGAAAGCAAAAAAGATGAGCGCTAAGAATGTTACGCCCCCTAAAGTCAATAATAGCATAATTGAGTACAATCGATTGCAGGCAGTCATTAATGGTCTTGGCGCTCGCTTCAGGGTGGATACAAATGTTGATTATTTAAAAGAGGGAGAGACGTGTTCATACCATTGTAACCGGTATTCCAAAGAAAGCGAGGAAATAACAGCTTCTAAAGCTATTGAACATCTATTATGCTACATTGAACCTGAGATTGAAGAAATCGGGGGAAAGGAAGAAATTAAGGCTAACTTTGCATCTTTAAAGACAGGAGACGGCCCTGCTGCAAAGCAGATAAAAATAGAGAAATCAAGGGATGTTAGGTATCTTGCAAAGAAATTAATGGAAGGAACAAAAAAAGGTGAATTTTGATGTCCAAATTCTGTCCGAACTTCGGTAATCAGATGAATGATAATGCATCGAATGCGCGCAAGTTTGGCGAATCAAAAGAGCGCTGAGATAAAATATGCCGGATAATTATATGACATAACAAAGATAAAGGATAAAGAGGTTATGAGAAAATAGGAGGTAACATGAAAAAACATGCACTTTCCCATGCTTTCGGAGCATTTTTTAGTATGATTGGAGCCGTCGGCCTATCTGCTATAGGAAAAGATTTTCTACCCCAAGTTTATAATATATTTATAGACTTTGCAGGTCAGCTTGCGACAAAATTGCCATTTAATATTTCAGACACTATATTGGGCTATACTATCCTGAGTTCACTTATAATGCTAATATGGGGCGCAGGGTTCTACTTATTGCATAGTGATTGAATGATAAAAAAGTACAAGTAAAGAGTGAAGAAGTAAAAGAGTTAACATATTTTGTGAACAAAATTTATGGAAACGAAAAAAGTGAGGTTTAGTTCGTCCCTCCGCCATTTTAAGGTGGAGATGAATTGGTACCACGAACTAAAAATCACAGAAAATCATCCCCCATACGGGTTTCTGAAGTATCTCTGACAAAAGCCGTCATAGCCTTTGTACTTCGTGATAAAACTCCAAGAAATGCTAATGTATAGAACCCAGTAAATACAAAAAATATTGAATAGATTTTATTAAATAATGATTCTATATCATTTAGACGTTCTTTTGTTTTATCAGCAATTGCTTTTTCTCCTGCCAACCCATAATTTTGAGTTGCTTCCTCGTATTTTGAAACAATAGAATTATGCTCGCGAGAGACTGTACTGTAATAAAAAGGATTAATCAAAAGATACATCCCCCCCCATTTTGAAAGATAATTATTTTGTGTTTCTTTAAGCAGATTTTCTGCCTCAAGCCTGCTATCTTTTGCAGAATCAACATAATTATTATGTTCTTTAAACTTTTCTTTTGCCAGAGTATCATAATGTACTTGTTTTTCGTCATTACCAAGAACTCCCCACATTTCGCTTAATCTTTCATAAGCAATCATTGATTGAAGTGAATCAAGTGAATCAGAATCTTTTTTCGATTCATAATAGTTCGTTTCTTTTTCCAAGAGGCTGTTCATTAGATTACTGGATTTCTCGTTCACAAAGTTTACATCAAGTTTTACGTTATAATCAGAAATTTTTTCAGCATAGGTATTAATTATTTTTGCTGATACAACCCCTTTAATAAGATTTTCATAGGCAGTATCATGCTCCTCTTTATTTATAGAATCTTCAGCTATTATATAGGAATCTAACAAATCTATAGTAGAACTCCCAATGGAAAATAATAAAATTAATTCACTAATTTTAAAAGTTTTTGCAGCAGTATTAATACCATACCCCAATGCACTGCACATCTTTTCAGCAATTTCTTTAGTATCATCAATGCTCTTATATTTTGAACTACAGATTTTTTCAGGAACAATGGGGTCAAATATCATTTTTGAACTTACTTTAAAGCTTTTTGAACCCGCGTTAATAGTAGAAATAGTGTACATCCATTCATGATTTATATAAGGTTCTGCATCCCCTTCATAAAGTAGCTTAGCAGAAATTCTCTCTGAACCGAAGGCATTTATGCTACTCAGACTATTAGGACTAACGCTGAGCCATTTGTTAGGGCCTGATTTTGTTATTTTAATGTCTTTTATTGACTTGTATCCAAGTGTCTCGCTAATATCAATATAGTCTTCTTTTTGTTTTAATAACTCCGTATCTCCAAAATTTATTGATGATTTTGTTATTTCCATGTTTATTCCATGTTCAATAGTTACTCTAACCTCCACATTATCGGTTTTTGGGGTGCCATATTTTCCACTATATCTACCCTCCTTTGAGGTAGTAACTGTAATTTGTCCATTAAACGTTCCCTCGCGCGCACTGGGTTGGGCTGTGATTACAAGAGTCGCCATTGTACTATCTTTTGGAGAAATCGGTGTCTGATAACCTGAAATAGAAAGTGTTATGTCACTATTCGGATTAGATACATATATACTATCAATGTATAATATCGAATCGCCAATGTTTCTTAATGTAATGCTTTCGTTACCTTGAAAACTGGGTACAGATCCTTTTGGTTTATCAAATTTAATTGTAACAGAGCGACTTCCAATACTACCTAGTTCAGCAGGTATTTTTGTAGTAACAACTAAGACTAGTTTCATTGTTCCACTCCCACCTGACACCGTATTTACATTAATAACCCCGGTATATGT
Source organism: Candidatus Methanoperedens sp. (assembly GCA_023249105.1). Lineage (GTDB taxonomy): Archaea > Halobacteriota > Methanosarcinia > Methanosarcinales > Methanoperedenaceae > Methanoperedens. The sequence continues at coordinate 30,941 of JAHFDG010000015.1, read as the reverse complement.
TCCTGTAGAAACGCTAGACGGAACGTTAAATGAAACTGTTATTGCGCCAGAACCTCCTGCCGAAATCGAATTTGGGGAGGAATAAATACTCATAGTAATCCCGTATCCTGGGCCATCAACAGTTACACTAGAAATGGTCATAGAAGTATTGCCGTCATTGTAAATATAAAATGTTCTGGAATCGGAATATGCAGAATCCGGACCAAAACGGTTATCAAAATTTTTATTTACAGTTTGATCATTACTAAGTCTTAAAACAGGCGCTGCACATGACGGAGATATAAAAAGTATACTAAAAAAGAATAATATTATAAGTTGCCGGTAATTATTTATTTTATTCAAGCGTTAATCCCTCCAACAAATCATTCCCTAAATCAACATTATCTATTTCTTTTTTCCATCGCGTTATTGACCCGGAAAAATATAATGAAACTATTAAATAAATTACACTTATAATTAATATATATTTAATTATTGAAGCAGCAGCTTCCTTTTTTATTATTTGAATTTTCCCTGTTAGCTCGTCTCCCAGATTCTTGAGTTGATCTTCTTCGTGATGAATGGATAATTTGTTTGCATAGATAATGCTTTCTTCCAGTTTGAACCCCTTCCCGAACAATTCGATAGAAGTAAAGAATCCTTTAACGTTGCTATCTGCATAATTTAAAAAATCATTGGAATTTTGAATTGCTTCTTTAATTAGATTGATGTCGTAATCATACGCTGCTTTTTCTGCTTCAGCACGATAACTTATTTCTGCATATTTAGGGTCCCCTATATTTTTATATGCCCTTGCTTCATTTAAGCTAAATTTGATTTTGTTGTTTGTATTTCGCTCATTTTTTACTCTATTTTCAAAATATTCTGCCTCATTTTTATAAAACTTTCTTAGAGAAATTTTTATTAGTAAGGGATAATATTTTTCTCTCGATTCTTTATAAATCTCCAAACTTTCAATATCTGGCTTGATTAATTCCGCTTTAGTTATAGCACTTTCATGATTTTCTGGAATATTGGATTCAGATAACGAATACAGTTCGTTGTATGTGTTAATAATTTTTACAATTATATCTACGTAATTTTTTGTTTCTTTATCTAAACAAGGTCGCCCTTGCAACGATGAAACAGTTTGGCTCTGAATAGTTTTGAGTTCAGGGTAATCGCCATACATTTCTGGATAATTGAGCTCGTTAACTTTTTTGACATATTCTTTTGTGTCCAAACTGCAATCCGTTGCCCCATTTGCAAGAATTGTCAAGCTAATTAATGCTAATAATAGACTTAATAATGTCTTATGATACCTGTCGCACATGCATACCCGATACATCAATCAATGAAAAGATATAAATAGATTACTATTGTTAATTTCAGGTATCAATGAGATTTGTGGTATCCTTATGGCTTATTTAATGATCGGCTCTGGTCAGGCAGGTGGTGCGATTGTCGATTCGCTGTTCAAGTACAAATACATGAATCTTATAGCTGACCCGATTTTAATCAATTCAACAGCCAAAGACCTTCATAATATAAAAAATATACCGGATAGAAATAACTGGTATGGCATATCTCAAACGCATGGTCTAGTTTCTGGAAAAACGCAGGGATTTGAAGAAAAAGTAGTGGGTGGGTTTGGAAAGAACCCGGTACGTGCTAATGATGTTCTGGAGCAGCGTTACCAGTCCATTCTGGATATGTTTGATGAAAGATTTAAAAGCAAGACGCATAGAAAAGCTGTTGATGCTGAAACCGAAGAAACTAATGAAAAATCCGATATTCCTTTCGCATTTTTATTTTTCGGTCTGGGTGGTGGAACAGGTTGCGGTATTAGCCCTATCATAGCCAAGGCTTTGAAAGAATATACGAATAATAAAGTTAACATTATCGCTGTTGGTGTCCTTCCTGCCACACGGAGAAATATAGTCAAATCAAATCAAACAGAAGATGAATCCAGCGATAGACAGGCATGGAATGCAAATTACGGGATAATGCGATTAAAAGATGTTGTTAGCGGGTTCATCATAGTAGATAACCAGCGCATTTCTTTTGAATCAAATATGGAAAGTATGTATCTGAGCTATAATGATTATATTGCGACATGCATAGCCGATCTGATATCTGGGCTAATTTTGGAAAGAATTGACCCAAAGCAATATCCAGAATTAAATCCTCCTGTTATAGATATGAACGACGTTGTAACGGCATTATCGTTTGACCATAAAGGCAAGGGAAGGGAACCAGGTTTTGCTACGATTGGAAGGGCCTGTTCAATAACCTGTGATCTTCTGAATTATATAATTCCATTAAACAAAAATAAAAAAATTGACACCCTCATGCTAGCCAGATTGGCTGCTAAAAAGCAGTCTTTAGCTAACATAAATTTAAACGAATGTGAAAAAAATCTCGCTCTAATAAGAGCGCCTCCTCATTACCTCAAGAAATCCGAAATAAGAATAAATACGAGGGGAATTGAAGAATTCATGGTGAAAAATTCAACACTTAATGAGTGCCATCTCGGTGTATCCTTAACAAAAAGAAACCTTGTTTCACTTACAACCCTGTTCACTTTTGAAAAGGATAAAATCCAGAGATTAAATGAAATCAGTCGCCTGGCGCAGAGCTATGAGGAGAAGTCGAAAAATCTTGCAAATATCGAAGCTTAGAGGATCCGAACATTGACATCAAATGAAATGAAAAGGACAATTGCAAAACTGGTTCTGGTCATATCTACCATACTGCTCGTGGCAGCCGTCATGAACCTTCTATTTCCTGATGTGTTATCATCAATATTGATGCCCACTGGTCCTTCATCTCCAAAGGATTTGGATTCTGCTTATGATCAACTCAAAAAACAATATAATGATAGAAACGACAAGATTAATGAAGCCAATGAAAATGCAAAAAAACTGAATGACAAAACCAGCATACTTAAAAGTTATGCTGATAAAAACATCCAGAAATATGCAATTGGCGGGGGACTCAGCATCATTCTGGGATTGTGGATATCGACCATTATTTTGTATATCAAGGAAAGTAGGGGTTTATTCAAAGGGTGATTTGATTGAAAAAGAAACAGTTATTTTCTAAAATCAGTTTATTAAGCTTTATTTTAGTATTCAGCATGTTGAACCCTGCACAAGCTGCGGATAAAAATGTGACATCTGGCAATATTGAATACTATGTAACTTTAGGTGATAAAATTGCTTTTACAGATAATAGATTAAATATCTCTGCTGGCAATACTTTGGAATTCAGGATTTTTGACAATTCGACTAAAGTATTTACTACAAATGGTGAGATCAAAATAGGAGACGATACTGCAAAAATCGAGTCACACAGTTTTACAGAAGATTTGAAAGATAGATTCAGAAAATTAATTTCGTCTGTTTTTGGCGGAGAAAGCACTGTGGGTAACAATAGTGAGTATTATGCAGAATATAAATTCAATGAGAACTCTAAAGCTGAAAGTTATTCTGTTATAGTGAAGGGGATATATAATTCAAATTCAACGATCAATACAATTACCATATATGTCCAGTCAAGATACATTACTAAAACTGTTGGTTCCCCAGGCAGGACATATGATGCACCATTGAAGAATCTAAGCGCCCGGAGTTTGAAATATCATACTGATACATCCCAGACTGCAGATAATTTAATAAAAAATATTAGAGAATTTTTGGATGCAAGTAATGACTTACATAAAAAAATATTGAATTTGACCGATAATCCCGATAATACTGAGTTTAAGGATTCTGTCAGTAAAGTAAAGGTTTCACGGGACGGACTGAAAAAATCAATGAAAGAATATGAAGACAAGGTCAAAGACGATAAACCAATAAAAGATCAGTCGACAAATGAATTAAAATTGATAAATGAAGACATGAATATTATAAACAGCGAATTAATAACAATATTCATAACAAAGAGAGATAGCCTGCTGACAAATGAACTTAAAGCCGCCCAGGGACGGGAAAAAAACAGTTCAGATCAATTCGAATCTACCATGTCAGATTATAGAACTGGAGTATTCGTTCCTGCTGGAGCAATGATTTTATTAGGTCTCATCATCGGATATTTCAATGTTAACAGATGGAAAAAAGAATCCGAATATTTCGGGCTTTATACAAGCAAGGCAAATATTACAAGTCCGATAACAATTGCAATAATATTAACTGTAGTAATATCAATATTGATTGGAATCATAATTTATATTGAAGGTGACTTAAACATGTTCAAATTCCTGATATGAGGCTATACAGCTATGAAAATGGAGACAAAAAATAATCTAAAAATAATTTTGATCATAGTTGGATTGTTTAGCGTTAGCGTCATATTATTTTTATTTAAAGGTTATGAGACAGCTCTTTATTACACCATAATAGGTATCCCTTTATTTTTCATAGCATTTGCTTATCAGTATATTAAACAACTAAGAACTTCAAGACATGATCCTGGTTTAACTCTGAAAGCACAGGAAACTGAGAAAATCGCTTACGATTTTAAGAATTTACACTCCGTTGCACGAGATATTAATAGAACCTATGGTTTACAGGTAGATGATATTGATGAGGCAATAAAAACTCTAGCGAATAAAGAATTACCCTTGATAGGGATCAATGCTGTTGAGACTGACGGAACGTACACCACTAACTTAAATGAAATATCCATCCAAAAAATCGACCTCGACACCATTGATAATGTCGCCAAAAATATAAATTCTATGGATAATCATTTGAAAAACAAAATAAAAGATTTCACAGATATAGTTTCGAAGGCATACCTTTCGTATATAAACACCCTTAAGAGCGCTGGTTACACCGTAGATCCATCAGCATCAAGGCTTCAAGCTGAGATTAACAATAAGAGCCTTGAAACTAACTCTATAATAGAAAATGCCCGTTATCTCGATAATATTACTTCCATCTTCAGAGATATCGTATCATCCTGTTTAACTGAAGCAAAACAATGGAAGCAAAAGGCTAAGGAATTGGGCAAAGACGTCTCCAGCATAGAACGGGAGATGAACAGCATCGAGGAGATAATTCAGAGCAAGAATTACAGAGATTTCGAAAAAGGCATAGCATCCCTTACAAGAATAAAGAATTCTCTTGAATCTATTGCTGGAGGGGATTTCAGTGCATATAAGACTGATTTACTTTCTGCAATTGGGAAGATTCTTGCTACAGTTGAAGGTAAAATCGATAATGATTACACCCAAAAGTTATTGATTTTAGAAGAACGTGCAAAAAGATTCGAATCCGCTTCAAAGATTGGAGAACTGCAACAAATAGAACCCCAAATAATCCCAACTGCAAACGAAATAGTTAAAGAGGTATACACAACTCTAAAAAATAATGAAACCACGATCAAGCAGGCTAATTTTCCACAACGTTTCTATCCAGAAAGGCAACCAGTTGAAAAAGAATATGACGAGTTGCTGAATGAAACAAAAGTGAAAGCTTATCCCGAAAAGTTCTCAAGCCTCTTAAAAATAATGATTCCAATAATGGAAAAAAGTGGCTTAAAAGCAAAGATAATTGGGATCTACAGTAAAATTGAAAATAAAATCAAAAGTGAGCTTGATGCTAAAGGAAAAGTTACTGTTGCTGAACTTAAAGTCAAAAATCCCGAAGAATTCATGGAATTATACAGTTATTTCCATCCGGATGCCTTATATGACAGCTTCCAAAAAATTCTAACTACTTCTCTTCAGGTTGCGAGAAAATTGTATAAAGTTTCTGTGAGAGTATTAAATAAGGATAACCTGCCGTTAAACGGTGCCGAAGTTTCCCTGAAGCTTGACGACAAAATTATTAAAAAAGAAGTATCGGATAATGGTGGAAATGCAATTTTGATGGGTTTGAGTAAAGGTTCGTATAAATTATTAATCAAACAAAAAGGACATAAAAGTCAGAGTAAAGAAATTGAACTGGATAACGACCTTTCCATCGAACTCAAATTAAAAGAAGTACCGCTCGGGGAAAAACTATGCCAGGATAAGGAAGAATCTTTACAAAAGTCATTAGTTAAATTCAAAGACATAATACAGAAAGAAATTGATTCTAAAAAATTTATACTCTCTACGTATGATAGACTGAAAGTTGAATATAGTCCATGTTTGCTCTATCTGTGGTCAAAGGACAATGAGAAGTTCAAAATCATCAAATACCGAAAAGATTACATGGTTTATGATGTCGATGCCCTGCGAAAGGAAATCGAGACCCTTCTTGAAGAAAATATAGAGGTCGGCAAGAAGGAAAAAATCCAAGAGCTGACCGAAGGTTACCTCTCGGCGCCACTGCCAGTGGAGGAAATTATTGCGATTATTGAAGGGCTTAAAAAAGAATATGATTATTATAAAAATATAGAATATGATTCGAAATTGATATGGAAAAATAGTTGAGGTATTTTATGAGCCAGTTAGAAGAGAACCTTGAGGCTGTCCGGCCATCAAGAGCAGAAACGATTGAAGAAAGCGCTGAAAGGCAATTTACCCGGTGGATCATCCTAGCATCAGGCGAAGGTGCCGGAAAGGTAGCTTCTCTCTATTTCACGAAAATGAAAAATGAAGCGATAGATAACAGAATTTTATTGATGAACAGCAACAGGACTGATATAAGTAATACTTTATTAGAGCTTGAAAAAAAGGCTGTAACCGAGGAAGAAAAAGCCCTGATTGCGCAAATAGGAAGGAGGAATATACTTTTATTTGGCGGCGGCGGCGCAGGCAATGTTTATAAGGAAGGCGAGGAGTACGCCAGGAAAGATTTTGAGACGAAAATCCGCAGACCGATTGAAGCGCTCGGCACGGCAGCAGGGGATGTTGTTCTGGACATGGCTGCGCTGGGCGGCGGAACAGGGAATGGCAGTATTCCGTACATTATCCATCAGATGAAACACGGCACCTCTGTGTCTCTTCAAAACCATATCCATGTGGCGCTGGCAATACTTCCATACTCGACTGAACCTGATCAGAGGCAATTCAATGCTGTGTGCGGGCTTTCAAGGCTTCTGAAATTCGGGGATAATTCTCAGCAAAATGCAGATATGGTCTTGATAGTTGATAATTCAAAAATTGCTGAAAATATTGAATTAACCGAGGGAATTGATCCTAAATTCCCTGATATAAATAAAAAAATAATCAAAGCCATTGATTTGATGATCGCACCGGGGAGACTTTCGAAAGGCGTGATCGATATCAAGGATTATGTGAAGTTTCCAAGTTTAATGAACCTGTATCATTTTACTCCATGTGTTTCTGTTGATAATGATATTAATTTCATTGAAATTGAAATGGCTCTTGATGAAGCAGCAAAAAATTCATTCGTAAATATGGATCCCAAGACTGCTGTTATCGGGTACCTGATTGTTAGCGTACCTGAGAAGCATTTGAACAAAGGGGATTTCACAGAGGATAAAATCAACAGTATTTTCAATAAGTGGAAGAAGGAAAACATTTGCGGAAAGATGGGAATGGTTTCCCTGGCGTATAATAAAAGTAAGAAAGATACTTTCGATGTGCTGCTGCTTCTTGGAGGTTTCAGTTTAAAAGAAATGCTGGAGAAGCCCTGGCAGGATTTCAAATCATTAAAGAAAATCCTCATGATGGCTGAAGAAGGCGGTCATGTGGAGCTGGATAATGTGAAACTTTCAGTGGAAGAGATTGTGCGTATTGAAGGAATTTTAAAGAATTATATAGACCATACAGAGAAAGTAGTGAAGGAGTTCTGCAAAGAGGAGGAAGACGAGGACGAGGTGGAGGAGGAATGATAACGGGGTCATCTATGAACGGATTGAGGATATTTTTTGTATTTTTGGTGATGTTTTCGTTTTCGATTACCACCACTGCTGCTACGGAACCCACAGGCGAACTAAACGGAGATAACTTAACATTATCTTATCTAAATTTCAGTAAAGGAGCTACTTATAGACTAGATTTTCCAGAGTCTTCATTCAATGAAACAATTAAGGATGATGGAAAATTAGTGCTAAATATATCTAATTCAAATTTATATCCAGAATCCCTAAAAAATCTAACATTAAGAAAAAGTTTTGATGTAACGGTAACTAATATAAGTGATAATTTAGCAACTAAAATTACAGTCATCAATAAAAATCCCCCTGCTCCGACTTCCACTCCGACACCTGCACCCACCCCATCACCCACGACTCCAGCACCAACAACACCAGCGGCTACCACTCCAGAAATTACGACCGCACCTACAGAAACCCCTCCGCAGGGTATACTATCTAAGTTGTTTTCCAATGTTTATATTAATTTAGCTTTGTTTTTATTAGGTCTCGCTGGAGTATTTTGGGGATTATATAAACTAGGTCTCATAAGAATTAAAACATCTGATGAGAACGAATCTGAACAAAGGCTCGTGAGCCCTTCTATTGCAACGTTAACCAATAAATTGCAAATTGACTTACTCGATGAATCAGGATTTGTAAGAATCACAGATGCAAAAGTCAGAGCGGTTAATAAAAGTGGTATGCCTTACCTTGCCCGCATTGAGTTTGACGGGACATATCACTTAGAACTTCCTAAGGGAACCTACAAAATTGAAGTTGACGGTGGTGGGAATTATGAATCCACTTCAAGAGAAGTAAACATCCCTTCCGACGATGAAAGAATCAAAATATCCCTGATCAAACGGCAGCCAGTACAGATAGAGGTAGTGGACGAAGCTGGTAACCCTATCAGCGGAATCAACGTGAGTGTTAAAGAGACTACTTCTCTGGTGGATGCAAACGGGAGCCCTGGTGTTACAGATGCTTCAGGGATTGCGAAGTTTACCATTTCCAAAAATAAACAATATGTCGTTTCTATACGCAGTTCGGGCGGGGAATTCGTTGAACAAAAGAATATTCCCTTAAGCAGTTCAGAAACTACAAAGAGAATCCAGCTTTTCAAAAAAGCAGGTACGCTTGATATAACAATCTCTGAGCAAGCAACTGGTAAACCCTTTGCTGGAACCCCAGTTAGCTTGATGAAAAAAGGCGCTTCTCAGGCGATGGATTTTGCTACAGATGACAACGGTAGAATAAACCAGAAATTGTCTATTGGAGATTATATTGTCCGCCTTAAAACAAGCATTCCCTCACTGTACGATCCGGTCGAAAAACAGGTAACTATCATTGAAAACAGAACATGTGCTGTGACGCTTGACCTCAGATTCAACTATCAACCAAAGCCGGAATTTCTCAACTCGATCAGTAAAATCAATGAGAAACTCAATACTGGTTTTAAAGAAGTTTCTACATACGATACGTGCATTCCATTATTCTTTAAAAAGGTAGGAGAAAAACCCACGCAATTAGTAGACAAAATAATAAAAAGACCTGTTGAATTTCTTGGTGCAAAAACAAGTCCAGACGAAATAATAAAATATACTCTTAGCACAACAGAATTTTTAGCGGATGAAATTTCAAGAATCATGAGGGAAAAAAGCAATGTGGACTTTTACTTTTCAATCCAGAATCTGCCTCCTGTTGATGATCTGACTGTATCTGACTATTCACCTGAAAAGTTCAGCGAACTTGTACGCGACACCGCGAATTATCACAAGAACCATTTCAGGGATGTTGGTAACAAGCTCAATGAGATAGATAATGAACTGACGCAATTAAGCGGCACTCTTACTATACAGCCTGTGGCTGATCTCTGGAGGGTGGCGCAAAAATTGCTGGAGAACAGTATGAATGAAGCAGATGCAAAGAAACGGGGCGTTATGCTATTCATCGACGATAAATTGCTTGACCATGTAAGGGAAATGTATAATAAAGAAGAGGTGAAAGCGCGCCTGGCGATCAGCATGTTTTAATATTGACTTAAATGGTGATTGCGCTATTAATTTGAAATTTACGATTAATTAAAATAAGAAAGAGGTAATCTTGATAAAAGTTAAAGGGATGTAAGATGGCTAATGACAGTAGCTGGATATTATTTCTCTTTTTGATTGCAATCGTATTCTGGATTGCCAGCGATGCAAAAAAAAGAGCCAAAAACTGGTCTCTCTGGGGCATTAGTACTTTTATTTTGGCTATTTTTCTTTGGGGCATTGGTACTTTTATTTTAGCTTTACTTATAGTCCCGTTATACGTCTATGTCAGACCGAAAGGCAAAATCGTTTTTTGTGAACATTGTGGAAAAGAAAAATTGGAGACGTTGCAACGGTGTCCACACTGCAAAAAAACAACTTCTGGTGAACCTGCAGGTACAACGGTCCCCATTAGAATGGCATGTCAAAACTGCGGTAAAATCACGGATGATTTAGTTTATTCTGATGGAGAATTGTTATGTGAAAATTGCAGGAAAGAGTATGTCGAAGAAGGCGAAGGTGAACCTGAGACTGAAACTCCGACCCAGAAAACAATAACTGATGTTCCTACTTATACCTTGATAGTTGAAATTAAAAACAAATTTAACAAAGAACCTTTACCTAAAGCCATTGTTTTTCTTCGGAATGATACAGAAAAATTAGAAAGAATTAGCGATATTGATGGGAAAGTTATTTTTGGGAAGGTGAAGGAAGGTGCGTATACATTAATTGTTAATTCAAAAGGGTTTGAAGAAGAATCCCGTGAAATAGCATTAAATAAAAATGACAGGATTAGTATTGAACTTAAAGGAAAAGCCAATCTGACAATTCATGTTTTAGATAGTGTGAACCAGAGTGCAATCGCTGATGCAAGAATAAATCTTGGAGACAGAGAAGTCAGAACCGATGAAAAAGGGGCTGCGTTCATTCAGGATATTTCGTTTGGAAAATATGACTTGACTGTTACAAAAGATTCCTATAAACTGGAAACGACCACCCAGGAAATCAAAGAGATTAATCAGGATATAAAGATATTTCTGAAACCCGATATTAAATTGAGTGATGAGTATATAATTCAGGGAGAGAAGCTCAGGAATTCAATAAACGAATCGATGAAGAAACTCTCCTATGCCTGCGATATGTGTATTCCGGAGTATTATAAAGGTATATGCAACGAGTTGATTAAACTGAATGAAACAATAGCTTCCACTTCTGTTTATGTTTACGCAGATCAATCATCTGATAAAATAAATACACTGTACAAAGTAACTAGTCAAATCTGCAAGGAAATGGAACTTATTTTAACAAACAGCGAGAACATCACGGAATTTATTAACATGGCGAGCAGGGGCATCAAGACGAATCCAAGAATAGCTATTAACCCCTCTGATTATGATGCTACAATACAATCATATATGAGCAGCCCGGTTGAATTCTTGATAACTTATAAATCTAAGATTTTAAAGAAACTTCAGGATACTGATGCGGAAATAACCAAATGCCTACAAAATTTTAACATAAATCCTATAGCCAATCTATGGAGCATATCACAAAAAATTATTACAGGAGCCAAAAATGAATATGAGGAAGCGGCGTCACTCTTGCTTGCAAACATACTGCTTGACACTACTAAAAAAATGTTAACTTCTCCAGAAATAATAAGAGTGCTAAAAATAAACCCTCTCTGACGCCATAGAGGTATAAATGATTAAATCACTTAAAATAAAACAATTAATTTTAATCGCAGCATTAATAATTCTTTTAACCAATATTGCAGCAGCAGGCATTGAAATCAGGGGTTCTAAAGCCACAGGACAGGCTTCATGGAATGCCCAGAGCTTTGCAGGTTTCTGGTACGATATCGAAGCTGACAAAAGTACAGAGTCTTTAGTTGTCCGTGGTTCAATAAATGATTACAATCGCTTTATAGAGCAGGGTAACTTACAATACACCACTTTCGATACGGCTATTCTATTTAGAGTATACTCTGCAACAGGGCTGCCTGTGGATGGAAAGACTTCTTATTACGCTATCGGATGGCAGGGACAAAAGTATATCGCTATTAATGGTAAAGCAAATAAACTCTCAAAGCTGGTTTTAGAGCAAGAGTCGCAGGAAAGCAAAGTTCTTGGGGTCGGTCAAACATGGGACATGGGAGACGGCTACACGCTTACAGCACAATCAATCGATGCTAAGGCATCTCCACCGCAAGCATGGATCGTACTCGGTAAAGATGGCATAAAACTGGATGATAAGGTAATCGCTAAAGGGCAAATATACAGTTACAGCGGATACCTTGCAGGAGAAACAAACGTACCGATTTTTGTAACATACATAAATAATATCAATTCTGGTACTACAAGTGATGTTGTTGAATTCAAATATTCCTGGTTGGTTTCAAAAAGCGTCCTAACAATCCAGTCAGGTGATAAATACGGAATATTCAAAGTCTCTACGGCAAATGATAATAATTTAGCATTGATAAATGACGTGGGAGTACAGCTTCTAAAAGGAGCGAGCGTTGATTTGATGGGTAATATTAAGTTTATGGTTGCTGATAGCGATCGCCTTACATATTTTCCTGTAATCAGATTACAGGAATCGGATAAATACACAATCAGAGGTGAACTGGCGAAGGGATCTGCCTCATGGAATGCTAATAACTTTGCAGGGTTATGGTACGATCTTGATAGTGACCAGAGCACAGAGACCCTTACTCTTAGCTCATTTAATGCTAACAATAATTTTATTGAAACTAATAGTCTTACTTATCGAACCTCAGCGGCTCCTGTAAACTATAAAGTTACATCAGCCAAGGGCATATCTGTTGGTGGCAAAAATTATTATAATGCAGTTGGCTGGCAGGGAGACAAATACATTGCAATTAATGGAAAAAGTAATAAACTTGCAAAAATACTGCTAGAACAAGGTGCGTCAACATCTGAAAAGAAATCGCTCACAGTCGGCGAAACATGGGATATAGGATACGGATATACGATCACAGCACAATCAATCGATGCCAAAGCATCTCCACGGCAAGCATGGCTTGTATTTAGTAAAAACGGTAAAAAACTGGATGATAAGGTATTAGCACAGGGTCAAATATATACATACGAAGCTAATTTTGGCGATGAAGGATCTGTGCCGATACTGGTCACTTATTTAGATAGTGTTTTTGCGGGCGCAACCTCAGATATGGTGCAGTTAAGATATACTTTTCTGACTTCTGATTCTGCTGGTAATATTAGGCTCGGAGACAGATTTGGAGTATTCGAAGTCACAGGCTCTAATAGCGACTCAGTTGTTTTAGTTAATAAGAATAGAATCCTATTAAATTCTGGAACTGTCGATTTAATGGGCGGGTTGAAATTTAAAGTTGCAAACGATGGCTCAAATCTCAGGTTCTATCCTTTGATTGAAAAATCCATAAGCGGCGAAAGTTCTCTTCTTTCAGGTGGATATGAAATTACATCAACCTCTACGCCCAGCATTCCAACTACTTATACTCTGAACTATTCGAACGACTCATCTTCAAATAAGTCCCTAACTTTTCTGGTCATATTATTGGTCGTATTAGTAGTCTTTCTTCTTGTGGTTTTTCACTTTTTCAAACCCAAAAAAGTCATACCTAAAGATACCCGGGGGGTAGATACTGCACTCAAGGTAGATAAGCCAAAATCAAAGCCTGGCAAAAAAGAGATTACAGTTCCAGAACCACCAAGAAAAATTGAAAATACCTACACTTTGATTTTGGAAGTAAAAAACATGTATAATAAAACTCCAATCCGGAAAGCAACAGTAATTCTCGAATCCGCTGACGGAGAGCTTATTGAAAGGGTAAGTGATATTGACGGCAAGGTGATTTTTGGAAAGGTTAGAGAAGGATGGTACAAACTGAGAATTAATTCTAAAGGGTTCGAAGAAGAAAAACGAGAATTAGAGGTTAATAAAAATGATAGGATTCTCATCGAACTCGGGGGTAAAGCAACAATGCAAATTTCAGTGTATGAATTTGCTAATGAAAGACCACTCTCTGGAGCTGAAGTTAAACTTGGCGAGATGAGCTTTATGACCGACGAGAAAGGAGATGTGGTGATCCCAGACATATCGCTTGGCAGCCATGACATATCGGTTCAAAAGGAATATTATAAAACTGAAGTACTGTCTCTGGATGTGAACGATATAAAGCTGAACAAGAAAATCTACTTAAAGCCCGAAATAAACCTTGATGAGGAACTGAAAGCTATTGGGGATAATATCAAAAAATCATTGCATGAATCTATGAAAAAACTATCTTCTTCATGCGATATGTGCATCCCGGAATATTATAAGGGCATCTGTATTGAGATCATAAGGCTCATTGAAACTATAGCCACTACACCAGGGTATTTAGATTCTGATCCCTCAAAAGAAAAGATTTATAATCTCTATTTTGTGGCTGAGGAAATTACCAAGGAAATGGAAACCACACTGACTAATGAAGAAAATATCTCGGATTTCATTAACATGCGCTCTAAAGCGTCCGGAAAAGTAGAAGTGTCGATAAATATGGCAGATTATAATCAAATGATCAACTTATACATGACCAACCCCGAAGAATTCATAGATAAACACAAAAAAGATGTACTCAACAAACTTCAACTTGTGGACCGGGAGATAACAGGCAGTATCCAGAACTACAATGTTTCGCCTATTGCTGATCTCTGGGCAGTTTCACAAAAATTGATACAAATAGAAACCAAAGATAAAAGTAAAGAAGGTGCATCGCTATTATTTGGGAACATATTGCTTGATAAGACAAGAGCGATGTTCAATAACGAAGAAATTATTAAAAGGATCAAGAAATACTTGGACTGAACCCCATTTTGTGTACAACCAGTTAAGAAACTTCACTATTTAAAACCTCCCTTCAGATTTTTCAAATTCTTCAGGAGTGACATACCCGATAGATGAATGAACCCGCTTTTTATTATATACCACTTCCAGGAATTTCTTGATATTCTTGTGGGCTTCATCAAACGTTTCATATTCCCAGAGATATACCTCCTCGTATTTCAAAGTCTTAATGAAGCTCTCAGCGATAGCATTATCATATGGATTTCCCCTTCTGCTCATGCTGATCTTGATACCGTTTTCTTTGAGTCTATCAACATACTCCCATGAGGCGTATTGAACTCCCTGGTCAGAATGATGAATAAGGTTCGAAATACCCAAATCCTTGCGATCCGCTAAAGCCATATTCAGAGCTGCCAGAGCGAGTTTTGCATCAATATCCCTGCCCAATTTCCATCCAATGCACTTCCTGCTGAATACATCGATTATAACCGCGAGATATATGAATTCCCGCACCATGCGTATATATGTGATATCAGCCGCCCATAGTTGATTAATGCCAGTTACCACAATATCTCTCGCCAGATTAGGATAGACTGGCAGGTTGTGTTCAGAATCAGTTGTCTTTGGGACAAATTGCTTTTTTATGCACAGCAGGTTGTCTATTCTCATAAGTTCGTAAACGACCTTATGATTTACTTCAAATCCACGTCGATGCAATTCGATTGTTATCCGTCTGTATCCATATCTGGGAAAATCTATTGCAATCGCCTGTATCTCGTTCTTGAGTTTCATCTCTTCAGGATCGGAGTAATGTGTCTGGTCCTGCCTGATCCATTTGCTGTATACGCTTCTGTTGACCCCGAGAGCTGAGCATCCTCTGCTTATGCTTATTTGATTGGTCTCTTTATGCATGTTCTGGATTGTCATATACATCAATTCCTTTCTCTCTGTTTTTGATGCTCCTGCAGCTTGGTCTCTAAGCTGCTCAATACTTTTTTTAGAAATGCATTTTCAGCATACAACTGACCTATGAGACGTTCTGATTCTGCTAATTTTGCTTCCGGTTTGCTGATATCGCCATTGCCGCTGAATGCTGTCCCGGGATTTTCTTTGTATTCCCGTTTCCATTTTGATAGCATTGGGGGATGAATGCCGTTTTCCCGGCATACCTGTGCTGCACTTTTTCCGTTCTCAAGTTCACGAAGAATCGATATTTTAAATTCTCGTGTGAATTTTTTCCTTGTTTTCATATTTGCACCCTTTCTGTAGATGTTTGTTAAGAATGTTTCTTAACTACCTGTCCACTTTTTGGGGTGCAGTCCAACTATGTAGCTTTTCTGCCGCAATCTCCGCAGAATGTACCTTTTATTATTATCTTTCCACAATTAGGACAAAATTTCTCTTCTTCTACTATAATGTTATCTTTTGAAAGTGCCGCTAAAATTTCATTTTCAATTTGTTTTTGTAGTTCTCTGTTTAAACCATAGTTAAATCTTGATACATCTAGTAATCCTCTTTCGTCCTGGGTAATTTTACCTTTCCTAAACACTGCAAATGCTTGCTTTCTGTATGCTTCGATATTAACGGTTTTAACTCCTTTATTTCTTGATATATCATCTTCGATTTGTCTTTTCTCTGATTCTGAAAGACCAAGTTGTATTGCCTCATTATTCAAAAAGTCACGCTCTCCCATGGTGATTTTTCCATCTTCGAACGCCTGGATACATAATGCCCGGTATTTTTCTATATTTTTCTTATTGTCTCCCAAAGAAGTTCTTTGAACGATGCTATCTCTAATATCAACACTACCTTGACCACTGATACCTTTCTGGATATTACTATCTTCTACATTTCCTCCGCTTTGGTCAAAAGAGCATTTCTGAACCACGGCATCTTTAATTTTAGTACCACCTCCATCAAAATAGTCGCCACCGACAATAATTTGCTTTTCAGCTTTCTGAGCCTGGGGACGGATTGTACAAATAACTTCGTTCCTTTTCTCCGGCAAGTCTTTGCCATATATTGATTTACAGAAACTCCTAATAATTAGAGAGACTCTGCCAGCATTTTCAGGATAGAATCCCAAATTTATTACTTTGCTTTCGTAAGGTTTTATTTCTTTTAATTCGGAATGATTTGACGGCGTTACTTCTTTGCAGAACATTTTATCGATTTCACAATGTATTTTAATGGATATATCTCTGGCTTCCATTTCTCCTGTATTGGTAATCTTTAATTTTAACAGGGAATGCTCATTTTGCACCATTCCACCATCATCAGCTTCAATTATAAGCGCCGGGGTCTTTGAACCCACAATGAAAGTTCCGGCTTGCTGAGCGATAATCGCCCCTTGATGTTTTGCGCATATGCTGAAATCCACAATTCCTTCTTTGTTTGCAGTCATATGGAACACTGCTGGTATTGTAGTATTGGGGCTGATGGTTTCAATAGCAATAGCACGCTTATCTATGATGGTCCTATCATCAGGGATCGAAAGCTCAACAGAGATGCCTTTCATCAACTCATTACTAACATTCGTTATTTCAAACATAACTTCTTTTTTGATATTTTCCTGTAAATTAATTTCTGGCACTTTTATTCTTAATGCCGGTGATTGAACAGTATAAGCTTTGGAGTCGAACTCAATTGAATAATCTCCCACATCATCTTCATATTTTATCCTGTTTTTTTCGGATCTGTAAGATTTTGCCTCACTGCTCTGGAGTGGTCTGTTAACCAATTTCAGAATTTTCGGTTCCAATATTGGGATCTTTTCAGGGATACCATCTATCTGTATATTTTTTGCAGCGCTTTCCCCATCATTTAATAATTCCAGTGTCTCATAGATTTCCTCACCAAGGAGGTATTTATCTTTTGGCAAGTGGTTTTTTACAATAATATGCGGCGGTCCGGCGTATACTTTGATATCATTTTCGTATTTTTGTATTTTGCCGTCATATTCTATTATGATGCTAAATTCAATATTCTCACCAGATTCCCTTGGCATAAAACTAAATTCCATCTCTTGACTTTCTGAAGGCTTCAACTGCACCGCTTTACTATCAGGTTTAATCTCAATTTTTTCAGATGTGATATTGAATATCAAATTCAAAACATCTTTTTTGATATTCTTCACATCAAATTTGATAATTTCTGTTTTCCCTGTAGTGATTTTTGGCACAGGTTGTTTTAAGCCCCATACATAAGGCGCTTTTTCAACCAAAATACGACCCGAACATTCAATATTAAATTTGTTGTCAAACTCATCTTCATAAATTATATTCTTCGATAAATTATGCTCTCCGGATGGCAACTTTATTTTGTATGTTAAAGAAGTTTTAGCTTCAGGTTTCAGTTCTGGTAAGAAAAGGTTGTTATCCCCAACGACACCGATTTTTTTTGCTGTTCCTTGCCCATTATTTTCAATGTCTATAATCATTGTAATTTCGTCATCCTCTGCATTAAATTCATATTTAGGATGATGTGAAATATTCAATTCAATCTTTGGCGGAACAACTTCGATGATGTTTTTATTTGATTTAATATTTTTATTTTTTATAAAAAACTCAATATTGCATTTTCCTATTTTATCAGCAGCGACCAAAAATTCAGCATTTGATTTTCCGTTAGCAGGAACTTTAACAAGTGATTTAAAATTACCCGGAGTTAATCCGTTGGATCTTAATTCTAGTTCTAACTCAAAATCTTTAGGACTGTTGTTCAGGACTTCGACTTTCAATGGTTGTTTTTCACGGAAAATTAATGATTCTGTTAGAATGTTCACCTCCGGCTTCATCAAAGACGAAAACATATAAATCCTGTTTTCTGATATTGCTGAAATAAATTCTTTTGAGTTTACATAGATCTTTAAAAGACTCTCTGGCGCTTCGAAAAAAGTTTGCTGTTCTCCTCTATTATTAAAAATATATACATTATTTGAGGATATAGCATAAATACGGTTGTCACATATCGATGCACTTTTGAATCCATTTGCAATTGCCTTTTCAGATATTAGATTGCCCTCATTTCCGATGAACCCTATGCTTCCTTTTGTACACGCTGCGATAAGAGAGGCTTTCTCAGCCAAAGAAACATTAGTAATTTTTTTGTTAAATTTAAATTTCCAAATAATTTTGCCTTCCACGCTAAAAAGGTGAACTGTATCCCATGACCCAACTGCAATGAATTTCCCATCTGGCGAATGACAAATCCCACCATCCAATGTACCTTTAATCTTATGCTTCCATAACTCATTTCCTGAATCATTAAAATCAAAGATTATGCCTTTATCAGTGCCGATACATATGTTCTTTCCATCATCTGAGATCGAAAGCGAATTAATAGAACCATTTACTTTTTTTTCCCACTCGCGCCTGCCTTCTTTCGAGATTAGACATAATGAACCGGAGTTATTTCCCGTGATAATTCTTGACGCGTCCCCTGATACACCAAGGCATGTAATATCATTTAGATTCTGCTGCCATAGTTCTGTCCCATCTTTTTCAAAAAAATATACTCTGCCCTCGTTTGATCCTACAAGTAAGTAATTCCCATCTCTTGAATAACTTATATCCTTAAGAGATTTTAATTTTTTTTTCCAGTATATATCATAGGCTGGAATTTCAGGTGAATTTTCAGTCATATTTCCTTTTTATTTAATATATATACATGTAGCCCTCGATCTCCTTTTTTTCTTAACTCTACATCCTCTCACAACCCCGCCCCACTGCAGTCACAAGCGATATACAAGCCAAATTGTCGTTCCTAATGTTCTCATATTTATTCTCAAAGCTTCCCTCCGCACGTGGTGCAGAATTTCGTTCCTACTGCATTTTCAGCATTGCAGCCCTGGCATAATACCACCTTTCTCTCCTGCATAGGAGCGTTTTGTGCCCCGACTACAACTGGCGCGCCGCCGAAGCCTCCGCCAACCACAGTTGTCGTGGGAACTGCTGCCTGTCCTCTCGTCACCGCCGTGGCGCCCATCTGCTCCATGCTCTTGCCAGCCATGCGTTCAGCCCGGTCTGCGTTCTTGTCTGTCAGATTGACCATGGTTTCCTGGAACTTCTGCTGGTCTGCCATGCGTTCACGGTACAGTTGTTCCGTCTTTTCCGAGCTGTATTTTGCTTCGAATGCCTTTGCAATACCAGCACTGTCTTTAGCCTGAAGAGCAAGTATTTGTTCTTCAGTAAGCCCTTTTGCAACTTTCATCTTTGCAAGCTCTCCCAGATGACCTATGGCAGGGTTTCCACCTCCATCTTCTCCAATTGTTGAAATTAATGCTTCATCTGTTGCTCCAGAGCGTGACTTCAAACGGTTAGCTTCTATTTCCTGATAGCCAGCGGCATCAGTGCGTTTGGTCGCTTTCAGTTTTCCGAGTAATTCAATTCCCTGCTCAGCCTCTATCCGGTTTCGCTCGAGTTCTCTTCTTTCCATTTCATCTTTTAACTTATCACGTTCCTGTGTCGTATCCATTTCGAATTGGAAAGATTCCTTCTGCATGCCTATTCTGTGGCTGTGGGAAAGCTTTTCTCGTATTTGGTTTCTAACCAGTCCAAGATCTTGAAGATTCTCTTGCAAAATTCGTTGTAGCTCTATCTTTTCATTGTCGCGGATAATACCTTCTTTGGCAAGGTTGTGAATGAATTTATTAATTTCATCTTCATTTTTTAACTCATTGATTTTCCCTTCAGATTCCCTTGCCTGCGCTCGCTTTTTGATTTGAAGTTTTTTGTAATCTAAGTCTTCCCGCCCCTCATCGATACCTACCCGTTTCTCATCGAGACCCAAATCGCCTCTTTTCTGTAGAATATCTTTCCAATTGGTTTCAGTATAGTCAAATGATGGAATATGAATCAGTTTCATCCCGAGCCGATTAAGGGTTGTTCTCATGTGGTACTCAAAATCCTGCTGTATTTCATTTTTAAGCTCGAGATTACCGTATAAATCATCAAGAGAATACTGCTTGATTTTAGCCTGAACAATGTTTGTCATTTCAGGTTGAAGAAATTTTGTCAGGTCTAATATTGAAATTGCATCTCTGCTTTTCATCATGTTGGTGAAAAACATTATTGGATTCTCGATATTTAGTGTAAGGGTTCCTTTGACAGTAGCTTCAACTGACTCTTTTGTTCTTAAACCTTCTTTTATCTCAAATTCGAGCCGTGTATCAGAACCTTCCACCACTATAACAGTGGCTGTTTCTGAGAAGTTCAGATTCCCTATTCGTTTAAGAAGCCCTCCGGCATCATACATTCCGGGAATTAGCTCACCCATGAACCTTCCACCCTGGAGAAAGATAGCTTTAGTGCCCTGTTCAACAGTCACATGTTTCCTGAAGATTCCTTTTATATCATCAAGTTCAAACCGCCGCGCAAAATCTTGAGGTTGTCTTGACCACAGCTTTATTTTTTCGTCCAATGTTGGAACTGGTGTCTCTTTGCTTCTTGCATCCACGGGAATCGGAGTTATTCTTGCTCCGCATTCAGGGCAGAATTTTTCTCCCTGTCCGATTTTAGCACCGCATCCACTGCAAACCGTGTTTGAAAGATTTGAGCCGCAAGCGGAACAGAATTTATCGTTTTTGCTATTCTCAGCACCGCATTTTGGATTGCTGCATTTTATTTTACCAAACCCGAACATATTTTTTCACCTCGTTAATAATATTATATCCTTTGCACCTTCACTTCTATCGATTATCTCAGCATTCTTTGAATCCGCAATCTTATGGAACGCTGATATGACTATTTTTCTTGGGACTTTATATTTCTCGACCACCTTATCAGCCCTGAATTGAATATCTCCGTTCTTAATATCAAGTTTTACTTTTTCTACGAGATCATTAATTTCATCATCCATAGAAAGTGGAGCAAACCACTCAGAAAAATTCATGGTTTTTTCATCGTTTCTATTGAAAAACATCTGTTTTTCTGCAAGGTCAACAAGGTATATGCTTGCATTGGAATGACCCATGGTTGCAACGTGGCTTTTTATTTCATCATCCCAGCCAGTCGGACAGGCTAGAACAAGCGCATTATAGGATTTGCCATCTGCTGAATTAATGAATTTCTTAATCGTATTTGTTACTTCCATCCCTTTCTTTTTATAAACATACCCTTCAATGTCCATCGGCGCTGTAAAAGTTATATCAAAATAGATATCGTTATGACTTTTGATAAGACCCGTCATCGTCTTTGCAACAATCTCATTCTCCATTAACGTCAATTTCCAGTCCTTTTCATAATAAAAATTATTTGATACAGGGCTTGTTATACCTTTTGTCGAGAGTCTTGAACGGATGAGACTAAAATACTTGAGTTTTATGAACTCGACTTCTTCATTCGTGAGTATGTTTTCACGTATCTTCTCCTTGTTTTCATTCAGGATGTTCTCGATTGCTTCCTTCGTGTTTTCAAGTTTTACCAGTTTTTCGCTGACTGTTTCTTCTAATCTGGAAATATTCTGTAATTCTTTTGTGAGAATTTCTTTTTGTTCAGGATTAACTTCGTTTTGTTTCTTTTCAAGTTCCTGTTTCTCAGACAGAATCTCAGCCTGCTGTGCTTGAAGTTCTCCCTTTTCCTGTTCAACCTGATCCTTTTTTCCTTTCCAGTTTGAAATTAAGGATGAGAACTTGCTTTTTGCGGTATCGATCTTTTTCCCAAGACTTTCTTTAATTACCTGGCTATAGCTTTCTTCTTCTACCTGTTCTTTCAGTTCACTAATTTCCTTAATTTGTGTATCAAGGTGCTTGTTTATTACCTGTACTTTTTTGGCAAGCCCTTTAGCCTGTGAAAGCACATCCCCCATTTCTCCTTCGTCCTTGAAAAACAACGGTTTTTTTTCCATAGTTTCACCTATGCAAGATTTGTCAGGTAGTCGTTCCTGTCAGAGAATATGTTCCTCATTTTATCAACGCTTCGTTTCATTTTCCTGACCTGAAGGACAATATCCGAGGTCTTTCCTTCAAGAACGTTATCATACACTATATCGCTGGCTTCTGTTATTACTACCAGTTCGTCCAGAAGCTTTGCATCAAACTCTATCATCCTGATAATGTTTTTGCTATCAACATTGTCCTGAGTGAATAAGGGCGACAATCCGTATGCTGCGTGTTCTATCTCTTTTTTCACTAAATCGATGGCGTTCAATGTATCCTTGATGTGCTCCACAACATCCCTTTTGCCATCCTTGTATGCAAGGTCGCTGACTTCTTTCAGCGTATTATATGATTTTTCAAGCTCCCTGGCTAACTTTTCTCTGACTGCCTGGTCGGTATTCAATCTGTTTTTCTTTGCACGGTAATCATATCCGGGGATGACCGCACCAAGAATCTTTTCAGCCACGGGTTCGACTGCATTTTTTACTTTTGTCCAGAAACCCTGACCTTTAAGACTTTCAATTTTTTCCATTATATCACCCTTTACTCGTTTTAAACTGAGTTTTATATTAGGGTAAGTGTATATAATGGTTATTACTTGGATAACTGAATAATGAGAAGATTGTTACGGAAAATGCGTAAGTTTATTTTTAATAGCGCCAGTTTTCGGACTTAGCATCTGCGTTAATTTGCGGCGCAAGCGCCTGGATCACAGCGGATGCACTGGCTTCAGGCTTCGCCGTGACATTTACTTTGTGGTAAGTAACGTGTGGAAAGTGGTAAAGGGGTAAAGTGGAAAGGAGTTACGAAATCCTCAGAAGACGGAAACCGAGGCTGGTGATGCGGTCGCCAGGGTCGCCGTCGTCTCGAAACGCTGACCGGCAGCTCCGGGCGTTGCCGCGCCAGCTACCGCCGCGAGCGACGCGGTCCGAGCCATCTTTCTCCCATGCGCTGCCATCTGTAGGCGCACCATTGTAGTTGCCGTGCCACGTATCCTGAACCCATTCCCAGACATTGCCGTGCATATCGTACAACCCCCATGGATTGGGCTTCTTCTGACCGACTTCATGAGTTTTGCCACCTGAATTACTATAATACCATGCATAATCGCCGAACATCGATTCATCGTCGCCAAAGGAATATCTTGTTTTTGTGCCTGCTCGCGCCGCATACTCCCATTCTGCTTCAGAAGGAAGACGGTACTTATTCGTGCCTTCATTCTCATTGAGCTTTTTGATAAATTCCTGAGCATCGGTCCATGACACCTGTTCAACAGGCCGATTGTCGCCCTTGAATTTCGAAGGATTTGTTTCCATCATATCACGCCACTGCTTCTGGGTGACCTCGAATTTACCCATGTAGAAACCATTTGATATTATTACTCGATGAACGGGTCCTTCAGATCTACCTGATTCATTTGATTTCGACATGTCAAACTCACCAGCAGGTATCAGAACGAATTCCATGCCGATGGAGTTGGTGATGGTCTTCTGGTATAGGGCTGGTATGGATACAAGTGCTGGTGAAGCTGTTTGAGTAACCCTCTGTGTCCTCTCCTCCTCGCGCCTCTTTCTCTCCTCATCCCCTTTAAACTCCGTGCTTTGCACCACACTGTCCCTGATGTTCACCGACGCTGCACCCTCTCCTCCAGCAAAAGTCGTCCTCTGCACAACAGAATCAATGATATTAATAACCTGCTCTTTCTTGATAATCCCGATTTCCCGTGCCGAATTCACTGTCTGCACAAGGTGGTGCAGATTATCCAGAATTTCATTCAAAAATCCGATAAGACCATAGTTCTTATCCGAATTCGCACGTAGCAGTACCTGAGAAAGCCCCTCATATTCTTTCACAATCGCAGTGAGCAGATAATATGCCTTCTCTCCGAGTGATTCTCCTGCAAGATAGAGTATTTTTCCATTCTCAACAGGAATTTCATCCACCTTATACAGCCTGTTTTTGCAGGTATGAGAAAGAAAATCCATCAGCTTATCTATGGATATATTCTCGAAATTAATACCTCGATCTGCCGAATATCCAGATTTTGATAGATTCAGAAACTCAGCCCTTGTAATCGATTTTTCTCTCAAGAATGGACAGACACAATGCACTTCTTTGGGGCGCATCTCTAGCGTGTGCTTCTTCCACTGGTGGTCTTTGTAAAGTACTGTTGCGCCTATTTCTTCTTTATGTATACATCCAAGCGGTTTCAGTATGAATTTCGCTGTGCGTGGCACGGTGGGCGGTATATTACCGAGTTTCTGTATTTTATTGCCTCCAAGCTCAAAAAGAGATTCGCTGTAATCCAGTATAACTTCGACATCAGAAATAGCGGAGTCACTGTTATTGACAACTCTGATTCCAAACCTGACATTGTTGTCGGGCAGGACTTCATAACCGCGTTTTATCTCGATATCCACCATTTCGTCATCCCAATTGTTATATGCTGATAAAAAAACCTTCTATATTTTAACCAGTTATACTTTCTTTCATATCACCATTCTTTCATTAAAATCCGTTGATCATGCAGCACTGCCCAAACATAAGCAGGTCCTCTAACAATATCATTAATCTCACCCGGACCATCAATTGGAACTAATTCATAAGCAGTTTTAAAATCGTTTTTTGATATTGCATATTCAGTTCTGCTTGGATAGAACCGATCACCTTCTACTTTGTATGTAAATTCTAATCCAGTTTTTGTATGGAATAATTCTCTGGAATTAACAATAATTCGACTCCATATCTCTTCGAATGGCGTTACTTTCTGTCCTTCACGTTCAATTCTTTCTTTAGGTTCAGGCGCTTTCTTATCCGTTTCATTTCTCGCTTTCGCTTCCCTCTTCTCCTCGCCTTTTATCGTAGTGCTTTGCACCACACTATCCCTAATATTAACTTGCGTATTTCCACCTGCGCCCATTTCAAAATTCGTCCGCTGCACCACCGAATCAATGATATTGATCACCTGCGTATTTTCAATAATCCCAATCTCCTTAGCATTCCGAACCGACCCCACAAGATGCCGTATACTGTCAGCCATCTCGTTCATGAAGCCGTTCAACCCGTAGCTCTTGTCCGAGTACGCCCTCAAAACCACCTGAGTTAAGTCT
Organism: Candidatus Methanoperedens sp.; assembly: GCA_023249105.1. Lineage (GTDB taxonomy): Archaea > Halobacteriota > Methanosarcinia > Methanosarcinales > Methanoperedenaceae > Methanoperedens. The sequence continues at coordinate 5,295 of JAHFDG010000015.1, read as the reverse complement.
TTATACTCCTGAATAACCGCAGTCAAGAGATAATATGTCTTCTCTCCGAGTGACTCACCTGAAAGATAAATGACTTTCTTGCCCTCAATGTCGTATTCTTTGACCTTGTATAGCATGTGCCTGCATGTCTCACCCATGAAATTAGCCAGTTCCTCAACACTTATGCCTTTGAAAGATATGCCTTCTTGTACGAATTTGCTATTAGCTGCGAGGCGGCTGTACTCTCCTTCGTTCATGGGCTTTTCCTTGAGGAATGGGCAGACGCAGTGAACTTCCTTGGGGTGCATGTGAAGGGTTTGCTTTTTGCCCATGTGGTCTTTGCAGATGATAAGAGCGTTTATTTGCTCGTTATGGATGCAGCCGAGGGGTTTGAGTATGTAGGTTGCAGTGCGCGCAGTGTTTGGGGCGATGTTGCCAAGGTGCTGAATTTCAGAATCTTTCATTGAGAATAATGGCATTGATGATGCCTTCTGATAATCCAGAATCGTATCCACATCTGTAATAGTGTAACTCGTATTATTCGTCACTCTTATGCCAAATTTAATGTCGTTATTAGGTAGAACGGAGTATCCACGCTTGATATCTGGCGCAAGAATTGGTTTTTCACTTCCTTTTTCTATAGATAACGATTCCTGAATAGATTCTGGTCTGAAAATCGCAACTCTTTCGTACCAGAGAGATATTCCTGAGGAAATAAAAAATAAAACCGGGAAAATGAAAGGCGGGCTCTTTTGAGGGTCAGTCAGTAAAATAAAGACCATAAATATACCCATCAGTAAAGAAATGAGAAAATGCAAACCGTTTAATTTTGTATTTGGTCTTGATAATAGTAACCCACGAATTAAAATAAAAGTGGACGCTGACAGATAAAAAATAGGTATTGTAAAGAAAAATTTTCCAGCATCATAACTGACTGGAAGTTCTTTATAGAAGACTGCAAAGGAAATGAGTGCAAAAACAGCACCTATAATAAAGTTACCAATTAGCACTGAATAATAACCAAACCAATGCTTTGTTCTCAAATCATCATTAAACTTACGCTTATTCTTTTCTCTTTTTTCAAAAAATAGGACTATACCTAATACTGCTAATGATGTCAATGCAGGAAAAGCAAGATACTTCAGCCCTTCTGAAAGCCGTTCTTGATTTAATTCTTCACCATGTGTAGGTATTGGAGTGAGCGTTGGAGTAGGTGTTTGTTTTTCAGGAATAATTAGAGAAGGATTCGTTATGAACTTAGCGCCTGGCATATCATCATATAACCCGTTTCCATTTGGAAACTGTGTTCTTGCGCGGATAATCATATTTTTTAGATTTCCTATTATACGCAGCGGTATCTTCATTTCAAACACATCTTTACCCAACGCCTCAACGCCAGATACACCCCTGACCAAACCGTAAGGATTCGGATCTTTGTCATTGATACGTGTATCATACTCTGTGAGGTTCCATAGCCAGGGATTTCCCTGTGCCTCCGCTCCTATCTCATAATCCCATTTCAGAAAAGGAGATACGGTATTATTGGCTATTTCAAAAACATACTGAACTTTTTCTTTTGAACCGTTTGGATTATCATAGACTTCTAACATTAAATAAAGAAATTCATTGTCATTTAAGGCATATAATGATTTCAAGTCCGAACCCTGCACATTTTCTGTTCTATCACCTTCGGGATCGGTCATAATAGGCTTAATTCCAGCCCAGTCCTGCGGATTGCCATCTATCACGATACTTGGCTGTGGGGTTGCCTTTTGTGGTGTATATGTTTCAGATATTGTAGGAGTGGATGTCGGCAGAGTAGCTCCTAACGGATAATTACTTGATACGGTAATCTTGTGTGGGTTTCCACCACGGATTTTATTGATATGAACCTGAACTTTGAAAATACCTGTTGTTTTGGCAATATAAGTAATCGATGCTTTGTTGGATCCAGACGTTGTATATACTTCCTTTCCAATCGGATCGAATAGATACAATTCAAAACGATCATATTCCAGATCACCGCCATCAGTCCAGGCATTTATACCAACTATCCCTGTAGAATTGACCGTTAAGTAATACCAGATAGTATCTCCCTCGGCAATATTGCTTGCAGTTTCCATATAATGCGGTGCTGTAAATATGAATTGAGGACTTGACATAGTTATGGTGCGTGTTCCTACACGATCGGAATCATAGAGATAAACTCTAACTTTGAAAGTGCTTGTTGTGGTTGGAGTAAAACCCGAGCCAAACGTAGCTTTTCCATGAGTCGCAGTACCGGCATTCATTTGATTTCCAATTGAGTCATAAGATGATGTAATAAGAATATCATTATTATTCGGTGCACCATCAGTCCAAACACTCACATCAACTGTTTCTGAAGCATTCACAGTTAGATCATACCAGTAAGCATCCCCTACCTCAACATTAAATTGCTTAACTGTATTCGCACTTGCGGCTGGAATGTAAATGCTAAGGGTCAATCCTGCTAAAAACACTATTAGAAATACCCTATTAATATCCTTAGAAATTCCCACTTTTTTGTTATCCATAATTCAATCAACGCTATACTTTTTAAAAGTCTAAACTCAGATTTTCACCTCAATCTTCCCTCTCTTAATCACCCTTATCCCTCCACCGCTCTGCGAAACCACAATCCCCACCGCCTTTGTCACCATCGTGATAGCAGCCACTGATGAATGCCTTGTCCCAAAGCCTTTCGGCAGGCTAACTCCATGGGCATCCACTGTTATATACCTCCCTGCCGCTTCCATAAGACCATCACCCCTTACCACAAAAACACCATCAAGCTGCGCCAATTCTTTTATATTATCTTTCAGGTCATGAAGTGTAATCATCCTCTCCTCTGGCGGATGCCCTGCAAATGGATTCAGAATAAGCTGTCTTGAATTCTTCATTATATTTTCGCTGTCGCCTATAACAAATGCTGTACCCACAGACTTTCCCTCCCTTCCTTCACTGGCTATCTCCACTGCAATATTTAATGCAGCCCCAAGAACCTCAGGTTTAATATCCGAGTCCTCTAATAAAGAAGGAAATCTATCAATAATAGGTTTTAAAGATTCTTCTTTATTCTTTTCTCTGGATAGCTCTTTATTAATCACCGTCGGTTGTTTTTTTTTATCAGACTCGTATCCGCCGTATTCCTGCGCCCAGGTTTCATGTTTTATTACATCGCGCTCTTTCACAGCGCTTTCTACTATCTCAAACGATTTTCTAAAATCTGATTCTAACACGGGTCTCACTTTTAGCTTGAACTGCTTGATTGCATCAAGAGACTTATCAGCAAGCGTGCTAAGCCCGGTATTTTGTTCACGAACCATGTTCCAGATAGCCTCATTGCATAGCGTGGTGACATCGCGACCTGCAAATAATCTCGAAACGCAATCTGAAGCTATTGGTTTCAAGTCCCCCTTAAATTCTATACCTTTTTTCTGAGTATTGATTTTTATCATTTCTTCAACAGCTTGCACATCGGGCAATGGGACATAGATTCGTTTCTGGAAGCGACTGAGCACTGCTGCATCGAGATCCCACGGCGTATTTGTAGCCGCCATTGTTAAAATATATTGTGAGGATTTCTTATCCTGCAATCCATCTAATTCAGAAAGTAATGTGGATAGTACTCTGCGTGAAGCTTCAGAAATTTCAGTGGAGCGGCTCATCGCAATTGAATCAAATTCATCTAAGAAAATAATGGAAGGCGATCTTTTTCGGGCAACATTGTATAAAGCGGTTATGATTTTCGAAGATTCACCGAAGTATTTAGATAACAGATTGCTCACTTTAACATTAAAAAATGTGGCTTTCAAAGAACCTGCTGTTGCCGCTGCAAGCAGGGTTTTCCCAGTGCCCGGAGGTCCGAAAAGAAGAATTCCTTTCCAGGGCTTTATAGCCTCAGGTTTCCCCTCAATGATGCTCAATACTACGGATTCTTTGATTGTCTCTTTTGTGTTGTTAAGACCCGCGATTTCCTGCCAGGTAACTGTACTCGAAGTTATTAAATTCTCTTCTATATACGTCTCGAAGTTTTCTTCCTTTTCGCCCTGACCGGCTTCAGTAGATTGAGAGGCTGTTATTACGGGTTGCCGTACATATTCTTTGGGTTTTTCTTTTTCAGGTATAATCCCCCTATTTAATTGCTCGGAAGCATTGAAATAATTTTTTGAAAGTAAAAGCCATTTTTCTTTAGATTCTTTTCCTGAAACCGCATTACTTATTTTCTGCGCAGCATTTGCAGCAGCGTTAAAAGCCTTTTTTGCTGTATCATAATCTCCTTTTTCAAGCGCTTTTTCTGCAATGTTTTTCTGCTTTATGAAATCTTTCCGCTGGACTGCTTCAAATTCATCAGCTAAACCCATTTTAGTCTCCTTTTTCAGGATTTATGAAAAAATATAAGAAAAAAAATGGATTGTGATTGCAAGCCATTTTTTATTTAAGAGATTAACTTGACTCTGTCTCTCTTTTCACAATCATTTTTTCACTTTGTTTCTCAACAGTATCTTTGAATTTATCTACATCGATCTGCCCGGCTTCGAGCTGATCCCACTGATTCAGGAGTTCTTCGGTGTCTTTGGATAGCCTTTCTTCACCGAATATGCCAACCATGGCACCTTCTAATGCTTTCATCTTGTCTTCCTGCATCATTCCTTCGATAGCGACTTCGCTTGCAAGGTCAGAGACTTTATCTATATCCATGTCGAATATCTGATTCGCAATTGTACTTACCTGTGCGGTATTCTTCTGTTCGACCATGAATTCAAGCATATTCAGCGCCTTTTTTTGCCTCATCAGACCCTCATGGGTCTTTTGAAGCTGAGTTTTCTTGTTTTTTACTGCGCCGAGTTCATGAGAGAGTGAAATTTTTGTCTCTTTGGTCTGTCCTACGCCTTTTTTTATTATATCTTCGATTTTTGTATTCAGGTCGTCTATTTCATCTCGTTTTATGCTTGCGAGACGATCGATTTTAATCTGGTCTCTCTTGATTTCATTTGTCGATACTTTTAAAGGATCTTTTTTGAATGTGTCCTTTACCCATTTTCCGAAGCTTGCCATTGTTACCACGTCCATTTAATTTTATTTGTCCGAAGACAGGTTAGTATGATACGTTATACTTTATAATTATTGTTACTTATTTTGCAGGTTAAATTAAGTCGGTTACGGGGATTATGTAACTAGTATATCAATTCCAAATTAATATTACAATGACTCAATTCTTCCAGGCATTTCATCCATCTTGTATTTCCACTTGAAAATCACAGGCATTTTGTTGATATCATCAAGATATTGACA
>JAHFDG010000014.1 GCA_023249105.1 Candidatus Methanoperedens sp. | reverse complement strand
AGAAATAATATGGCAAAAAGTTAAGATGAAATGTTAATTTTTTGTTACTGTCAAATTGATTTTCCTGCCAAAAAAGTAGACATACTCGATAAATAGGATTTTTTAACTGTCAAAGTAGGGTTACTACACAAATTACTACTCATTCTACATGTAAAAAAAGGTGATTATGTATGAAGATTAATACACAACACGAGGCTGAACACGTGTTAGAGTCAAAGAGCAAGCTGATTAATCGTCCGAGAACGAGCAAGGGTAAGCGTTACGATGCGGTTTTTGTATATATTCCAACCGACGTGGCAAAGGATAGCGCATTTCCCTTCAAGTATGATGAAGAGGTTATCGTCCGTATAGACCAAAAGAATAACCGGTTGATCATTGAGAACAGCGGGGGGTCTGGTACCATTGTTCGTAAACGTTAAAACAAAGGGGGCAGCATTTCAAAAAGAGCAAAATGCGATACTAACCTAAAAAGCTGGGGCGTCAATGTATTAGACCAACCATTAAAGACTACATGAAGGGACAGGACATTAAGCCGTCTGGTTTTTCAGCGCGCTTGCAAGCATTATCGCCCTCGTATAATGCCCGCCCACTCTTGACGTATCCACAAACACCTTTTCCATCAATACGGGCGCGCCATGACCATACCCGCCGCCCAGGAACACAAGCGTCCTGAAAATAAGATTCCCCGAAATCCCATCAGGCGCAATGATAAAATTTGCCTCTTCGATTGCATCTTCTATCAATATTGAATAATCCTTTGCGCTTATTCCCATATCGCATACTCTTTTTGTGACAATCTCGGCCTCGGCAAGCGTCCTGTCCACTTTCTCATCCCTGCCTTTATCTTCAAAACGCCCGCCCGAGAGAATCCCGACTTTCGCTTCTACGCCCAGACGCCTGAAATGCTCTACACCCCGTTTTATTAACTCGACCTTGTCCTCTGCGGAATTTCCTTCATCAATACCTACAGGCGCGAGGAAAAAAGGTTTCCCGTCTGCCGTTTCCAGTAATGCGACCCTGTATAATTTTGTGAGGTTAAGTGATTTTTTTAATTCAGAGAGGGTCTTTGTCGCGCTGAGAGTTCCCCTGACAGCGCCGTCAATCTCGCCTGAAACCAGCAATTCAACCAGTTTTTTTGGCGGCTCGGTTGAATGGATTATCTCAAGTTCTGTACCCGTTGCCTTAATCTGTTTTTCATCTCCAACAAGAACAACATCCGCATACTCGCTTGCGGCTTCTGCGCTCTTAATCAGTTTTTCAGAAATCTTCCCTATCCCAAGCCCAATCCTTGCGTGGTTCTTTCTTGCTTTTTTTTCTATATCAGAAAGGAGAGACATCTTCTGCCTTCTTTCAGGTCTTCTTGCCAAGTTCTTTTGAACGTTCGCATGCCGCAATTACTGCGTTCATCATTGCAACCCTGACGCCCCGTTCTTCCATTACCCTGAGTCCCCTGATTGTCGTGCCGCCCGGTGATGTTACCATGTCTTTTAACTCGCCTGTATGACTTCTGTCCTCAAGCACCATTTTAGCTGCGCCAAGAACGGTCTGGGCTGCAAGTAATTTTGCAGTGTTCCTGTCAAGACCTTCATGAACCCCGCCGTCCGCAAGCGCTTCGATGACCATGAAAATATAAGCAGGGCCGCTGCCCGATAATCCGGTGACTGCATCCATAAGATGCTCAGGCAGTATGACGCTTCGCCCTATGGCATTAAAAATCGTTTTCGCAATTTCAATATCATCCTTCGATACGGCGCTTCCGGGGCTGATTGCCGATGCAGCCTCCCTTACGGTTGCGGCAATATTCGGCATTACCCTTACAACTTTCGTTCCGCGCGGCATCTCATTTTCATAAGTAGCGATTGCTACGCCTGCGGCAATTGATATAATAAGCTGGTTTTTTATGGAGAATTTTATCTCCTTCAAAAGCGCCGGAATTGTTTGCGGCTTGACTGCAATTATTAGAATATCCGAATCTGTGACTGCAGAACAATTGTCCTTGCAGACACTTATTTTATACTGCTCTTCAAGCGACTGCAACTTTCCGAAATCCATGTCGCTTGCGTATATGTTCCCGGAAGGGATGAGTTTGGCATGAAGTATGCCTTTTATCAGGGCTTCGCCCATCTTCCCTGTGCCGATAAATCCGAGCTTTTTGTTCTCGATGGTTGTCATTAAAACCCTATAAAGTGGCGCAAGCGATAAAAAGATTGTTATGAGGCATGAGAGGGATTAATCACCGCAAAGGCGCAGAGAACGCAAAGATGAGTTTAAAACGTAGTTTTTAACCATAATTCCTCAAGATACCTTCCAAGCGCCCGTTCTCCCATGAACTCATTTTTCCTGGCAAGCTTCACAAGGGCAGAATAAATCCCGCTGCTGTACTGCGCCGCTTTCTTTTCTTTAAATACGAGTTCATCAGGCAGGAAATTCTTTGCTGCCAGGCGCAGGATGTATTTCCTCACGCCATTATGTACCTTGAGTTCGGGCGCTATCCGCATGGCAAGTTCCACGACCCCCCTGTCAAGATAAGGGACGCGAAGTTCAACAGCGTTTGTCATTGTAACAGCATCGTCCCGCTCAAGATTGTTCTCAGCTATATTTTCGAGGTCTTTGCGGAGAGCGGATTCAAGTTCCGCAGGCTTCATTGATTCATACCGTTTGTATCCCGCAAAAAGCTCATCAGCGCCCTGTCCTGAAAGCATCACCCGAATGCCGCCGTTTTTGGCGTCTCCTGATGCAAAAAACAGAGGCACGGCGATGCTTACTTTTAACGGGTCTCCCGACTCGACGGCTCTTATTACAGCAGGAAGAGCAGACTCCACTTCATCGAGGGTAAGTTCATGCAGATGAAGTTTATCCGAAAGCCCGAGAAGCTGCGCCGCTCTTTTTGTCTGCATTATATCATGCGAGCCCGCCATGCCAACCGAATATAATTCTGCGACAGGGCAAAGCGCGGCAATGAGAGAACTGTCAAGACCGCCTGAGAAGGCAATGGCGCATGGCATGTAGTGCCGTTTCTCCACGGCGCGTTTTATCGTTTCAGATAGCGTTTTTGAGGCGATTGTTTCATCTGTTATCGGCTCGCCCGCAGTAAAACCGCTGACTCTTTTTTCAGTTATATTTCCGGCGCTGTATGTCAGCATGTGCCCGGGCTTGAGGGTACGAATCTCATTCATCCCAATCACTGACAGCGCCTTTTTCTCGGACGCAAAAGCAAACCCTGCGCCTGTGGTGTAATAAAGCGGTTTTACGCCCGCGGGGTCGCGCGCAATATGGAGTTTTTCATTCTCGACGTAAGCAAATGCATAATCGCCATCTAATTCTTGAATAGCTGTTTCCATGCCTTTTGAGCTAATCAGGGCAAAAAGCGCCTCGCTGTCAGAGTCTGTTGTGACATGAAGCTTTTCTGCTATCTGCCTGAAATTGTAAATCTCGCCGTTGTACGTGAGCGCGCCGCTGTTGTGAATTGGCTGAGGCTTACAGCCTGTGATTTTGAGCAGGACATTACCGAGCGTGATATCGCCGATGGAAAAAGTGCCGGAACCGTCCGGTCCCCTGTGCTTGATTGCTTCGAGCATCTTTTTGACTGATGCTTCTGAGTTCTTTCCTGCCGCGCCTGCTATGCCGCACATGATGGTTCTTACTACTGAAATGGTTAAAAAGGGTTCTATTTCACATATTTATTGCATGAGTACAGTAATCCCCAACCAGACGGCAATACCTGCAAACGGTAATAGAAGCAACCATGCCAACCATGCAACATGCCTGTGTATCGCCATAGCAGCTCCAAGTTGAAATAATGGCAGGAGAAGTCCTATGTGCCTGAAAAGTGGCCAGCCGCTAAGATACCAGGAAAATGGAATAGCAAGTATGGCACCGGTTATTAACCATAATGGTTTACTTCTGATAACCCCTGCGATTGAGATTGCCAATGAGGATATTATGCCAAGCCAGCCGATGAGCAGTATTAATAGTATGGTGAGCATGTTAAATTCACTTCGTTACTATTTCCCATCGGGGTCAATTTCACTTTCAATGGTTCTAGCATCCCTAAGTTTTAATGACCGAACTTATAGGTTCCACGGTCTGCACAAATATTGCGCCATGTTCTATCAGAGACCTCATTAAAGTGCCTTCCTCTGACTTGACATATACGCTTCCAACAACAATCCCGAATTAAAGCACCAGTTGGAATTGAACCACTCTTTATATCAGATAGAATCTTAAATTCTGATTCATCGCAATAGCACATATTGCCCTCCTTTCAAAGGTTCCTTTAATCATTAAGGTCTTGTAAACTCTTTTACTCCCCAAATATCCTCTTTCTCTCCCGTTGATGGAACAATCTTTTCATGAATGCTACAAATGTACTTCACTCTATCTTCGGTTAAGTTATTATAACTGGCAATAGCTCTCGTAGAACGCCATTTTTTAGCACCGTCTTTTTTGGTTTCATTGTATAACCAATTAAATACACGTTTTTTGTCAAGATATTCTATAGTTTTTGTCTTTAAAAAATCAAACAACCAGATAGCTAAACCAGCTATTGCACCACCAACAGCTCCAATAATTATTCCATTCCGAACTTCAATGTCCATGTTGACTGCCTCGCTCTAATATATTAATTTTGTACAAATAGATTTTCGTATCGTAAAACCAACCCTTAAATAACCCTCCCAACTAACAAACACCCATGAACCTCCGCGAACTCATCCCCCTCCTCGAATCCATCGCGCCGCCTGAATTAGCCGAAGATTTCGACACAGGCAGAATCGGACTCGTTCTCGACCGCGCCGCAGACATCCGGAAAATCGCAGTGGCGCTTGACCCGACCGACTACGTTCTCAAAGAAGCGGCGCGCCTCGGGGCAAACCTGCTCATCACGCATCATACCCTGATATTTGACCCTGTGAACCTTATTTCAAAACGATTATCCGACACATTGAAAATTGCCATTGATAACGATATTTCCATCTATACCATGCATACCAATTACGACAAAGCAGAAGGCGGCGTGAACGATGTGCTTGCTGAATTGCTTGGATTGAACAAACTCATACCGCTTGCGTTGGGGAGGATTGGTGAGATTGAACCGACAACCGCGCCGGAATTTGCCTCCTTTATTGCAAAAAAGCTGGATACTCATGTGCAGTACACTGGAGACCGCGAAATAAGAAAAGTCATGGTCGTAGGCGGGAGCGGTTTTCGCAGGGAATACATCGACATCGCCCTCGAACACGGCGCCGAGGCGCTTGTATCGGGAGAGCTTCGCCATGATGCGCTCCGTTACGCAGGTGAGCTTTGCCTGTTCGATGCGACACATTACGCCACAGAAGCGCCTGCCATGAAAAGATTGTGCGAAAGATTGCCACTCGATGCAGTTTTTATAGAGGATAAGCCTGCGGTAAGGGTGGAATGGTAAAACTCACCGCAAAGGTTGTTAATATCGGTCTTTGCGCCCTTCGCGTCTTTGCGGTGCATTTTATAATTTCTTGGTCATATACGGCCCCTCGCGCCCGTATCCGAATTTCCTGTAATAATCCCTCACCCCTATGCCGCTTGTCACCGCAATCTTTTCATATCCCGCTGTGCGTGCAATCTCTTCAGCCTTCGCCAGAAGCTCCTCCCCGTACCCGCGATGCTGCCACTGCGCCCTGCCTGCACTCTCACCAGGCGGCACCATCGAGCCATAGACGTGCAGCTCACGCACCAGCGCCACCCCGTGAAGCTCCAGCCTGTGGGGCGCGCATGGGAAACGAAGCCTGATAAATCCAACCAGTATATCCTTTCCTGTATCCTCGAATGAGATGAAATGCTCTTTTCCACCGCACGCCGCATATTCTTCCACGGTCAGTTCGATGTTCTCAGGCTTAAATCCCTCAAGCATCCTGTGACCCACCTCGCGGCACCTGATGCAGTTGCATTTCCCTCCCATTTCCAGAAGCCTTTCCTTTGCAAGCTGCCTTATATTGCTCTTCTTTATGCCGGCAAGCACCTGGTACGCAGGGATGTCGCGCTGTATTCTCTGCAACCTGACCCATTTCGGTAGAATGGATTTGATTTTTGCAAGCAGCTCGACAGCATCCAAAACCTCAAGCGGCGCATAATTCCCTAGTTCCCACATCCCGTGAAGCCGCGTTCCTTCCGTGACCAGTGTCGGGTATATCTTGAGATAATCAGGCATGAATCGTTTATCCTCAAATAACGTCCTGAACATGCGAAAATCCGATTCCGCTGATGAGCCGGGAAGCCCCGGCATCATATGAAACCCGACTTTCAATCCGCTGTCGCGAAGCCTCTTATTGGCTTCAGCGCTCTCCGCAACCGTATGGCCGCGCTGTATGCCTGCAAGTATGAAATCGTATGTGCTCTGTACTCCTATCTCAACCTTTGTCGCGCCAAGCCCAAGAATTGTATCAATATGCTCTTTTTTAGTCCAGTCCGGTCTTGTCTCTATGGTTATCCCAACATTCCTGACTCCGGCGCTCTCGTTTGCGGATTGGACATCTTCTACTGAAACATACTCCCTGCCCTTTCGCCATTCTGTGCCGTAAAAATCATTCATCGCCTCGATACAGCGCTTGGCAAACCATTCCTGGTAGCACAATGTACGTGATGTGTATGTCCCTCCCATTATGATGAGTTCTGCCTTTTCAACTGAATGACCTATCTGCGATAGCTGTTTCAATCTGGATGAGACCTGTAAATAAGGGTCAAAATTATTCTCAAAAGCCCGCTTTGCAGCAGGTTCTGCCCCCATATAGCTTTGCGGCGAATGGAATTTCGAATCGATTCCCCCGGGGCAGGGAATGCACAGCCCGTGAGGGCACGGGGCAGGGGATGTCATGGCTGCTATCACAGCCACGCCCGATATCGTCCTTACCGGTTTTAACTGTAGAAGTTCAAGCACGCGTTCTTTTTCATCTTCATCCCTTGCGGCTGCAAGTATCTGGGAGTTGCCCAGAAGGGATGAAAGTTTATAGCGAATGCTGGCTGCTTTTTTAGCTGCGTTCAATTCTTTTTCGTCAGTTATCTCTTTTCGCAGGAGTTGTTCAATAAGTTCTCTGGCTGCTGATTCTATTGCATTCATTCAGGAATTAAAACAACGTGCACCGCAATAAACATTACATCAAATCTTTTTCACAAGGTCAAACAGCGCCGCTTTCGGGTCTTTTGCCTTGATAACCCCAGAAGCAAGAAGCACCCCTTCTGTCCCGAGTTCAATTGCCGCCGCCACATCATCCCCGGTGGAAATACCGGCGCCGCAAAGCACTTTAACATTGGGATTAATAGCTTTTACTGCCCTGACCGACCCGCTGACCACATCGGGGTTGGCTTTTGAAACAGGAATTCCAGAACCTATCAGTTCAGGCGGCTCAACAGCTACAAAATCTGGTGACAGCGCCGCAGCGGCCGAGGTTACGGCAATATTATTTGTACAGACTATCGTTTTTAATCCGACTTTTTTAGCCGACTGGAGCGCTGCGTCTATTTCAGATAAAAGTAATCTTCTTTCAGAATGGTTGATGAGCGTTCCCTTCGCTCCTGCTGACCTAACGCATTCGGCTGTAATATGCCCTGTGTAGCTTCCCGCGCCGACGGCATCGATATGCTGGGCAAAGACGGGTATTTTGACAGCATTAGCAACCCTGTAAATATCAGGTGTCTGAGGGCAGGCGATAATGTTCACTCCGGAATCGGCGCTCACCTCCTCACAATACTTCGCCATCCTGACCGCTTTCTCACCCATGCTCTCTGCATAGGTTTTAAAATTTAGCACTATCAACGGTTTTTTTTCCATGATAGAAAAAATCAGGCAGTATAGACTTCTTCGTGAGGATGCACCACTATGCCGTTCGTGGTTATTTCATACGGATGGATGTTCTTGCTGTGGTCCGAACCTCTCATCTTGAAAATCTCTATACTTCGCACTCTTACGCTGTCCGTGCGCTTATAGTACATCAAAATAGTTCCTTCAGTAACGAAAGTCTCCACCCCGAACCTGCTGGGCATGTTCTCATCGATTGTTTCGCATGTCATTATTGAAGTCAATCCCAGGATTTCAAGGGTTGTACTTAATTTCAGGAGCTCAACCCTGATCTTTGATGGGTCCTGGAGATAAAAACCAATAGATGTAGTTCCGTCAACCACCGCTCTTTTTGCATCAATCTCATCCTGAATCGCAATAATCTGGTCCATCATAGAACGCATATCGAACGGCCTGACATCGACGTATTTCTCATGCGAGGGTATGCCGATTTTTGTAGAACATGCATCCACTATCGCTAATTTACCTTCTTCTTCCAGGGCTTCAAAATCCCACCCGAACATTTTCACGTTCTCCCTTATTTGTTCTGGACGCTCTTCAGTCGCTATATAAATGCCATTTTCCCCGTACTTTGTAATCCCATTATAAATATATTGAAGTCCAAAAATGGTTTTTCCCGCTCCTGCTGCCCCCGACACAAGATATGTCCGGTTTCTTAGCAGTCCCCCGCCGCACAATTCATCAAAACCTGCGATTCCCGTAGGAACCCGCTTTGAGTCAATTTTTTCCATCTTAATATGCTTTTTTTCGGCCATCGCTATTCAACCCGGATAATAATAATCATTTACTGTATAAATACTTATTTATGTCATCATCTTTCTAATCATCATGAGGTTCCAAATTATTACAAAAAATATATGTCTCTGTAATACATTTCCGATGCGGTGGAATAATGGTACTTCCCGATAAATTCAAGTGTGTAATAACAAACTGGGACTATATTTATGACCTGTGCAGGCATGTTTCAAACGAAATTAAGAAATCCGGGTATAAACCCGATACGATAATCGCGCTGGCCAGGGGCGGCTGGTTTGCAGGCAGGGTGCTATGCGATTTTCTGGGTCTTAATGACCTGACAAGCCTCAAGATCGAACATTATACCGGTACTGCAACAGCTGGCAGTGGCCCCTCTATCAGATACCCCCTCGCTGATAACGCAGTGGCAGGAAAGAGAGTATTGATAGTGGATGACATTACCGATACCGGCAAAAGTATCGCCCATGCGAAAGAATATGTCCTCAAGCAGAAACCGAAAGAGGTAAAGACCGCAGTCCTCCAGTATCTATATACATCTGAAATCAAGCCAGATTATTGCGGCGAGGTTGTACAGGAATGGGGCTGGATCGTCTATCCATGGAATTTCATCGAGGATATGATCGATATCATATCACGCCTGATGGCAAAAGAAAAACTCAATGAATGGGATATTGAAAAAATCAGGTCTGGACTTCTGAAATACCATAATATAGACCCCATCAGCTTTGAAATAGCACAGCCAGACAGGATGGAAGAAATACTCGATGAGATGACAAGAAGAGGGATTCTCCGAACAAAAACCATTTCAGGTAAAAAAGCCTGGGAATATGCAGGAGCGTGAAAATTATGCAGGCGGATATTGCAATAATCGGTGGCAGCGGCGTGTATGATGCCTCGATGCTGGATAATGTAAAGGAAGTTGAAATCGATACGCCATTCGGAAAACCGTCTGACGCTGTCACCATAGGGTCATTCGGGGAAACCAACGTTGCATTTCTTCCCAGGCACGGCAAAGGGCACAGGATATCCCCCAGCAAATTGAATTCCCGCGCTAATATCCTGGCTCTTAAGAAACTTGGTGTCAAAAGAATTATTTCTGCTTCGGCTGTTGGGAGCCTGAAGCCTGAACATAAGCCGCTTGATATCGTAATCCCTGACCAGATTTTTGACAGGACAAAGATGCGCGAGAGCACATTCTTTGATGATGGGATTGTTGTTCACATGGGTTTTGCAGACCCCTTCTGCCCTGAGATGTCGTCCCTGCTGGCTGATATCACAAGAGACCTTGGATATTCCGTGCATGAAAAGGGAACCTATGTCTGCATGGAAGGGCCGCAGTTTTCCACGCGCGCTGAATCAAGGGTTTATCAAAGTCTCGGATTTGACATTATAGGGATGACAGCACTTCCTGAAGCTAAACTTGCGCGTGAAGCTGAAATATGTTACAGCATGATTGCGACAGTGACCGACTATGATGTCTGGCATGAGGAGGATGTCACTATTGAAACTGTAATCGCGAATGCTGTGAAGAACGAGGAAGCGGTCAGGAATATCATAAAAGAGGCTATTCCAAGGATATCGCTTGAGAGGAAATGCGTTTGCTCCAATGCATTATCCGGGGCAATAATCACGGCGCCTGATTTGATTCCGGTTGAGACAAAGAGGAAATTGAATGATCTTGTAGGGAAATATTTATAATCTTTAGCTCAAAAAACGTTATATGGCTTCAGGTAGATGAATGACTGTGGTTAATGAGGTTCTGGACAAGACAATTTTTTTCAATGATTCACGTAATATAACAATGGTGGAGTTGGGGCGAGATGATATAACCGTATCATTAACCCCGGGTAAAATCATATTGTGGTTTGGCAGGCAGGTAAGCGAATCATTGATTCGCGATGTCATTTTCGGGATTTCCGGGATAGATTCCTCTGTAAATCATGAACAGGAAGTAATATGTGATTTCAATACAATATCAGAGTATGAGAATATGGGGTATGTATTGACATCGTATGGAAAAACAAACGGCGGATACAGGGCGATATTCAACGTGCCGTTTTCAAAAAAAATTGCGCTTGCACATTTCGTAAAATCCATCGTCAACCAGCTTAAAGAAAAGGATGTGAGAAAAACACTTCATTGGGATGGAAGCTTTGACAGGATAATTTTAATATTCAACGAGTTGAAAAAGCTAGAAGGCTGGGAACTAAAGCGGATTGAATATAAGGAAGAAGAAAAAGGTGTTTAAATGGTAAAAAAAGACTGCAAAGCTACAATCGCATCGATGAACCTTATTGCAAAACACATAAAAAAAGTTTCTTCAAAACTCGATACGGGTTCGGTAACAAAACTGGTCGATGAAATAATTGGCTCACAGAGAATATTCCTGATGGGGGCGGGAAGGTCGGGTCTTGCTGCAAAGGCTTTTGCGATGAGGCTTATGCATATGGGATTTAATGTTTTCGTAGTTGGCGAGACAACAACACCCGCAGTACAGCCCGATGACCTGGTGATTGCGGTTTCCGGCTCAGGCGAGACGCCTTCAATTGCAAACCTTGGCGGAATTGCAAAAAAAATCGGCTCAAAACTGGCGGTTATTACCTCAAATAAGGATTCTACCCTGGGGAAGATTTCAGATATCGTTGTGATTGTACCGGGGAGACCAAAAGAAGATATTATTTATGAGGATTATCATGAACGGCGGATGGTGGGGTATCCGGAGCTTGCGCCTCTTGGGACTATTTTTGAGATAACTGCGCTCGTTTTTCTTGATGCCGTCGTATCTGAGTTGATGGTCAGGACAGGGGCAAGCGAAGCAGAATTGAAGAAAAGGCACACGGTTTTTGAGTGATGCCTATGTTTTCGGAACGGGTAAAGAGTATTGACATCTCGGGTATCCGGAAGATGTTCGAAGGCGCAGGCCCTAACGCCATCAATCTGGGGCTGGGCCAGCCTGATTTCGACACGCCTGAGCACATTAAAAAGGCTGCGGTTGATGCAATAAATCAAGGTTTCACAGGCTATACCGCGAACCTCGGGATTCCGGAGCTGCGGGAAGCCCTGTGCAGGAAATTTGAGCGCGATAATCATTTCACTGTAAAACCTGATGAAATTATAGTCACATCAGGCGCCTCTGAAGCGCTTCACCTGGCGCTGCAATCGCTGGTGGATAACGGCGATGAGGTACTGATACCTGACCCGGGATTTGTATCGTATTCGGCTCTGGCAAAGATGGCCGGGGGGAAGGTTGTGGGCGTGCCTCTTGGCAAAGAACTGACATTGACGCCGGAAGCCGTGAATGAATCCATTACCCCGAAAACACGTGTTCTTATTATTAATTCACCTTCAAACCCCACAGGGACTGTCCAGACAAAGCATGAGATAAAGGCGCTCGCAGAGCTAGCGGAGGAGAACGATATTACGATAATCTCGGATGAGGTGTATGAGCATTTCATCTACGAGGGCGAGCATGTAAGCCCGGCACAGTTCACTGATAACGTTATTACCATCAACGCAGTCTCAAAAACATACGCCATGACCGGCTGGCGCATCGGCTATGCAGCCGCGCGGAAGGAATACATCGAGCAGATGCTGAAGGTGCACCAGTACATCCAGGCATGCGCCTGCTCGATCGCCCAGAAGGCGGCGCTGGCTGCCATCGTGGGGCCGCAGGAGTGCGTGAGCGAGATGTGCGAAAGCTTCCGGGAACGGCGGGATATCCTGCTGGATGGGTTTGCATCGATGGGTATAAAATGTGTGAAGCCGCAGGGGGCTTTCTATGCATTCCCAGAGGTTGCGGATGAGGATGCGCCCCGGAAATTGCTGGAAAAAGGCGTGATTGTTACTCCCGGCTCGGCTTTCGGGGAGAACGGGAAAGGGCATATAAGGATTTCATATGCGGTTTCGGAGGGGAATTTACGGAGGGCGCTTGCGGTGATGGAGAGGGTGCTTGGGTAAATATGCCTGCATTGTCATGGCTAAATATCAGGATAATCCTGAAATTGTCATATACAGGCCTCGTCCGGTACGGGGTTTGTGACTAATCGCGAACTGAAACCTCATGCTCCCAAAAGGCGATAGGAGCCAGAGAAACCATTCGCTAAGCTGAAAATCAGGCGCTCATCAAAAAATACCCCAAAAACGATTAGACCTTACAATCACTAGAATGAGGAGCTTTAATACATGTGTGAGTAATAAAGATTTAAGCCGAATAAAAAGTCCTTCGGATAATGCGAGATGTATTTGATGATACGGGAATCGGTGTTCAGGCAAAAGGAAGGATATACGAATCGAGTTCGGATAGAGGTTGGTTATGGATATGAAGATTGAGATTGCTACTCAGGATCGGCAACTGGGCTTTGATCTAATGGGCACGCCAGACTTTCTAGGTTCGGGTACTAAAGTTGAGATACCTGGAAAGGCAATTCTCACTTTTGACGGTCTTTCAGGCAAGAAATCTTTTGGTTTTCCTCAGACTTTAGAATTTTTATTAACCTTTACTACCGGAGTATCAACTGGAATTGTTGCTAATTGGCTTTATGATAAAATCAAAGATCGGGCATCTAAAATTCGCATTGATCGAACTGAAGTTGAAATATCCAAAGGCGAGATAGAACGTATTATCTTTGAGAAAATTGAAAGAAGTGATGAATAGGACAGATTTCTTAAAGGGAAAAAAATGGATAAGATATTAAAAAATTATTTTGCACATCCTCATATTGATCTTTCATATAGGAAGAACATTTTCAAAGCTGCAAAAGTCAATCCTTATTACAACTTTAAAGATGACTTTGTTTTTCTCCCACATTTTTTTGATCACCTTTCTGCTCAGAACCGTTGTTTAATATTAAGTCACGAAGCTCACCATGCAGCCGATATGCATAATATCTTTTTCATATTATTACACTATCTCAATGAAATTATTGCCAATTTTAATTATTATTCTGGTTCATTTCTTGGAGAAGATCCACAGGGCGAAATATATAGTCCGCCCATTTATCAGTTACCGGAGGATGAGTGGGCATATTTGAATATCTTGACTGAAGGATTACCAATCTTTACACGATTTGCGAGATATGTAAATTATTTAAATTTAGATGCAACTGATAGCATGAAGCAAGATTCTCTAATAGATAAAGATGATGAGGAACTCTGGCAATTGCAGAACGATAACTTGCCATCCAAATCGGTATACGACTACGGTTTTGGGTTGTTTTATGAAATTAATAAAAGATTCAATGAACTTGCTTTGAAAACAGACTTGAAATTAATAGATAGTCAGATTCTTCTCAATAACATATTGGGAGAAGATTATTATGATGACGTAATGAAATCTCTTTGCACAATCAGATTAGATGATACCATAGGAACTGTTATAAATTTTATTACTCCTCCTTTGTACAAGGATGTTATAAGGAAACTGAGGGGATTAGATGAAATTGGATTTCTAGATATTATGTCATATGAATACTCAATACAGATACAGCAAAAAATATCGTCAATCATTATTTTTCTTCGTGATTTATTTCAGGCATATAAAGACAGCTTGCCGATATTGGCTGAAGAAAACAATAGCACATTAGAGGGGCTTGAAGGTTTAGATCTGTATTTTATCCCGATACTGGAATACGAAACTAGAATTCAAGAAGCTTTTCTAAATACTTTATTGGAAAAAAGTCCTAATGACCGAACTCTCCTTAGATATTTTATCGGAAAAGGCATTAATCGATTTTGTGAAAATCCACCCTATTTTCGTTCCATAGATGTTAATGAGATTCTTACAGACACAGAATGTTGTGTATCTAATCATGAATTTTTGAATAAAATTATTAAGTTGGAATTAGATAATTATAGATCAAAGCAGCTTATTCTACATCTAATTCTATCTGCCAATAGAGAAAGCTATAATCTTCCTTTCGTTGATTGCCCAATACGCTACATTTTTGAGGATATTGAGAAGGAAAAGTTATCACTTTTTTGTGAACAATTCACATCTTTTTCATCAAAAGATAAACTATTTTGCAATTCAGGAAGTTGTCGATATATTAAGGAAGTTAAGTCGTTGGATAATTCGAGCTGCGTTTTTACGCTTTTTACAGAAATGATAGTTACGGGTTCGGAAAAAAGAAAGAAAGGAATAAGATAGACAAATTGACAAGGTTTCTTCTATGAATCGGTTGCCCGCACTGGCAGATAACAAAAACAAAACGCTTGCTGCAAAAACCACTCGGCTTCGTCTGTGCAGCACATGTTATCCAAAATTGGCAAACGCCATAAGTCAACGTTGAATCCTACGACTTTGATTTATATTCTTGCGCCTGGATTGAAAAACTAAAATCAGCTAACCGATGGAAATATCAAAGCCATGAGCATCCTCCTGATGCCCCGTTTTTCGAAAACGGGGTCGGTTACTGAAAGCCATAGACACCACAAATGCAAATCAGCACCGCAGTTCCAGATTGAAGTTGTTTCTTGTTCAATGCGCAGGGAAAAATTTCTAACCTTCTTTCCCTGTTAGAGCCCTACTTTCAATAACCCCAACTATCTCCTTAATATCCCTTATCACCACATCCGCCTCCTCGCAGAGCAGCGGCGGGCACTTCCCTGTCTGCTGGATGGAAAGCACCCCCAAATCCGCCGCGCGCATCGCAAGTAAGTCATTAATCCCATCGCCCACCATAATCACCTTATCGTATTGCTGCTTCAATCTCTTCACAATCTCTTCCTTTTTCCGGGGCGTGGCTATCTCAAAAACACGGTCAAGGGGCAAATTCACATTATTCGCAAGTGCTCCGAGGTTACGCATGCTGTCGCCCGAAGCTATGTATGTATCTATATTCCGTTCACTGAGGGTATTTATCACAAAAGGGGTATTAGAATACACCTTCCCGCCTGTGCATATGACGTACGGAATGTTTTTCCCATCCACATCAATAATCAACCCGACACCCATATAAAAAATATCCTTGCACCGTTTTTTGACCGCAGCCATAACGTCCTGTAAATCGGACATTGCAGCTCTTGTATCGTTTTCAACCACGGATAGGACAGTGGCTTTATTTATCTGGGATCTCGAACAACCGACCTCTATATCGATGCTGTATTTCCTGATAAAATCCGAGACAAGCATGGAAGAAGGGCAGTTAACCAGTTTATTAGAATCCACCTGCATTACCAGAAGCGCGCAGTACGGTTTTTTCCCGACTAGCTCGGTTGATACTACCTCATCCAGATATTCGCCTGTATGTATGTTCTTTGCCACTCGATACATGCGAAGCAGTGTTCCTGCGCTATCAAACACCACGGCGATTTTCATAGCATACACACAGCTTTTATGCCTAATTATCTTTTCCCAGGAAAATACCCCGAACACTGCTGTGGTGTGGTTCGCAATAATGAAAAAAAGAAGGGAATCTGCATAATTTATTGGATAGGATAGGACGTTTTTCTGCATAAAAGATTAATTATTGCAGATACCCCCATATGTAATTATTATTCATAGTATTAAATCCTTTCGTAAACCAGAATATCAGCCAGTTTTGCAAGTTCCTGTGGCGTGAGTGTCTCAGCTCTTCTGTCAATGATTTCCTGCGGCAATTTCTTTAATGCATTATCAATATTCTTAATTCCAAGAGGAACTGCGTTATTGATTATAGCATTCCTGAGCTTCTTTCTTCTCTGGGAAAAAGCAGCTTTTATAAATTTCATGAAAAAACCCTCATCCACAACATCGTAGGGAGCAGGGCGCGGAACAAGTCTTATTATTGCAGAATTGACCTCTGGTGGGGAACTGAAAGCGCTTTTTGGCACGACCTCCAGAATTTGAACATCGGCATAATACTGCACTGCTATTGAAAGCCTGCCGTAATCCTTGCTGCCCGGCAAAGCGACCATTCTCCTTGCAAACTCATACTGGTACATGAGAATCCCGAGTTCAAATTTACACTTTAGCAGTTTGAATGTCACGGGAGAAGAAATCGAATAGGGAAGATTGGATATTACCTTATTAAAGGGCGGAAATCCTATTTTTAATGCGTCTCCTATTATGACTTCGACGTTATCCCACTTGCCAGCAGAGGCCGCAAGTTCAGCGTCCACCTCAATTGCTATCACCTTGCCCGCTTTCCCTGCAAGTTTCCCGGTGAGATTACCGTAGCCTGCCCCAATCTCAAGCACGGTGTCGGAGCTGTTTAGTTTCCCGTATTCGATTATCCTGTCAAGAACCTGTTCATCCACTAAAAAATGCTGGTCTTTCTTATACCATTTCATTATCTTTTAGGCTGCATCGGAGTTGTGAAGATACGGTATTTTATATTTTCGTCCTTCAATTCGTCAAGTACCCTGTGAGCTATCAGTTTCTCGGGCGCATGAAGACCTTTTACCCTTTCCACAAGGTCTTTAAAACTTGCAAACTTTCCTTTCTTTTTTTCTTCTATAACTCCCCACATCAGTTTTTTCCCTATCCCAGGCAATAGCTCAAGCATGTGCAAGCGTGTTGTTATCGGATAGGCATCATTGAAGAAGGACAAAAACCTGCTCTCGTTTGTGAGCACTATTTTTTCTATGACCAAAGGAAGTTCCATCTGGGCGCCATGAGTGAGTTCATTAAATGTGATTCGCCTTTTAACATGGTCTATCACAGGACGGTCACCCTCGCCTATATACACTTTATCCTGGGATTTCGGGGCGACATTTTCTTTTGTGGCCATTTCCATAAGAACAAAATGTTTTTCTCCGACTCCCTGGGCAAGAGGCTTTTTTTGGTACATCGGGCGTGAATCGTCTGAACGCCCATAAGGCAA
Source organism: Candidatus Methanoperedens sp. (assembly GCA_023249105.1). Lineage (GTDB taxonomy): Archaea > Halobacteriota > Methanosarcinia > Methanosarcinales > Methanoperedenaceae > Methanoperedens. Next base: position 67,548 of record JAHFDG010000014.1, on the reverse strand, counting down.
ATAATCAAGGATATATGCAATATCTTCTTTTTCCGGTTTTTTCCCTAATGTTATCATCAAATACCACTCACGTAATTTATGTCTCCTTGCTCAAACGATTAATATTATTAGAATATATGTATATATACTTTACAATCGGCTCAGCTGTATTTTGCCACCAACTCCAGGATTTGTTTCAGTTCTGCTTCACTGAGAGTATACCGCTCTTTTGCATAAATCGACCTTAATTCATCGTTTGTCAATGGAAGAATATCCGTTATCCGGACTGCTATTTCGGGTTTCATTTTCTCAAGCTTCAGTAGCTCGTTCATTAACTCCCGGGAATTTTTCGAATCCAGCTTGGAGAATATTTCTGCATGGGCTATCGCTTTCCGAAGCTCATATCCGAGTTCCTTACTCTCGTTCTCCCTTTCTTTTCTTACCTCATCAAGCAGTTCCTTGACCTCACCAAGAGTCATTATATCTTCACTGATAATCTGCTTAACTATCATCATTTCTCCCTTTATTTCTGCGGGGTCAAATGTTCAGGCAGGATGATTACTTCTTTCATGAGCCCGCCGTCTTTTACTTTGACGATATAGGCGCGGCCGCGCTGGCTCACAACTTTCCCTGTTCTTCCCTGGAATTTGGGGTGAGGCATTCCGTTCTGGATGCCAGGGTCAAGATCTATATTAACAATATCTCCCTCAACGAATTCCTGAATCGCTCTGCTTATCGGAGATAATCCTTTCTCTCTTACTGTTTTCTTGAGTTTATACCTTGATTTCCTTCTTGTTCCGTGGGTCTTTGCCATAATTTTCCTCCGAATTATAAGTATTATTTTATCCTACTTTTAGTACTTCAAGTTCTATAACCTTTGCCTCACTGCCGGTCAGGGCAGCAACGCTGGGTACAGTACGCCCGCCATCGCCAGAAACGAGCTCCTTGACATAAAGCCCTCCTTCACAATTGACAACGAGGACTGCGATATTTGTTTCAAATGATTCCAGATCAATCGAGTGAACTTTACGCATCCGTTCAAGGTCGGCACGCCTGTGAAGCACTCTGGTGGGTGTTTTCTGTTTGATGATAGTTCCGCTTAGTATGTCAATGGATGATTTAAGTTTTTCCTCTGTTGTACCATGCACAATTTTAAGACGGTACACTTTATCAGCTTTCATCGATTTTAACTGCTCTACGGTTTCGCTTTCAACGAATTTAAGTCCCAGTACCTCGATTTTCCCCTCTGCTTTGCTGTTTATCATTTTACCGAGCGCTTCAAGGTCTATTTTCCGCACATGCGGTTTCTTCGCCTCGACCACGAACGGCCTGCCATCACCGAGCATCAGCGCGTCTATGTCCTCGCGCCCTGCGCCGTGAAAAGCAGTATCCTCGCTCCGCGCTGCCGCCATAAGATGAGGTTTGATTAGCTCATCCACCGACTCCTGGTACATTTTTCCTGTATTGTCGCAGCGCTCGCAGCCTTTTCCACCGCACTCCCTGCACGGCCACCTGGTCTGGGGTATCCCGCGAACGAGTTTCCTGTACCTGCCGTATATGTACAAAGAATTTATTTCAACTTCTACAGAATCATTCTCAAGGTCAAGAAGCGCGACGATTTGCGGCTTTTTGAGGTTTGCTTTTTTGCCCGTAATTTTTTCGATACGTTTCCCGACTTCCCGGTTCAATTCGGTTTTAAGTGGCTCGGCAAATGTTGTCCCGCTTTCGGCCCAGAGGATTTCTTCGTTCTCCGCTAACAAGCCTGTAACTTTTGTTCCTACAAGGAAATTATCGTGTTCATAATCTGAAAGCGCGGAAACTGCTTTTTCAGCCCAGGAATCAAGATGAGTAAAGAGGTTATTGCATACCCAGCATTTAATCCCCGCATTTAAATGCGGGGTCTTTATGCTTTTTGCAAGCTCTTCCTGCAATGTTTCATCTTTTTCCGCGCCTGCCTGCATTGCAAGGGTGATTCTTAATGCCTTTCCCCGCTGGTCATTGCCTAATCCGGTGGAGAGTTTTGCGAATTGCCTTCCGAGGCAGTGGTCGCATATGGGGCCTTCATGCAGGATTTTGCGCGCCGTGTCAAGAATTGTCATCTGGCTCTCAATATGCACTGTGTTCTAAATATGTTTCTCTATTCTATCCATCTCATTATTCAATATTACAATGCAGTGGTCGGCATGGAGGGATAGCGGTCCAACGCTCACATTTTCATGTTCGCGCCCTTCGATTATTTTCTCTTCCTCATCACTCAATCCCATATGATCGCCCAGCACGAATAGAGGCTCATCAAATCTCATTCCCCTGACCTCCTTGCCGTCCTCTCGCAAATATATTATTTTCTTGCCCAGTTCTGCCAGGAGGTCGCCAAGCTCCCCTTTCCTGATGCTCACACCAGGCATGGATTCGGTCCAGAAGTCCTGCGCATTCTTCTCAAGAGCTTTTTTTATAAGCGAGGCTGCGCTTCTCTCATCCGGGCTCAGGTACCTAACTTCGGCACCGTTAAAACTAATGAGCTTCGGCGGGGCAGGTTCTCCCTTCAGGACAAGATACACGCGGACATCTCTTCTTAAGTCATGGGAGAGAAATAGCGCGGCATTAACGCACCTGCACAGGATATCCATGCGTCCTGCCGCGCCGGGGAGGTCGTTCAGGGAAAAAGGAGCGGTGACGGCTTTATGACCAATGATTATGAAATCTTTCATGGGAGCAAAAAAGTCGTGACGTATATTAAAGGTAGCCTGCCCTGGGGACTATTGACTGGAAATCGAACATTAATGCCAGTTATTTCCACTCATACATTTCAACGTGTGGGGTTTCACAGCAAAGACAGCTTCCGCATACCACATTTACGGTAAACTGAGGCGCCCCGCAATCTTCGCATGGCGTGCATTCCACACAGCCTTTCTTACACTGCCGTATGTCCATGCTTATGTATTATTTGATTATACTAAAAATAAGTTGCGGTTGGATTTGAGTTTCAAAAGGGAGCGTATCACCGCAAAGGCGCAAAGAACGCAAAGCACAGAAGTATATTACGAAAATTATAAATCTGCGGCGCTCTCCGCAAACCCCGCGCAGCCACCAGCCGCACCGCCCGCCTCGTCACGCGAACATCACTTTCACCCCGCTCTCACAACCATTTTTAACCCGAACAGCCTATTAACAACCCATGAACTTCATCCACGCGAGCGACTTCCACCTGGGCTATGCGCAATATGGCCTTTTCGAGCGCTTCCGTGACTACGCCCGCGCCTTCCAGACAGTAATTCAATATGCCATAGACCACAAAGTAGAGTTCATCCTCATCTCAGGCGACCTCTTCGACAAACACAACATAAACGCGCCCACGTATGAGCAGGCATATAAAGTCCTTTCTGAACTTAAAGCAAAAAGCCCGTCAACACAGGTCTATACAATCGAGGGGAACCACGACCGCGCCTTTTACCAGGACGGCAAAAGCTGGCTTGAGATACTCAACTCGCAGGGCTTGCTCAGGCTCATAAGGCTGAAAGAAGCAAGCGGCGTCAAGCTCATGGGTGACTTCATCGAGCTGGATAATTTCCGCATTTTCGGGGTGAAATACCTTGGAGCAAGTACAGCTTCCATAATCCCCCAGATCGCTGACGAAATAAAGAAAATAAATGCGGAAAGAGGAGAAAAATTTACGATCCTTATGATGCACTTTGGCATTGAAGGACAGGTAAAGCAGGAAGCGGGCGGAGAGCTCCCATACAATTCGCTCCTCCCCCTGAAAGAAGCAGTGAATTACCTTGCGCTCGGGCATTACCATACGCATTACGAATTGGACGGCTGGGTATTCAACCCCGGCAGCATTGAAATGATGTCCTTGAACGAATATGACATGGCAAAAGGGTTCTATCATGTCCGGGATACTGGTGCAAAACTCATATCCCCCATTACCCGCCCGGTCAGGCGCATCAGGCTTGACATGAGCGATATTCTTACTCCCGACGAGCTATATTCAAAGATAAACGCAAAAATAGAGAGAGAGACCAATGTCCAATCAGACAAGGCACCGCTTATCGAACTCATGCTTTATGGAGAGATGAACTTTCCGAAATCCGATGTGAACCTTGAGCGCATCAGGGATATGCTCATCGAACAGTTTAAACCGCTGTGGTCTGAGGTCAGGCTCCAGCGAACAAATTCGCCATACGCCCTCAAAGAGGGGGACGTGCGGGGGCTCACGCGCGAGCAGATAGAGCTTCGCGTTTTCTCAGACCGGATAAAACTTGACGGAAGGTACAGGGACAATGTGGATGAAGTCGTAAAGGTAATGGTCGAAGTGAAAAAGATGGCTGCTGCGAACGTTGAAGTTAACTCAGTCCTGAAAGAATTAAGATGGGGTTTTGAAAAAATAAAAAGCGGGGCACCTGGAAATAATACCATGGAAGACAATAAGGAAAATCCCCGGCAGACCTTACTTTCACGCATGGGGGAATAAATGCTTATCAAATCCGTGGAATTAAAGAACATCAAATCCTACCGTCACGAGACAATCGAGTTCAAAGAAGGCATAAACGGCATTTGTGGCCAGAACGGCCATGGGAAAACGACCATCCTGGAGGCAATCGGATATGTCCTGTTTGATTACCTTCCCTACAAAGATGCAGACTTCTTGCGCCGCGGGGAAAAATCAGGTATGGTTTCCGTGGAAATCTCCGCAAATAATTCGACTTACACGCTTGCAAGAAAACTCGGAGGCGAATACAGTGTCATGGGAGAGAATCTCCATATCACAGGCAAAAAAGACGCTCTCGCCTGGCTCACGAGCAAATTATTCACAGTATCCACTGAAGATGAGTTGCCGCGGATTTTTGAAAATACTATCGGAGTGCCGCAAGGCATGCTGACAGCAGCTTTCATGGAAACCCCCACGAAGAGAAGAAAGACATTCGATGAGATACTCAAGGTTGACGAGTACAGGAATGCCTACGAGAATCTCAGGAACACGATGAACCTGATAGATGAAAGTTTAAGGAGCATAGAGAATGACATCGAGAAACTGCGCATCAGGACCGAGAACTATGAGCAAAAAAAGATTGAGAGGGACGAACTTGGCAGGACAATTGAAAATATCAAGAAAGTCCTGAAAGAGTGTAACGATAGCCTGAAGGTTGCAAAAAGCAGGCGGGATGAACTTAAAAAGCAGAAGGATGCGCTTGATAAACTTGAAAATGAAATAAAACAGGGGCGCATAAAAATAGAAGGATTGAAGCAGCTTCTTGAAAAGTCAAAAGACGAGCTTAAGAAATCCGAAGAAGCACAAAATACCGTATCCGGCCTTTTGGCGGATAAAGAAAGATACGAAGAAGAGAGAAAGAAGCAGGAAAAACTTGAGGGCATGCGAAAAGAACGTGATGCAATAAAGGACAAGTTAAACGTGATTAAAAATGAGCTTGCGGCACTGAATGAAAAACACTCCCGTCTTGAATCATTAAAAACAGACGTTGATAAGTATGCTAAAGAAAAGGCGTCTCTTTTTCCCATGATAGAAAAGCAGGATGAGCTTGAAAGGAAAATCGAGGGCAAAAAAGGGGAACAGGCAATCGCACTTAATGAGATAAAGGATATAAAAAACAGAATTAATATGGTTGGCGTGGAGAATGTCTGTCCTGTGATGAAGGGGATAAAGTGCAACTCTGTAAAGGATTTTTCTTCTTATTTCAGCCAGCAGCTTAAAGAGGCGAAAAGCCGCCTTGAGTCTGCCGAAGGTTCCCTGAAAACCTTGAACACCGAATTAAATACTCTCGGAGACCCGCGCAGTAAAGTGAACACCTTGAGCTCATTTGAACGAAAAGGAATCGATGAGATTGGAAAAATAGCTAAAGAAATAGAGAAAATACCTGAAAAAGAGGGGGTTGCAGGTGAGCTTAAGAAAGACCTTGATAAATACAGTTCACTTGATATTGATATTAATGAAGTGAAGAAAAAGCTCACGGGGCTTGAACCGCCCTACCAGAAATACTTGCAGATACAGCCGCTTGCTTCAAGAGCTATGGAATTTAAGAAAGAGTGCGAAATGCATGAAAAAACTGTCGCCGAGGAAGATATCAGACTTAAGGGGTTAGAGAAACGATTTGCAGAGGCAGGTACGAATTTCAATGTCGAAGCACTTCCTCGCGCAGAAAACACGTGCGTGGAACTCGGAGCAAAAGTTCGGGGTTTTGAGGTTGAGTTCAAGGAAAAAGACGGGCAGCTCAGAAAGCTTGAGAAAGATATCGCAGAAATGGATAAATATCTTTCAAAGATGAGCGAACTTGAGGAGAAACTTGACAATGAAAAACGATTCGGGGAATACGCAAAGTTCATCCGCGAGACACTTCGGGATTCTGCGCAGCATATCGTTCTTGAACTGATAGGCGAGATAAGTGAGGAAGCGAACTCTCTATACTGCGCTATCATGGACGACTTCTCGCAGGAATTGCGGTGGAGCGAGGATTACGGGATAATAATAACCGAGAGCGGCGAGGAGAAAAATTTCCAGCAGTTAAGCGGAGGCGAGAAAATGGGGGCTGCTCTGGCTCTTCGGCTTTCGCTCCTCAAGATGCTTTCCAATTCTGATTTTGTTTTCCTTGACGAGCCCACGCAGAATATGGACGAGATACGTAGAGAGAACCTCTCGGAGCAGATAATGAATATTAAAGGTTTCAAACAGATTTTCGTAATATCCCATGATGATACTTTCAATGAAAAATACGGACATGTGGTAAAAATCGAAAAAACGAATGGCGAAAGCAGGGTTATTCATGAAAAACTTTAAGAACGTTTTATCAAAAACCGTTGCGCCGCTTTACTTCGCAGACACGTATGCCCACAGGCATATGTGGATATCGCATAAAGCGAGGTGTCGCTTTTCAAACGACGGATATGGTGCGCCGGACACGTCCTCCCGAAACGTGGCTTGGAACGTCATAAAGGAGCCTTTATGATTGACCTGAAAAACATCTCTTTACAGTTTGATGCCAAACTTGATTCTATAATGTCTTATGATATTGAACGCTCTGAACTGACAGAGGAGTACAGGAATGAGCTTACAAAGGTCAGGAATATCGATATTTCGATGAATGAGCGTCTCCGCCCATACAGCGGAGCGAAATTTCTTGAAACCGGAAAACTCATTCATCCTTTTCCTTATAACTGGAAAAACCGCCATGAGGCGATGCAGTGGGTGGATTCTGTGCTTTCTGGCGTTGCAGTGGGAGCCGTTGACGGAAGCCAGATATATTCGGACAAGAATTTTGAGATTCCTATCGCAGTAATCCAGACCTCAAGCGTATTTAACAGGCATACTGAGGATAGCGATTATAAACAGGAAACAGGAGCAGCCATCATCACGCCCGGGGAGTTTGAGGCAGCAAGCGTATATTCCTTCGGAAGTGAATATGTCGATGCACGCCGTTTTTCAATGGAATGCGATACCATCATACAACTGATGAAAGAACATGAAAAGCTCTATGTCCTGCTGGACGGCGCCCTTATCCTTTCCCATATAAATGTCCTGAACAGGAATATCAGGGAGATATACATAAACGCAATCGTGAGGCTCCTTTCTGCTTCCAGGGAAACACGCAATACCGTCATCGGTTTTATTGATACAACAATGCCGCGCGATATTACTCTCATGATGCATTTCCTCTTCGGGTTGAAAAAGACAAAGCTCTCGGATACACATCTTTTTTCCCATCTTTTGTGGGGAGAAAGAACAGCGGCTTTTCTTTGCGACAGGGATGACAGGCGGGGCGAGGTTTCAAACTCTGTGCTTGATAACTACGGGCTTTTTAAGAACAGCCTTGCGTTTTTTTACATGAGGCTGAGTAATGGTCTTCCTGCACGTGTGGAATTCCCTGCATGGGTACATGAAACGGAAGATATCGACAAAATCGCGGATATCATTCGCGCCCAGTGTGTTATCCGGGGCAATTATCCAGATATACTTATGCGGGCGCATGACGCAGCAGTGATACGGATGAGCGAGCATGACCTTTTTTATGGGATGTTTGATAATTTCTGCAAAGCACATGGGATTAAGATTAATAAGAGCGCCAAGCATTTTCATAAGACAATAAACAGGTGATACGATGGTATTAGGAGACATAATCCGGGTTGATGATGCGAATACGTATATCGTGAAAATACAGCCGGATGCCCAAAAAGAACGCATCGGCAGGTTCATTAAAATTAAAAAAGATGACGGAATAATCGTAGGAGTCATAAAAAACATCACGCATTCGATACGTGAAGACCTGATTCCTTATATCGAACCTGCAATGCAGCCCAAGTACGCTCCTTTTAATGAGGATTTCAGGAGCAGCTATTATATTATTCACGGGCTTGGGGTAATACGTAACGGTAGCGTGGAATATACTATCGACTCACCGCCTGATGTAAAAAATAATATTGATATTTTGAAAACTGAAGAATTAAAGCAATTCCACATAATGAACGGCAAGCCAAGTGTCGCATATTTTCATACCAGCCGGGATGCACTTCCAAAAAACGTCCTTCTTTCCATGGTTGGCCAGGTTGAGGCAGGATTCCCCGAATGCAGCGCGATGTTAAGGCTTGTTCGCAAATATATAGAGAGGGAAGCATGATCGGAACTGTCAACTATTCGAACGATGAAGGGTTCACCTTCATATCGAGTGAGCGGCTGCCGGCCGGTATGTTCGCATGCTATCATGAAGCTGGTAAAAAAATCCTTTGCAGGGTAAAACATGGCGAGCCACTGAACCAATATCCACAGGAATTCCTTCTGGATAATGAACTCGATGCTGATGAGATTTCAGGGTTTTACGGTCTTGACCCGCATGATTTCAAATACTACACTTATTCAGCCGCTGTTGTCGGTTATTTTGATGCGGCGATGGGCGAGTTCATAAATCCGAGAACAAATCCCCCCTGCGGCGCTAAAATTGAGCGCGCGGGAGTGGAAGTCCTTAAAGACATAAGCAAAGTAAAAGCTGGCGCTCTCGGCTCTGCCTTTATGGGAAATGTTTTTGGAGAGGATACGGAAATTGTGTTATCTGTCCGGGATATTGTAAGCCAGCATGTGTCGGTTATCGCCTCCACAGGCGCGGGAAAATCGTACACCGTTGGAGTCCTTGTCGAGGAATTGCTGAAACCTTATAACATGGCTCCAGTCCTGATTTTCGACCCGCACGGCGAATACTCCACGCTGGGTGAAGTCCAGAACAACCCGGAGTTCATCACGGCATCTTATCGCCCGAAGGTAAAAACCGTGAAACCTGAGAATATAAAAATCAGGATAAGCGACCTTCTTGTAAGCGATTTCATCAGCATAATGGATGACGGGACCATGTCGGATAAGATGAAGACGCTTTTCAGGTCTGCATATCACAACCTCAAAAACAACAGCAAGAAAAAATTCACCCGCAATGAACTCAAGCAGGAGATAGAGGCGCTTCGGGATTCCTCGAATGAGTCCACGATAGAGGGCATCATGTGGCGGTTCGGGAAGCTGTACGGCTCCATATTCGACGATTTCCAGACCATTCCGCTTGCCGATTACTTCAAAGTCGGGCAGCTTACTATCATGGACGTTTCAGGCATCGAGGACACCTACCAGCAGTTGATAGCTTCGGTCATGCTACGCCGCCTGTTCGATGCGCGTGAGGGCACTGAGAACAACCGTTACAATGAATCCCATGTGGACAAGTTTCTTCCCTATCCTGTATTCGTGGTCATCGAGGAGGCGCACAGGTTCGCGCCCCACAGCGGCGAGGCTAAATCCAAGGGTATCCTCAAGACCATACTTTCAGAAGGCAGGAAGTTCGGCGTTGGCGTGTGCCTTGTTTCCCAGCGCCCGAGTAAATTAGATGCGGATTCCCTATCGCAGTGCATGACGCAGATAACGATGAGGATAATCAACCCCACTGACCAGCAGCAGATAGCGCAGAGCATTGAGTCTGCAAGCAGGGATTTGATAGCAGAGCTTCCATCGCTTGCAAAAGGCCAGGCGATAATTTCAGGCGTTGCGATAAATACCCCGACGCTTGTGAGGATAAGGAAGAGGCTGACGAGCGATGTAAAGGGAAGAAGCAAGGATGCACCGGCGATGTGGGCAGAGCAGAGGAAGTACGAGGAGAAGGCGCCGGAAGTGAAGGCGGATGAGGAGATGGATGTGGGGGTGTAAACATTAGCTATGATTAATCTAATAAAAATATCTGAATATTTTAAAGATAATGAAAAATTTTTGATATGGATTTGTTTGCCTTTAATCTTATTTCTTTTACCTATTATAGTTAGATTGGTTTTTATCAGCGGACTTCACACGACTTATTCGGCTTCCAGGGAGTTTGCACGGCGAAAGCGGGAAGATGTGTGAGATTATCCCGCTGGATTCGGTGAAGATACCGATTGCGCCGAAGATGAGGCGCAGAGTACGCAGGGAAATACATCACAGCAACGGGGTGATTGAATATGAATAAAGAATCTGAAAAAATCACTGAATACGAGAAAAAATTATATAGTAAAATGAAACCGTTTGAATTTTGGTTATTGAATCTTACTGAACAAGCATCCGATTCGGAGGTCAGTGCAAACCGTGAAAGAATACTGAATCAAATAATGGATTATTCACAAATTGTTGAATTAGATGAAAGACTTGTTGGTTTAATTGAATCTACAGACAATCAGATATTTTATAGACCACTATTTTTTAATAATATTTTGATAAATACCAACCTGCGCTGTTTCGGTGATTATATTATGAAGGGGTTGTTGATTCATATTGTCCCGAAAGAAGGAGAGTGGGGCATACAGACTATATTGTTGAACGTGAACACTTTAGATTTTATAAGGTTCACAATACACTTAATAGATAATTATGAACAAGATAAATCACCTAAAGAGATAATAGATTTAAAAAAAGAAGCCGCGCCTTATATGCGTCGAATGGCTTGTAATATTGTTGATTTAGTAGAAAACAACGATGCCGATATTGATGTAACCACTATAAAACCCACGAAGGAACAGCAAGAAAAACGAAGATTAAGAAACAAATCTATCCTTCCGACCAAAGTTTACATTCGACCCAAGACTCATTTTATCAAATACCTCAACGAATTTAATAAGTCGCCAAATCCGCGATTGCCCCCACGAATTTTAGTGCGCGGTCATTGGCGGCATTATAGAGACGAAAGATACTCTTCGAAATTGCGCCAAAAACCGCAATGGATAAAACCATTTTATAAAGGTATGGGGTTCATCAAACAAAGCGTTTATAAAATTATGCCACCAGCAGACGATAAGCGGGGTGAAACGTGAACACATCACATATTTCGGACTCTCGGAGATTACCTATCTTCTTTCCGCATCTCTTCTATTTGTTTTCTTACAGAGTTAGAATCAAGGCGTCCTTCCAATATACCACAAAGTTTTGTAAGTTTGGTCGTCTTCGGTATCATTTTGATATAGCTTCCACTATCTTCGATAATCAGTTTCACGCCCTTTTTAAGCCCGTACTTTCTCCTGATGCTGGCTGGTATTGTCATCCGTCCCTTGGTGCTCATTGTTATAGATTGCATATCTTACCTCACTTACTATGCAGGATTAAAATTAAATCTTTGCGAACTCTGCGCCTTTGCGGTGATATCTACTCCCAATTCTTCTATCCAATTCCCACATGTTCCTTTGCCGCAGGCGTTGTCTCCCGTCCCTGCGGAGTCCTTTTGATAAACCCTATCTGGATAAGGTAGGGCTCATAAACTTCCTCAATCGTCCTGACCTCTTCGCCCACCGATATTGCAATTGTCTTGACCCCCACAGGACCTCCGCCAAAATCTCCTGAAATTATAGTAAGGATGCGCCTGTCAAGCTCATCCAAGCCAAGCCTGTCGATTCCAAGCATGGTAAGCGCGGCATCTGCAACATCCTGCGTGATTTTTCCCTCTGCTCTCACAAGAGCAAAATCCCATACACGTCGCAGCAGCCTGTTGGCGATGCGGGGGGTGCCGCGGCTTCGCCTTGCAATCTCAAGTGAACCCTCCTGCGTCATGGGAATTTGCAGGATGGATGCGCTTCGTGATACCACTTCCACAAGTTCAGGGACTGAATACAGGTTAAGCCGTGACGTGAAGCCGAACCTGTCCCTGAATGGCGAGCCCAGAAGTCCCACTCTTGTTGTGGCGCCTATGAGAGTGAAATGTTCAAGAGTGAGTTTTATTGAGCGCGCGCTTGGCCCCTCGCCTATCATGACATCTATTTCAAAATCCTCCATCGCTGGATACAGGAGTTCTTCAATAACAGAATTCAGGCGGTGAATCTCATCGATAAAAAGGATGTCCCCTTTCTTGAGCGTCGTCAGTATTGCTGCAAGGTCTCCCGGTTTCTCAAGCACCGGGCCTGAAGTGCTTTTTATATCCGAGCCCATCTCGTGCGCAATTATGTGTGCAAGCGTTGTCTTCCCAAGACCCGGAGGTCCTGAAAACAGGACATGGTCAAGTGGCTCGCCCCTTTTTTTAGAAGCTTCGATAAATATCTTTAGCGAATCCTTGAGCGCCTTCTGCCCGATAAATTCGGAAAGCCTTGTCGGGCGGATAGTGAGTTCCTCTATATCCTGTTTTTCTTCGTTCAACAGGATTGGCGCGATAATCCTTTCTTGTGAGATTATTTTTTCTTCCATGCTTATTTTAATATTAATTATTGATAATCAATTACCTCGTTTCTTCAGGCTTCATTAAATATGGGGTCTGATTGTAGCAATTACATTTTCTTTTATATCTTTTGTCCCATTAACTATGACGATTTTATGTAGAGTGCCATAGTGAGGGTCTTGTATCGAGCCGATTACTTCAAACCCTCTTTTCTTATACATACCAATAAGCCCCTCATTATCGAAAGCATAACCGTATATGAAGCTGAATTCATGATAAAACATGTAATAGCTGATCAATTTTAACAATGTGCTTGCATAATTGTTCCCATTTTTCCCTTCCGCAGTTGCAATTATGTCAAGAAACAATCCTTTATAACCATCGAGAGGTTTTTCATAAAATTGAACAATAGAACATATCTCACCTTTGTCTTCAACTAAATAGACCTTGGCTAATGAATGCTCCTGGTTTTTGAAAAAATCTGAAAGGGAATTTTTGTCGATGTTTGAATCCCCGCACTTGAAATCCTTTTTACAATCTTCACATGATATTTTTCGAACAATTCCCTTTGAATATGTCCGAATTGGATAATCGCTCCATGGAAAATACACTTTGGTATCCGCTTCAATCTCAAAAATAAATATATTCGGAACTATAAATGAATTCCTTCGCATTAACAGGGATAATAATTTTATGTCATCTGCCCCAAGCTCTGACAATTTTTTAAAAATATTGAGAAATGTTTTTCCTGTAATCGTTGTATCATCACAGAGAAATATTTTGTTACCCTTGATTTTTGAGTCGTCTAAAATCTGGACATCCCCATTTTTTAACACGCATGACACTTTATCTTTGTAATTCCAATGTTTTTCAAGTCTTTTAGCGATATGTTCCCCCCCATTACCAATCGCTAAAACAATGTAAGAATCGAATCCTTCCTTGACTATTTTTTTGTACGCTTGACGCAGACCATTGTCTATACTATTTTCATCAAAAAAGATTTCCCTCAAAAAAATCTTCTCTTAAAGAATTATGCTTCTTTTTTGTTTTCTATCTTATATAGGGTCTGCGGACTTATCATCGGGGATATTTCAACTAATTCTCCCCAACTATCGGCAAAACATTCAATACACATATCATTCAATTGGGGATGCTCTTCACCAAGTTGCATCCCGCAGGATTTACATTCCGAAACCATAATTACTCCTATAAACAGCTTAATTATAACAATCTATCATTGAGTATTATTCTTATTAATACTTTTTGTTTATTTCTTGATGTTTATTTTTATCAGTAAATGAATGACTAAAATATCATTTCTCCTTCAATTTCAAAAGCGCAGATTTGATCAACGTTTCCACGGTATGATCTTTAATACCCACGGATACGGCATTAACGGCTTCCTGCGCCTCGCGCTGCCCGAATCCGAGAGAAACAAGAGCGCTGACAGCGTCATAATTAATATTGCTTGTTCCCGTGAAAACAAAGCCTTCCATTTTCTTTTTCATTTTGTCCCTGAGTTCAAGTATCAGCCTTTTGGCATTTTTTGTGCCGACGCCGGAAATACTGGTCAGGACTTTTTCATCCTCGCGGAATATCGCGGACGCAAGCTCTTCAATCTTTATCTGGGATAATATGTTCATTGCGATTTGAGGACCTATTCTTGTCACGCTGATAAGGAGCCTGAACATCGCAAGCTTGCCCTGGCTTGTGAACCCGTAAAGAGTGAGCGCATCCTCCCTGACATTGAGATGAGTGTACAGCTTTACCTTTTCTTTTTTATTGGTAAGTTCCAACGCTTCCGGTTTTGTAACATTCACCTGATAGCCAATGCCCCCAACATCGATTACCACAAAACTTTCACCGCACTGCGCTATATCACCATATATATGCGAAATCATCTATTATCTCATTATATTTATATGACATAAAGCAATCGAAAGCCCGTCCGCCGCATCATCCGGTCTTGGTATCTCGTCTAAGTTCAACAGCCTCTTAATCATCTCCTGCATCTGTTTTTTATCCGCCCGCCCGGAACCCGTTATTGCCTGTTTTACTTCGTTTGGGGTATATTCAAACACAGGTATATGATTTTGCTCTGCAGCCAGGACTATAACGCCTCTTGCTTCGCTGACACTCATGGCGTTTGTGACATTCTTATTGAAAAAAAGTTTTTCTACAGCCACAGCTGAAGGTACATATTTTCCAAAAAGCGTGTTGACTTCTGTGTAGATTTCCAGCAGGCGTTGGGGAGATTGTTTTTCAGCCGATGTCCTTATGACGCCATAGCTTACAGGAGTTATATTGTTTTTCTCGGTTCGTATGACGCCAAAGCCAACTGTCGCAAGCCCGGGGTCGATTCCGATAACAATCATGCTGTTTTAAAAGTGCTTAACATTTAAGTGCTTTTTCCATACTGTCAACATATTATTATATTTTACATGACTGCGAAACCTTTATCTGAAACCACTTATAACATTATCATGAGAAAGGGATAGTGTGAAATAAGTTCCAATCTCGATAAAAATAGACACGGGTGTGAAAAATATGCCAAAATTAGTAGTCGTATATCTCAGTACATCGGGTAACACAAAAGCGATGGCAGATGCAATCGTTGACGGTGCCATTTCAAGAAATATTGACGCGGTTGCCATAAATTTCCATGAAGCAAAAATAGAAGACTTAAAATCCGCGGATGCAATTGCGCTTGGCTCCTCGACTTTCTATTACAAGATGCTGCCCCCTATGGAAAAATTTATTGACAGCCTCTCAAAAGCGAACACCAGGGGTAAAATCGGGGCGGCTTTCGGCTCTTATGGATGGAGCGGTGAGGCACCTATAATGATTGCAGAAAAAATGCGTGAGCTTGGCATGGATGTTATAGATCCGGTATTACGTATTCAATATCAACCTGTTGAAAAGGATCTTGAAGAATGTAAAAGGCTTGGAAAAGATATCGCTAATAAAGTGAAGAAGAAAGATACCAAGCCAGGAAGCGAACCGAAGCGTAAAGATGCACCTGCCAGCATGCAGGAAGTCAAAATGGGCGAAGGTGGTCACTGAGAGAAAGAAGCATGGCGTGGATGCACCCCGAAGCCGACGCAAATGCCAAAAGGTGAAGAAAAGCGCAGGTTGAGAAGGATTTTCGCCTCAACTCTTTTTTATTTTTTGATACAAAAACATTTGTATCTAATACAACTATATTAAGAAATAATGTGGAGTATAATCCAGGAAAAATTCAAAAACCACCCGGCACAGGAAAAAGTCATCCGGCTGCTGTTGGAAAGAGGGTTCCAGGTAAATGAGGAGGGGAGGGTTGTCTCCGGGAGTATCGAGATACCGCACACCCAGATAGCAAATGAGATTGCTGTGGATAGGCGTGTTGTGGATTCTACGTGTGAGACTATACGAAAGGAGAAGACGCTTTTGCAGATATTCAGGAACGTCCGCACAATGCCATTCCTTAGGGAAGTCGCGCCGTTGCTCGGTCTGGGAGTAATAGTGATAGCGCCTGATAACGCAGCCCGCAAAGGGCTACTTGGCGCTGTGGCGACTGCTGTGGCAGAGCACGGCATAACCATCAGGCAGGCGGTCTCGGATGACCCGTATTTAACTGAGGAGCCAAAACTCACGATAATCACAGAGGGCAAAGTGAGCGGGGAACTTGTGAATACCCTCACAGGGATAAAAGGAGTAAAAAGCGTTACAGTTTACTGATTCAGCTTGCTTTTTTTTCAAAGTTTTTTAAACGTATTCTCCTCTATATTTGTATACTTCTATACAATTATACCGATTTCCTTCATCACGTTCATAACCCCCAGCGCCACGCCCTCAACCTCAATCCCGCCTTTCCCTTTCGCGCCGTCACCCACAACATATAGATTTTGAACCGGTGTCCAGTTCCCGATATCGCTTCCCGATGATGCCCGATTCACTGGCCAGCCATCTGAATATGACTGGACCAACAGAACCTCGTACTTTTTGCCGGAGAATAGTTTTTTCAGGTCAAGAAGCCCGAGATTGATTTCCTGGTTCAAGTCATCGGATATCACAGTCTGGTGAGACATTACAAGATGCTTTCCAGGCGGCGCAAGGTTCGGGTCTGCATTGGTCACTTCATTTATGCCGTTTATCCTCTCTGCATAAGGCGTGAAAAAGACGCCGCTGTGACCTATTAGAGGTTCATCCGATGAAAGACATATCTTGATTCCTTTTGATGGCCTGGCTTTATTTATCCTCCCTGAATATGCTTCATCCCTGCAATCATACATCCTGACTGTTTCAAGGTGCCCGATATCGCTGATAATAATGTCAGCATCGATTGTTCTTTCGCTGGCACTGACACCGCATGCTTTTTCCTTATCAATGATTATTTTATCCACGCATTCACCAGTATGTATTTTCCCGCCGTTTGACTTTATGACATCGGCAAGGGCACCGGTCACAGCGCCGCATCCGCCTTTCGGGATGCCGGAACCCTTGTACAGGTACATATTATCGATTATTTCAAGCATTTCCTGCGCAGGGACATCTTTTGCCCTGAGGCTCAATGCCCAGCCGCAGAAAGAATCTGCAAGTTTAAGCAGGAAATCATCATCGAAATATTTTAAAATCCAGTCTTTAAAAGAGAGATCGTTTTTTGGCTTGAATTTGCGAGAATAAAGAAGTATAGTTCCTAGTTTTATGTTTTTTGTGAGCGAGAGCTGCTTTTGAAAATCCTTGAAAGCTATTTCAGTATCGTCATTCATCTTGATGACTGCCGCGGGTTTTGAATCAACAATGGTCACACCTGCGCCCACCTCTCGCAGCATCTGTGCAAGCGGCCCCCGCGAGCCGTGAGGTATCATGTGAAGCGCGCCAGTGCTGAGTTTGAATCCCCTGTAATCAAGGTTGGCAAACCGCCCGCCGATGAATGGTAAGCGCTCGAAAATCTCAACTTCGTATCCTGCTTTTGAGAGCTTTGCGCCGGAAAGTAAGCCGCCAAGACCTGCGCCGATGATTACTGCCTTCATCACTCCTCCGCGATAGCGCTGACAGGGCAATACCTGACGCATGTTCCGCATTCAATACACTTTTCGTTCATCCCGGCACGCCCGAATACTATTATCGCATCATAGGGGCAATAAGCGGCGCACTGGCCGCAGCCAACGCAGGTATTATTGACCTTCATAAAGGGTTACGCCCCTTTATGACGTCCAGAATCACGTCTCGGGAGGACGTGTCCGGGTATGGCGCACCATACCCGTCGTTTGAAAAGCGACACCTCGCTTTATGCGGTATCCACGTATGCCTGTGGGCATACGTGTCTGCGAAGTAAAGCGGCGCAACGGTTTTTGATAAAACTTTCTTAAAGTTTTTCATTGAGTCCCAGCCGCCCCTATTTTCTCAGCAAGTTTTGCAAGCACTTCTTTTCTCATTCCTTCCACGAACTTTATGCTGCCCACCACAAGATGCCCTCCGCCGCTTACGCCTGCGCCTTTGATTTCGCTGTGCAATTCTTTCACAATCTGCGGGATGTTCATTTTAACCCCTTTTGAGCGCAATACTGCAAAATCAGGACCGTATCCGATGGTGACTACAGGCTGCCCGCTGTACTGGGAGCACAGGCGGTCATGAATCTCCCCGCTTGTTTTGCCGGGTGGTGGAAACGTGAACTTGTGGGCGAAATTTTCAACATCTATTACATTCATTATAGCGCCGTTAGCCAGTTTTTGGGTTTTCACATTAGGCATCGATGCCTCAAGTTGTTCCGCAATTGCGGCGTTTGCCTGCTCACATAATAGTTTTACTATCTGCTGATGCCTGACATTTGAACCAAGATTGAGAATATCGTTCATTATCCCGCGCCCGTCATTGAATCGCTGCCAGAAAGCCTCGTAATCAATTGCAAGCGCCATGTTCTTCAGGTCTTCGGGTTTATATTTCTCCGCCACCAGCGCCTTGTAAAGCTCTGCTTCAGGAGCAGCAGACCTGTCCCCGACTGCTGAAACGGCAGGAAGGTGCTTTATATCTTCCGTGACCTCCGGGTTTATCATGCGGGCAATCTCAGTTCCAATCATCCCTGTGGTTATGCCAAAATCCCCGCCTGCGTAGGCAGGGTTCACATGTTCGAGCACCATGGAATCTATTGTACCGTCGGGATGGTGGTGGTCGATGACCATGATATCCACACCGTAAATTATCGCCTGTTTCATGGCAGGCATATCCTCTTCAGTCGCGCCGTTATCCATCAATACCACAAGCGGCATCTTCTGGGCAAACCTCTCCTGGTCCTCAAGCGCGAATGTGAGGTCTTTTGTTACGTCTTCAAGTTCGTAGAACGGCGCCTTTGAAGGGGAGCGCCTGTAGAAGTGGCGGTCGGCATCAGAGCCACCGACTTCACGCAGCAGCGGCAGGAGCGCACGCTCTATGGCAATCGCTGAAGTAATGCCGTCTGCATCCGCGTGGTGCCTTATGATTATCGGGCGGGACTTGAAAACCGCTTTCCTTATGAGCTTGGCTGCGTTTCGCATCTTTGGTCTTAGCTTTTCCAGTACTTCGCTTTTTACAAGGAACTGGATATCATGGGGTTCTGCGCGCCTGTCTATCGCTGATTCTATCTGCTCCTTGATGCCTGTAGCATCCCCTCCCCATAACTGCTTCATGGCGCGTATCTCTACCTGCATGGCGCCATTCCTCATTGAGGGCTCACCGATTACCTTCACGATGGTCTCGGATTTTATTTCAGGATATGCGCGCTCCCCCGCCTTCTCAAAGGCTGCGCACTGCACTGTCCCGTCTTCATCCGAAATCGTGAATATCGTGGGGCCCCCGGTTTGTTTTATCTGTATTACCTCGCCTGATAGATGCACGAGCTTGCCCAGGTACTTTGAGAGTTCTGTTGTTTTGCGGCGGGGAAGCTGTTTTTCAACTTCGATTAGCTGGAATTCCTTAAGGCTCTTCGGGAGCAGTTCGATGTTGCCGTTCGATGCTATGTTTTTCACTTCAACGAATATCTTATCCCCTATTTCAGGGAGGAAACTGATGTTAGTTGAATGTATGAGCCCCCGGAGCTGCGGGTTCAGGTCAACGAACACGCCGAAGTTGGCATGCCCCTGCACTTTTCCTTCGTAAACCTTCCCGACCTCAAGCTCGCGCGTGTCGCACTCTGCGCTCAGGACATGCACAAGAGGTTTTTTGGCGCAGTTCTCGCAGAGGTCGCCTTTCGTGGTTTCTTTCCCACATACCGTGCATGTGAAGAACTTTCCCCTGCCGGCGCAGGTCTTGCAGGGTTCGGTGACCGATATCTTGCCTGTGCCCTGGCACTTTGGGCATTTTATGCCCCCTCCCATGAGTTTTCCAAGGTCTTTTTCTGAGAGTTGATCAAGGCTTATGGCTTTTGGCTTGCCTGAGCCCTTGCAGTCCGGGCATTCCTTTTCGCTTAGGATGATAGTGCCTGTTCCTTTGCAGGCGGTGCATTCTGTTGTCATAGAGTTGAGTGTTAGATGCGGTGCGGGGTAAAATAAGTTACGCGAGGGGATTCAGAACATGAAAATTCACTCAAACTATTATATAACCTTTCAATCCTTCCACTTCCTCTTCAACCCCCTTATCTTATCAAAATCCCCATCCTCTGAATATATCATCTCTGCGCCTGCAATAAAAGCAGTTGCAGCGTGAATGGCATCCCTCGGGAGAATTTTATATTCTCTAATCAATTCAAGGGATTTCCATATCACAGCATCATTAACATCGAAAAATCTCATATTCGGCATTGTTAAGAAAGCCTCAAGATTTTTTACAGCAGTATCGGTTCCTTTGACCTTATTCACCTTATAAAAAACCTCATCAAAAGTGAGAAATGAAGTGCAGGCAGGCATCTCCTCATTTTGTACTCTTTCCAGCACGCTTCTTGCCCAATCTCCGATGTCAGTTTCATCGAGGATTGCGTAGATGATCAGGTTCGAGTCTAAATAATTCAATTTATCCTCTCTTCAAGCTCTTCTTCATATGCTTCGTGGGGATGGAACCTGAGTTTACCCATTCCTTTTGCAGTTTCCCTAAATATTGCAATGGCATCCTGCGGGGGTTTTTCTATCTCTAATTTTTTATCTGTTAATTTAAACACTACTTTTGACCCTGGATATATGTTCAGAGCATGCCTGAATTCCTGTGGAATTACTACCTGCCCTTTTGGACCGACTTTCATTATAGCTTCCATTTCGATATTCTCCATACCTGTGTTTGGTATAACTCGTATTTATACTTACTCAGAGGCTATTTTAACTTTATCGCAGACTTTAATCTTTTCTCCTCCAAATCGTTATGCTTTATTACCCTCCGTGCCGAAGTAGCCCTCATGACCATCGACCTCATCATCTCCCGCCTGAAAAACCGCTACCCTCCTGGCAAATTCAATTCCCGTGACCCTTTTCGCCAGCTAATAGCCACAGTCCTCTCCCAGCGCACCCGCGACGAGGTCACGGACAGGGCATCAGGGAAACTATTTTCAAAATACGGAACCGCAACAGCGCTTGCAGGTGCCGATGTTTCGGACATCGAGGAATTGATTCGCGAAGTCGGGTTCTACCGCATAAAAGCGCCGCGCGTGAAGGAAATAGCCAGGATAATCAGCAATGATTTTAAGGGCAAAGTTCCTGACGATGTGGATACGTTGCTCTCGCTTCCGGGCGTGGGAAGAAAGACCGCAAATTGTGTCCTCGTTTACGGCTTTGGCAAGGATGCGATTGCAGTGGATACCCACGTCCACCGGATATCGAACAGGCTCGGGCTTGTGAGCACAAAGACGCCTGAGGAGACAGAACTGAAACTTCGCGAAGTACTCCCGAAGAGGTATTGGCGCTATATCAATGAGCTGCTTGTGAGGTTCGGGCAGGATATATGCAGACCTGTCGGGCCGAAATGCGGGGTGTGTATGATTGGGGAGATGTGTCCGAGCAGGAGGGGGGAGTGAGGGGGGGTGTCAATATGACAAAAGGTGGATGTTTCATTTTTGTCCTTCCGTAATTAATCTTGAGAGGATTTCATCAAAATTTTCAGACCTATAATATATTAATTTCTTTTTTCCAATAATATTTTTTTGGATAAGCCCATACTTTTCCATGCCCATTACATCTGTCCTTGCTGTTTGATAAGCGGTGTTAAACCTGTTCTGGATCTCTTTTATTGTGAATGTAAATTTTGGTTCATCGGATAATAATTTTAATATGATAATTTGCCTGTCATTAATATTTTTAATTTTTTTGAAATTATATAGTTCTCGTTTTTCCTGGATTTTTCTACTTATATATTCTTTCAAGCTGTCAAAGGCTAAACCCATTGTTTTTAACTGGTAATTTATAAAATAAGTTAAATCGTTTTCATCAAGTTCCGAATATAAATAAGCCCTTGCATACTGTGCCGGGGATTTTATTATCATCCTGGAAATGGACATATATTCTATCAGCCAGTAACCCTCTTTAAGCAAATACCAATAAAAAATCGCCCTTGCAGTTCTTCCATTTCCATCAGTAAAGGGATGTATATAACCAATTAAGAAGTGTAAAATCGTAGCCCGAATAACCGGATGAATAAATCTTTTTTCGTTTGATTCATTAGCAAAAATACAAAAATCCCTCATTATTTTTTCAAGATGTTCAAAATCCGGCGGGATATAAACAACTTCCCCGCTTGAACTGACAACCGCAATATCATTTGATTTCCTGAATTGTCCTTCCTGGTTTGAATCGCTTAAAGTGTCTTTCGTAATAGAAGAGTGGATTTCCAGAATTAATTCTGTTGTAAGCTTTTCGCCTTTTGATTCTTTTAGTTTTCTTATTGTATTGTAATTATTCAGGATCATTTGTTCAGACTTGTTTTTCGGCTTCCTTTCCTGCCTTAACATCTTCTTTGCTTCTTTTCTTGTTGTAGCAGCGCCCTCTAATTGGCTTGAGGCAATCGCTTCTTCCATGATTGAACTGATTAAATACCTGTTTTTATCGCTGCTGGGAATAATCTCTTCCCCGCCGAGTCTTCCCCCCAGATTAAGGTCGAATTCATGTAATTTTTGTTGAATATCAGGAGTCAGGTTATATTTGAATTCAAATCCTGTTATATCACTTATTTTAATCTTTTCAGCGCTTAAATTTCTATTTAATTTAACAATTGTCCATAATACTTCAGGTTCTATCTGACCAGAGCCGGGTTTATATTTGAATTCAGACCAGTACAAATATTTGTTAATAGCTTCTTTGATTAATTGATTATAGGAGTCGTTTTTTAAATATTTTAGTCCATCTGCTATCTTATTATACAATATCTTTGGCGGGCTTTCCGGAATTTTCATAATTATTCTACTTACTTTTAATTACTAATTTTGTTAATATTAGTAATTATTGGTAATTAAACTTATTCCTCTCAAGTTAACCGCGAAGTCATGCCGAAGCGCTATATCAATGAGCTGCTTGTGAGGTTAGGGCAGGAGATGTGCAGACATGTGGTGCCGAAATGCGGGGTGTGTATGATTGGGGAGATGTGTCCGAGTGGGAGGGAGGAGTGAGGGGGGTGTCAAAGCCATGGGAGTGTTGAAGTGTCCAAAATCAAGTTAAACTTTCATGCTAAAATCGCTATATGCAGGTCGTAGTTTTAAGTCCGGGGTTTGTGACTGCATCCGCACTCGTTTTCGCGCATCCGCTGGAATATCTTGAACCACAACAACAATTATGTGTATAAAGATAAGGGGCGGAGGGGATTAGTGGCTGATTACTGAGATTGGATAGATA
Source organism: Candidatus Methanoperedens sp. (assembly GCA_023249105.1). Classification (GTDB taxonomy): domain Archaea; phylum Halobacteriota; class Methanosarcinia; order Methanosarcinales; family Methanoperedenaceae; genus Methanoperedens. The sequence goes on along the minus strand of JAHFDG010000014.1, from coordinate 44,165 downwards.
GGTATATACCTAATGTTATAATATATGTTATTCACCATAAAGGGATGATAATGCCAAGCAATTTTTTAAAAGACGTCATATTAAGATTGAATTTTAAGGATGAAATCAAATTTTCTCCGCAGGTAGTGGATAATATCAAGAGAATGGTTTCAGATAGTTTTCCTGAGTTCGAACCACGAGAACAAGTATCTATTGAAATGACTATCGACAACGTTCAGAAAACTACAAAAGAGAAACGAGCTAAAGCCTATTATTTTCATAATAATGCAAATAGTTCGATAACATTAGAGCCTAATGCAATTATAATTGGGATTAAAAATTATAATACTTATGAAGAGTTCAGAAATCTTGTTCAGAAAGTGATTCAAAATTTGGGAACAGAGAATTCCTCTGCAAAAACATCTAGGATAGGACTTCGTTATATAAATCAAATAATTATTAATGAAGGTGATCCATTTGAGTGGACAGAATTTATTAAAGAACCCCTTACTTCTAGTCTTGATTTCATCGAAAGGCGGAGTGAACTATCAAGATTAATGGGGGTCTTAGAATTAAATAGATCTGATTATTTTCTCCGATTCCAGTACGGCTGGTTCAATAGCGAATATCCAAACCCAATTGCAAAGAAGGAATTTTCACTTGATTATGATTGTTATTCAAAAAATGAAACAGAGCTTTCTTCTATCCTTGGCCAAGTAGACATATATCATACTGCAATTAAAGAGTTATATGAACACAGCATTTTAGATGGCTTAAGAAACTATGGAAGGTGAAAAAATGCCTGAGAATGTGACTTGTGATGACCTTTATTTTGGCGAGTCGCAAACTGTTGTACCCACTTTGCTAAAACCCAAGAAAACGGAAGATAAGGACTATCCTTTTGATATCAATATCGATGTCGAAAATTACATCGAAAAGTACAAAAAGACAAAAATAAAAAGAAAAATTTTACGTTATGTTTCCAAGCAAGATTGATTCGATGTATGTTAAACGCACATTTAAAAGAATCTGTCAAGGGGACATACTTCGAAACATAGATGTTATTGATAGCTATGCAAAAGCCTCTCCAGGCGAAATAGAAATTGATGAATTAAATTTGCCATATGCTATAGTAATGAGTCAAGATTGCGATCTTGAATGGGATTTCAAGAACCGGGAAGAAGCTGCCACTGTAAAACATGACAAATACTTGCGAACTATATTGATATGCCCTGCTTACATTGCAGAAGACTTCAAAGTAGGGAAGCACTTAGAATCCATTGGACTAAAGATGGAGAACTGGAGTACAGATAAATATAAACTTATAAAACAACAAAACAATGCAAGATTCCATTTTTTAGAAAAAGACCAAGCACTGCAAGTACCAGATTTAGTGGTTGATTTTAAGCATTACTACGCTATTCCAAGAGACACTCTATTTAAAATGTATGGTGCAGAGCACTATCTTGTCACTATCAATCAACTTTTTCGAGAATGTTTATCACAACGGTTTTCAAATTATTTAAGCAGGATTGGTTTACCTACATTTAAAGAACGAACAACTTCTGAAGGTACATTAACAACAGCTCCAACATAGTAAGCTTTTACAATATGCCATATTTCCACGCCCCCTTTTATTTTGTTACAATCAGAGCAACGAATGAACTTTAAAACCCTCATGCTCCAACCGTTGATGCCCCAGACTTGAGTCGGGGGCGGTGACTGCAAACGATACGTTCGATTATCCCCCTCACCCAATATACCCCAAATCCTCCTCTTTCCTCTTCTTCTCCTGCATCTCTCTCAAATACCTCTTAAACCCCTCATCAAACTTCTTCGCCTCGCTCTCAATCCTGCTCATATCAATCTCAATTTCCAGAAGCTCGGAAACCTTCTTTATCCCTGCATAACATGCTTTTATATCCAGCGCATCAGGAAAAACCGTCTCGGTGAGCAAGGATATTCCATTAATCCCACTGCGCTTTGCATATTCTATCACAAGCCCGTTAACCCCGCTTATTTGCAGGCTGCCATCCGCTATCTCCACACCCTTGCTTTTTAAAAAATCCAGGATTTCAGGCGAGGTTGCGACTCCGAACACCTCCGGCTCCTCAACATATTTTTTTACATGCGTTGCTATTACGGTATAAACAGTATCAACCCCGCAAAGCTTCGCGGCTTCGATGATTTTCTCGGCGAGTTCATTATCTTTTGTGGTATAGCCAATTTGCATATCACCCGAGAACAATATGATATTTTTTTCCTGCGAATAGTAGAACCTGAAAGGGCTTTTATCCCTGTCCACAGGCACTACAAGACCTTTCTCAAAAAAGGCAATCGAAGGCGAAAGATATGGCACTGGAATATCAGCAAACAATTCCGGTTTTAAGATTTCTATAAAATAGTTAACAGTACTCCTTGCGACCATTCCCATGCCTGGAAGACCCACTAACATGCGGGGTTTATCCATTTCCGGTTTATTATGAAATCTTAACTCCATATCTTCACATTTTTAAAAGGCTGATTTTATTTTTCTTCGCTATTGCAATTTAGCTGTTCCCTAATACGTCATCATATTTTAGGATATTGCAAAACAATTCAAATTCTTCTTTTAATAGCGCACATAGTCTTTCGTCCCAACGTGTGCAGCTACTCAAAGTTGCGACCGAAGGGAACAATTTGGGTGTAGCCAGAAACGGTAACAAAACCTGATATGCTAAAGTTGAGCGATTTTCGACCTTCTGATTTTTCCATATATTTTTCCATATATTTATGAATTATTTCTTCTTGCAGTAATATACTGCAAAAAAATCATCCTTATGACGAATATCAAATTTAAATCCTGATTTATGGAGCATTTCCTCTATAATCCAATCGAAGGTTGAATATTCTTCCTTAATATGCATTTGCGCTTCCTCTGCAAAATTTTTTCCCACTTTTTCTTTCATAGTATCAATCCAATTGTCGATTTTATAGTCATATTCTTCATTTGGAAATGAAAAAACGACATCACCTAAATAAAAAGTCCCGTCATTCTTAAGCAATTTATAAATTCTTTTTAGAGCAATCATTTTCCAGAAGTCCGGCAAATGATGCAATGCAACATTTGAAACAATCATATCCAAAGGATATCCGTTATGCTCATAGCTTAAAAAACCTGCCTGAAAAAATGAAATATTACTAATTCCCATTTTTTGTGCTTTTTGTTTTGCATAAGCTATCATTGTAGATGAAACATCGATAGCATATACGTTATTACAATGCTTTGCTGCTTCAATTGCAAAATTACCTGTTCCCGTACCAATTTCAAGTAATGAATGTTCTCTCCCTAAGCTTATAGCTTCAATTATATCAGTTGCTTCTTTTGTAACATCTCTAAATTTTGCCATCTCCATATCATATGCTTGAACATTTGAAATATCCTGATAGTCTGTACCAACTTGAACAGTTTCATTATAGAGCCATTTCGCATTTGATTTCATCTTTTCCACCTTCTTAAAGTCAAGTCGAATTTCGCCTAACTTGGTATACGACTTAAATATTTACTGCTGATATCTTAAACCTACACAGCATTATCAAATATTTTCTCTACCGAGAGTATCGTGTATTTTGGTCATGGTTAAAAATTCTTTTAAGAATCACTTAAAGAATAAGTGACCATTTTTCTATCCAATCTCATATCCTCAGGATCATCTTCCACATCAAAATGCGGGATTCCATATTCGTCGTTCATTTTCGAAACAATTGTCTCAAAATCCGAACCTTCCATCAGTTCCCGGATAAGCACCATCACCGGCCCTATTATCTTGTAATCACAGAACCATTTATGCAAAATAAGGTCTACTCCATCACTCCCTACAAAGCTTCGGAACGCATCCTTATAATACATCTCGCTCTTGCAGCAATCAAGATAGTACAACTGGTACGGTTTTCTGTCAGGAAGAACAAATCCTTCCTTCATGGCATCGGTGAAGTACCGTACATCGTCGCTCAGGCTGAGATGCCTGCCGTATCCTGCATGGGTTTTTAGATAAATGAAATCTTCATGTGCCAGGGTTTCCCGCCAGAATTCCTGCAAATTCCCAACATAATTGCGGCCAAGGACAAGCCGTATGCGCGCTTTGATGTTTTTGTTATCATAAGTGAAATCTTTCTGGTATTCCTCAAACCCCCGTTTGCCGCCAATCATACGAAAGCCTATCATTCTCAGTATTCGCCTCGCCTCCAGGAATACCCTGTAGTCAAAATCTGCCCCGAGTGGGTCAGGTCCGATAAGGAGGGTGCCGTTAAACTCGACGTTGCTGAATAGCATTTCATATCTGGGGGCAGTCCGGGTTATTGGGCTCATATACTTGTCATCTGCCTTTTGATGTTGATTCAAGGTCTTTAAATAAATTACCTATTCCTCTGCGTACTCAGGACTGTCCATGAGTTAACTTTTTTAATATCTTGGGAAATATAAACATATGCGTTTTGACCTGCACATCCATTCAAACTTCTCTTCAGACAGCAACCTTTCGGTCGATGACATCCTGAATCAAGCGGTAAAGAAGGGGCTTGACGGGATTGCCATATGCGACCATAACACAATCTATGGAAGCCTTATCGGCATGAAACGCGCAAAGGAATTGAGCCTGCCTTTAATTGTTCTTCCCGGTTTAGAAGTCTCGACGACCGACGGGCATCTTATCGTACTCGGGATAAGGGATAATATCCAGCCAAACCTCACGCCGGAGGAGACTATCAGGATTGCCCACAAAAAAGGAGGTATTGTAATAGCAGCGCATCCTTTCAAGATAAGAAGCATCGGCAATGTGGAAAAGCTGGATGTGGACGCAATCGAGACCTTCAATTCCAGATGCATATTCGGTGAGAATAAGAGAGCAAAAGAGATGGCGCAGGCTCTTGTAAAACCGGAAGTTGGGGGAAGTGACTCCCATATGCTTTCAACAATCGGTCTTGGCTATACGGAAATCGATGCCGGGCCGAACGCGGGCTCTGTGTTGTCTGCAATCCGGGAGGGCAGAACCCACCCCGGCGGACAGACCGCTCCACTGCATGTCGTCTTTATCCAGGTGATTCGCGGGTTCTTTCGGAGGCTTAACAGGTTCGGAAAAGAATTCCACAGCAAGATTTTTTATAAGAATGAATCAATGTAGCAGGGCGAGGTAAAATGCCTGAATAATGCAACAGTTACAATGTAATGGCTTTCATACCCCCTTCTTAAACGTTTTTTCTTTTTTATATAACTATATATCCCTCTCTTTTCAAAACCTTTATTAGTTTCACTACAGAATAGGAAGCCCTGGTCACTCCCATACTTCTATCGTCTGCATCTGTCCCGACTATATAGAGATTTTTGATTGGAGTCTCTGTATCTGCGATAAATCCATCTATTGATATAGCAGCTTTTTCTGGTGTGGTTATCTGATAATGAACCATATCTATAAATTTATCTATATTGGGATACACATGTAAAATAGTATCATATGCATTGCGTTTTTCAGATTCCAAATCATTGTTTTCATCTATGGAAAACATGAAGCCTACAAGTTTTTTACCCTTAGGTGCAAAGTTCTTATTGTAATTGCTTATAGGCATTGCCCAGAAGGCCTTCTTCTTGAACCATACTTCTCCCCCTACATAGTTGAATTCTTCGAATTCTTCACCCAGTCCAAGCCATATCGTTAAAGTCTTTGATTGTTTGACATTATTCAGCTCTGAAACATAGTGCGCTGGTAAATCCTTAATGTATTGCGGAAGATCCTTAACAAAAGCTGAATAAACAATCAAGTCAGCATAATATGAATCTTCTTTTGTTGAAACTCCTTTTGCAGTATTGTCTTCTGTGATGATTTCTTTCACAGCAGTATTGGTTTTAATCTCCACAGTCTTTGGCAGTGAATATAATATAGCATTTATTATGGCTTTCAAACCGTCCCGTGGATAAAACTGGTTATAGCTTACTTTCTTATTGTTTAATAACTTACTAACATACGATACTTTCTTAGCTTCCTCATACAGATTATAATATTGATTCTTTTTATGAGCCATGTCTTTTTGAATGCTCTCTTCAACAAATCCACTTCCAACAAACATCCTCTGAACCGAGGTCTCTTTCATCGATCTCCCTGATAAGAAATAACAAAACGTATCTACAAATTCAGCCGTGTCAGATGAGAGATTGTCCCATGGAAGGCATTGATAAACAGATGCCTTGGATAAGTCAGTGCCAAACTGCCATAAAACAAGCATTTTTGTCAATGCCTGTGCAATTATAAGACGATCCTTTCTTGGCAGTATATCCATTGTCAGATAACCACTGAGGGTGGTAGGTACATTCTTTAAACCATTCTCTGTACGTATGAAATAATCTCCATAATCAACAAAAACCGGAATATACTCGAAATAATTATCCATTAAATAAGTTAATGGCCCACCCTTGCGCAACTGTGTTATAGCATGGGGCCCAGTATCTACCTGATAACCATCAACAACATAGCTATTACAATTGTTACCTATAGTCTTGTTTCTCTCAAGAACAAGAACTTTTTTCCCAGATTTTGATAATACCAGAGCGGATAGTAATCCGCTGATGCCTCCTCCTACCACAATCGAATCATATTTATTCATTTTAGTAACCTCTCAATTTAATGTCTTAAACAATAATATGAGTATTAGATTTTTCTACTTCATATCAGGTCGGATATTTTTATAGTTAAAAAATTTAATTTAAAATAGTTATTTAGCTAAAATATCTTAAATAAACTAATGAAGTTAATAATAAAATTAAGCCAAAAGGTCTTATTTTTGTGTATACATGGTTAACTGATTTTGTATATTTTATATAATATATAGTATAATATTGTATCAAAATTTGAATTAGAAAAACTGAAAAATAAATTGGAATAATATCATGATAAATCCCATATAAAATAGGTAAAATCGATATTGTATTAAGGCTAAATAAGAATCCATTAGTCTTATCTTTTAGCAATATAGGGATTGTTTTAATTTGTTGCTTTGAGTCTTCAGAAATGTCTCTAATATCACTAATTGTAGAATCAATAAAAGTCTGAATTATTAAAAAAATAACAAACAAAATAGCTCCAAAAGTTACTTTTGTATTTGTTGCAAAAAATGGAATAAGAAATACCATTCCCCAGATAGTTGAGATAGTAACTGTTTTTAAAAAAGGAACATCTTTAAACCGCCGATACTTTAAACCTTGAAGTAACGGGTAAGAATAAATAAATGATATTATAATTATAAATATAATAAAAATAAACACTCTGAAACTGGTCATAACTGACACTATGATCGAAATAATGAAAAGTAAAAAGCTGAAAACTGTCAATTCACGAACAGTTAGTTCCCCTCTAATAAGAGGTGATTTCATAGGGTTTATTTTGTCTTCGTCAACATCTGTAATATAATTATATGAATATATTGATGCCGTAATTAAACCTGCTACGGAAAAAGAAAGCAGAGATTTAGTTGAGAATATAGAATAATCTATAAACAATACCCCTAACCAGACGTGAAGAACCGCATAAATTATTAACATAAGCCGTGATTTCAATAGATATTTTAGTTTCATGAGTTCAATTTTGAATATCATATTCATATATTTCCCATGGATATGGTTTTAAAACTAATTTTTTTAATTTTGTATTCATACATATATCATTAATATTATATTTAAAAATATTTAATGCTTCTAGCTCTGCTTCAGCTAAGTATGCCAAATACCCTGATAGATGACCAAGCTGCTTATTAGCTATTTCCACTGCATTCTTACCGTAATCAGTTGCGATATCGCAAAAGGAATTCATGTAATACACTTCTTTATCTAATAAAATATGAAGGGGATTATAAGAATTTGATTCTAGGTCATCTTCTATATCAGCCATATCATCGAGCAAAATATCCATCATAGAGTAATATTCAAAAAAAGATGCTATGTACGCTCTTTTTTCTTGTTTTATTAATTGCAGAGTCAAGTCTATATACAAAAAGAAATCACTATTTGTCAATTTTAAGAAATCAAGTATCTCACCCTTATCATAAAATCTCCTGTTGCCCTTTTTCAATATTAGCTCTTTTTCAAGCAAATTAAATAAATTATTAACATCCAGAAGCAACAGAGAAGTATCAACTCTCACTCCTAAATTTTCGATATACTCAAGTGTATTTTGGAAATTTTCCATAAATCTGCGTATATGAGGAATCAAAACAAATTCACGTTTATGTTTTTCCCCGTTATCCAGAACGCTATCGACAGAGGATATCGAATTTACTAGTTTGGCGATTTTTTTTGGAAATTCGCGTATTACAACCTCTTTGTTTGTTATACTTTCAACAATTAAGTTATCAATATACGCATTTTCTAAAATATCTTGGATTAGTACACTAAATTTTGGTATTTGGATCGTACCGATATGTTCTCTAAGTTTCTTATCAGAATCATATTTTCTATGATATCTTTTATAAAACCCAGATAAAATTTTTTCCATTGATCCTCCTAGCTAAAAGGTACCCATCAGATAGCTAGCTAATTTTTGCCATATTTCTAAACTTAAACTAGGATTAGTAAAAGACATATTTTGAGATAGTTTCAATGGTATTGAATCTTGAGATGGAATATTTTCTTTGTAAAAATTTTCTACATTCTGCTCCCACTCTTCAGTTGTCCAGATTTTATGTTTAATAACAGCATGATTAAAATCATAATTTGACCAATCATAATCTAATATTTCCATATTTTTCTCAAGCTTTTCAAAAAGGGGAGTGCCAGGAAATGGAGTAAGAACATCATAGTGGAACAGATCTGCCTCTGTATAATTCAAAAATTCTGATAAATTTTTTAAAGTCGCTTCGTCATCATCTGGAAATGATATAAATCCAGTATATACTAAAATTCCATGGTCATGTAAAGTTTTTACGCAGTTGGCATATTCTTCGGCTCGGTTTCGTTTTTTTACTGAATCTAATTTTTTTGGATCCAATGTCTCAAAACCAATATTAATACAAGTACAACCTGTTTCAGAGAAGAGTTTTAGTAATTTTTCATCTTTGTAAACGTTCAAACTACACAAACCACCCCATGGCTTATATCCGATTTCCTCTTTAACTCGTCCAAATAAAATTTTAGAAGTATTAGGGCTGGCATATAGATTGTCATCTAAAAATATTATTGTTTTAGAGGCCTTTTGGATTTCTGATAAGACCAAATCGTTATTTTTCATCCTGAGTCCGCCATATACCATATTTACAGCACAAAAATCACAATTAAATGGACACCCCACAGAAGATTGAATTGGATAGGTAAAATATTTATTTTCATTCCAAATAGGGTCAGGTGACTTTAATTCGCATACAGGAGTCCCTACATAACACTTCTTTAAACTGAAAGAATTCATATCATTAATTAACTGATCGATAATATTTTCGATCGGTCCGATTATAATACTGGTCGATACTCCTTTCAATTCGTCTTTAAAATGCGTGTTTACTATAGAAGATACATGAACACCCCCAATAATTGTTGGAATTCCCTTATTCAAATAACTCATTGAGATGCTATAAGCTCTTTTGATAGTTGATGTTGTACTGGTTATTATCGCAAAGTTACACTTATATTTTGGTTTGTCCCCTACCGCCTCATCTATTATCTCTACCTCAATGCTCCTCTCTTTAAGAAGGGTTCCAATATATGCCAGTCCATATGGTGGACTATATTGCCCAAATTTATTCAATAACTTTTGGGCTGGATTGACTAATTCTATTTTCATTAATACCACATACAAAATTTATTTAATACGTCCCACGTATTACAATTCCACTTTCTTAGATTTAATTAATTTTCTTCCCCTACATAATAGAAGGAGTATATATCTTAAACTGTATATAATATTGCTAAAAAATTACAAAATTGCAATGTTGCTAAAAAATTGCAATGGCATTAAAATCTATTAAAATCATTGAAGTTTCCACGTCACTATGACTTATTATGCTAAAGATTATTTCTGATTTTTCCTTCAGCAAGCACTAACCGCTTGTTAATCACTTGTCTATCTACTATATTCATAGGAAATCTTATATAGACAACAATTAGGTCTTGCAATATGTATAAAATAAAATTGCAAAGAGATTTATTAAGTATATATGTCGCATTATTCATTTCTAGTTTGGGATTTGGAATTGTAATTCCTCTGATTCCACTTTTAGTTGAGAAAACAGGAGCCAATTCTTTTGATATTGGCCTAATTGCTACTACAATGGCAGTTTCATTTACGTTCTCATCAATTCCAATCGGAAGAGCTATTGATAAAATAGGTTCTAGGTTAATAATCACACTTGGATTAATCTTATACGGGTCTACTATGCTCGTATTACCAATGCTCACGGATTTGAAATCGTTTTTTATCTTGAGGGTTATTGAAGGTATTGGAAGTGCCGCTATTTGGATAGGCGTTGAAACCTATATTAATTTAATAAGTAATAAAAATGAGCGATCTAAAAACATGGGTTATTATGGGATGTCTGTAGGGTTAGGATTATTTGGGGGCCCCATGGTTGGAATGTCTTTTTCACAACAACATTTATTTATTCCATTCTTATTCGTAATGATTGCATGCCTCATTTCTGCTATGGTTGTGCATATAACATTAAATAATCATATTAGTTCAAGCAACCCTCTAAAATTACATTTCTCCAAGCAATTATCTATACTAAGAATACCCCTTGCCTCATCTTTCACATATGGATTCGCAGAAGCTTCGCTGGTTGCTCTATTTCCAATATATCTGCAATCTATGGATATTGAAGGATTATCGATGGGGATTCTAATTTCACTGTTTATGATAGGTGGTCTTCTCGCACAAGTTCCCTTCGGCATGCTTGCTGATTCTGTAGGTAAGAAACCTATATTATTATTTACTGGTTTTGTGTCATTCATACTTTTAAGTTTTTTTCAGAGTATAGGAGAGCATCTGGGTTTAGAAGCATCTGCTTTGTTTACTGGATTTTTTATGAGCGCCATATATCCAGTCTCTCTTTCTATGATAGGTGACTTGGTATCTGAGAAAGACCAAGGGCTGTCCAATGCTACTTTCACATCATTATTTGGATTTGGTTCAATTACAGGACCTATAATAACAGGCATTACAATGAGTTATATGGGCAATTACTCATTACTTTCAATATTAGGAATTGTTTTTAGTATATACACATTAATAATTTTATTTTTAATAATTGATTAAAAAATAATATATATTTATATATTTAATTTTGACTGGCGATATTTTATTCCTTATCTTTTAAAATTATTGCACCCGATTCGCATACATTTCTGCATAATCCACATCCAAAACAATCCCTTGGATCTACTTCTGGCCTCCCTTCTCTACTGTATTTTCTCACACTAAATATGCATGCTTTAACACAATTTCCGCACATGATGCATTTACTCTGATTAGAGTAGGAATAGAAATGGCCCTTGACCAATGTTTGAGTCGCTCCTCTTTTTATATCTCGGATACCATGGCAGACTTTAGAATCACAGTTACAAATAGTTCCTATAAAAGGTACTTTAAAAGTCCATAGGCTGTGGAAGCATCCCGACGCATCGTGAAGCTTTATAATCTCTTTTGCCTCATCAATAGTCAGACGCTTTGCACCGACCTCTGGCATATCTTCGGCCAGATCACCAAAAGCACCAACTCCTAAACAACAGGCAATTTTCTTGTTAGCCTCCATGCGCTGGCAACGACAATCAAACAAGACAATATGACCAGCACATTCAACTAGTTGGCAAGTTTCTTCAAGGGTCAGCACCTGCCCAAAATGATATTTCTCAAGAAGTGAGTTTGCTTCCGATAGTGCTGCATTTTTCATAAATGGAACATGCATTGCAGTTAGTAAAACTGCTTCGCTTGCATATAGTTTTAATGAAAACGGAGTGATTTTGGGTTTTTTGCCTGCCGCATATCGAAGTGCCACATCTATTAGTTCCATTCGTTGATAATCATCAAGCATATTCCTTGAAAAGTTTTCTACCTCTATGAACCATTTTTTTCCTTTCCCATGTAGTATGCAATATTTACACATTTTTCTGTTAACCGTTATATGCTTCATTCAAATGAAGTTTTGCATTTAAATTAAAAGTATGTCATCATATCCACCGAATTTTTGGCACAGTCCTATATTCCAGTTATGACCAATAAAGTAATATCATCACAATAAATAATTATTTATTCTTTAATGCAATGATACTACTTGAGCAACATGGTTACTATATCTCCGACATTTAAAAATCTATCTGATATCCCAAATTTAACCAACACATTTGGGATGTTTGGCAACGACTTTGAATACACTGCAACCGGCATAAAGGAGAATTGGAAGAATTTTATAATGTTCCACTTTGTTGAGGGGGCTCCTGCTACTAATAATTCAATTGAAAACTATTATTCTACAAGTCTTAAGACTCACAGGAAAAAACAATTCAGGACTGATATGGGCATTATTAACCAGATACAACTTTCTTCGATGAAGAGGGCTGGAATGTTCAATGAACTAAAACCAACACTCCTTGAACGATTTATGGTTTTTATACCTTTTATAAATTATTGAAATGTATTTTTGTAATTTTCATGTTGTGGTAGCAGTGCCTATCGATTTCTGTCGATTATACGGTTTGATTTTGCCTTTTTACCTGAAAAATGATCTGTTTTTATGTGAATGAGATTTATGGAGATTGATTTATTACCAGATTGGTTTACATTTCCTCGCGAAAAATTACAAAATCACTAGATTTTAGGATTGTGCCGAATTTTTTATTTTTTTATATTATATGAGAATATTAAAAATTTTTTATATTTTCGATTTTCTTCTTTTCAGGTAATCCGAAAAACCTGAATTTAAAACAACAATAATCCCCGCGGTGAAGACCAAAAATCCAAGCAATTTTGGATGCGTGAGCTTTTCAACAAGAAGCAAAATGACACCAGTATGCAGTATTATCAGGCCCAGAATCAGCGAGGTTACTTCCTTATAATCCCGGAAAAGCGTGTAGTATATGATACCCGAAAACCAGGTTCCGATACCGAGATATTCATAGGAGTTGTTGCCAAAATACAATCCCGCAGCAAAAAAAACTGCCCCAAGCGCCGCCAATATCGCTATTTTCCGGTTATTCATCAGATGTCTTTGCTATCGAACTGATATTTAATCTTCGTGCTTTACTTCGACCTTTATCTCACGTATCAGCTTGGTGCCCAGCCCTCCGATCCTGCCGCCCGCTGAGGCAACAAATGTCATAAGTGCAAACCATATCCCCATGTTCACAAGCTTGCTTGATTGAATGCCTGAAATAAGCTCGGTCTGCACAGGCGGAATGCCGGGGCCTGTCGGAAGCGAGATGCTGACGCTGTTCATCGTGATTACCGGCGGCGCGGGTGAGCCTCCCGTATAAACACTATACATGGATAAGACAGAATAGATTATCATAATCAGGCCTGCAATAAGCAAAACGTACCCGACTGTTTTGTAATCCTTTAGGTTCATTCTTTCAAATATGCCCATAATATTTTAACACCTGTTTCTTTATTAAAATCAACGGTATATAAATTTTTCTTGATTGAAACAAACGCGGGGCATAAAACGATAACTATTTAGAGCCTGATTGCTTAAATTGAAATCAACAAAAACAAGAGGATGAGAGCATTAACCTGAAAGATTTCCTTTTACAGAGCAAGACCGATGCCGGATTATCAGAATTGATACTGTTCTTCAGCGAGCAGGGAAAAACAATAAAGAACGGCTTCCTGCGAAGCCAGGATAAAGCCGGGACAAAAAACATTTACGGCGAAGAGCAGATGGCTCTTGATAAATGGGCGGATGATGTTTTAATTAACGGTCTTAAAAAAACGAGGCTGGTGCGGTATATAGCAACTGAGGAACAGCCCGGTATTATCGAGATTGAAAATCCTAAAAACAATTTTGGTGTTGTCATCGACCCGCTTGACGGCTCTTCTTTGATTGACGTGAATCTTGCAGTCGGGACGATTATCGGAATTTATCCGGGCAACGTGCTCGCGCCCGGCAATACCATGATTGCCGCAATGTACATCCTTTACGGACCTCTTACCACGCTGACGCTGACGACCGGAAACGGGGTGCATGATTTTGTTATGGATGAAAAGGGCGTGTTCACTCTTACACAGAGAGATATCAAAATCCCGGATGGCAAGCTGTACGCACCCGGCGCCCTCAGGAAAGATTACCTGCCCATGCATGCAAAGTTTATCGATAATCTTGAGGCGGAAGGTTACAAACTGCGCTTTTCCGGCTCTTTCGTGGCTGATATGCACCAGATTCTCCACAAAGGCGGTGTGTTCACCTATCCGGGATTCCGGGGAAAAGAAAAAGGAAAGCTGCGGTTACTGTTTGAGGCAAACCCGATGGGAAAAATAATAACCGATGCAGGCGGGGCAATCAGCAATGGGAAAATAAATATCCTGTCCGTCAAGCCGAAAGCCATCGATGACCTCACACCCATATATGCAGGAGGAAAAAAGGAAATCGAAATGGCTGAAAAGTTTATGGCACAATGATGACAATCAGGGAAGGAGGATTATGAGCAAATTCGCACCAATTCCGGGTTCTACCATTCTGAATAGTATCACAGGCAGGAAAATGATTGTCATGGCGACAAATACGCGGGTTACCACAGTGGCGCGCGGGATTTTCAGGGCTGCAAAGGATACTGATTCCGCCGTGTTCATGGAACTTGCGCGCTCAGAATGCGATTTAAAAGGCGGATACACCGGGCTTACGCCAGAGACTTTTTCTGAAAGGATAAAGAAGGCTGCACAGGATACGGAATGCGATATCTGGGCGCTCCATGCAGACCATATCACCATCAAGACAGGCGATGCCAAGGAGATAGATGACACGAAAAAACTGATCGATGCGCAGATAGAAGCAGGCTATACATCGTTTGCCATCGATGCCTCTCATCTTTTCAATTTTCAGGGAAAGAACCTGCGGGAAGAGCTTGATAAGAATATCAGGGTAACCACCGAATTGGCGAAATACATCGAAAAAAGAATAAAAGGAAAGGAGTTCGGGCTTGAGGTCGAGGTGGGCGAGATAGGAAGGAAGGACGAGCACGGTCTTGTGCTCACAAAGCCGGAAGAAGCGGTCGTGTTCATAAAAGCCCTGAACGAGAATGGCGTTTATCCTCAGGTCATTGCCATCGCGAACGGGAGCGTGCACGGGAATGTGTACGACGAGCACGGGAACGTGGTTGAGCAGGTCTCCATCAATATACCGCAGACAAAGGCGGTAGCCAAGGCTTTGAGGGATAATAATTTAAAGGTGGGCATTGCGCAGCACGGCATCACAGGAACGCCAAGAGAGCTCATTAACCTTGAGTTCCCCAAGGGTGATATTATTAAGGGGAATGTGGCTACTTTCTGGCAGGACATTGTGTTCAATGTGCTGAAAGTGTATGAACCAGAGCTTTACAAGGATATGTGGAACTGGACTGTTGAGACTCACCGCCCGAAGAACCCGGGGAAGAAAGACAATCAAATCTTCATGAGCAATTGCAAGTTCGCAATCAAACAGTTCTTTGACAGGATTTACAGCGTGGATGAGGATACGGAGAGAGCGATTGAGGCTCTTGTGTATGCTGAGAGCCTGATATTCTTCAGGGCGTTCAGTTCGAAGGGGTCGGCGAGTCTGGTCAGAAAAGTAATTAAGAGGTAAAACTCAGCAGACAAGCTTGCGCCGCTTCTGAGGAGGATTGAGGCGACCGATGGGCTGATTGATGCGATTGTTTACAGGTTGTATGGGCTGACTGAGGATGAGATAAGAATAGTTGAGGAAAGTATTTCAGGCAATAAGGATTTAAATACTAAAGAAGATACAAAATTATAGACTAATAAAATATATTGGAGTTAAATATGAACACTATGGCTGAAACAGAATCTGCAAGTGATGTTTTTATTGAAACCCTGAGAAGAGTGGATGGTGAAATAGAGTCCGCGATAGAGACACTTGAAATCTTAAGCGATAGTGAGACTTTGAAAGCAATAGAAGAGGGATTGCAGGATATCAAAGCTGGTAGAGTCGTCAGGTTCGAAGATTTTTTAAAGAAACATGGGTATGAAATATAACCTTCTTCTGTCGCATAAATTCGATAGGGATTTCTCCCGACTTGAAAAGGTGTTGCAGGATAGAGTTGTTGAAGGTCTCAGGGAATTAAATGAGAATCCACATGCAGGAAAGCAGTTGAAGGGGAAACTTAAGGATTTATGGTCATGGCGTGTAGGGAAATATCGAATATTATATCAGATACAGGAAGAAAAACTACTTATTTTTGCTATATCCGTACGTAACAGAAAGCATGTATATGACTAATGCCTCCCGACCGGTGCCATTGCTGAAAAGCCATTACTCAGAATAATACTCAAGCGCACCCAGCGCATTCACTATCTGGGGCTCATCAGGTATCAGTATTTCCTTTTTCAGGATATCCCGAAGAGCAGAGACCATCCCACTATTCTTAACCGCGCCGCCAATAAGGACAATCGTCTTTGCCTCGGGTATCATAAACGAGATTCGGCGCGCAAAAGCGTAATGCATCCCCGCAATAACCTCCTCTTTTGAATAACCTGCCACAAGCTGCGAAATCATCTCCGAGACCGCAAACACGCCGCAGGTGTTGTTTATCTGGGGGATTCTCTTTGCCATGCTGTGAAGTGAACCCAGGTCTTTCAAGTCGATTTTGAAGTAATTTGCAACAAACTCAAGAAATGCCCCCGTGCCTGCGCTGCACTTATCGTTGATTATGAACTGGTTTTTCCTTACATCAATCACTTTTGTATCCTGCCCGCCGATATCCACAATCACATCCACGTCCGGATAATAATGTTTCACCCCGAATTGCGCTGCGGTTATTTCGGTCACTGATGCCCGATGGGGCACCGAGTGCCTGAAATATCCTGTTGAGATTATATCTTTTTCTTCATACCCCTTTACAAGCTCTTTCCAGTCATGGGCTGCTGTTATCCGGTATTTAATTTCACCATCCTCTATCCAGACCGTTTTTGCAGTGGTGCTGCCCACATCAAGTCCTATCACCTCTCAATCATCTCCCTGAAGGCTTCAAGGCGCAATTTTATCTGCTCCGGGGTCTTTCCGGGCATGTCTCCCTGGAGGGTCAATATCGGGTAATCCAGTTTCTGCCTCATGACCTCATCTTCAAGAGTATGATGGCAGGCGAACTGTGTATAATGAATGATTCCGTCAACTTTTCGTTTTTCAAGTTCCTTCTGGAGGAAATCTGTCCTGAAACCAAGTGGTCTTGCAAAGGTATAGTCGCAGTAATCCCGTGCCACATCCTTTATATTAATCCCCGAGTGCCTGATAAATTCATACGGGAGTTCATCAAATACTATCTGAAGGCCAAGTGATTGCGCCACTTCATGAAAATCATGGTATATGGGGGGCACGCCAATCAATGCGACCCTGTTATTCAATTCGATATCACTTTCCTTTACCTGGGCAATTGCTTTTTGAAAAACATTCAAATCGCCGCGAAGGTCACTAAAAGAAATCATGGTGCGAAAAGCGTCCACAGAAGAGATTTTCCCGTTGAGCCTTTTCTTATCGATTTGCTGCCCGATTTTTTTGAGTTTCTTGATTTCCCTGAATTTTTCCGGATATTCGATGTTCCCGAGAAAGTCACATAGCTTGTATAATTGTGATTCAAGGTATTCCGCATCCCCATCGAAAGGATAAAAGAAAAAGTGGGTGGGAATCCCGCTCATTGCAACTTTTTGCCCGTCAACAAGAGCATTATGGCAGTCGCCGCCTGCAACCACGATTAATGAGTCAATTTTTTGTTCTCTTTTTACCAGCATCTCCTGCCATATTGCAGTCCAGGCGCAAAGCTTGTTCCTGGGTGTTTTTTTTGATTCGGGTATGATATTATTGACGTCAAACGGCTCTCCCCCGCAGGCGAATATCAATTCTGGGGGCACAAGAGCAGTAATTGCGATTTTTGACACATGCGTTCTATGTTCAGGGACAATTTATCTTTTTTGTACAGAATAACTTTATAACAGCCGAAAGATTTAAAATATATGAAGGAATAGATTCAACAGGAGGTGAAATAATGGTTGGACTCGAAAGCTCAATGGATAATGCAACAGCTGCGAAAAAAGTCAAGGCAAAAGAAGATCCCGCAGAGAAAAAGAGACTGGATGCGTTTAATGCAAAACTGAGGGCTCGCAAGGCGCCTGTGCCGAAATAAAGAAGTTAATTGCATAAATATATAAACAATTCTCTTAAGCCTATGGACGTGAGGGCGATGCGTTTGGAACGTGCTCTATATTTCATGTTTCTGGCGCATAATGGTACCTTATGTCTATAGTCCTTTTTGTCATGGAGTGGTGTAAGGCTTAAAAAAATCATACTGAAACCCGGTACTGCAGAGGAAAGTATGAAACGGTTTTAAACAAATCGTATAAATGGCAAAATAATAAATTCTTAATTTTCGCATTCATGGAACAGAATATTTATTCAGACCCGGATCATAATCTTGAGTGCAGCCACCGTTTTACCTGCGGAGTCGTGAGGTGCCCGCAATACGTGCAATATCCCTCATGTTATATAGATAAGTTCAAAAAGTACCAGCCTGGCAATGAGGTTCTCTGGCACGAAAGGGATTGGGATGGGATAAAAAGAATCACATGGTATGAGGTTTTAAGCCTTAAAGAATCATGGATTTATGCATTGATCCTTATTATTGTAATTGTTTTTATCTTTATGTTGATGCTGTTTATAAAAGTCATATTGCGGGTTAAAGGATACTATTAATCTCCTTCCTCAGTTCCCCAAGCGTGGATTTTCGTTCCGCAAACGCATTGTGGCGATGGATACTCTCCTCATTTATCTGTTTGATAATAATGACCGAATCATCAGGCAGCTCGGGAAATTCATTTACTATTTTCTGTGCCATTGCCCGCACGCAATCTTCTACGAATTTGGGATTCTTATGCGCCCTTTCCACGATTGCAGCCTCATCCGACCTCTTTAACAGTTCAAACATCTGTGAACTCATGGAATTCTCAATAATTTCGATGATTTTCTCAAGTGAGACAAAATGACTGTCATGAACTTCAATCGAAATAATGCCGCGCCCTCTCTGGTTATGGGTGGGCATGGGTACTTTGCCAAGGAATTTTCTTATTATTTCGCTTTCCACGCCAAGGGTTTTTAATTCCTTTTTTGCCTTATCCCTCATGATTTCCTGGGCGCATGGACATGCAGTGATACCGAGGACTTCCGCCCCGACAAGTTTTCTTATGGTCAGGGTTTTGCCGCGAATTGCCTTCGCTTCTGCGAAAATATTCACGACTTCCTGGCATTTGATTTTTGTTGAGGGGGTTTCCCTTTTTAGCACATATTCACTTCTCATTCTTACTTCTGCATTCAAAGCATACTCATGCCTGTCGATGAGACGCTTTGCAACCTCGCCGCATAAATCCTCTATCTCATAAACAGGAGATGCAATCATTTCTTCAAGCACTTCATCTATTGCTTCAAAATTCCTTGAGAGATTTGCACCTTTGCGGTTTGAGGGCAAATCCACGAAAATATCAAATATGGAAACGAGCACGATAGGACGTTTGTCTTTTCTTGCTACTTCAACAAGTTTCTTGACGTCGGTCACTCCCACGCGTGTTAATGTAATCGGAATATCGGGCTGGTTTGCCTGGATATCAGGCAGGTGTATAACAGGAAGTTCCATTATTTTTTTTCTCCCGGATGTATTGCTGTAATTTTTTACAGTCTTGAGGGACATATTGATACGTTTTATTATTAAATTATTGCTATTTGATTGTGTGGGCTATCAAATTGTTTAAATACTTTTAATTATATTTTGATTTGAAGGGATGGATATTAAATTCGAATCTAACGATTTCACAAAAATACTCGGGATTGTAGCGGGAATGGCTATTGTCATGATTTCCGTGGCTTATGGAATAACGTATATTATGGAGATTGATTCTTTTCCGCTTCCGCCATATCTTATCCTGTTCATATTCTCAATAGGCTTCGTTATCGCTTCGGTGTTCTTTGAAAAAAGGGGCGCCGTCTTTCCCTGGTCGCTTGTGGGCGGCGCAATCGCATCAGCGTGTCTGGCGTTCATAATCACTGCATCCGTCGGCGGGATAAGATATATCTGGGTGAAAGGATGGGCGGGGCTTAGTGCGGACACTACGATTTATGCTCTTTCGATATGCATAATCCTGAGCATGGTTTTGCTTAATCTGGCCAAGCATAAGCTTTAGAGGAATGAAAAATAGGTGCGTATATTAGATATAAATGATAACCCTTGGAAAAGATTAATGCCAAGGGGGAAGGTTTTTCCATCGTAATTGATTGAGGTGGTAATGATTAAAAAGGTGATTGAAAATACACCCCTCTCCTTGAGGTATAATCTATTTGACTGTACCGAGGCAGAAAAAGAGGCAAATCCAATTGCTGCAGAAAAGGTTGTAGACGCCATTAAATGTGGTAAAAAAGTTGAAATTATCAATGCAGTGATTGAGGGGCCCCTCATACTCAGGTCTGCTATTGTTGAAAGTGAGATAATCATTCAGCAGACAAAGATAAAAGGATATGTGGATTTATCGTATGCAATTTTCAAACAAGTCGTGAGCCTCGAAAACTCGATATTTGAAGGGGATGTTACCTTCATTGAGGCAGCGGTAGAGAAGGATATCTTTCTAGACAATGCGACCTTTCATGGAAAAGTAGTATTTCCTGATCTTACAATTGCAGGAGTTTTTTACAGTAGATCTGCTATATTCCTGAAGGATACCATATTTGTTGGTTGTACATTCAAAAAAAGAATCGAATTTGCCAAGAGCATTTTTGTTGGAGATGCCAACTTTAAAAGCACTCGAATAGGCGGTGATGCTGTATTTACCGGGGTCGAGTTCAAACGACAAGCTAGATTTGTCAATTCCCAAATGATGGGGGCTGCTTTTTTTAACTCAGCAATCTTTGAGGAGAAGGCGGACTTTGGACAGGCATGGATTGGAGGTTTTGCTCAGTTCGAAAACACCAGATTCAAGCAACAGGTCAACTTCAATACTGCTCATATCGAAAGACAAGCTATCTTCAGATCAGCAACTTTTGAGGGGGAGGCAGACTTTAAAGGTGCTCGAATAAGGGGTACTGGAGCTGAGTTCAATGGAACAGTGTTCAAGCAACAGGTCAACTTCGCTGGTTCTCATATTGAGGGGGGTGCTCTCTTTAACTCAGTTACCTTTGAGGGGAAAGCAGATTTTAGACACATAAGGATTGGGAGTTTCACCGTCTTTGATGGAGCCAATTTCAAACGAGAGGCTATTTTCAATAGTTCTTACTTTGAAGGAACTGTTTTTTTTAACTCAGCTATCTTTGAAGGTGATGCAGACTTCGGCCAGGTGCAGATTAGAAATTTTGCTCAGTTCGATAAAGTCAAGTTTAAGCAACAAGCTAGTTTCAATACTGCCCATATCGAAGGACATGCTCGATTCGAATCAGCAACTTTTGAGGGTGAAGCAGACTTTACCGGCGCTCGAATTGGGGGTGCAGGCGCAGTCTTTAATGGAGCCGAGTTCAAGCAAGTAGCTAACTTCATCGATTCTCAGATTGAGGGGAATGCTCTTTTTAACTCAGTTACCTTTAATGGGAAAGCAGATTTTGGACAAGCGCAAATTGGGAGTTCCGCTCAATTTGACGGATCCAAGTTTCAACAAGATGTTAGCCTCAACACTGCTATGATCGGGGAAAATACGAGTTTTAAGGGGACAGTTTTTGCCAATAATATCGTGTTTAAAAACGCCTCTTTCAGAACGGTCATTTTTGAAAAAACTGAGGTTCAATTTCACGAAAAAACGAAAATTGATTTACGAGGCTGCATCTATGATAGCATCCAGCCCATCTCCATATGGGAAGAACTGATGGAACGCCTCGATCCATATGATCGGCAACCATTTAGCCAGCTTGAAGAGACATTCCGCCGGGCTGGAAAGGATGAGCTTGCAAACGACGTTTTTTATGAGCGGAAGAGGCGAGAGTCTGCTCAAAAAACAATACTAAAACCTTTTCCATGGCTGAAGGATCAAATTCATTACTTGCTGACAGGATACGGAGTTCGGCTCAGTCGCCTCTTATATACCATTGTTCTCATCCTTTTGGTTGGAACACTCATATTTCACCTTGAGGGAGCCGTTGTGCCAAAACCTGATATAACACAGCCTCATGTGTGGGGATATCAAGATAGTCTCTCATATAAGGGGGCATTTTGGGTCAGTTTGAACACTTTTCTTCCTGTCGAAATTCCATCTGGAGCAGACTGGAAACCGTCCTCACATATTATATGGATGTTGGGCATAAATTTTACATCATTTGCCACACTGCTAAAACTGGCTGGGTGGATTCTGGTCCCAATAGGAGTTGCTGGAATATCTGGTATGCTAAAACGCTAAAATCGTTGCAATCTGCCAACTTTGCAATTTCTGCAATCTTTTATTCCATATCTGCGCCTATACTCTGCAATCGCAATCCTAAAAATCGGCTAAATTCGTAAATTAGTCATCATATAAAAATTACATCTTTCAAATGTTCAAAATGTTGATCCCCGCTGACCACTTTGCCGCCCATTCTCTTCTGCTGGGCCATGATAAGCGCATCCATCATACCAAAGCCCTTTTTCGTTTTCCTGAGTTCACTTCTAATCGTTGCAGCTTCCAGCCAATCCTGGGTTAAAATACACTGTATATCTGAAACTTTCCTCAGAATGAAATATAGTTCCTCAAAATCCATATTTTCCCTGAGAGCCCAACCTTTTATTTCAGCCAGGCAGCATTCAGGAGTGAGGATTATATTATTTTCATCCTCTATTATTTTTTTAACCTTTTCCCCTCTTTTTGAACCTATGAAATATTCAACCCAGGCATAAGTATCTATCAGGTACACAGTATCACCATAGGTCTTCGTGCTCAGGTTCTTCTCTTTCAAACGATATTTTTCCCTTTGCAATCCCAAACCCGCTTACTTTTTCTTTTTTTAAGATATCGATATCGATTATATCCTTTTCGGATAATCCTAACTCAGCGACCTTATCTTTCGGGATGAGCACGCCGAGAGAGTTGCCCCATTTTTTTACTTCTACAGTGGCATGGCACATAAATACAACAATGTAATTATACCTATATAAGTTATACTATATTGTATAACTTTAATAGCAGATAATCACTTGTCTCACGATTTGCAGACATATGGAATCCCTCATCAAACCCCATCCCACACGAAAAAGTGAATAACAAGGACAGGCATCTAATACAACCAGGAATATGGGAAAAATCCGCGTACTTGATGAAGCAACAATAAACAAGATAGCAGCCGGGGAAGTGATAGAACGCCCCTCCTCCGTGGTCAAGGAACTTATCGAGAACTCAATCGACGCCGGCGCAACCGATATCCGAATCGAGGTCACAAAAAGCGGGAAGAACTCGATACGCGTGACCGATAACGGATGCGGGATGAGTAAAGAGGACGCTGCGCTCTCTTTCGTGAAGCACGCCACAAGCAAAATCAGCGCCATCGAGGATATCGAAACCGTCAGGACTATGGGATTCAGGGGCGAAGCGCTCTCTTCTATTTCCGCTGTCGCCAATGTGGAGATTACCACCAAGACAAAAGACGAATTATCAGGCACAAAAGTTAT
Organism: Candidatus Methanoperedens sp.; assembly: GCA_023249105.1. Classification (GTDB taxonomy): domain Archaea; phylum Halobacteriota; class Methanosarcinia; order Methanosarcinales; family Methanoperedenaceae; genus Methanoperedens. The sequence goes on along the minus strand of JAHFDG010000014.1, from coordinate 20,383 downwards.
TATTCATGGAGGCAGGCTGATACGTATCGAGGAAACGGGAGCTGCCGATGGGACTTCTGTGCTTGCCGAAGAGCTGTTTTATAATACTCCTGCGAGAAAAAAATACCTTAAATCAGACAGCACCGAACTGGCGCATATCATTGACATCGTAACAAGGAATTCACTCGGGCATAACAGCGTATCGTTTACTTTATCCAATAACGGAAAGGAGATTCTTCGCGCCCCGGCCTCGGAGCTGCGGGATACGATAATCCACATCTATGGCCAGGAAGTGGCACGGGCGATGGTTCCTGTCAATTTTGAATCCGGTCCTGCCAGGGTAACAGGATTCGTGTCAAAACCGGAGATGGTGCGCGGAAGCCTTGACTTCCAGTCATTTTTCATAAACGACAGGAACGTAAGTTCAAGGGCTCTAAGCTTTGCCTTGCGCGATGGCTACGGGACGCTTATCCCGAAAGGGCGTTTTCCGATTGCTGTTTTAAAAATATATGTTAATGTTTTGGAAGTGGATGTCAATGTGCATCCTACAAAGAACCAGGTCCGCTTAAGCCATGAAAGGGAAATATGCGATGTGGTGGCGCGGGCTGTGAAAATGTCTCTTGCTGGTGAGACCCTTATCCCTGATGTGAAAATACCTGAACAACAGTCTCTGGTGTATGAAAATATTCCGCAAAACCCTCTTCAAAATCCACATCTGGTCCGCGAAACAGGCACAGGATTCAGGGCCCCTCTTAAAGACACGGAGAGAAGGCTCAGGCAATCTGAAAAATTCGGGGTGAAGCATGGGAAACAAAATATTGAAATGCCTCAAATCAAGATACTCGGGCAGATAGACAACCTATACATTATTGCAGAAACAAACGACGGCCTGGTAATAATTGACCAGCATGCTGCGCATGAGCGGGTCTTTTTTGAAAAAGTGCGTGAATCAAAACGCGAGGATTCCCAGGAACTTATTGCGCCTGTCAATCTTGAACTTGACTCCAGGGAGAAGGTTTTAATAAAAGAGTGCATCCCATACCTTGAGGAGTTTTGCTTCAGGATATCCGAATTCGGGCCCGACACATTTGCCGTAACCGCAGTCCCTCTTGTGCTTGGCAGGCTTGAAGACCCGCAATTGATACATGATATAATTGCAGACATACTTTCTGAAGGAAGGATAAAAGATGAAACCGGGGTATTTGAGCGGGTGACTAAAAGCATTGCCTGCCGAAGCGCTATCAAGGCAGGTGCGGATTGCTCCACTTCACAGATGCAAAGCCTTGTCCGCCAGCTTTTCATGACTGAAAATCCATATACGTGCCCGCACGGAAGACCGACAATGGTTTCTTTTAACAGGCAGGAACTCGATAAACTGTTTAAAAGAAGCTGATTTTCTGATAAATTCAATTTTTTTTTTGAATTCACAAAAACATTAGTAAAGTTTATAAGTATTGCAATTCTAAAGGAGTTGGGATTATGAAACCGGGTCATCTACTTACAATTATATTGGCATCGTTGTTGATTTTATCTTTTGCAATTGTTCTAATAAAAAGCGACGTTCTGCAAAAGCCGCCTGAAACATTTGTTCCTCCGTCTAACCTGAACATTCGCGATGTGGATGTAAAACCAGTAGTTGTAACCAGCTCGCAGATAGAAGTGAATGTTACGGCTTATATAAACCATGCGGGCGCTAAAACCCAAAACGCCACCATGCTCATAAGAGCCATAAGCAGTGATACGAAACTGCTTGAGACCCAGGTTTCAGCCCCGATACCGGAAATTGATTCAGAACTGGAAAAAACGCTTGCCATTTCAACAAGTTTGAATCTTGAAAGAAACGGGGGCTATGAACTTAATATCCTTCTTTTTGACAACGGCAGCATCAGGGACAGCGGCTCGGTGAGCATAAGCGGATTGAACGCCCTGACGCCCATGTCAAAGCGAAGCGGAGTGATTCTGAACAATATCGATTTTACAGTCAGCAACGTTTCAACCGGGAAGGTTTCCATTAAATCCGACATATACCTTGAAAATAAAGGTCCGCAGGCTTCCGAAAACCTGAAAGTGACGGTCAAGGCAAGGGAAGCCACTTCCAACCTGCTGGCTGACAAGACAGGCACGGAAACCGGCGTAATCGCAAACGAGACAACTGCGGTAAAAAGTGTTGTGCTTGCCGTGCCTGAAGGATATAATTATATGGTGGTAGTGGAACTCTGGAGAGGGGATACCCTGATAAATAGCTGGGAGAAGCCTGTGCTTCTTGCACCCACAAAGACCGTTCCAAAGGAAAGTGTTGAGAAAAAGGTGAATATCGAAGTTTCAAAGTTCGTGCGTGAAGGCGGCGCAGCACCAGGTGTAATGGGAAAAGCCGAGTATGGCGGCTATGCTGCGGCAACGGCATCCATCGGTATCGGTGCCAGAGGAACGCCCAAGGAACCGGGATTTGAAATATTTGCAGGAATAACTGCGCTCTTAGTTGTATTTACATTAAGAAGGAGGTTATAACAATGGTCAACCGAGAAAAGCTTGAGGATTATTTTTACTTTGGAATTTTCCTGATAGCCATGTTGTTTGCATTGATTTCCGTATTTAATATTTACTATGCAATCAATACGCTTATAGGAACTTTTATCGAACCCAGGTATAAACCCATATTTGATGCTTTCTTTGCCGTATCAGTGCTTGCTATCAGCATATATTTCATAAAAGAAAGATTGCTTAAAAAATAGTGGTTTTGTACCACTGTTTTTTATATTTTTTCTTTTTTTCCATTTTTCATAATACCGTGATTCCCGTTTGAATTATGGAAATCTGTGCATCAAGTTTGATATACCCGCAGGCAAATATTATCTCAGGAGTTTCTTATGCAAAATACAAAGATACTTTTAGATGAAAATGACATCCCGAAGAAATGGTACAACATACTTCCCGATATGCCCACCCCCCTTTCTCCGCCGCTTAATCCTGCCACGAAAGAGCCTATCGGCCCCAAAGACCTCTTGGCAATTTTCCCCATGGAATTGATAAAGCAGGAAGTCAGCCAGGAAAGATTCATACCGATACCCGATGAGGTTCGGGATATTTACAGGCTGTGGCGCCCCAGCCCTCTTTACAGGGCGCATCGTCTTGAAACTGCCCTTAAAACACCTGCTAAGATATATTATAAATATGAAGGCGTAAGCCCGGCAGGCAGCCACAAACCCAATACCGCGATTGCCCAAGCATACTATAATATGAAAGAAGGAACAAAACGGCTGGCAACGGAAACGGGGGCAGGGCAATGGGGCTGCGCCTTGGCGCTTGCCACTACTTATTTTGGCCTTGAGTGCACGGTCTATATGGTAAAAATAAGCTACCAGCAGAAACCATATCGCAGGTCATTGATGCAGCTCTGGGGTGCTGATGTTATCCCGTCCCCCAGCAACCTCACCAATTCTGGAAAAAAGATACTTGAAAAAGACCCCGACACCCCGGGCAGTCTTGGAATTGCCATAAGTGAAGCCATAGAGGACGCTGCAACCCATGATGACACACATTATTCTCTCGGGAGCGTTTTAAATCATGTAATGCTTCACCAGACAGTCATAGGCCAGGAAGCGAAGGAACAGCTTGCGCAGGTTGAGGAATATCCTGACTACATCATAGGATGCGTTGGTGGGGGAAGCAATTTCGCAGGGATAAGTTTTCCGTTCCTGATGGATAAGCTTGCAGGAAAAAATGACGTAAAAGTGATAGGTGTTGAACCCACTGCATGCCCCAGCCTTACGGGCGGGGAATTCAGGTATGATTTTGGCGATACTGCGGGCATGACGCCGCTTTTAAAGATGTACACAATGGGACACGAATATATCCCGCCTGCAATCCACGCCGGGGGGCTCCGGTACCACGGTGATTCTCCAATCGTGAGCCAGTTGTATGCTGATAAAGTGATAGACGCAGTGGCGTATCACCAGACCGAGGTATTTGAGGCCGCTGTGACATTTGCAAGAAGCGAAGGCATAGTGCCGGCTCCTGAATCATCACATGCTATAAAATGCGCAATCGATAAAGCCCTGGAATGCAAGAAGAAAGGAGAGAAAAAGACCATCCTTTTTAACCTGAGCGGGCACGGGCATTTTGACATGGGAGCATATGATAGTTATTTCAGCGGGAAAATGTCAGATGAAGCCGAATAAGCATCCGGTTCGCAAGAAGGATTCGATTTGAAATGGATTGACAGGTTATTTGGGAAAAGGCAAACCACGCTATCGGAGATAACGTTCGATGAGCTGCCTGAATGGCTTGAATCCTGGTCGCGGAAAATATCAGAAGGAACCGGCAGCGAAGCTTCTTCCCTCTATCCTGAGATCAAAAAAGCGCTATCTGCAATAAAGGAAAGCACGACTATACTTGAAGAGGCAACGCCAGAAGGGAGGTTCCATCTTAAAATGGTGAAGGTCGCAACAAGCAACAGGGACAACATGAGCAAGCAGGTGAGGATGCTTCTTGAGAATATTACAATCCCGAAAGACTCTGATATCAGTACTATCATGGCTTTTCATGAAAATGCAATCCAGACATTGACAGTCTGCCTTGAAAATATGATGAAAAGCTACCAGTACACCAAACTGGTTTATTCTGAGGAATCAAAAGAATTGATCGCAAAAGTAAATGCGCTCGGAAGGCTTTTGAACGAACTTATAGAACCCATAGATAACAAAAGAAACGTGCTTGATGCCCTGAATAGTGCCAGAACCACGATACAAAATATCAAGAATATAAGTCAGGATATCGGGTTCAATGAAAAAACAATAAAAGAGAGCGAAGGAAAAACCGCCCTTTTAAAACAGGAACTCCTGGAGAAGGAGAAAGCTCTGACCGTTTTAAAGGAAAGCGAATCCTGGAAGCAGTATATTAAGGGCAGGGAAGAACTTATTTCACTTGAGGCTGATGCCGGGAAAAAGGAGTCTGACATCAGGGGTCTTATCCTTCCTTTGAATAAAGCACTGGGAAGGCTAAAGCAATTAAGCGATAGCGGTAGAAATACATTGGCTCCTGAAACCAGGGACGCGCTGAATTCGTGCTTATCCGGACAGACAAATGTAAATCCTGAATTCTTTACCGAATGCCAGAAAATCGTTGAAAGCGGAGTCCTGAACCTCACAACGGAAAAAACCAATAAAATCCTTGAGCAAATAAAACTTGTACTTGCATCACTGGATTCGTTAAAAGAAGAATATCAGGCTCTTACACAGGATATTGAAAAGAAAAAAGCTGAAATATCGGGGCTGAAATCGGCTGGTGAAGAGGCAGAACTGGAGAAGGGAATTGCTGATTTGAAGTATAAGATTACTGCTCTTGAAAAGGAACTTGAATTATCAAAAAACCGCTTTGAATCCCTGAAGCGCGATATTGAATCAAAAAGACAGGAATTGCAGCAGAGCGTATCGGTTATTGACAGCAGGGTAAGGATTTCCTGAAATTGTAGGGTCCTGAAATGGAAAAGTGTATCTATCATTAATCATAATATATCATGGGAGATTTATCATGCCAAACATTCTATACGTCCAGACAAGCGGAATCGATACGCCTGAACGCCTGTATTCCCCTTTCATCCTTGCCCAGACTGCAAAAGCAATGGGAATCGATGCGACTATTTATTTTCTCGGTACAGGAATAACAGTCGTTAAAAAAGGAAATGCGGAAAAGATAAAAATAGGGAAATTCCCATCTCTCAAAGAGATAATGGACCAGACCATAAAAGCCGGTGTAAAACTCATGGTCTGCGAGCAGAGCACGCAGCTTATTAATCTTGCACGTGGAGATTTTATTCCAGGGGCAGAAATCGTTGGCGCTGCCACATTAAATGACCTTGTGCTTGAAGCTGACGGAACGATGTGGTTCTAGGAGGAATTATGAAAATCCAGTGGAAATGTTCCTTGTGCGGCTACCAGTTCGAAGGCAGCCATTCGCCGCCGCAGCGGTGCCCTTCATGCAAAGAAGCATGCGCATTCATTGATGCGACCTGCTATATCCCTGAATGCCAGGGGCCTGAAGGCAGGGACAGGCGAATATAAATAAAGAACCGTAGAGGTAATGAATATGCTAATCACAAATACAGACACCATTCCTGGAAAGGAGATTGTAGAAATCCTTGGTCTTGCAAAAGGAAATACCGTTAGAGCAAAGTGGTTCGGAAAAGATATAATGGCAGGACTCAGGAACCTCGTGGGCGGTGAACTGATAGAATACACCGAAATGCTCACCGAGGCGAGGGAGGAGGCTCTAAGCAGGCTGGTCAAGGATGCCGAAGCTCTCGGTGCTGATGCTGTTGTTAATATCAGATTCATGACCTCACAAATAACGCAGGGGGCAGCAGAACTTCTCGTTTATGGGACGGCTGTTAAAATCAAGTAACAAGAGCTAAAGATGGAAAAAATGAGACAGGTTTACATGGATTATGGTTCGGCGTCGCCCGTCGATGCGCGGGTGCTTGAAGCCATGATGCCGTATTTTGATAAAGATACCGGGAACCCTTCTTCCCTTCATTCACCGGGGAGGAAAGCCAAGCGCGAGCTTGAAGCAGCGCGCTCAAAAGTTGCACACCTGGTCGCCGCACCCAATCCCAAGAGCATAATATTCACATCATGCGCCACTGAGTCAAATAACCTGGCATTACGCGGCGCTGCACTTCGGTATAAGGATAAGGGGAACCACATAATCACCACATCGGTTGAGCACATGTCGGTGATGAATACCTTAAAAGACCTGCAAAGAAGTGGGTTTGAGGTGACTTATATTCCTGTTGATAAAGACGGGCTTGTGGATGCTGAGAAAATAAAGAACGCAATAACAGATAAAACCATTATTATCTCTGTGATGTACGCCAACGGGGAGATGGGAACCGTGCAGCCGATTTGTGAAATAGGAGAAATTGCATCGGATAAGAAAATCCTGTTCCATGTCGACGGGACAGCAGCATGCGGTAAAGTCCCGGTTGATGTAGAAAAAGAGCATATCGACCTTCTTTCCATTTCTTCAAATGATATGTATGGCCCAAAAGGCGCAGGAGCCCTGTATATCAAACAGGGAGTGAGGATACTGCCTTTCATGCTGGGAGGAGGGCAGGAATTCGGCATGAGAAGCGGCTCTGAGAATATCCCTGGAATAGTTGGTATGGGAAAAGCCGCTGAGCTTGCCCTGGCGGAAATGGCTGATAATGGCGCACGGCTTATCAAAATGCGCGACCGGCTGATGGACAATATACTGAAAATGGAGTACACATACCTCACCGGTCACAGGACAAAGCGGCTCCCGAATAACGCAAGTTTCAGGTTCAGTTTCATTGAAGGCGAGAGCATCATACTCCAGCTCAACGACCTGGGGATAAATGCAAGCACAGGCTCGGCGTGTTCCACGAAAACGCTTGAACCCTCACACGTTCTTATTGCAATGGGATTAAGGCATGAGGAAGCGCACGGTTCGCTCCTGCTCACGCTTGGCAAATCAAATACCGAAGAAGATGTTGATTATGTCATTGAATCCGTGCCTAAAATAGTGGCAAAACTCAGGGCTTTATCGCCGCTGTATCCGAGAAAAGGGTGAAAATATGGCAGAACAATTCGAATATTCAGAAAAAGTGATGGAGCATTTCAGGAACCCGCGCAATGTTGGAGAGGTCAAGGACGCAGACGGGATAGGAAGGGTCGGGAACCCGGTCTGCGGGGATTTGATGGAGATACAAATCAAGGTCGAGAACAATATCCTGAAGGACGTGAAGTTCAAGACCTTCGGCTGCGGCTCCGCAATCGCAACAAGCAGCATGATAACAGAAATGGCCATCGGTAAAACGCTTGAGGAGGCTCTTAAAATCACCCGCGGCGATGTAGCGGCTGAACTTGACGGCCTGCCTCCAATCAAGATGCACTGCTCAAATCTTGCAGCCGATGCGCTTCATGCAGCAATCAAGGATTACATGACCAAAAAAGAGGAGAAAGCCAAGATTGAGGCAGAGAAATACGATTTTGACGTGATTATCGTAGGCGGAGGTCCTGGCGGGCTGACGACCGGGATATTATGCGCCTACAGGGGGCTTAAAACTGCGATATTTGAAGCTGCAGGCTGGGGCGGGATACTTTCATGGTTATGCCCGAACAAGATGATTGAGAATTTCCCGGGTCTGTGTGAAAAAGCTACATGCAAAGACCTTGTCAACCAGTGGCTGGACGAGGCGAAGAAATTGAACGTGGTCTTAAAAAATGAACGCGTGAATGAAATCACCCAGGATAAGAAAATCATCGCTGAAAACGGCGCTTACAAAGGAAAGATTATCGTTCTTGCAACCGGAAGTTCACCGTCCACAGGCGGCATTAAAGGTGAAGATAAATTCAGCAAGAATGAACGAGGCGTATATTATTATGTCAGGGACCCCCAGAATTTCGTTGGAAAACGCGTTCTCATAGTCGGGGGCGGCAATTCCGCAGTTGATGCCGCGCTTTCCCTTGCCGATACTGCCGACCTCATCACCATAGCGCACAGGAAGGATGAGTTAAGGGTTGTGCCGCAAAAGATTGAGCGCCTGAAAGGGATAGATAAAATCAAGGTGCTGTATAATACCGAAGTCCTCGAAATATCCGGAACTGAAAAAGTCGAGAAAGCCATTATGAAAGACTTAAAGGAAGATGAAACCATCCAGCAGGTGGTGGATTCGGTTGTGCTGGCTGTCGGTTTGACTCCGAACACCGAGATTTTCAAGAAACTCGGGCTTGAGATGGATGAGAAAGGGTACCTCAAGACTGATAAAACCCAGAAGACCAACATTGACGGGATTTACGCGGTGGGCGACATAGCCTCTGACCTCCAACTGGTCGTAGTCGCGGTGGCGCATGGGGCAACCGTGGCGCACAATGCGTATATTGAATTAAGGAAACCTTACTGGAGATGAGGTGATGCGGAAGAGGCGGGCTGACTTTATGTGACAATGGGACTTGAATCCGAAGTGAAGCTCCCCACAGCAGAGCTGTGGGGCATCTCCTGGTTCCTCGTTTTGTTGTTGCATTTCTGGGAGGCTGTACCCAACCGCAGCAGAGCTGCGGGGTATTCCGATAAAATAAACAAATATAGATTTATACCAGTCAAGCGATAAAGATTTAGTTTTTAACTATGCCTGATAATAAAGTTTTTTTTTTAAATAAAGTTATATAAAATATAAAAAAAATAAGAGATTTAATAATCCCTTGTATTTTCAAATTAAGAGCCGCTTGTGGTTGTCGTGTTCGTTGCAGTGCTGACACCCGTGAAGTTCACCAGCATTCCATCATCGGTTGCATTCACAGACAGGTCGTATCCAATGCTCCGTTTCCACGTTATGTTGACACCTGCATGTGAATGGCATCCTAAACATGCGGCATTGGCGTCTTTTAGCTTGATGGTTGTTTGATTGTCCGGATATTTTGATTTATAATAATACAGGCTGTGCGCTTCATCCGCACCTGTAATCGTGGCATTTATGAGTTTTATGAACACATTGTACTTTGTCGGGTTCTTTGCATCCCGGTGGCACTGTCCACAATGCTTTCCATCAGGGTGGTTACTTACATGACCCACGCCGTACTTCCATGCCAGTGCATGCATCGGGAATTGGTCACGTCCTGGGGTCAAAGTCATCCCGTGACAGGACATGCAATAACCCCCACCAGACCGCAGACCCTTAAGGCTGGAATGACATGAAAGGCAGGCGATTGTAGTCGCTGCATGTGCTCCTGATGTATTTACAATACCGCTTTGAAAGTAAGTGCTTACGTTGGTTACATTATGACATTCCTGGCAACTGAATACATCCTGGCTGCCTTTTGTTCCAGATAAGTGCCAGTGGAGTTTATTGATCGGGCTGTGCGTCTCCTCATAAACGTCCTCGTGGCATTTCCTGCAACCATTATCGACTGCAACCTCTGAGGCATTCTTAAAAGTATGCTGTCCCGCGAAAAGCGATACCGTGCTTGGCATAGCGAAGAAACCTACTGCAACTACTGCAATCGATAATAATACTATTTTGCTGTCCATCCTGTCGATGCCTCTCCCTATCCAATATCAACATCGTTTTTGTTCCTCACAGCCGGATTTTAATCAGCCAATTGCAGGAACGAATGGTTTTTCTGATTTTTATTCCCAGCCCACTCGCACATTTTTTGGAATATTTAGTAATTGACATTATACGATAAATAGTCTGCGGTGCAGCGGCTGTGGGACGGAATTAACTGATGTACAAGTTTAACAAATTATGCCAGACGTGCTCAATTTTTGATAAAACTTTCCCAAAGTTTTTCGTGCATCCAAAAGCCTCAAGGTTTAATTTATAAACAAATATCAGGATTCATTTACGATAATCTTATCGGCAATAAGGAACAAAGAAATACCTAATAGAAACAAAAATGAGGAAAATTAATAATTCATGAACTTAGCGCCTCTTTCTGAAAATAATAGGGATAAGACAAACCGGGGAATAATATGGCAAAAGTGGCAATAATATATGATTCTGCAACACATAATACCGAGATGATGGCAAAAGCCATAGCAGAGGGAATAAAGTCAGAAAAAGTAGAGGTCAAACTCTTCCATGTCCATGAAGCTGATATTGGGGAGATTAAAAATATTGACGGCCTGATTCTGGGCTCGGGGACGTACCATCACGAAATAATGCCCGCCCTTGAGGTTTTCATTGAGAGGGCAAAGGACGTAGACCTGAAAGGTAAAGTGGGGGCTGCTTTTTGTTCTTACGGCTGGTCCCCCGAAGTTGTGGACCTTATCACGAACAGGTTGAAAGGCTTTGGGATGGAGACGTTAGAAGGTCTTCTTATTCACGAAAAGCCTGATGAGGCTGGATTGGAAAAGTGCAGGGAGTTTGGTAAAAATATCGCAAAGAAAGTAAAGGGTGGTTAAAATGGATGATATTGAGAGCCAGATTTATGAATGGGCAAAGGACTACGCAGAAAAGAACGGGTTGAAATTGAATTCTGATTATGATATTGTCGTTCAGGCAATAAAAGGTCTTGCGCAGAATAAGAGGGAATACGGGATTCAGTATTGCGGCTGCCGTCAGGTTACGGGCAACCCTGAAAAAGACAGGGAGCTAATTTGTCCCTGTATCCACAGGACTCTTGACATACGAAAAAAAGGTTCATGCAAATGCGGGCTTTTCGTTAAATGATTGAGAAAATCAAAAAAAGGGACGGAAGAATAGTAGATTTTGACAACTCAAAGATAGCCAAGGCTGTTTTCAAGGCTTTTATCGCCACAAAAAGTAAAGATGGAAAAAGGGCAGAGGATATCGCAAAGCAGGTGGTTGAGCTTCTTGAAAAAAGAATCTCAGGAATCCCCGGAGTCGAGGATGTCCAGGATACAGTAGAAGAGGTTTTGATTAAAGACGGCTATACCGGTGTTGCCAAGGCGTACATCCTATACAGGGAAAAGCGCGCCCAGATAAGGAAAGCCAAGGAATTTCTCGGCGTAAAGGATGAAATGAAGTTAAGCGTTAATGCAGCAAGGGTTCTCAAGAGGCGCTACCTGTTAAAAGACGAGGATGGGAACGTGATTGAGACACCGCTTCAGCTTTTTCGGCGCATTGCAAAAGCCGTGGCGCTTGACCCAGAATCCGAGGACGAATTCCTGGAAATGATGGCTAACCTTGATTTCTTGCCCAATACCCCCACGCTCATGAACGCGGGTACAGACCTGGGACAGCTTTCAGCCTGTTTTGTCATTCCTGTTGAGGATTCGCTTGTGAGCATTTTCGATGCTGTAAAAGACATGGCGCTCATCCAGCAGTCAGGCGGTGGAACGGGTTTTTCATTTTCGCACCTGCGGCCTTCGGGAGATATTGTAAAATCCACAAAAGGGGTTGCATCCGGGCCCGTTTCTTTCATGCGGGTATTCGATACCACAACTGACGTGATAAAGCAGGGAGGAAAGCGGCGGGGCGCCAATATGGGAATTCTGCGGGCTGACCATCCTGATATCATTGAATTCATCACAGCAAAAACAAAGGAAGGATACCTCACGAATTTCAATATATCGGTAGCAGCGGATGATAAGTTCATGAAAGCCGTCAGGGAAGACGGCGAATACGGGTTAATAAACCCGCGGAACGGGGAAATGGTAAAGAAGGTCAGGGCCAGGGATATCTGGAACCTTATAATAACAATGGCATGGAGGACAGGCGACCCCGGGGTTGTGTTCATAGATGAGATTAACAAGCATAACCCTACGCCGCAGATAGGGGAGATGGAAAGCACAAATCCTTGCGGCGAGTTGCCGCTCTTGCCCTACGAATCCTGCAACCTGGGTTCGATAACCCTTGCCAGAATGGTAAAGAATGGCTCGATAGACTGGGAAAAAATTGAAAAAATCATAAATAATGCAGTCAGGTTCCTTGACAATATAATAAACGTGAATAGATACCCGCTCGTTGAGATAGAATCAATCACAAAGGCTAACAGGAAAATCGGTCTTGGGATAATGGGTTTTGCAGATATGCTCGTGCAGCTTGGTATCCCGTATGATTCTGAAGAGGGCCTCAAAACAGGCGAAGAGATAATGAGATTCATCCGGGAAAAATCTCATGCAGCTTCAGAAAGACTTGCGATTGAGCGGGGCGCTTTCCCGAATTTCCCGGGAAGCATTTTTAAAAAGCCAATCCGCAATTCAACGGTGACAACAGTCGCTCCCACAGGGACTATCAGCATTATCGCAGGCTGTTCAAGCGGTATCGAGCCGTTGTTTGCGGTTTCTTTCGTGCGTAATGTCATGGAGGGTACTAAACTCCTTGAAATAAACCCGTATTTTGAGGCGGTTGCTAAAGAGCGGGGTTTCTACAGCGAGGAATTGATGATGCGAATCGCAAAGCAGGGAACTCTCGCAGGCATCGATGAAGTTCCCGATGATGTCAAGCGCGTGTTTGTGACCGCTTTTGACATTGCGCCGGTCTGGCATGTCAGGATGCAGGCAGCTTTCCAGAAATATACGGATAACGCAGTCTCCAAGACCATCAATTTTCCAAACGATGTGGATATCAAGGAAGTTGAAAAAGCATATATGCTCGCCTATGAATTAAAATGCAAGGGAATTACGGTTTACAGGTACGGGAGCAAGTCGCAGCAGGTGCTGTACCTGGGTGACAGGATTGATAAATTTGTATCTGCTGACGATGAATATTCAGGCGGATGCCCTGCGCCTGTGTGCCCCGTGTGAGTTTAACACTCACAATGTTTCATAAAGCGCGGCATTATCCATCTGTATCCTTGCCATTTCTACTGCATGTTTTGTATAATCTTTCCTGCTTATTTTTCCGCGGGTAAGCCAGCCGATAATGCCTTCCTCATACCCGATTTCAGGCTTGTTTGAGACTGGCAAAAATGCCTCCGAGATTGTAATCCCCTCATCAATTACCCTTCTGGTACACCGGGGCGGGTACTCAAAAGCAGGCCCAAGACCCAGAAAAACCCGCCCCCCATCGTACACGGCGCAGCAGCAAAAGTTCATATATCCGCTATGTGTGGAGGGTACGGGAGCTATCCCGTCTTCTATTCCCACCGAATATTCGCAATCACCAAAAACCGATTTTGCCCTGTATATCGCGCCTTCGATTATCTCATCAAGAGAAAGAGGCTGTTCCCTGACGCCTGACCTGCATTCCATCCCCTTCACCCGATAGGAGGGAAAGACCTCGCAAACTGCATTTATCTTATTTTTGTTCAGGGAAGCCACATAAATATATTTTTCAGCCATAGCCTAATCTTTATTCGTATCTTTAAAGAATTTCTTGAAATACTTCCACCCGCTCTTGCACAGATGCTCCCTTCCCAGCGGGTCCTCTCTTACCCAGTCCATGATATAGAAAAATTGCGCTTTGTATTCATCAACCGTTTCCTCGATGATAGCTGGCGGATTCGGGATTCCAAGGCCGCGAAGATATTCGATGAACATCGATTCCCCTTTCTGCTGGGCAATGCCGTCAATCTTCATGACCGTGAATTTATAGCCCTCGTTTTTCAGCCACTCGATTGTCTTGTCGTGAATACAGCCGGAGCATATCTCGATATCCTCATCATGCCGGACTTTCAGTTTAAGGAAACCCTTCTCCACTATGTTCTGCGCTCCCGCATTATAGGTCTTCTTTTTGAACATTTCTTTTCCAAAATGCTCTATCGGGACTATATCATAATGCAATTCCCCGGTCTCTTTTCTCACCACTATGATACCCACACCTCCAACTGGCGTACCCCATCCCTGGTCATCTATCTGGATAGTCATTGTTATTTCCTTATGTTTTTTTCAATGTTTGATTCTTATCCATATTTATTTTCCGGGATAAAAATTATTCCTATATGATGGGCAATTTTCGTTTATCAACTCTTGTATTTATAGTCAAAAACTAAACAATTAAAACTATCTTTGCGGCCTTCGCGCTCTCTGGTGAATAAAATCGCACACCGCAAAGGCGAAAAGTGCGCAAAGTGTTCCAAGAATATGTTTGAAAAATTAGGTTCTCAACTATAAATAAACATTAAATAGGATAAGCAATATTAATTATCTCATTATATTTAAGGAACTAAAGACATGGGATTTGAGACGATTTTCAGGAAAAAGAAAACCATTTCCGAAAATGAAATTGCGGGGGGCTCTATGAAAGATATTGATAAAGGGGGCGCGGATGCGAGTGCATGGGCCAATAAGGGAAATGCTCTCATTGAGAGCGGCATGTATGCAGAGGCTATTAAGTATTATGAAAAAGCCCTTGAGATAAACCCAAAATTAACCGAAATCTGGAATAATAAAGGGCTTGCATTTGCAAGAACCGGAAGATATGCAGAAGCGATACAGTGCTATGATAAAGCCATTGAACTTAAGCCGGATGATGAAGAAGTGATGTATAATAAAGGCATTGCTCTTGCCCAGCTCGGGCGGCTGCCTGAGGCCATTGCCTGTTATGATAAATTGCTTGAAATAAATCCCACTGACGCTGCTGCATGGTGCAGCAAGGGCGATGTGTATTTTGAGAGCGGTAATTTTGAAGAGGCGCTTCGTGCATACGACAAATCAATCGAAATCAACCCCGGGGATGAGACAGTATGGAATAACAGGGGTTTGACTCTTGTAAAACTCAACAGATTCGCCCAGGCTATAGAATCCTATGATAAGGCTCTTGAAATAAATCCGAAAGTTGAGAGGATATGGAGTAATAAAGGGCTCGCTCTTGCAAAAATGAAACAAACCAGTGAAACGGTCGATTTACAAAAGATTGCTTCATCAATACCGCAAGAGGAAAAAGCCGTTTCTGCTATCGAGCCGCGGTTTATTGAGCAACCTGTAATTACGGCTGAACCGGTGCAAGAGGCAGTAGCTGAAAAGCCCGTCCCTCCCGAAAGAATCAAAGAACAGGCATTCATAGAACCCATACCTATTGAACAGCAGGTCATTACACCTTCACAACCTGAGCCTGTGCAAGAGACAGTAGTTGAAAAGCCTGCTCCTCCTGAAACAATCAAAGAACAGGCATTCATAGAACCCATACCCATTGAACAGCCCGTCATTAAGCCACCGCAACCTGAACCTGCTGTTGAAAGCATCAAAGAAATGGAATTTATCGAACCATTTCAACCGGTAAAAAAAGCAGGAGCAGCAGTAAAAAGGGAGGCGTTTACTCCTGCAAAAAGTATTGAAGAGGAGTTTTTCATACCCCAGCTCCCTAAAAGATCAATTATTAAGATAGAAAAACCGGCACCAAAGGCTCAGCAGAAAAAGCCCGCGATAGGCCATGAAATAGCTAAAAAGGCTTTAGATCACCTTGTTACCGGAAATACGCTGTATTCCATGGGGAAGTATAAAGATGCACTCGATTCATTCGATAAATCGCTTACGATAGACCCCAAAAATACCATCGCCTGGAACAATAAAGGTCTTACCCTTGCGAAATCAGGAAAAATCGATGAGGCAATAATTTGCTATGATAAAGCCCTGGAGATTGACCCGGACGACTATGTATTTTTAAATAATAAAGGGAATGCGCTTTATAAAAAAAGGAATATTAAAGATGCCCTGAGAAATTATCAAATGGCATTTGAGTTAAATCCTGAAAGTTCTGCAGCAATCAAAGGCATGGAAATGTGTTTTGTCTCCTTAAAAAAATCCAGCAATTTAAAGAAGAAGGCACAGAAACCTAAAATTTTATTTTAAATCATTATTAATCATCATTATAATCATACATTTTTAGTAAACTATATTAAGTTTGAAAAATAACTATATAATAACTATATATTTAAAAAGGAAAAGAATGCCAAACGGAAAAAGAGTGTCTTTAGCAGGAACTATCACTAAAAAACCATCCCAAAGTAATGATCCACTGGCAGTTTCAATCTTGAATGAGGTTCCCCAAAAACAAAATCGAACCACCGGGATATCTATTCTTGACCGTACCCTCGGAGGGGGATTGCCATCGGGTTCTGTTGCCTATATACATGCCGATGCCACCTCTATGGCTGAAGTTTTCTTATTCCAGTTCACGCAGGCCCGCAAAAGCTATTATTTCTCAAATGAAAGGCGCCCGGTATATGTCATGCACGATATCCGGAATTTTGGTTTTAAAACTGATGATATTACATTTGTGGACATATACAGTGAATATTATATTTCGCCCCATGGCGAGATGGTTGATAATATCGGGAATGAATTCGTCGATGCCAAGATAGTGGAATTCACAGAATATAACCTGAAAAAAATAATGGCTGAAGAAGAACAGGATATAAACATAATTTTTGACTCTTTCTCTTTCTATCTGAACCTGAATGTTAACCCCGGATTAATCAAACGTCTCATCAATTTGATATACGAGGCAACAAAATCCATCAATTGCCTGACTTTTTTATACGGCCTCAAGGATACGCACGAAAAGACCCTTGAAAATGAAATCTTAAAAGCCTGTGACGTGATTTTTGATATCGATTTTGATAAGAATGCAGATAAGATTTCTAACCGGCTTTCAATACCGAAGATAAGGGGAAGAGTCCCGTCGATAGAGATGATTCGGTTCAAGGTCGGAGACGGTGTCCAGATAGATACTACAAAGGATATCGCTTAAAACGGTATTTTTTTTATTTGAAAAATTAAAATTTATTTCAAGATTTTTCTTATTTTTAAACCAGAACAAACATAAATGATAAGTATTATATTATCACAATATCCACAATAAGTCTGGAGAATATCATTGGAAGACGTTGTCATTAAAATCAAAGGCATGATGTGCGACCATTGCGAGAAAACAGTGACTGAAGCCGCAATGAGTGTTAAAGGAGTGACAAAGGCCTCGTCTGATTTTAAGAAGGGCGAGGTAAAGGTTTCATTTGACACAAATGTCACAGACCTTGAGACAATAAAAGCGGCTATTGCAGCTTCAGGTTACGGAGTAATAGACGATGGGGAAGCCTGCCCGGTTCCGGTAAAGCAGGCGGTTATACCTGAAACAAAAGGTGAGATTAAAGAAAGCGGGTTAAGAAAAATCTCATTAAAGATAACAGGGATGACCTGCGCCTCGTGCGCCCAGAATATTGAGAAGGCGCTTATAAAAACAGACGGCGTGAAAAATGCCTCAGTCAACTTATCATTTGAAAAAGCAAGCGTCGAATACGACTCTGCCAGGGTGACCCCTAAAGCATTAGAAAATGTGGTCATTTCACTTGGATACGGCGTGGTTAAGAGTGATATTACTCTCAAGGTGGGCGGAATGCACTGCGCTTCATGCGCGCTGAACATAGAAACGGCGCTCAAGAAAACGAGGGGTATATCCTCTGTAAACGTGAGTTTCCCGCTTGAGAGAGCTAAAATTTCATATGACGCAGACCTCATCACAATATCTGAGATGAAAAAAATAATCGAAAGCGTTGGTTATTCTGCCACTGAAAAATTAGAAAAATCTGAAGCTGACAGGGAGCAAAGGGCACGCGAAGAAGAGATTAAACGGCAGAAGACCAATTTCATCATTGCACTTATCCTTGCTGTCCCGATATCCTTAGGCGACATGGGACGCAACCTTGGCTGGACATTCGTACCCGATATCCTGAAAAACGATTACTTGCTTTTTATTCTCGCAACAATAGTGATGCTCTTCCCGGGGCGGCAGTTTTTCGAGGGCACATATAAAGGGTTAAAACACGGCATGACGGACATGAACCTCCTGATAGCCACAGGAACCGGGGCTGCTTATACCATCAGCGTTGCAGCTACATTCCTTGACCTTGGCGAGGCATACAAGCATACTTATTATGACACCGCCGCGCTGCTTATCATGTTCATCGTGCTCGGACGATATCTTGAGGCGCTCACAAAAGGAAAGACATCAGAAGCGATAAGGAAGCTCATGGGACTTGCTGCAAAGACCGCGCGCATCATTGTTGGTGGGGAGGAGAAAGAAATACCTGTTGAGGATGTAAAGGTCGATGATATTGTGGTTGTGAGACCGGGTGAAAAAATACCTGTCGATGGTATGGTAGTCGATGGTCTCACCGCAGTCGATGAATCCATGCTCACGGGAGAGAGCATACCCGTGGAGAAGACGGCAGGTTCTGAGGTAATCGGCGCCACCATGAATAAGACCGGGATGATAAAGTTCAAAGCGACAAAGGTAGGCACAGACACTGCACTTGCCCAGATTATCAAATTAGTGGAGGATGCCCAGACCCGGAAGGCTCCGATACAGAAACTTGCCGACATAGTGGCGGGGCATTTCATCCTCGCGGTGCATATACTTGCGCTGCTTACGTTTTTCTTCTGGTTCTTCATAGGGTTTGAAAAATTCAGTGTGCCTGCGACCTTCGGGATGGGGATGGCATCTCCTTTCCTTTTCTCACTCCTGATTTCCATAACGGTGCTCATCATTTCCTGCCCTTGCGCCGTGGGGCTCGCCACTCCCATCGCTATCATGGTGGGAACAGGCAAAGGCGCGGAGAACGGTATTCTTATCAAGGGCGGCGAGGTGCTTGAGAAGGCGCAAAAACTGGATACTATCGTGTTCGATAAGACAGGCACGCTTACGAAAGGCGAGCCTGCGCTCACCGATGTGATAGCCGTAAAAGGGGCGGAGAACGAGGTGCTGAGATTTGCTGCTATTGCGGAGAAGGGCTCTGAGCATCCTCTTGGTGAAGCAATCCTTAAAGGTGCAAAGGAACGCGGCATAGACGTGCCTGATGCAGAGGAGTTCAATGCCATACCGGGACGAGGCGTGGAAGTAAAATACGGCGGGAAAAAAGTACTTATCGGGACGCGCAAGCTGATGATAGAGTACGGAATGGACATCGCGCCTCATTCGGGCAGACTTCTGGAACTTGAACATGAGGGGAAGACTGCCATGCTCGTGGCAGTTGATAATGAGATAGCCGGGATAATCGCTGTAGCTGATACCCTTAAGGAGAATTCAGCCGAGGCTGTACGCGAACTGCATAACATGGGTTTCTCTGTTGCCATGATAACAGGCGATAACAGGAGAACTGCCGATGCAATCGCAAAACAGGCAGGTATCGACAGGGTTTTGTCAGAGGTTCTTCCCGAAGATAAGGCTGCGGAAATCAAGAAACTCCAGGCTGAAGGCAAAAAAGTGGCGATGGTGGGCGACGGTATAAACGATGCCCCGGCTCTCATGCAGTCTGATGTCGGCATAGCCATAGGAAGCGGTACTGATGTGGCTATCGAATCTGCCCAGATAGTGCTTATTAAGAACGATGTGCGCGATG
Organism: Candidatus Methanoperedens sp.; assembly: GCA_023249105.1. Lineage (GTDB taxonomy): Archaea > Halobacteriota > Methanosarcinia > Methanosarcinales > Methanoperedenaceae > Methanoperedens. The sequence goes on along the minus strand of JAHFDG010000014.1, from coordinate 647 downwards.
TGGCAAAAGCAATACGACTGAGCAGGCTTACCCTCAATAAAATAAAGCAGAACCTTTTCTGGGCTTTCTTCTACAACACAGTGGGTATCCCGATAGCCGCGGGTATTCTTTATCCTTTCACGAGCCCGCCGTTCCTGCTTAATCCTGCGCTTGCAGCGGCTGCAATGGCTGCAAGCTCTGTCACCGTGACCATGAACACATTGCTTATGAAGCGCATTAAATTAAAGGGTGATTAATATGGAAAAGAAACTCGGGGTTTACAGTGTTATTGCAAGCCTTGTGACTTCTATTGTTATAATGCTCCTGTTCTATGTTCTTGCCATGCAGAAAGTAAGCACAAACCCGGTGGATTATAAATCAGTGGATGCGTATGCAGGGATGGTGTATGTTTTCATACTGTCGATGATTGTATCGGCATCGATTTGGCCGGGGATTATTGAGAAACGACTTACGAAGAAATAAAGTATGAAAATTATAGATTTCCAGACGGGATTACAGGATGAACAGGATTTTAATATCTTATCCTTTCAATCCTGTTCGTATATACAACATCCTTGCGAGAATAATTTAGCATTCTTGCACCTACATAAAAGTAGGTCGAGAGGGTAACGAAAATTCTGTTTGGGATCCGTTCCCGTGGATTAACC
>JAHFDG010000106.1 GCA_023249105.1 Candidatus Methanoperedens sp. | reverse complement strand
CCATCCAAAAACCTTAAAAAAGCGTCCTAAGATTGATTCAGGCTGCATTTTTCTAACAAAAGCTTCATTTGGGGTTTCACCCCATTCAAGTTCCAAAGAACCATGAATTCTATCATTATACCAATCTTTGAACTCATTTGCTGAATTAAATTTATTTCTATGCCTGAGATACTCTTGAAACCATCTTTCAATTTTACCATTAGTTTGTGGATTATTTCTTCGTGATGGTATATGTTTTATTCCTCTTGATTCAAGATAATCTCGAAAAACAGAATCAGCTTCACCATTTTTATCTTTTTTATTTGGGTAAAATTGTGAACCCCTATCTGTATTGATGGATTGAATCAACCCATTGACCTCAATAACCTCTTGTTCTGCAATTTTCAGGACCTCTATAGCGTTATCAGTCGTAGCATTATTAAATTCTCCGATTGAAAGGATTTTCCTGGATGCGTCATCTTCAAAGGCAATCACATGTATTCCTTCATTTTCCATATAATCTGCATGCAGCAACGATAAGCTATGATCTCTTTGATACCTGCACCGCTTTCGTTTTTTCTGTTTTTTGAGATCAGGTTTTGCTAACCCAATTTCCAAAAGATATTCGTGAATCTTATTTTGAGGGATGTTTTGTTTATGTCTCTTTTTTATATGGTGTCTGAGAAGTCTTGCACCAAAATAAGATTCGCTGTATGCTTGTTTTATTATATTTTTTTGTTCTTCTGTAAGACATACCATAGGTCGTCTTTTCGGATTCAAAACAGGATATTTCCCGTTTTCTTTGAAGTATTTCACCAATTGCTCTATTCGTCTGGTTGATACTTTAAAATTATTGGCTACATCATCAACGGTTTCGCCCTTTTTTAATACCCAGTCTATTCCTAATTTGATCCTTTTGTTTGTCATCTTCACCATCGGTTCTGATGACTTGTCATTCGCAGAAAAATCCTGGCGAAATAATTTCAGGACTCTACAGATTATTCAAAATAGGATTAACTATTTGATGCTTTGAAGACATCTTCCAAAATAATGGTTTCATCAAGAAAGCTGATAACATATTTTGCAACATTTTTTGTTTTGCTGTTCATAATAGCCGGAAGCTTTTTTTTAATTCTGGGCGGCACGAATTTCGGGATATCAAAAAACAGGGTCGAAGTTATCTATGTCCAGGGAGTGATGCTCACAGGCAGCGTTCCAACAGGATTCGGGATTGCGACTTCAGAAGAGATAACAAAAAGCCTGAAGGATGCATCGGAAGATGATGGGGTTAAGGCTATCGTGATGAGGATAAACAGCCCGGGCGGTTCTCCTGCTGCGGCTGAAGAGATTGTGGCTGCTATGAAAAAAATCAAAAAACCCATTGTTGTTTCAATGGGCGATGTAGCAGCAAGCGCAGCTTATTATATCAGTGCCCCGGCCACTAAGATAATCGCAAATCCTGATACCATTACAGGCAGTATAGGAGTAATCTGGGAATTCCAGAACAGGTCAAGATTCTATGAAAAAGACGGCACTTCTTTCTATATTTCAAAATCAGGTGAGTTTAAGGATATGGGCGGCGACTGGCGTGGATTATCAGATGAAGAAAAGAAATATGCAGACCAGGTAATTTCGGAAGCTTACGGGCGTTTCGTACATGAAGTGGCAACAGACCGGAACCTGACTTTAAGTAAAGTAAAAGACCTTGCAGACGGCAGGGTATATACGGGGGCAAAAGCCAGGGAATTGGGGCTTGTGGACGATTTCGGAAGCCTTGATGATGCCATAGAAGTTGCTGCTTCTCTTGGCGGAATAGAGGGTAAACCTGAAGTTACCTATGCCAATAAGCCGTCGCTTTCACGATTGTTGTTCGGTGCGGAAAAAATAGACATTACCAGATTTACGGGCTATTTTTTTGAGAGTCCTTATGGAAAACTCGTCTCGATGTCTTAATTCAATTTCGTGATTTCTTCTTAGGATTCTGTTTCCTGATAATCTCAACTTTCGTTTTCAACTCTTCAGGCAATCCTTCATTTAACTTTCCTGAGTAAAAATCATACCGCGCAGCGAGTGAAATTTTTGATGCAAGAGCCCTTGCTATCTTCCCGCGCTGCCATCTCGGCGCAGTATTCACAAGCGGATGCCTGAATATCACGCCGTGCTTTGGCGAGGAGGCTTTGCCTTTTAAGTGCTTGAAAAGCGCATTGCTTGCCCCGATTACCTGGACTGTGCTTGAAGGCATTGAAGCCAGTCTTTCAAGGCTTCCTGCTATGCTCAAAAGCCGCGCGCCGAGGATGTGCCCTGCGATATTTGTAAGATTCGGGGCTATTTCAGGCATGTTTTCCTTGATATATTCTTCAATGGAGCTTCGGGTATCATACAATCCAAGAAGCGAGGAAGCAAAACCCTGCATGATTTTTAAATCTCCATTGGATGCATTTGCGATATTGTCTATTTCGATTACAAACCTTGCAAGTTCTTCACCTTTTAATAGGGTTTTTTCAACATTAAGTATGTACCATTCCTTGAGCCTCTCAGCAAGTATATTCATAGTTTCATCAAGGTCGTCTATAGCCTCTACTGCCGATATTATTTGTTTATCCGGTGTCGCTGCCTGTGTTATTTGCTTTCTTGCAAGTTCAATACTTAACTCATGAAGCAGCCGGTCGTATTCATATCCTGAATCCGCAAAACCATATTTTACTGCCAGGTCACGAAGGTTTGTGCCTGCGACATTACCCCTCATCAACAATGGCTCTTCGATGTTGCGTTTTATTAAATAATCAAGGTCTTTTGGGAATAATTCAACATCGACTATCCTGTCTTCATCGAGCGTGAAAATCCCGAACCAGGTTCTTACTTGCATGACCTAATCTTTTACTTGATAGTACTAAATCTTTTACAGTCTCGCGAGCGACCGTCATTCACGAGAACTGCGCTGGGGCAAGCCCCATACCCCAGCGGAAGCGCCACTCTCTGGCGGAGTTAAGCATTCTTCCTCGATAGCACTATCTTTTTGCTATTGCCTCCCGTAGTCGTCTTATCTATAGCTACATTCTCGGTGTGCACTCAGGAACTGGCGATTTATCTTTGAGTGAGGACAAATTTAATACTGTTTAGAGCGTTCAGCCTAACAATACAGACTCAGATAAAAAGATACAATATTTTATTACGAGGAAAGTTTCAACACATAGGTTATCGTGGAATCATAGAAGGTGCTGCGAGAAAGTTGGATATTAGAGGTTATGTTTTCAATGATATAGATGGAAGTGTCAAAATTGTATGTGAAGGTATTCAGAAATCAATAGATGCTTTCATAAATGGCATCAAAGAATTTGCAAGAACGGATATCGAAAGTATTGAGAAAAAAGAAATCCATGAAGAGCTCTATTTGCCATCTCTTTTCAGCAGGGTGGCAACAGATGAGTATTATGAATTCAGTAAAAAATTCGATATTGGCATAGACTTGCTTGACGGGATAAAAACTGACACTGGGGAAATGAAAGGAACACTGAATAAAATCAATGAAACTTTAGGGGATTTCGTTACTGAACAACGGGCACACAACCAGCGTCTTGAGAAAATCCTCGAAAAACTTGCTGGGTGATAGTTTACATTTATTGTCACATTATAAATGTCAAACGTTGCGACAGCACACCCAACCGCAGCAGAGCTGCGGGGTAGGTAAGTAAAACTTCCCCCCTGACATACTGCAGGTCGTTTTGATAAACCCGTCTAAAAAGGATGAATATCTCTTTGGGTTTATCAAATATGGAAGCTGGCGCAGGGGATTTGAGCCCTGATAGAAGATTTAAGTAATGTCAGTTCAATTTTACAGGCATGAAATGCATGGTGACTGGCGGCGCGGGATTTGGTGGAGAACGGATATGCGAGTTTCAGAATGAAAAGTATTTCCACAAATAATTTATGGTTTCCATACCGTTATCCCTTCAATTCGCTCAAAATCGCCATCTCTTGATGCAATATTACTAATTTTATTGTTTTTCATCACAGATGTGTGAAGAGCATCACTGGGCAATAAAAAATATCGTTTTCCCAATTCTGATGCTTGTTTATAATCTTTGGAATTAACAGAAACTATTTTTAAGCCTTTCAGGCTATCTAAAAACTCATTAAATTCTTCAACCACCCCATAACATAAATTAGAAATTTTTTTATCTCTTTTTATAGAGTTAATAATTTTTTTCCTATCGTGTGTTTCAAGAAGAAGTGAACCTTTGTGTATCAAGATAATAAATGAAACTTCATCAAGAACAACCGGAGTAGTTGCTGCTTTGATCTCGTTAAGCTCAACTTTTTCTAAAAAATTTGCGGCAGATTCACCATATTCTGGATTGGGTAAAGAATAATCCAGGAATATATTTGCATCGATGAAAATGCACTCAGAATTCTTGTATTCAGAAAGCTTCAATCTTCGCCTCTTCCATGCCAGTCCTCTTCTATTGACGAAATGAATTCATCGTCAATTTTCTTTAAACCTACAAATCCATAGTGCCTTTTAGTGCTTGTTTTTGGTCTAATCAAAATTTCATGCATTTTGGTAAGAACTTCAAAATTTTCTATACCGAGTTGTTTGAGAATCCCTTTTGGGATGAGTATCCCTTCTTTAACAGCTTTTACTTCCATTTCAAATCCTCTAAATAACTGTTTAGTATTCAATATATATAAGCTTCACGTAGTTACGGAATAATCGAAGAAGGTAATGGTCTCACGTTTCGCATGCTTCCTCACGATCGGAAGTTTGCTGCCGGTCGAGCCACTGGCAACGATTCAGATCTCATGAAAACGATATTCTCCGAAGCAACTTCAAATATCCCATTCCCGAAACAAGGTGAGCAAATCCCTCCTGCCAGCTCTGCGGGTTTGCATGGAGGCTGGCGCGGGGATTTGAGTTCTGATAGAAGATTTAAGTAATGTCAGTTCAATTTTACAGGCATGAGATTTATGGCGAATGGCGGCGCATTTTTATTATCGCATCGCAAATATTAAAATCTCGGCGCCGATATGTTACACGTGCAACCATCGACAGTGAAAAATAAGAAACCGCAGATAAACACAGATGAACGCAGATATTTCTCCAAAGCAATCTCCGTATCATTATTTTTTCGACAGGATTAGCGTACTATTAACACTTTTGGTCTACTTGCGCTTTATGGCGCTGGGGTTGCGACCCCATACCCCAACGGATGCGCCGCCTGTGGCGGGGTTCAATGTAAGATCCGTGGTTGCATAAAATCAATAGCCATAGATGAGTTCACTGTTGTCATCTTCTATTTACTTTCGCCATGACCACAGAAATCCGTAATTGCACATAGCGAATTAAATAAGATAGTATCCACTATCCGTTTGTTTGGTCTGTTTCCCG
>JAHFDG010000105.1 GCA_023249105.1 Candidatus Methanoperedens sp. | reverse complement strand
CGACGTGATAGCAAGGAGGGCAGAGAAGAAAGCGGAAATAGCCTTAAGAACTAATTACAGTTATAACGTCTTCACTTCGCGGATATAGGCAGGCAACACTAACCACTAACAGGAGGGCAGGAGAATGAAATTAAATGAGCAGGCGATAAAACAGTGTAGCACGGGTAAAACATGCCAAGGGTGCCCGGTCCATAATACGCCACAGTGTAGCACTATAGCGGTATGGATAATGATCCGGGCAAATAATAACGGGAAATAACCAGTACAACGAAAGGGGATATCATGAAAAAAATACAATGTGAATGCAGCGATCCAGGTTGCCCAGCGCATGAGGGCAAGAGTGAATGCACAAAACAGGCTAAACATATGGTTAGGCGAATTGACTTTGAAGGACAACCCAAATGCTACTTTTGCCAAGGATGTTACGAGGACGCTTTAGAGTCCGGAATATTTGCCTAGCCCTTTCGCCTTGCTCTATATCGGAGGGTATAGGGTAAGCATGGCAGGATTAAGATTAACGCTCGCAAGGGCACAACCTGAAAGGGGAATGATTATGAAAAACTTAGTCAATATCGAAAAGTCTGCATTCCACAAAGGGGAGTATGTCGGATATTCTAACGGCGTCTGGCTGATTAGAAAAACTAACTCGTCATATGGCAACTGGAGCGCACGCCATAGGGATAGTAATAGAGCGCCTTTGCTTTTTGACTGGACGCTTGAGGGCTTGAGTAAGCAATTGACAAACTTTGCATTAACAGTTTTTACGTTTAATGTTTAGCACCTTGACAAGCGCCCTTTGGATTATAGCAAGGGGCGCGTTCTGAGGGTTTTATAGGCGGTAATTCGTGCCAATTAATGAAAGGGAAGAAATATGAGCTGTGACGTGAAGTTCTTCAAGGGGCGCAAGAAGGTATATTCGTTACTATGCGTGAAAGAAGAAAGCATCGGCGAATCGGTCGAAACAATGAAACGTTATCACGGTTTTGATCGAGTCAAGATTATTAATTACGAAACTAAATCAAAAAGTGAACTTCTCTTCAACGAAAGATAACTTTGGAGGTCATTATAATGAAGTGTCCATATTGTGACAAGTTCAAAGGCAATAGCAAGGTAAGAGGGTATACAGTCAAGGAACAGTTAACACTCCATATCGAGAGGGAACACCAGGCGATTTATAAAAACAATTCGATTCGTGGCCTCTTCACCGGACCGACAAAGGAACATGCAAAACAAATGCAGCAGCGTACTAATATCGAGACTGCCTATATGGAATGGTGCTTCACCGACGACAATCATACTATTGAAGATGCGCGGCGAAAATACGCAGAACTGAAGGCAGCTATTTAATAAGATAGGTTCAGGTATAGGTGCACTCATAATAGGGTGCAAAGGCGCTGTAAAGCGGGCGGAGTAGTGTGTCTAATGAAAGGGGCGGAGTTATGAAACGTGATGTTTTTACAATCTCATATCAGGGGCGGAGCGTTATTAAAAGTAAGTGGAACTCCGCCCGCCGTGAAGTGGAAAACATTATAAGGGATATAGCAAGAACTGAAGGCGCTATTTATGAGAGAATATCTGATAACAGTATTAAAGAAGGTGCTTATCATATCAAGGGTGCTATAGCATGGCGGAGCGGAACGGGAAAGGTTATTAACTTTACAATCGAAAAAACTTTATAAAAAGGGGAAGTGGACTATGAAACGATATCAGTTAAGTTTTGCCGATAGCATTAAGCACGTGCCAGAACATGCCGACCGTACGGCACGCCGTAGCAGTGGCGGAGGTCTGAATTTTGATGTTACATATCAGGTCTGGACTAATCGAAAGGCAATGGCGAAAAGCATTAGGTTACAGGAACGGCGCGAACGGCATAGTACGGACTGGACCGCTTGTGTCAAGTTAACAGACGGCGAAGGGTATTAAATAGCATACCGGCGGGCATACCATGTCAAGGCATACCGGGCAGCATACCATTAATTAAGGGAGGGCATACCATGTTACGGAAAAATCAAAAAGCATTGCAGATACAAGACGGCGAAAAGTGGGAATATGTTTTTTGCCAGAATAACGGGCGGATTATTTTCACCGCAAATCGGCAAAAAGCCTTGAATGCAGAATTTCATCTTGACTATTTTCAGAATCATTACGGGAATAATGTTTTCAGGGCGGAAAGGTAATACCGACATACCAGACCGGCGAAAGTTTTTTGATAATAGTAAAAATAACTCTTGACATTGGATTAAAGTAACATTATATTATAATCGTAAATAGGGGACATACCAGTTAAGGCATGCCATCAAATTTAATAGGAGGTTTTGAAAATGAAAAATCGTATATTTAATGTCGAGGAAAACACACAATCAGTTTCAGAATATTCATTCCCGAAAAACTCTGATCAGGAACGAAAAGCCCGGCAATTAAACGCTAAGCGGATTCTATTCTGGGATCATGATTGCAGGGGAAATTTGCCGTTATATGTAATAAATGCAATAAAAACGGCGGGATATACAGTTGAAAAAATCGGCTATACGACCTATGTGTCAAATACATTCGCATTAATGGAGGTGTAAGCAATGGAAATGTTAAAATGTAAACGCTGTGATTATACCTGGCTACCTCGCCCACGGTTCGCGGGGGAAAAGCCTAAGCAGTGCCCGAGGTGTAAGCAATTGACTTGGGAAAAGGGGTTGCAGCCGAGAGTGAATAAGGAAAAGTAGGACATACCATTAACAGAACATACCGGGGGAGGTTATCATCATTGACAGGCTATATCAAATTTATTCACCATGACGGAACAGAAAAGCATTTTGTCACTGAAAGTAATCCTCTAACAAACTCTCAAATGTATAGCTTTGACAATTGGAAGGGATGCTTTGCCAGTGACTTAAGGCATGTTAAAAGTATAGTCCGGGATATTCACAAAAAGGCAAAGGTAATTGAAAGTAATATTTAACGCATACCATAGGCAACTAATTATAACATACCATCAAACCAGAAATTGAAAGGGGAAATATTATGTGGATAGTATATATCGGGAAAGCGCGACACTCAGCATGGGAAGGTTCAGCGGCGGCATTGCATCAAAAAGAGGTGTTAGAGGACAATGGATATAAACACGTCACCATTAAATATGACGGGACAGTATCAATTGAAAATGGTCATTATTACGTTTAGAGCACACCACTAACTGAAAATTAAAAGGAGCACATACCATGATTTACAATATGAATTTTGCAAGCGGGAAACTAGAGGCTATTGATTGCAGTGATAAAAATAATCTGCCAGTGGGGGCAGTGTTACATTTAAACGGTTACAGTAACCCGGATTCGGTTATTGTTGGGAAGATGGATATCGACACCAAGTGGGGACACGGTGCAAAATATAGAACCATTTCCCTTGACGACTGCCATTATGGGCAATGTGATGCTGTCAATCTTATGTGGCTGAAGGATAAAAAAAGCGACATGATTCAGACCTATATTACAGAAAAGGTATTGACAGTCGGAGAGGTGGCGGAGCTGGTATCAAAGGCCGATATCAAAAAAGCTGATTCTGATACATACCGGGCTAATGCAGAAATTGAACGGGCAAGGCTTGAGGCAATAGGCCGGGAATTATTCGCAAAGCACATACCCGCCGATGCGCAGGCTTTAATAGTCGCGGAGTGTCATGTTGATGATTCGGATTTGATGAGCGACTATCACGGGCATACCACGAAAGATACAGTTATTATCGGGTATAGTATGCACAAAAAAGACTTGTTTTCCGAAATGAGGAAAGCGGCTTCACGCATACCGGAAACTGAACACCTGGGGCCGGGGAGGGGGCATTTTTCGCCTCGTGTAGTAATTGGTCAAGATTTCCAATCTAACGGCTCATATTACCATAAGGGCAGCTCGTCACATTGGCATCAAGACCTTGACACAGACCCGAACCGTCAAGGATACCGTCAAGAATATGTTTTCTATACAATGGCAGAGGCACTGGAGTTTATAGCCAGCAAGGGCGAACCATACCCGATAAGTTTTGACGGGGCAAGCATACCCTTTGCCTGGGATATAGTGGAAAGTGAAATTGAACACCGGGAAAAATATTCAATGGGCGCGGGGTATTACCTAAAAGATGGGGGCAGTAATTCAAGTGGATGGTCTGTGTCAAAGTCTGTCAAGTTCCGGGATCAATGGGACAGTGGGCTTATGGTTAGCATGGGGAAACGGTGTGTATTTGAGGATACAAGTGCACCTATGCCTCCGACACCAAAAAAGCAGACTGTAGAGCATACCACGGCCACGACCACCACGACTGAACCGGCAGCGCATACCGAAGGAATTACAGTTAGCAAGAACACCGAGAAGGCCGGCATTGAAATCAGGTTCGCGGATAAGCCAGCGGCGGAGGTGCTGAATAACCTGAAGTCGCACGGGTGGAGGTGGACCCGATTTAACTCTTGCTGGTATCACAAGGACACACCGGAAAATTGGGAATTTGCCTTGACCTTCACGAGGGGAAGCATACCGCAGGACATACCAATTGACACCGTACCGGACCGGGATAAATTAGCCTCCGTTGCTTTTTGGGGAGGCAACGAACCATTGGCGGATATTGTCAGAAATAAGAACAGTTACGAAATGGACGGGCAGACATACCCGGCAAATAGCCTTTCACAAGCGGATTATAAAAAGACAGTGGCGGAAATGGCAGAGGATGAATTAAAGCCATTTCTTGACATGCCGCCCACCATGCCAACCGTGACGCATACCGCACCCGCGCCCAAAGTATCAAACGACATACCCGCCAAACTCCGCGCTCTTGCCGATGGGATGGATAAAGCTATTGATGGGAAAATGAACAGTGCAACCAGTCAACAGAATCCGACACGGCGCAGGTTAGCAATGGCGGAAGGTATGCGTAAAGATGGGGAACAGTTACAGAAGGTTCAATTTCTGCTTAGGGCATTAGCTGATTTACACGAGGCCGGAACTGTACCGCCCGAATTGGTTAAAATAACATCAAAGGCTGCCGCTCAGGTTGCGCTTACTGGATGGGGAGGGGACAAGATACAATCCGCCGTTGACATTGCCAATGGAAAGCCGCCCGAAGATCCGAAGGCTAAGACATTGAGAGACCTTGACCGGGAGTTGATAGGCTGCAAGATACCGGGGTTCTTTATCACGCCTAAGAATGTGGCCACTCAGGTGATAGAGTTGGCCGATATCCGGGAAGGCATGGAGGTGCTTGAACCATCAGCAGGCCGGGGTGATATTGCCGAGCTGGTTAATCATGGAAGCAAGTTGACCTGCATTGAATATCAACAGAAATTGGCGGGCATACTGGAGCTGAGGGGGTTTAATACAATATGTGGGGATTTTCTGGAACATACCG
>JAHFDG010000003.1 GCA_023249105.1 Candidatus Methanoperedens sp. | reverse complement strand
CAATCCTGTTCGTATATACAACATCCTTGCGAGAATAATTTAGCATTCTTGCACCTACATAAAAGTAGGTCGAGAGGGTAACGAAAATTCTGTTTGGGATCCGTTCCCGTGGATTAACCTGTTGCCCTCTCATCCTTTTAATACACGAATAAGTACGTTTTGGACGTATATAAATGTTCCACGCATAACTGGCGAACTTGTGTACTGAAGGATGCAAGGAGGGACCTGACTCTCTTGACCTAACTTAAACCAAAATAAAATAGGTCGATAAAATGAACACAACAACAATATTATATGTCGGAATAGATGTTTCAAAAGACAAATCCGATATCTGCATAAAAGACCAATCTGGGAACGATTTGATCCGCCAATTCAAGATAACAAACACAAAGGCAGATTTGGGTAAGTTGTATGAAACAATTGAAAGAATAAAATCCAAAACACAAGGAAATAGTGATGTAGTATTTGGAATGGAAGCAACAGGTATCTACTCTTTACCTCTATATTCAGCCTTGAGAAGAGATGGATATAAAGTCAAGCTCTACAACCCCATCCAAACCAATGGCTTTCGGAAAATGAAGGTCCGCAAGACGAAAACTGATCCTATCGATGCAGCTATTATTGCTGATCTGCTGCGAAATTCAGAACAACCTCAGGTTAATGAGATCAAGGATTTGAACCTGTATCAATTGAGAGAATTGGTTCGGATTAGACACCGTCTAATTGAAAAACAAACTGTATGTAAAATACAAATGATCCGTAGTATCGATATGATCTGGCCAAATTATGTAAGTTTAATGCCTAAGGTTTTTGGAACTACATCAATAAGAGTATTGAAAAAATACACTGTACCTTCTAAAATGATCGGAAAATCTTTCGAAGATTTTTATGAACTTGTCCGTAAGACAAGTAGATCGAAGATATCTCGCACTAAAGCTGAAGAAATTTATGCTAATGCCGGGAATATATTGACTATACCTGAAATCGAACCAATCATCAGTATTGAAATTAAAACTCTGATCACTCAATTTGAATTATATGATGGGCAGATTCAGTCTGTTGAGGACAAAATATATCAGATGATGAAGCTGATTGATTCAAAAATAATGTCTATACCTGGTATTGGCGACACATTGGGTCCAATCATTCTGGGTGAAGTTGGAAATATTGACCGATTCTCAAGTGCTAAGAAATTGGTTGCTTTTGCCGGACTTGATCCTGTTGTGAGCCAGTCAGGAAGATTTGAGAATAAGAATGGGAAGATCTCTAAAAGAGGTTCTCCATTGCTTCGACAGGCTCTGTTCCTGGCAGCAAATGTTGCAAGGATGAATGATGATGTCTTGAAACGGTTTTATGATAAGAAGAGAAGCGAGGGAAAGCATCATTATTCTGCTTTGAATGCGATAGCTGCTAAATTATTAAGGATAGTTTACTCGGTTTTGAAGAATAATAAGGAATATCAACCGCAAACGAATTAATTTTAGTCTATTGAACGGGAAACAGACCAAACAAACGGATAGTGGATACTATCTTATTTAATTCGCTATGTGCAATTACGGATTTCTGTGGTCATGGCGAAAGTAAATAGAAGATGACAACAGTGAACTCATCTACGGCTATTGATTTTATGCAACCACGGATCTTACATTGAACCCCGCCACAGGCGGCGCATCCGTTGGGGTATGGGGTCGCAACCCCAGCGCCATAAAACGCAAGTAGACCAAAAGTGTTAATAGTACGCTAATCCTGTCCAGAGCAAGTATCATAACACATCCTTATAACCTCATGCAACCATAGCGCAGGATATGGCAAGCTACCAGATGTTGGTAAAGGACGTAATAAAAAGAGCCGATATACTTCTTGAGGTAATCGATGCGCGGTTTCCGGATGAGACCCGAAACAACGAGGTTGAGCGTGACGTAGCACGTTCAAAGAAGCCGCTCATAATAGTCCTCAACAAATGCGATCTTGTATCAAAGGAAAAACTTGAGGAAACAAAATCCCGCCTGTCAAAAATTGCCCCTACTGTCTTTGTGTCCGGTAAGAACAGGTTCGGGACAACAATGTTAAGACACAAGATTCTTGAAACCGCAGGCATAAAAGGACGCGAAATACTGGTCGGTTCCCTCGGCTATCCCAACACAGGCAAATCATCGGTTATCAATGGCGTGGCAGGGAAACATAAAACCGGCACGTCCCCAATATCAGGTTATACAAAAGTATTGCAGCTTGTGAATGCAGGTTCGCGTATCATGTTCATCGATACGCCCGGGGTAATACCTTTTGGAGAGAACGATGAGTATATACAGGGTCTTCTTTCAGTGAAGGATGCAACAAGCCTTAAGGACCCAATCGGCGTTGCCATGAAGATTATAGAGAAATTGTGCGCTGAAAACAAAACTGCCCTGGAATCCTTCTATCATATCACAATAGGGGGACAGGATTCCTATGATGCGCTTATACTTATAGGCAAACAGTGCAACTTCCTGAAGAAGAAGGGCGAGGTGGATGATACGAGGGCGGCTGTCAGGATAATCAATGACTGGCAAAAAGGGCTGCTTGTGATTTAGGTGGAGAAATTTCAGCCTATGGCTATAAGTTGCTGTATTATGCAACTTTTGAATGAATTTCCTTGACTCTTCCAACCCTGCCATCTTCTAATTGGACTTTTATTCCATGTGGATGAAATGAAGAATTAGTTAAAATTTTCTTTACAATACCCAGGGTTATTTTCCCGCTCCTCTGGTCTTGCTTTAAAACAATCCCTACACTTAATCCTTGTTTAATATTTTCTCTGGCAGTACCGTTGTTCATATTAAAATGTAAATTAATATTTTATTATATAAACATATACATTCTTAAAAAATTCAAGTGTGAAATTCTGTCAACATGAAGGCGGCAAGGGACAGAGGATATGCATCTCATATTTCAAAATATTCAATAGCTTTGCTTATGCCCCATACTTCGATTATTTGTTCATCGTTTATTTTATCAAAATGCCTGTCATTAGTGATTAGAACCGCACCTTCTTGAAGGCAGGTAGCGGCATGATAGATGTCTATTATCGCATCTTTTGGAAAATACGATTTACAGAGGCGCAAAAACTTTTCATCCACATCTACAAATTCAGTTTTATCTATCAGCTTAAGGAGAATTTCTTTTCCGCGCTTTGATTCAAAAACCTGTGCATACTTTTCCATTTCCATAATCAAGAATTCATTACCAATGAGTACAGTTGTTGCATCATCGACAAGTTCCAAAAGTAGCCTCAGGGAGCTGGTTTCCTTTTTAGGGTTCTTGATGGCTGCAATGAACAGATTTGTATCAACCAAAAACTGACGGATGTTTTTTCCTGATTTTCTCTTTGATGTCACTTCGCACCTTACCAACTACCGTATCGATATCGATATTCTTAAAGTCTTTCTCAAGCTGTTCCGCCAGTTCTTCAATGTTTATTTTCTTAATTATCAGGATATCATTTTTGACATCTGCTATGAGCAACTTGGAGCTTTCGTTCAGCTTCAGCTTCTTGCGAAGTGCACCCGGAATAACAATCCTGCCAGCTTTATCGATGTTTACGAGTTCCATATTATACCATTATGGTATTATGGCATAATAATGCTTTTGGAAAGTTTGCTGCAATGCCACTTAGCATATTCTCTTGACAAACTTAAGAACCAATCTTGAAATCCTTACATGTAATTTTTATTTATAAAAGATCAGACATTTATGGATATTAAGCGACAGTTACTGACTCGGTTTTGAAAAACGGAGCATCCACGCACGGGTGCATGAGGTGTTCTATTGCTTATTATTACTTGGGTATATTCCGAAAATTCGGGCACATAAAGAACGCACAATTTCAAGCAACAAGATAAATCTAGAACATGGAAAGTGATTTAATGAAATAATATAAAAATAGAGAGCACCATATAAAGTATGGTACTCATCAACAAATTTATTATAATTACACAATATTTAACTATATTTAAATTTAACTATATGCAAATGAGATTACCCCTTGGACTAGGAGTATTCCCATAGTAATTACTAAGTAATTACTTATATTTAAATTATTCGTTTTCGTGATGATGAGGTACTTACCAAAGCCCTCTTAAAACCGTTGGTAACTTCTTTTATCACCCCTTAAGTCAAATAAGCCACTGAAGATACATTTTCCTTTATTCCTCTCTGCAATCGTGTCAAAGCAACCGCAAGAAGTGTTATACAACATTTCGTTACATGGATGTCGAGATTTTTCAAACCTTTTCCATTTACATGCGTCTCCACTTTAAGATGATCTTTCAGATAGCTATTGATACCCTCGCTGCAACTTCTCATGTGGTAGACATCAAGAACTCCATCAGGACATTCTTCATACTGCCGCATGTAAGTATTTCTGAAATACATGGCAACAGGCTCATAAATCCCTATTTTGACAAGATATTGCATCATGTATTCGAGAGAAGCATCTTTCTTATAGCTGGGGTCTTTCCAATGTTTTCTATATAGATAATTAATCTCCTCTTCCGGTGTATAAGTATAGATTTTTCCACCAAATCTGTGTTTATAGCTTACGTTTTCTCGCCAGTCTTTGTCTATATGATAGTGTGGTATCAGACCGAATTCAACATGAGATAATGCAATGTTCTTGAGACTATTATAACCACCATCATACCAGGTATCTTCCATATTCATTTTGGCTGAAACAGCAGTTTTTCTCAGCATTTCCTCAAGATATTTATCATCATCTTCAGTTCCACCGCATACCTTTTTTGCGAGAGGAATATTTTGGTCGTAATCTATTGTTATATGGGCTTTTACCATTTCCTTTTTATAATGTCCATTATATTTTCCATCCGGATCATTATGTGTTTTGATAGGAGTGCTATCTGTTCCAGTATTTTTGCCAATTTTTAAACCAAGTTTATTTCCAGCTTCTACAACCTTTATGCAGAAGAGTTCCATTATGGCATCCATTCCTTCATTTCCCAATCTTATTTTTTCAAAATGCCTCAACGTCTCATGGTCTGGCACTATTGCATTCCCGTCAAGGTCAATATTAAAACCAAGTTCTAATGCTTCATCCGGATGGTTCTTCAGGTATCTTTCTGTCTTCGTGTAGTACTTGATTGTCTTGATATTACGCCAGATAAAAGTCTTCGCCATTGCCCTTCTGGGGTATGTCTCAACTCCTTCATTAACAGTGTAATGCTTGTTGATTTCTGGCATTATCGGGTCAAGGTTTAATCCTTCCAGAAATTTTGATGTTCTAACACTATTCTCGGAGGTCGCATCTGCAAACTCTTCATTATTTGCACCGGTCAGACCGATGAATTTGTCCCAATAGCTTTTTATTTGTTTATCTACATTAAACTCCAATGTACATCCCCTCTTGGAATTTTGTTGATTAAATAATAATGAGGGGATGTATATAATAAATTTTACTGCTAGTATAACGATTCCAAAATAGCATAACAATATTTATTAGTAAAGAGCGCTAATATAATAATATGCCATTTTTAAGCCATCGCTCGAAACTACAATTGACTGAAAAGGAAATCGAAAAT
>JAHFDG010000061.1 GCA_023249105.1 Candidatus Methanoperedens sp. | reverse complement strand
AATCGGAAAGCATATATTCTCATTAGGGATTATCTCATATGTCCTCAGTTTTTTTTGGTATTTCATCAATAACAAAGATGCTGAGGACTATCATATTATTTACCCTGTCAAACTCAGGTTTTAAGCAAATGTGGCTTTTTTCTCTAAAGCCTTTGCTGAATATAAGTGCTCTGAAAGAATGAAACATTGAATAGTATGCCTGGATTATAGTCCATTTGAAGTTGCTTTCTTTCAATGATTTCTCGCATGCTTCAAGGTCATTTCCTGCCTCTTTCATCTCTTTTGAAATGAGGTCTGGGTCGATACTTATTTTTACAATTTTCCCCTTGCTAATACACTGCTCAAATTGATATCTCATTCGCCTCAAAGATTATTTTTCCCATGTTAATCCTTTCGTATAGTGGTTTGTCTTTTATTTTGAGTTGCTCGAACTCAAAAGGACTCATGATAATTGGCGAGAGTTTTTGTTCGATTTTTTCCTGGTAATATGCGATCAACTCAAAAATTCTGTTTTTGTCCTGGGTTTCTATGAATATATCAATATCACTTTCTATTGTATCTTCTCCTGTGGCACAGCTTCCAAATAGGATTATCTTTGAAGAAATGTCTTTCAGGCGCTGGATTAGAGTGTTTATTTCCATTAGTGTAAGAAGCACTTTGAACTCCCTCAGCAGACGATTTTCCATGTTTGCCCTGTATATTACAAGCCTGCCCTTCTTTTCTTTTGTAACAAGCCCTGCATTTTCAAGAGCTCTGAGGCTCTGGCTTGCGGTTCCCAGACCGATGCCGAGATTTCTTGATAATTCGCGAACATAGTAGCCCTCGCGGTATCTCCTGCCAAGGTGCAGGAGTATCTGTAAGGCGGGTTTTGAGAGTATGTTCATTATTTCGAACATATGTTCATTTATGTGAACAAATGTATTTAAAGGTTAGGTATTGCGCCGGCATTCTGGTTGAGCGAAAATGGCTCGGCAGATGCGATGGAGAGGAGGCGCGGGCGGGCGCGGGCGGCGGGGCATGGGGTTGTAATTGGCGGGGATTACAAATAATATACGGAAAAACCATCCCTGATGCAAAAAGATTTTGTATTACGATAACAACAGTAGATATCGGAAAATGATAACTAAAACAATACGTTTGCCTGAAGACCTTTCTGTCAAAATCAGCTATCGCGCCAGGAAGGAAGACGTGGACGAATCTGATGCGATAAGGCAGCTTATAAAGCTCGGTTTGAGAGAGTATGCTGTAAACCTGTATAAGGATAGGAAAATAAGTTTGAGGGAGGCTTCAGAGCTTGCGGATGCCAGCCTGAGGGAGATGCTCGATTTGCTAATGGAGCATGGCATTAAAGGGAATGTGACACTGAAGCAGCAGCAGAAGTCGCTGGAGTATGTTGGAAAGTTGTTGGAATCGTAAGTTACAAAAGAAGAATGGTTATCAAATAAGCAACGAACTCGTACGAACTCAGGAACGCAAGGGACCTAATAGCTTAAATCCTTTGAACTACAATTATGGCTAAGAGCAAAATGAGTGTCGTGAATAAAAAGAAGGTTGGCAGTAGATTACCGAAGCCCGTTAGAGCTTCTAAATTTTCCAGGGCAAAGAAGTCCGTATCTGAATATATGCAGAAGCACCGTAAGGTGTGGATTAGCGAGCTTGCTGAAGAACTGGAACTTGATTTAGGGACACTTATACCGGTATTAGAAGAACTGTACCAAGAGGGAAATATAAAGAAGCTGAAAGCATGACCACACTCTATAATATCGGCGATTCAATTGAAGGTAAAAAGATATACTGTGAGGCTGAAAAGTTCCAGAAACCTCACAGGATTTCTACAAAGGGAAGGCATAATGCTCAGCAGCTTAAAGCTGAGGGCAGCCCAGCCAGGGCGATTATAGATATGCCGCTGAGTTGGGTTAAGAAGTAATTAACTCGTACGAACTGATACGAACTCAGCGGCGGGTTCGTTTTGAGTTAGTTGTTAGCGTTTTTGACCTGATGCGCCTTGCAAGTAGAAATATATTTTGCTGCGCTCTGGGTTAGTCTTGAATAATGCTCGGCAAGCTCGAAAAGCCGCAATATGCAATGGTGCACCATGTCCTTTGCCAGTTTTTCTGTTTTGCGAATGTGAATAACGACTGTACTTAGAAAATTATATTTCTTTTGAAATGGAAAAGATTAAATTAATACAGCGTTAATTAAAAAATAAATTATGAAATTAGTTGAAATCAAGGAGAAATTGGAGAGAAATGAATGGATACTGCCACCTTTTCAACGGGAATTTGTATGGAACGAAGAGCAAAAAATAATTGAATTTATAGAATCTGTTTTTCATGAATGGCCAATCGGGAGTATAATCCTTTGGGTTCCCGATCCTAAGGATGAGGCTATAATTAAAAAACGGAATTTACAAATCTCATCTGTTGGAAAACCCATACATCAGCAAGAATATGTAATCGATGGTCAACAAAGGATAACTACTCTGTTAAAAATATTAAATAATGAGTCATTTATTTTTAAAGATAAAGAATATAATGTGTGTTATGATTTCTCATCGAAAAAATTTGTTTTTATTGAAGCAAATGATTTACAAGAAAATGTTCACTCTAAGCGGGAAAGGGCGCTCCGCAAGATAAAAGCTTCTTACAGGCGCAAGACACACCGGTGTGTGAAGAAGGGCGTGGAGTACGAATACACCTACTGGCACAGGATAAAACCTGACGGCGGTCTTGAGTCTGTGGGGAAAGAGGAGCCTGATTGGAACGAAATCATCAAGCAGGAATATGATCTGCTTATGGAACAAAAGGACTACGATAATAACCGAATCTTAATAGGAGATATTATCAAGCTAAAACATTCAGAAATAAAAGGCAGATTGAAACAGAAGAACTTCAATTACGATATAGACGATCTTATAGACGAAATAAAGAAAATAAGAGAGTACGATATTACTATCCAAACACCGAATAAACCAATATTATTAAAAGATGCTCTAGAATTATTTATCCGATTAAATACTGGTGGTAAACAATTACCTTCTGAAGACTTGGCACTGGGTTATATTTATATGTTATGGGAAGATTCACGAGATGAATTTAAGGATTTTAAAAAGTCGCTTAAGGCAAAAGGATTTGATTTTGATTTAGATTTTTTCGTCAGATGTTTATCGGCAGTATCACTAAATCAAAGTCTTACACAAAAATTAATAAGGTCATTTAAAACAGAAACCATAAAGAAGGATTGGGAGCTAACAAAAAATGGTATAGAAAAAACAATAGATTTTTTGAAAACCATGAAATTGAATAGTAACTATTTTTTAGAAGCTGAAAACTCTCTAGTACCTATTGTTTTAATATTTAGTAAAAAAGAA
This sequence comes from Candidatus Methanoperedens sp., assembly GCA_023249105.1. GTDB lineage: Archaea > Halobacteriota > Methanosarcinia > Methanosarcinales > Methanoperedenaceae > Methanoperedens. The sequence goes on along the minus strand of JAHFDG010000061.1, from coordinate 20,000 downwards.
GGCGCAGTAAAAAATAAAATGAATCTTTTTTATTGGTTTTTAATATCGTACATTAATCAACGATTTAATGATCAATCAGCGGGTATTTTGAATAAGGATATTAAAACTATCCTTGAATCTAGCGATCCTATTAATGAATTAATTAAGAATTTAGAAGACGAAAGGTCGATTTTTACATCTAAAGACATAAAAGGAAACCAATTTAAGTTCGTTCTTTACTGTTTACTGAAAGATTCAAACACACGTGATTTTGTTTCAGGTTTTGGTATCGATGCCTCAGCAGCTAGTAAATCAAATAGATTAGATTTCCATCATATTTTCGCAGATTCTATCTTAAAGAACTCAAATTTTAAAGATAAAAAGGAAGATATAGCGAATAAAACTTTTCTTACAAATAAATCAAATAAAAAATTAAGCGATTCTGATCCAACCTATCTATCAGAATATTCTAAAGAATTATTGAAGGCACATTTTATCCCGACAGATGATAGATTGTATAAATTGGAAAAATACGAAGAGTTCTTAGAAGAAAGGAAAAAATTAATTAGCGAGGGATTAAATAAATTTTTGAATGTATTTAAAACAAGCACAATATAATTTCTGACAATCTAGACTATAATCCTCGCACCACCACATCCCCCACCGTAAACGCCAGCATGCACAAACTCACTGCCGCATTCACATTAAAGAACGCCACAGGAATATTCTCAAAATTATCAGCCTTCACAAGCGTATGCTCATACCATATCAGCAAAGCAATAACCAATAGCCCCACCTTAAAAACAACTCCTCAGCACAAACATCAACCCGACAAGCAGCAAGAGCATCAGGACATGCGCCGCAAACGACAAACCGAGCGCCGCCCTGAGGGAAAACAGGAAGAGGCAGAAGATGAAGATTTTTCAGGAAAGCTTATAAATACTACTAATTGTAATGATACTATTTAGTAGTATAATGATTTAGTAGCATGATATAAATATGAAGTTTTATAATCGGGCTTATGAACTAAGCGAGCTGGAACGGGTACGGAAGTTATGCAGCAAATCCATGCATTTTACAATAATTTCCGGAAGGAGGAGAGTCGGGAAAACCGAGCTTGTTAAAAATTTTTGTTCTGGCAAAGAACACTTCTACTTTTTTATAGGCAGGAAAAATCTGTCTCTTCTTCTGGAGGAGCTTTCTTCAATCGCAAAGACGAAGATCACACTATTTCCAACTATAACAAAGTTTGACGAATGGCTGGAGTTTTTGCTAAATAATGCTAAGAAAGGAACAATTATATTTTTTGATGAATTCCAGAACTTCAAATATGTTGATGAAAGTATTTTCTCAGACTTCCAGAAAGTTTTTGATAAATACAGGACAAAACTGCAAATCCATATAATTGTCGCAGGGTCGCACATAACGCTGATGAATAAAATATTTTCAGACAGCAAAGAGCCTCTCTTCGGAAGAGCCACGGAAAAATACGTGCTTAAGCCGCTATCGTTCAAAGACGTGTCTGAAATGCTGTCGGAAATAAAAATAACAGATATCGAAGAGCAGGTAAGATGGCACACAGTATTCGGAGGCATACCCAAGTATTATGTAATCGCCGAAGAGCAGGGGCTGGAAGGCATGGATTTATTTTCAGCTTTAAAGACGCTTCTTTTCAGGGATTTTGCTCCGCTAAAAGAGGAGGCAAAAAGCGTTCTTGTCGAAGAGTTCGGAAGCGAGCATTCATCGTATTTTTCCATATTGGAAGCAGTTGCTATCGGGAACTCTGAGATGACCACGATTGCAAATAAATCGGGCATAAACATCAAAAGCATAAGTAAATATTTAGGGCTTCTTGTAAAAGATTTCGGATATCTGGATTATGAAACTCCCGTAACTGAAGAAAAGCCATGGAAAAGCAAAAAAGGAAGGTATTTTTTAAGCGATAATTTCTTCAGGTTCTGGTTCAGGTATGTGTATAGGAACAGAAGCGACTATGAAATCGGGAACTATGACTCCATTGCCGGTAAAATAAAACAGGATTTTGATGCCCTGATAGGAAGGGGCTTTGAAAAAATCTCAAAAGAATTTTTGATAGAATTGAGTAAACAAAATAAATTACAATTTAATTTCTCAAAAATCGGAAAGTGGTGGCATAAAGACAAAGAAATTGATCTGGTAGCACTGAATGATAATACTAATGACATTTTCTTTTTTGAATGCAAATGGAAAAAATTAAAAGAAGCGTCTGCAAGGAAAATATTAGAGGATTTGAAAGTAAAATCAAAATCAGTTGACTGGCGCCAGGATGATAGAAAAGAATATTTCGGGTTAATAGCAAGGCATATTGAGAACAAAGAGAAACTTACAGAGATAGGCTATTTTGTATATGACCTTGCAGATTTCAAGATATAAGCACATCCCCCACCGTAAACACCAGCATGCACAAACTCACCGCCGCATTCACATTAAAGAACGCTACAGGAATATTCTCAAAATCATCAGCCTTCACAAGTGTATGCTCATACCATATCAGCAATGCGATAATTACAAGCCCCGCCTTAAAAACAACCCCAAGCCTCAGCACAAACATCAACCCGACAAGCAGCGCCAGCATCAGGATATGTGCTGCAAACGATAATCCGAGCGCCGCCCTGACACCGAACACGGAAGGCACAGAATAAAGCCCCTCCTTCTTATCAAAATCAAGGTCCTGAAGCGAATATATCATATCAAATCCGGCAACCCATAAAGTGACCGCAAAAAGCAAAAGCAGCATCGCAAGCTCAGGCGCTCCGAATGGGATATTGAAGGCGCCTGTGACAGCAATCCAGCCCCCCACGGGAGCATAACCGAGATTAAGCCCGAGAACGAAATGTGGGATCGGGGTAAACTTTTTAAGATAAGGATAGACGACCGACGTAACTGGAATGATGGGAGAAAGCACAAGGCACAGCGGGTTAAGTTTATATGCGGAATAGAACAGCAGGACATAGGAAATCAAAATAATCCCCCATACCTCAAATAACGATATTTTACCCGCCGGAAGTTCACGGTTTACTGTCCTCGGGTTTTTGGCATCGATATCCCTGTCAACAAGATTATTCAGCGCCATTGCAGCGCTCCTCGCGCCTATGAATGCAAGCCCGACCCAGAAAAGAATACGAAGCTCCGGAACTCCCCGGCTTGCAAGGAAAGCGCCAAGATATGCAAAAGGGATGGCGAACAGGCTGTGCTTGAGCACCACAAAATCAGCGTATAATTTAAGTTTTTGGAACATCACAAATCTTTTCTCTTATCACCGATATTATCACCCCTGATACAAATGATTAACCTTTACTTTATCGGCTCAGCAGGAAGCGGCAAATCCTCGCTGACAGGCGCATACCTGGGATGGATGCAGAATCATGGATATGATGCGATTACAGTGAATCTTGACCCCGGCATCGAAAATGCGCCTTACGTTCCTGATGTGGACATCCGGGACTGGATAAAGTTGCGCGACATCATGAAAGAGCATGGTGTAGGTCCCAATGGTGCGCAGATTATTGCGGCGGATATGCTTGCTCTTAACATCACCGAAATGAAGGAGATAATCGAAAGTTTTGAAACAGAATACGTCATTTTTGACACGCCGGGCCAGATGGAATTATTCGTGTTGCGGCAATCTGGAAAATACTTAATCGATGCTCTTGGCGCCGATAAGTCGATAATCGGCTTTCTTTATGACCCCATAATATCGAGAAATCCTTCAGGCTTTATCTCATTGATGCTTCAGGCAGCTTCTGTCCAGGTAAGGTTCAATGTGCCTTTTCTTAATATTCTTACCAAATCCGACCTGCTTTCAGAGGAAGAACGTGGAAATATATTGGGCTGGAGTAGGGATTTAATGGCACTTGACGCTGCAATCAACAGTGAAAGGCCAACCCTTCGGAGCCAGTTGAGCATTGAGTTTTTATCAGCCCTTAAATCATTTGGTGCAAGCCAGAATATCATTCCTGTATCATCGACTTATGGTGCAGGCATGGAAGATATCTACAATACGGCACAACAGATATATTTTGGAGGAGAGGATTTGAGCAAGGATTGAGATAACAGAATTTTATTAATGAAATAATCTAACTAATGGCTATTATGTTCTTATATGTGAACAAGGTTGTATTATCTGGCAGCTCGTACTGTTTTAACAGTATAAACTTATCTCCTTTATTATCATAGAAATATTTCCGCATATCATCAGCAGCCTTATTGTTTGGAGAACCTTCGTTTTCAGCGCTTCTGACAATGATATAATCGAAATTATATATGTTTAAACTAAATTCATTAAAATCCAAATATACGCAATTGATAGCAAAAAAAGGCAGCTTGTTAGAATAAATGTAATGCTCATAGGTTAAACCATTTAAATACGGCATATCAGGGATGACACCTAGATATCCTGAGCCTTTCATTATTATTCGATCGCTGTGCTTTGAATCGTTGAATATATCCATAGTAACGTCCTTGACTTTCCAGTCCTGGATTATTGGGCCTCTGGCTTCTGGACCTATAAGATATAGAGTGCCATAAGATGTCTCAAAATTGATGCTTTTTATACCGAATTCGTGCGGAAATAGCTGGAAAATCCCAAAAAGAGATATTAATATTATTGCAGCAGTAAATAATTTTTTATTTTTTATGGAGGATATAGATGCCGCTCCTATTATGGAGATTGAAATCACCGCAGGTGCCATATACCTTAAATCTTTATTGCGGATTAAAGTGAACGCGAGATATGGAACAGCAATAATCAAGTATAACGGTATTGCGTTGCTTGATCTTTTCTTAAATAAGACCATCAATCCGGCGATGAAGATTATGAAAAAAATGATTGAGACATAGTTTATATTGGCAAAAAAATAGTAGAGTAAAGATTGCGCTGTGAAAATCTCAGGGTCACTTTCATACGCACCTATCGATTGTGTCCTCATTAAAACCATATTATAAATCAGATTGAAATTTGGTAAATACCATATTCCTGATAATGCGAATGACAATATCAAAGAATATATGAAGTTCATTTTCTGTTTTGATTTATTTTCAAATTTATTTGAATTGAAAAAAATCCTGATAACGATATAAATTAAAGGACCCGCTATGAAGAGAAAAGCTGTCCATTTTGTAAGCATCGATAAAGCGAAAGCTATACCAAACAATAGCGAATAATTCCTGTTTCGGAAAAAATCGCAGGCAATGAGGCAATAAATAGTTAGAGAAACCATCGAAATAAGGGCAAAATCAATAAGGAATTCCCGCTGGAGATTGGATACTGCTGGAAATAAGGAAACTAATAGTACTGCGATGACGCCAGTTTTATTATCAAACATCCTATTTCCTATCCCATAAACTGAAAAAATAAGTATGGCAAGATAAATGGAATTAACCATTATCCCGGAATCAGGAGAAGTTCCAAAGATCATATAAAAAAAGGATGTTGAAAGAGGGTATAATGGAGGATAGAAATATACATAAGAAAAAATAATAATCGGCGATTCTTGAGTGAGCCAGTAATAATAATCCAATGACTTGATCAAATGGTTTGATTGGTCCCATGCAGGCGGCGTGGTATCGACGTTTACCCAATGATAATCATAGGCAACATTGAAAATGAAAATGAGAAACAAAGCGATAAATGCTAATTTGAATTTTAGATAACTGGCATCAGCCCTGGGAGAATCTGACATGCTCATAATATTCCTACCTGCCTATATCGAGTTCCTTCCATATATTATCCACATGTGATTTCACCTTTTCATCCATCTTTAACGCGTCAGGCCATTCACGGTTAAAGCCCTCATCAGGTCCTTTCCGTGTCGCGTCAATTCCCATCTTGGAGCCGAGATTGAAAAGGGGCGAGGCATGGTCAAGCGTATCAGTTGGCGCCCTGTCAATTATTGTGACATCCCTTGCAGGGTCCATCCGCGTAGTGGCAGCCCAGAGCACTTCCCGCATATCCTGAACGTTCACGTCGTCGTCAAGCACGATTATTGTCTTGGCGAACATCATCTGCCCCATTCCCCACAGGGCGAACATGACCTTTTTAGCATGACCGGGATACCTTTTTTTTATTGACACGATGCAGAGATTGTGGAAGACGGCCTCAACCGGCAGGTTGATATCGACAATTTCGGGAAGCTGTGTCTTCATGAGAGGAAGGAATATCCTCTCTGTAGCTTTGCCAAGATACGCATCTTCCATCGGCGGGATTCCCACAACTGTTGCATGATAAATAGGGTTTTTGCGATGGGTGATGCAGGTTATATGGAACACCGGGAATTCGTCAGCGAGAGAGTAATATCCTGTATGGTCACCAAAAGGTCCCTCGACACGCCGTTCCTTTGCATCCACGTATCCTTCAAGTATAATTTCTGCGTGCGCAGGGACATAGAGGTCAATAGTTTCGCATTTGACAAGCTCAACGTTCTTTTTACGAAGGAACCCGGCAAACATCATCTCATCGATATTATCAGGCAGCGGCGCAGTGGCAGAATACACGACAGCCGGGTCGGCGCCGATGGCGACTGCGACCTCTATTTTTCCGTCTTTTGCCGCATCCGCATAATCCCGCGCGCCGTGTTTGTGGATGTGCCAGTGCATGCCTGTGGTTTTTCCGTTATAGACCTGCATCCTGTACATTCCCACGTTCTGCTTCCCGGTTTTTGGGTTTTTTGTAAAAACAAGAGGGAGAGTTATAAAGCGCCCGCCGTCCTGTGGCCAGCATTTCAATACCGGGAATTCATCAAGCGAAAAGCCTTCTTTGAGTACGACTTCCTTACACGGTCCGCTGTTTACATGCTTTGGCGGGAAGGAGGTTATCTCAGCAACCTTCGGTATCATCTTGATACCTTCCCAGAGGCTTGAAGGCGCTTCAAATTGCAGGAGTTTCCGGATTCTCTCGCCGATTTCATCAAGGTTATTGACGCCAAGAGCAAGGCACATGCGTTCCATTGTTCCGAAAGCATTTGCAAATACAGGAACTTTATAGCCTTTGACGTTCTCAAATAACAGCGCTGGACCGTTGTTTTTTACTGTCCTGTCAAGGATTTCAGTAATCTCAAGCTCGGCGCTGACCTCTGTTTTTATGCGCCGAAGCAACTTTTTTTTCTCAAGGACTTCAATGAATTCGCGTAAATCTTTGTATGCCACGATAGCCTCTGATACTTAATTTTCTCATGATGGATTATATCCTATTGCTTTGCAGATGAACTTGCTTTTTCAAGGCAGTCCCTGTGGATATATCCAAGCTGTTTTTTCTTCCAGTTCTTGGATTCGTTGCTCATGCCTTCAACTGGCTCGTATACGATGAGCATGTTTTTCGCGTCCTCGGGGAACATGAGTTTCACAAAATCGTCGCAGAGCAGGCATTTTTTCCAGCGTGTGTATTTTCGTTCGGTCATAGTTATGCTTACTGCGTTACGGGAATATATAAAGATGCCGTAACGGTATTTTGCCTGAAAAATTCCGTTACGGAAATTCGATTGAAAAATCCATGGATTTTACACCATGCGTAAACTATAAATAGTATCGTTCGTATATATACGAATTGTTGTGGGCAGGAAAAAACTTTTTTAACCATACCACCACCATAATCCCCCTTTCTGCCCACTAACCTCTTATCCATATTCAAACTTCGAGGATGCCAGAAACCTGTTTTTACATGAAGTTCCCTGAGCATCACGATTTATAGTTCAAACGCTTCAAGATTTGTCTTCCCAGGAAAGATGTCTTCAATTTCACAGCCCCGTTTCTGCAAAGTTCATGACAGCAGTAACATTTTATGCATTTTTTCTGGTCGATGAAAGGATGTGATTCGAGCGTGATAGCAGATGCGGGACAGCTTTCAACACATATCCTGCATTTTTTGCAATCATCCTCAGATATCTCAACAATGGAGACATTTTCGGCAAAGCCGAACATGAATTTCCTCACGAAATCAGGGAATTTGTAGACAATGTACTTTGATTTCTTAAAATCCAGCCTCACATCTTCGATTTTTTCTCCAATGACCTCTATCTCATCGAGCATTCCGACCCCGAAACCCCGTTCATGGGCAAATCGGGTGGTCATTATGTCCTTATGGAAAAATCCAATAACCTCTGAAGCCACAGCATCCAGAGCCACGCAATCGGCGCCTGATATTATGACCTTCGACTCTACCGGCGTCCCGTTTGTCGCCCCTTCGCCTTCCATTCCCACTATCCCGTCCATTACCGCAAGCGCAGGCTTAAGGGCAGAGTAGATATCCACAACAGCCTGGCTCAGGCTCTCCTCTGAGGGTGCCATCTTGTGAATAACGGCTTTTCCCGTGCCCGGTATTACACCGTAAAAATTCTTCACCGCGCCTGTGAATTTCGTGAGCTGGTGCGTCTTCAGCTTCGGCATGGAAACAAGGACGTCGCAGTCAATTGCAGGCTTTGCGATATTCAGTGTTTTCACGACCCTGCCGTCAACATTCACTGAATATGTGCCTGTTGATTCAAAGTTCACAACCCCTGCTCCTGCATCTTCCGCTGCTTTCCTGAGTCCGCACATCTCAAGTGACTGTCCGGTAAAGCCGTAAGCACCGGAACTGTCCCCGACAAGAGGAATGCCTTCTACTTCTTTTACCAGTTCTGCCATGGCGCGCACGACCGCGGGGTGGGTTGTGGCTGCTCTCTCCGGCGGAAAACCAATGATGGCATTTACCTTGAGAAGAACGGTATCATTCGGTTTTACGAATTTAGGAAGCCCGCCGATAAAGTCAAGGCTTTTTTTGATCGCTTTTTTAACGTTATCGTGCTCATAGTTTTCGCATTTTACTATTGAAACTTTAGTCATTGTTCATCTCCATTTCTTTTTTCGATATTCGAAATTTTTTCAAGGATTTTGATCAGTTGCTCCTGTTCAACATCTGACAGCGCGCCGAGCATCATTGCGAATATTTCCTTCTTCTGCTTCTGGTATGTCTTGTTGTTCTTTCTTCCCTTATCTGTAAGTACAACCCTGACAACCCGTCTGTCCCCGCCGTTCCTTTCCCTTTTTACGAGCTTCTTTTCGATAAGCCTGTCAATAATGCCAGTAGCTGTGCTGAGGCTGATATCAAGCCTCTTTCCAAGATCGCTCATCATAAGCCCCTCTTCCCTTGAGATCACTTCAAGAGCCAGTAGTTCGGGCTTGCTTATGCTCGCGTCGCCAGGGAAACTTTCCATTGCCGCAAATACCCTGCTGATGCCGTCAAAAGCATCAAGGATACGTGTTATATTTTCCTTGTTTGCCATCCCGTATCACATATGCAATAAAGTATTTCGAGTATAAAAATATTCGTATTATGAAATATACTGAAATAAAATAATTCATATATTGAAGTTTATAAATCGGTGACTAAGTATTCATAACTTCCGTTACGCAAAATGCCACATACAATCCCGTAACGCAATTTAATGAATAAAACCCCGTTACGGTATTTGTTCCTAAAAATCCCGTAACGTAATTTTTCACAGCATATCCAGTGGGCTTTTAATCTTTTTGATTTCTTCCGAAGACACCTGTGTATAAATCTGCGTGGTCTGCAAATTCGAATGCCCCAGAAGCTTCTGGATTTTCCTGATGTCCACGCCGTTCTCAAGCAGGTGCGTGGCAAACGAATGCCGCAGGGTATGGACATGAACATCTTTTTCAATGCCGGCGCGCTCTGTTGAGACCTTAATTGCATGCTGGATGCCTCTTGTAGTCATTTTTTTCCCATTTACAGTAAAAATAAATCCTTTATTATCCCCTCCAGTTTTATTCATGTATTCTATCAGGTCTTTTTTGAAAATATCAGATACGATAAAAATCCTATCCTTTGACCCCTTGCCTGAACGCACCCATCCGATACCATCATTTAGATCAAGATTTGAATATTTGAGATTGACACACTCTGAGAGTCGCAAACCAGAGGAATAAAGAAGTTCAATTATTAATCTGTGTTTTCTGTTTTCTGTTTTTTCAATCAAACTTTTTATTTCATTTCGACTAAGTACTACTGGAAGTCTGTTTGACCTTTTTGGAGTTTTTATATCGGATATTTTTTTACCCAGAGTTTCGCTATAAAAAAATTTTAGTGCGGCTTTTATGAGGACAATCGAAGCATTTGATAGTTTATCTTCCGAAAATTTATATGCAAGAAAATCTTTAATATCGTCCTCTGTGAGGTCTTCTGGCTGCTTTTTTATATATTCAAGCATTTTTTGACAGTAAAACAAATACATTTTTGTTGTTTGTGGTGAAAAGCCCCTTAATTTTAGCTCGGTTGAAAGCCTCCTCAGACGCTCATCGAAAATCATAATACCTGTTTATAACCATTATTTAAATCAAGGTATATAAAACTACCCATAATTATATTATATATACGAAAAATCGGTTTCAGATTTTTTCGTTGAGTCTTGAGCAATTAATTTTTTTAATATTTCATCACGAAAATCTCTATGATGTATCATAGCATGATGATTAGGGCATAAACCGACCAAGTTGTCTCCCGAAATATTACTATGGTTTTCATCCATGTGATGTAATTCAACAATCGAATTGAAACCGCATATCAAGCATTTTTCAGTTATTTTTTTATATAAATCATACGGTATATTATGATACACTTCTGCATTATGTTTTTTAATTTGTTCTATTCTATGTATGGACATGTAGCATCCACTACAAAGCCCATGAGCATGGTGTATCTTTATTCGTCCACATCGACTACACGTTATATAATTTTTTCTAATGTATTTTTTCTTGACCACAACATCCGCTTAATAAACACGTATCACATATCAGTTAATGCTAAAAACGGCAATAAAACTGTATATAACCAACATTATATACAGTTTTTTCAGGTTTTTAGGCAAACTTTTTGGCGATCAGCATGAAAAATAGTATTTGTTCCTGAAGTCTTATGTTTAACCCTATTACATAGGGTAAGAAATATAGGGGTGAGTAAAGAAGATTTGCCATAAATTAAAATAAGAGGTTTGAATAAAAATAAAATATAATATTCCCGTAACGGAATTTGGTTTGATAATTGCCGTAACGGGATTTTGTTAGATTTATTGCGTTACGGAATTTAGAAGGCGATGCCAGTAATAAATTCGATGACATTTTCCGTAACGGAAATTTTATGTATCAATCACGTTACGGGTTTATCTTGATAAAATCCCGTAACGGAATGTATTCGATTTTTCATGTTTGGATTTTTGGCTGATTTATGAATTTTTTGATGCAGCAATATTTATTCTCTCATCTTCTAATTGAGTTCACATGTCTTTACTATCCCATGACGAATTGATTTCCCTCATCAATCAAAAACCACCGCTCGTTGAATATATGATAGACCCAAAAGTCCAGGTGCAGCCCAATGGCGTCGAATTGACTTTGCAGCGCGTGGAAATTCATGAAGGCTCAGGCTCTATTGCTTTTGACAATTCCGAAAGAAAACTCCCTGAAACGAAAAACCTGGATTTTGATGATAAAGGATGGGTTCACCTGCCGAAAGGCAGCTATAAAATCGTATTCAACGAGATCGTGAACATCCCGAAAAACATTGCAGCTATCGCAAAACCGCGCTCAAGCCTGCTTCGGTGCGGCGCGACAGTAGAGACTGCTGTCTGGGATGCGGGTTACAGCGGCAGGAGCGAGAGCCTGCTCGTTGTTTACAATGAGAATGGTTTTAAAATAAAAAAAGATGCGCGCGTTTTGCAGCTTTTGTTTTTCAGGCTGGGCGAAGAAGTTATTAAAGGTTATTCGGGTGTTTACCAGAACGAGAACATAAAATAACCCAAAAATTACCTTTGCAAACTCTGTGCCTCTGCTGTGAACACTAACACCGCAAAGCCGCGAAGAACGCAAAGTGTTGATAACTATAAAAAGAAGAAAACAAAATGCGGAGGATGGGATTTGAACCCACGAATTCCTTCGAAACCAGCCCCTCAAGCTGGCGCCTTTGACCTGTCTGGGCAACCTCCGCAAATAGAATGTCTCTTATAGCAGAGCTTTATCATATAGATAATGCCCTGATAAGAGATTTTTTCTTCAAAGGGTATTAAGTATCTCACCTAATTGTTCTGCTCTTTTCTTGATACTGCCGGCAGCCTCAAGAGCAAGTTCAGTCGCTGTGAGGGCGCCAGTGGTTTCAAACGTCATTACAAATGAATCAGGGTCAGAACTTACCTTAATTGAACCCATATCACATGCTTTTTCGCATAACCTGCACATTGAACATTCGATAACGTTTACAACTTTTACCTTGTTCCCTTCCATTTTCAGGATAGCACGGGGACATGCTTCTACGCATTTCCCGCAATAATCGCAATTTCCGATCTTTACCACGGGCATATTTTTGTACCCGCTTGCAACACCAGCCTGCCATTTACTGTGAGTCCTGCCGGTTCCGAGCCTTGCAATTGCTTCCACTACGACCTTATGCTTCTCCTTAAGTTCAACAATGGGTACTGTTGCATCAGCAGGGCGCACCTCCGGGTCGGTGGAAACCATATCGCCTGAATACACAACCTTGGGACCTTCTGCGCTCAGGGTCAATGAGACCTGGCATAACGTGCAGCCAGCGCCATTGCAGGAACATTCCTCACGAAGTGTATATGATTTAGTATCAGTTTTCAGGGGAATCAATCCCAATCTTAAACCAAGCTGTTCATCAAAAAGGACAGAGGTATTTTCATAGATATTAACATCATCAATAGCCAGTACAGGTACTTCTGCAAGGACACTCCTTCGGAATGCGTTGGCAAAAGATGTAGAGATGCCAGATAAAATAAATCTGGCTTTGCGCTCTGACAATTCTATTATGTCAATATCCATCTTACACGCGCCTGCCTTTTTTAGGTTTTGTGCCGTCGTGGGGGATTGGCGTCACATCTTCTATGCGTCCTATCTTTATGCCGGCACGGGCAAAAGCCCGAATGGCAGCCTGTGCGCCGGGTCCGGGGCTTCTCTGCATGTTGCCGCCGGGCGCCCGTACCTTTATATGAATACCGGTAACTCCTTTATCGCGTATTTTGTCAGCAAGCTGGTTAGCCATTTGCATTGCAGTATAGGGAGAACTTTCCTCCCTGTCCGCTTTGGTAACCATGCCGCCGCTGCTTTTAGCTATTGTTTCAGCGCCAGTTAAATCAGTGATAGTTATCAGGGTATTATTAAACGAGGAATATATATGTGCTACACCCCATTTCTCTGTTGCCATTATTATGCCTCCATCTTGGGTTCATTTTTTGTTTCAACGGTTTCAGGTTTTGTTGTTTCATGCGCAATGGCCTTTACAACCTGTGCGGGTCTTGACGCGTGCGATTCGTTTGATAATGCCGAACCGCCATAGTAATCCAGGTGCAACTCCTCATTCGCGGGGACTGTATAACCCGGTATTGTGATTTTCCTGCCTCCGACTGAGATATGCCCGTGCACAATGAATTGCCTTGCCTGTTTCATCGTGTTTGCAAGACCCTGTTTGTGAACCTGGGTCTGAAGCCTTCTCTCAAGGAAACTGGTCACCTCAAGAGAAAGAATATCATCAAGCCCTGCATCGGTTTTCAAAAGACCATAACGCTTCAGCCTGTTAAGGATATTCTCTGAATCGGTTTTTATATGACCTTTCAGTTGCCCTTTTGCACCCTCTGCAAGCAGTTTTCTTGCCAGTTCCCTGTATTTTTTAAGAGAGCTGTGAGCTTTCCAGACCTCTCTTTTATTTCTCAGGCCATACCTCTTTACAAGTTCGACCTCAGGCTCTATCCTTGCAGCCTGCCAGGGATGTTTTGGTGTTTCATACGATTTCCGGTTTTTTCCAGGGTAGCCCATTATTTACCAGCTCCTTTTCCTTCTTCTTTCTTTCCTTCTTCTTTAGCTGCTGCAGCTTTTGCCTGGATTGCTGCCCTTGTGACTCCTACAGTCCTGCCTTTTCTGCCGGTTGACCTGGTGCGCTGGCCGCGTACCCGAAGACCCTTATCATGTCTTACTCCCTTGTATGAACGCATCTTCTTCATCAGGTTCAAATCTTCATTGAGACCCAACATTACATCTATTCCGATAAGATGCCTGTCTTCGCCTGACATTATGTCGTTTTGCTTGTTGACCATCCATGTTGGAACAATAGTAGTTATGTTATCTACAGATGATTGTAATTTTTCCAGTTCGGCGTCTTTGAGATATCCGATTGTTGCTATCGGGTCAAGTCCTGAATTTGTAGAAATGATCTTTGCGGTTCTCCTGCCGATGCCCTTTATCCCGGTGAGCGCATACTGGACACTTCTTTTTCCATCAAGGTCGGTGCCTGCGATACGCACGATGTGCCTTATTTCAGGTTCGCCTTCTTTTACTTTGGGGGCTTCCTTTTTCCCCTCTTTTGGAGCGCCTTTTCTGTCTTTCTTGTGGTGCTCTTTTCCTTCGCCTTCCCCTTTTCCCTCGTGTTTTTCGTGCTTCTTTTCTTCTTTTTTCTCTTTCTTTGCTTCTTTGGGCGCTTCTACCTTAGGTGCCTCTTTCTTGGGCGCCTCTTTCTTGTGTTCTTTTGTTTCTTTTACTTCTTTTGCTTCTTTTGCTTCTTCTTTTTTAGCCATCTTATTCCTCCTGTGGCTTTAGCCCCGGAATTATCCGGCGCAGCCCTCACATGTGGGCAGCCATTATACTTGGGCATAGCATTTATATTTTATGTATGTGTGATGTGGTAAAAGATGTTCAAAGTTATCCCCGCCATCGACCTCAAAAACAAAAAATGCGTCTCATTAGTCCAGGGCATCCCCGGCACCGAGCGCGTATCACTTGATGACCCGCTTGGCATTGCGGCGCGCTGGGTGAACGAAGGCACAAGTGTACTGCATCTCATCGACCTTGACGGAGCAATCGAAGGACAACGTTTAAACAGCTCCATAATAGAATCCATAATAAATAAATTCAAGGTAAAAACACAGGTTGGAGGCGGCATCAGGTCAAAAGAAGATGCATTGGGGCTTCTTGCTCTTGGTGTTAATCGTGTGATTCTGGGAACTGCTGCTATTAACAACCCTTCACTCGTAGAAGAACTTGCGCGGGAATTCGGAAGCGAGTGCATCATGGTTGCGCTTGATTCCAAAAACGGCATGGTAACCACTCACGGCTGGGCAAAGCAGTCCGCGTACACGCCTGTCGAGCTTGGCAGGAAGTTTGAGCAACTCGGAGCAGGGAGCATCCTTTTTACCGATATCGATACGGAAGGACTGCTAAAAGGAGTAAACCCGGAGCCGACACGACAACTTGCACAGGCGCTTGGCATCCCGGTAATAGCCTCAGGCGGCATCACCACGCTTTCGGATATCGAAGAAATAAAAAAAACAGGAGCAGAAGGGGTTGTTGTTGGAGCTGCCCTGTATGTAGGGAATTTTAAACTGCGTGAAGCTCTTGAATTAGAGGAAGAATAGCGATTTTAATTTCTTCATTATTATTACATGCAATTCAAAAGCCGTAACAGTAAATTATTTACGTCATCAAAGAATACATATACTTAGCGAGTTGGGAATAACCCTTTACCTAAAAAGTGCCTTCAATGAATGAAGGAACAGAATCTCCAAAAAGTGGGTTTGAATTTTACATAAAACAGAAAAAACAGATACAACGGGTAAAACGGGGTTAAAAATGAGTTGAATAGTGAAACTCAGGATAGGAAACCATGATTGTTACAAGACATATTTCCATAGATAATGACTGTATCAGGAAGATGGAACCATTTGTTGCAAAACACAGTGGTAACTTCAGCGCAGCAATAAGGGATATAATCGACCATGTGGGAAAGTCGGGACTCCCGAACAATTGCACGGCCATAGATGTATCCCTCTTTAAATGGATGCTGAATATGTTGGATTGCGTTCTTGTTCCGGATGAAGTACTGGATGAAATGATAGACCCCGTGCTCATAAATTCGATGAGGAAACTCGAAGAGCATCTCAGTTACAGGTTCAGGGAGCTTGAGTGGAATATCGCCCTCTCCTTAAAATGCGATAATGACAGGTCTCCTTCCGATGTAATGATAGAAATAAAAGGGGATTCCCATAAAATAAGACTTGCTGCGTGCATATTATGCCAATATATAGTCAAAAACTCTGTTAAACAGGTGCCGCTTGAGATTAAGTCTGTATGTAATTTGAACGATTGCATAAAAATTGAATTGTTTGGTTCTAATAAAAAAGAAGCCCTGAGCAGTCTTGAAACATATTTTGGTGAGATGGAAGAAGTAATAAGCGCTATAAAAAACCGCCCTGATTTCTGGAAATCCCTGGTCAAGAGGCATATTTTAAGTGATTATAATATGGTCACGGTTCACAAGAATTACTTTGAGGATATACTGGCGAACAATATACCACTCGGGGAAATCAGTATAGAAAACCTTGCAAAAAAACCAATACAGGATATACCCTTAAAAGAGATGCTTTCCCTTATCAAGGAAGTTTATGAAACATCCCGGGTTGTAGACAGGGTTGAAATCGAGAAGAATAGCATAATATTATTCCATAATTACAGAAATAAAGATACAATAGAAAAATTAAAGAAAATCCTTGTTACCCTTTTAGAAGCGAACGGCCATTTATTTGATGCGAAATCAACTGCCAATATGATTGTGCTGACGCACAGGCCGGATGTTGGCATAAAGGTTAATGAAATAATAGACAATTTGAAAATAAGCAACAGCAGAGTAGACCAGGAATTGATAATGTTCACGACATTCCTTAAAGGGCTTAAGGATATTCCCGATATATCATTATCCCTGACTGTGTTGGGCAGAAGATTTGGCAAATCCCTGATGCAGGAATATGAAAAAGAAAAACAGGTCAAGACATGGGATTTGAAATCTTTCAAAAGTGCCTTTGAAATGTTCAATTCAAAACTTCATATTGATAGCGAATGGAAATTGGAAGGAAATAATCTATTATATACTATCAAGAAATGCAATATCGCAAATGAGGGGAACAAATTTGATAATTTTATTTGTCATACGTCCCGTGAAACATTCAAAGGGGCGCTGAATTATGCATTTGGAAACAGGGCTGAAATGGAGATAAAGAAATTATTATCCCATGGCGACAATTTTTGCGAGGTTGTCATAAGATTGACGTGAATATGGCCTCAAAGAATTTCTTATTATTAACACCATGTTTATCACGTAGCTGTCGAAATAACACAATTTTTTGTCATATTTCTCTAAAATTTGGCAAATAATATTTTATACTTGTCATTACATATCTTAAAATAAGGAATGGAGAGTGGATTATATGAATTATCCGATTAAGTATATTATAGCACTGGCTGTGGGTGCAGCTCTTATTGGCGCTCCATATTATTTTCCAAAAGAAAGCCTGGAGGTTCTTTTCGTAGTATGGTTCATGCTTATCCCGGTGGCATTCATTGTTTTTCTGGTCTATGGTATTATTGTGTATACCAGGGATATGAAACACAGCATTGTGGTATCAATAAAGCCTGCCGAAGCCATCATGGCGTTTGCCCGCAGGGAAGATGAACTTCGGGGAGTAAAGCGCAGCCTGTATGAAGAAGTGAGTAACAAGATGAAAAAAGGATAATGTCCTGAAGGCAAACCTGCGGGCGGGGTAAAGTCAAAACTTTCAGGACTACACAAATGGTGAAAAATACGTCAAATGGCGATGTGTTTACCTTTACGCCAAAAACCAGAACCGTTACTTCAAAAACCCAAGTTCGCTTCTCAACTCGTCCGCGACCATGTCAAAGTCCGGAACATCATTCATCAATCTTGCAAGACCCGTTTTCCAGAAATCCCTCGCTTCGTTTAGCTGCGTCTCCTCAAAAATCAATCCATAGCTCGGCTCAACGTTTTTATCCCTGCACTTCGTTATAAAAAGCTCCTTTATTTTCGCTTTATCAAATTCGCCTTCCTTCAACAGCATCCAGGCATCAAAATAATCCCTGCTTTTGCCCCGCTGGATTATAGAACGCAATTTTTCCGCAAATATTTCATCAAGAGCATAAACAAGAGCGTCGAATTTTTCAATATCCGGATAATCATCACCGATTTCTTTCCTCAAAGGCTTAACAGCAAGAATTTCATTCAGGCTCATATCCAGCCTGATGCTGTTTTTGCCCAAAGGTCCGGTGAACTGCGCCGTTCCTATAATGTGCCCCGAAGTCTTGTGAAACTCCGCAAGAGAAAAAGCCATTCCGCTCTTTTCGTTAAGCGCCTCAAAACAATCAATAAGCATCGGCTTTATTTTTGAAGCTTGACCCGCATCAATCACTGTAAAATCCAAATCTTCAGACAGCCTCCATGTTTTCGGGAAATATACCTTGCTCAAAGCTGTTCCGCCCTTGAATACAAGGACATCTTTCAGTCTGGAATAGTATATGCCGAAAAGCAGCCAGCACAAAGCATAGTCTTTTTCTATCACTCCTGCCGGAAATTTTTTGTCCCGCGCCATTTTCCGAATCTTGTCAGAGGTTATCAGAAGTCATCACCGATTTTTCTGTTTATAAGCAGTTTCCATTTTTCATTGTATTCTCCCTTTCTCGCCTTTATGGAAGGATCAAGAACTGAGTATCCTTTTGAAATGTTTTTAATCATTCTTTTCTTTAATCCCTCGCCTAAATCGAGGTTCAATATTTCAGACAAATATCCCAACCTTTTAATTATTGTCGCATTGTCCATTTTCATTGCATAATCGACTATTTTTCCAAAAGACAAGCCAGTGCTTTTGAGGGCTTTTGCAGCTTCGGTTATATCGCCGCAGTAGTCCGGGTGGTCGAGGCAGTCCGCAATTGTCTTTTCCTTATCCGAAATAAATACATTCTTCCCGGAAATATTTATGCTCTTATAACCGAAAAACTTCTTTTTGGATAAAGTCACAAATATATAATTTACATCCAGTATCTTCCTGTTGCTCTTTCTTTTTATCGTGGCAATGAAAACTGAGAAAGGTATCTGTTCAGTCATATGATAATAATTCAAAGCGCTCCAGTACGAAATATAATATGGCTCTACCAGTTTTGAGCCGATTATAAACTCATGTTCTGTGTATTTTGGCTTAACGCCGGCAGATAAAGGCAAAATAAGATATTTTCCAGCTTCTATCCTCTCAATCCATCTTTTTGCATTAAGTTTGCTTATTATTTTTCGGGACACTGAATAAGATTTACCAAGGACTTTTGATACTTCCTTTACGGTAAATATTTCTGTTCCCTCTTCAGATAGTCTGGAAAGCAAATATGACTCTGTCTTTGAAAGGCTTTTTCTCTCATTGTTTGTAAGAATAGTATCTGATTTAGGCATGTATATTACAATGAATATAGGTATTTATAAAGATAACACATATTGAACGCTCAGGCGGCTCTCCAGGCACACATTCGCCGCCGCAACTGTGGGCGCCGGGGTTTGGGTGAGGGTTTGCAGGGTGTCTGCGGCTATGACTGCGGATGCACCATTTTCAGAATCTTTGCTCTTGTACAATTGTCCCACAGCCATTCCAACACCGGTTAATGTAATGATTATGCCTGCTGCGCTCAAATACGGATGTCTTCCAGCCCATGAAATCAGCCTGTCAACATAGCCCATATCTTCCTTTAAAACAATCTCCTTCCTATTAACAGGTTCGCCTTAAGAAATACATTTGATAATTATATGTTGATACTTATGTTTGCCATACAGCCAGGGAAACATTTAAAGGAGCGCTGGATTATGCTTTTGGAAATAAAGCTGAATTGAAAACCAAAAAATTAGTATCACATGGAGACAGTTTTTGCGAGGTTGCCACATAGCCACCATAAGAACTTGATAAAAGCTCATAAAAGTCATGTATTTGGCATATCCTGTCAATTTTTCCAGGGTTAAACCATTGATTAAACCCTGGAACTCTAATTTTATACACAGCGTCATAAGTAATTGCGCATAAATTAATATACCTTGGTCTATATACTATATAGATAACTGAGGTGTATTATGCGGAAATTGGAAATAGAAAATGTCGATATAATGAAAG
>JAHFDG010000060.1 GCA_023249105.1 Candidatus Methanoperedens sp. | reverse complement strand
CCCTCGCGTTAGTGCCCGACAAAAAACAATAGGGGCAAATCAAGCACTTATGGGAAAATAAAATGCTACATCAAAATTAATTTAGTTTTGGTTATTATTATATGAATAAAGATTCAACATATAGAATACAGTATTTCAAGAAGTGTGCCGTTACTTTATTTTAGAGTCCATTTTCGGACACTTTTTTTGGCCTGGCATTTTTTTTGCACAATGTCAAGAATATTGTAATAAATCTTTTTTGGGGGGGCTGCGATGGAAATAGAACTTAAAAAAGTAAAGCTTTCAGAAATACAACCGAATCCTGATAATCCGCGTCAAATATCAAAACCGGATATGGACCGGCTTTTGAAGTCCCTTCAGGAGTTCCCGGAAATGTTGAAGATCCGGGAAATTGTAACCGATGAAAACATGGTGATCCTGGGCGGTAACATGCGATATCAGGCCCTTAAAGCGCAGAAGGTCAAGGATTGTGAGATTAAAGATCTAGATTATAAGATAGAGCTTGCCAAGAATAATATTTTCGAGTGGTACGAGTATTTTCAAGGCAAGGTTTATGTCGCATATTCAGGGGGGAAAGACTCTTCTGTGTTGTTGCATTTGGTCCGGGGGATGTACCCCGAAGTCCCAGCGGTGTATTATAAAACTGGGCTTGAATGGCCTGAAATCGAAAAAATGGTGAACAAAACCGAAAATGTGGTCAAGATCAGGCCAAGAATCCCCTTTTCCCAAAAAATACAGGTACTTGCTAGCAGCGCCTTTTGATATCTCCGCTAAGTGTTGCACATATATGAAGAAAGAACCGGGGAGTAAATACGTAAAACAGACAGGGAGGCAACCATTTATAGGGGTGTTGCACTCAGATAGTCGGTTAAGGAAGAGATCCTGGGAGAGGTTCGGCTGTAATGCTTTTGACAAAAAAGGGTTAAATGGCGTGGGGCCAGGGCCGGAAAGTAGGCCTATTATGTCTTGGGACTCTGAGGATGTTTGGGAGTATATCCACCGCTTTGGACTTGAGTATAGTTCCCTGTACGATAAGGGCTGGAAGCAAACCGGGTGCATGTTTTGCGGATATGGCCTTCAATTTGAACCGGAGCCCAACAGATTTCAGCGAATGAAAGAAATGTATCCGAAACATTACAAGTTTGTGATTGAAAAATTAAAATTTGGAGAGGTATTTGATTTTATAGGGGCTCCGTATAAGTAACAGAACCCCTATAAATGTTATTCAGCATCCCAGATCAAGCCCGTCAACTTCATTTTCTGGGCAATAAACCACATCCCGCCTTGCCGGGCGGGCTTTTTAAATTCTTCAAACTTTTGGATTTCAACTTCTGCCCAAACGCGGCCCTCTGTTTTCATATGGGGGGCATCTGGCTTATGCGTCGTGTGCCAACCGGGGCGAACGGTAAAGCCTGGGGTTGGGTGACATTCGGCCTTGAGCCATTTTCCGGTCTCAACCCTCTGTTTTTTATTAATAAATAGCGGCCCTAATGTGCCATCTTTCCTTTTGCGCAACAGTTTAAAAGCCCTCATTTCACCTCCTCTTCTAATAACCGTTTTACGTGATCCTCAATCGCTCCGCCTTTATTTTCATATCTTCCGCCATACCAAAATCCGTTGGCCCATATTTCAAGGCAGGCAATTTCAAAAAGAGTGAGCGTTTTTATTTTGTCGATCATCCCACTTTTTGAGATATTCCACTTTTTATCAAGACCATCCAAGTCGAGACCATCCTCCACCTGGATGTCGAGTTGTTGCCCTGCCAGCGCCCCGGTCAGAGCAGTGGAGTTGAAAACGTCAATGACGAGCATTAATTCGTCGTGGGTAAATTTGCCTTTTAGATCTGCCAGCGTCCGACGATAAAGGGCATGGAAGGCGTCGATAATGTATTCAGCGCCGCTGGTTTTGGTTGCAAAATTCGCTTGCAACCACTCTTCGATGATCTCGCTTACCCTGGGTGTTACTGGTTTCCTCATGATTTTTCCTCCCCCTCCTCTACGATATGATATTGTTTTATCTTTTGTTGTTGCCATTTAGCCCTCCTGCTCGTGGTGCAAGCGTCTTTTCAGCCAGGTCGCAATCCATATCGTTCTCAGGCGGCACAAAATGTGCCACCCCCACCTCTCCCTTCCAGGGAATGGCGAACCATCCCCTACGACTACCATCGTCAGCCCCCTCTGAGACCCAAAATTTTTGTCCTGCCACTGGGACGCACCACGCGCCCCAGCTTTCACCCAGTCCACTTTTAAAGAACCTCTTAATTATTATATTCATGTCCATCCCTCCCCCTCACTGTTATCGGTCAGCGCCATTCGCCAACCTCTTGACTATAAGATAAGACATATACTGGCATTTGTCAAGCAAAAAAACAGCAATTCCCTATATATTTTTTATTATCAATAAAATCAATAAGTTATACAATCTCACCCTCAATGCTCCCTTTCCTTAACGTTTTCCCTTGACAAAATATCATACAGTGTCTATATAATCATACATAGTATTAAATTTTACTAATTGTATGAAAAAATATACATATGGGCCGAAAAGCATTACCTACTCATTTAAAAATTCTTGCCGGAAATCCGGGGAAACAAAAGCTCCCCAAAGGAGAGCCGGAACCTCCTCCAGGTATGCCGGAACCTCCCTCGCAACTGAAAGGATATGCCCTCGGAGAATGGAGCCGGATCGCACAGGGCCTCAACAATATGGGTGTTCTGTCTGATTGGGACCGGGAATGTCTAGGCGCCTATTGCGTTGCCTATTCCCGATGGCGACACGCTGAGGAGGAGCTACAAAAACTCGAAGATAAAAACGGTGTCCTTGCTGCCCTGGTGATACAGACCAAACAAGGCAATTGGATACAGCAGCCACTTATCGGCATAGCGAACAAAGCGGCGGGTGACATGGTTAAATTTGCTTCTGAATTCGGTATGACTCCATCTGCCAGGGCCAGGCTTGCTATTGATCCGGGGCGCGGCCGGAAATCTAAATTTGATGGGTTGATAGGAGCTAAAAAATGAAAAAGTGTTCTAAGTGCGGAGAAATAAAGGATCTTAGTGAATTCAATAAGCGTACCAAAAGTTATGACGGATTAACCTCGGCTTGTCGTGATTGTCTAAAAATAATTAATAAGCCGTATCGTATTGCCAATGCTGATAAAGCAAGGGAAGCATCGAAGGTATGGAGGCTGGCAAATCCAAGTAAGCGAAAGGAACAAAATAGGGGATGGTATATTAAAAACAGAGAAAAAGCTAGACGTACTTCACAAGAATGGAGGGCTTGCAATCATGAGAAGCATATTGAAAGCGTTAAGCAATGGAGAAAGGCTAACCCGGAAAAAGCTAAACAGTATGATAGAAAATCAGATGCAAGAAGAAAGGCGACTCCTGCAGGGAGGTTAAATAATAGTGTAACATCCCAAATTTATCATGCTGTAAGAGAATTAAAAGCCGGAAGAAGATGGGAACATCTTGTCGGTTATAGCCTCAAAGATTTGATGTCTCATATTGAAAAACAATTCATTAATGGGATGACTTGGGAAAATTACGGGATATATTGGCATCTTGACCATATAACTCCGAAGGTAGCGTTTAATTATAATGCCCCAGCGGACATAGATTTTAAAAGATGTTGGGCTTTAAAAAATTTGCAGCCGTTAGAAGCAAAGGCAAATTTAAGTAAAGGGGCCAAACTTAGCAGGCCATTCCAACCATCGTTATCATTTCAATTATGAAACACACCAATAGAGTCAAAAATATAATCAATTTTATCGAGCTTTTAACTATCCCGTCCGGTAAAGGGGAGGGGCAGAAATTCAAGCTATTGCCATTTCAGAAAGAATTTATAAATGATGTTTATGGTCCTGTGGACAAAGACAATAAGCGGATAGTTCGCCGCGCCATATTAAGCATGGGAAGAAAAAATGGTAAAACTATGTTGTCAGCTTGTCTTGCGTTGGTGCATTTATGGGGGCCTGAAAGAACGACGAATGCAGAATGTTACGTTTGTGCTAACGATAGAGAACAGGCCGGGATTCTCTTCCGTTATTGTGCTCAAATAGTTAGAGCGGACCCTGAGATTGCTTCATCAATAAAAATAGTTGACAGTACGAAGACCATGATTGCCTTTGATACCGGATCAATATTTAGGGCGGTGAGTGCTGAAGCTGGCACAAAATTTGGGCTTAATCCGAATTTCGTGGCGTTTGATGAGTTGGCTCAGGCTAGGAATAGAGATCTTTATGATGCTTTTGATACGTCTTTTGGGGCAAGGGAAGAACCTTTATTCCTTATTATTTCGACTCAATCAAATGACCCACAGCATCCATTATCAACTTTGATTGACGACGGTTTGAGGAAATTAGATCCATCTATTGTATGCCATTTATATGCTATCCCGGATGAATCTGATGATTCTCTAATCTATACAGACAAAAAACTTTGGAAGGTGGCTAACCCAGCGTTAGGAAAATTCAGGTCTCTTTCTGAAATGAAAATAGCTGCAACACGTGCGCAAAGGATGCCTTCCTTTGAGTCAGCTTTTAAAAATTTAAATTGTAATATGCGCGTCAATGCCGAATCCCCCTTAATCCCAAGATCCGAATGGTTGGCCTGCAAGGGTGATGCATGTATCAATCCGGGTGATGAGGTTTACCTGGGGCTGGATTTATCCGGCAAAACAGATTTGACGGCCCTTGTTGCCATTACAACCGGAGAGCAGGACCAAGTAAAAGCTTGGTTCTGGAAGCCTGAAGCGAGCCTGGATGAGCATGAGAAACGAGACCGTGTACCATACTTTGTCTGGAAGCAACAGGGACATATCGAAACAACTCCGGGCCGGGCTGTCCAATACGATTGGGTAGCGCAGCGTCTCGCAGAGATAACACGGGATTACAATGTGGTTGGCATGGCTTATGACCGATGGCGAATTGATGACCTACTGAATGCCATGGGCAAAGTTGATCTTGAATGTTACGTGGACGGCAAGGATGAGCCAAGGGCGGGGGCCTTGCGTCTCGTTCCCTGGGGGCAGGGTTACAAAGAGATGGCTCCGGCTGTTGATGCGCTGGAAGAGGCCATTTTGCAACGCAGGTTCATACATGATGGACACCCGGTCCTTACGTGGATGGCCAGTAATGCGATAAGTATAAGCGACCCCGCAGGGAATAGGAAAATAGATCGGTCTAAAACTAGATTCAGGATTGACGGGATTATTGCAACAGCTATGGCGATAGGTTTGAAGTCACGTGACTTAAAGTCGCCTCCTCAACCATCAGTGTACGAAGGGCTATCAATAGACGGGATAATGTCGCGTATGACTTTGTAGCTATGAATAAATGGTGAAGATTTTGAAAAAATGCTTAGGATGCGGGGAGGAATTCCCTCTTACATTTGAATATTTTTATCCTCTGGTATGACTTGGGGAAATTATGGCCGGATGGGTTGGCATATAGACCATATTTTACCTTGTTCTATTTTTGATTTATCAATCCCCAGCCAACAAAAAGAATGCTTCGATTATAAAAACCTTCAGCCTTTATGGTGGAAAGAGAATCTAACAAAAGGAAATAGTTTAACCTTTGAACAGATGCAAGCAAGGATGGCAATATGAAAAAAGAACCAATATTGGAAATCGAAGACGTTGACGACTCATTCCTTCCCAAAAAAGACCTATTCCGAATAGATGAAGTGGCCGCTTATTTCAGTGTCGAGGAATTTACTGTCCGGCGGTGGATTGCTCATGGGCACTTAAAAAGAACAAAAATAGCCAGCGGGTCAATTCGTGTCAGCCGGGAATCTATCTTGAATTGTCGGTTTAATTCCATTCGGTTGGAATCTATCCTTTAATGTTTTTATTCCAGCCATGATTATGTAACAAAATTGAATAATATTGTTACATATTGTTCAACTATTTGTAATCACAAGCATTTTTAGCTTTACATTAGCCAAATACTTCCTACAATATTACTCAAAAGTAATCTACTGACCACTTTTGAGGGCGTATATTTGGCTTTTTTCCAAAAACTCAAGCGGATTTTCAACCTCAGCGTTACAGATGAAAAATCCTGGAATCCATCTCTATGGAATCTCCGGGGTTCTCAATCTTTGTCCGGCGAGAACGTAACAGAAGAAACTGCCCTTACATATTCGGCTGTTTTCAATGCTGTAGCGCTCTATTCCGGAACTATCTCTACCCTTCCCCTTCACCTCTTCAAAAAAAATGGAAAAAACAAGATCCTTGCTGATGAAATGCCTTTGTTTTGGGTGCTATATCTCAAGGCAAACCCGTATATGACATCTCTGGCCCTACGAGAAACTATGATGGCCCACGTGTTGCTTTGGGGCAACGCTTATGCAGAAATTGTTAAGGATAGTATGGGCCAGATTGTTGAACTTTGGCCTATTGCTCCAAACCGGGTAAGGCCTCAAATGGAGGATGGTAAGCTCTCCTATAAAATCAAAATAGACAATAAGGAGATAGCCCTTCCAAGAGAGAAAGTTCTTCATATCCCTGGTCTCGGGTTTGATGGTCTCATCGGTTATTCAGTTGTTGCAATGGCGCGTAAGTCATTAGGCCTTGGTATGGCTCTTGAGACTTTTGGATCTTTGTACTTTGGCAACGGCACACATCCGGGGGCAGTGGTAACACACCCTGGACAACTATCGGCGCAGGCGCATGACAATTTAAAGAAGTCTTTGGCAGATACATACGGCGGTTTAGGTAAATCTCATAAGCTCATGTTGCTCGAAGAGGGCATGAAGATCGAAAAGACGGCCATTCCTCCAGAAGATAGCCAATTTTTAGAAAGTCGACAATTTCAAATCCCAGAGGTTGCGCGGTGGTTTAACCTTCCTCCACATAAATTAAAGGACCTCACCAAATCATCTTTCAACAATATCGAATCAGAGCAAATCAGCTTTGTAACGGATTCGGTTTTGCCATGGTTGGTCAGGTTCGAGCAAAATTACAATATCCAGTTGCTCTATACCAACCAGAGAAAGGCCGAAAATCTATATTTCAAACACAATGTTGAAGGGTTGCTTAGGGGCAATGCTGAAAGCCGGGGAAACTTCTACAAGGCCCTATTTAATGTTGGGGCGATATCAATAAACGAGATCCGATCAAAAGAGGATATGGACCCCATAGAGGGCGGAGACGAATACTTTGTACCATTGAATATGGTACCTCTTAGTAAGCTAGATGACTACATGGCGTTACAGGAGCAAAAGAGCACTAAATCTACGGAGGTAAAAGAAGACGATGAGAATGAAAAGAAGCCCGTTCAAGCCTCGGGCCTCCTCAGAATACAAGATAGAAAATAAGAAAGCTGAAGAGGACGCAACAATATTTATCTATGATGAAATCTCTTGGTTTGGTGTTTCAGCGGAACAGGTTGTCAAAGATATTAAGGATCTCTCAAGTTCAAAGACCTTGCATGTACGGTTCAACTCTCCTGGGGGGTCAGTCTTTGACGGCATGGCGATATACAACGCCATAAAGCAGCATAAGGGCAAGACGGTAAGTCATATTGATGGGCTTGCTGCTTCCATTGCGTCATTGATCGCTTTGGCATCCGATGAGGTTGCAATGGCTGAAAACGCTTTCATGATGATTCATGAACCATGGTCAATTGTCATAGGTCCGGCAAAGGTTATGCGTGAAGAGGCCGACCTATTGGACAAAGTAGGCGGAGCCATTGTCAATACCTATGCAAGCAAGTCCGGCAAGTCCATTGATGAAATCAAGGCGCTCATGGACGCTGAAACGTGGATGTCAGCACAAGAGGCCTTAGACTCTGGTTTCGCAGACAGCATTGAAGAGACAAAAGACGAAAAAGCAAAAGCGCAGGCAGGGCTTTTTGACTTGTCGGTGTTTGCGAATGTCCCTGAAGTTTTGTCAGGGTCAAAGAAGGATCTTAACGAGCGTGATCTTGAAAAATTACTCCGGGACGCTGGAGTGAGCAAGAATCAGGCAAAAAAGATATTGGCTGTTGGTTTTGTTGCTAGTCAGGATGGGTGTGACGCTCAAAATGACAGTCAACAGGATGGGTGTGATGCTCAAAGTGTTGATGGTGATAAAGCCACTCTGCGAGACGTAGAGCCGAAAGCCAAAGTCATAGAGATGAAGAAAAAAGACAGAACTAATGATCTACTAATTCGGGCCGAAGAGTTAGCCCCAAAATTGAGAAAGGAAAATTGAAAATGAAAACAGCTACTCAGTACAAAGCCGATATAAAGGCTTTGATGGAAAAGGCGGCTGATATTGATCAGCAAGCCATAATCGAGAATAGGGACCTTAACTCTTCGGAGCTGGTCCTTAAGAATGAAATCATGGACACTGTAGAAGAGTATCGCACCATGGTCGCGACGCTAGAGAGACAGGACAGAATTAAATCTGCTCTTGAGACTCCTGATAAAGCGGTAACAGTCCAAAACTCAAAAATTGAGTTCCCGAAGGACAGCCGATCAAAAGATAAATTCGGGTCTTTGGGTGAGCAGATGGCTGCTGTTATGCAAGCCGGACTCCCTGGTGGTCATGCAGATCCTAGGTTATTCAATGCAGCTACAGGACTGAATGAGACCACTCCTTCTGATGGGGGGTTTCTAGTGCAGCAAGATTTTTCAACTGAAATGTTGCAAGATGTTTTTGAGACTGGAGTTCTTGCTTCCAGGTGTAAAAGGGTCCAGATATCCGGCAACTCCAACAGCATAAAGATCAATGGTGTCGATGAGACATCAAGAGCCTCCACCCGTTATGGCGGGATTGTTGGTTATTGGGCAGATGAGGCAGAAGAAAAAACCAAGAGCAAGCCTAAGTTCCGCAAAATCGAACTCAACCTCAAGAAACTTGTTGGACTATGTTACGCAACTGATGAGCTATTGGACGATGCGGCCGCTCTTGAGAGTGTAACGAGATCCGGGTTTGTTTCTGAATTTGGTTTTCTTCTGGACGACGCTATTGTTAACGGGACCGGCGCGGGCCAGCCTCTTGGAATCCTCAATTCTGGGTGCCTTGTCAGTGTAGCAAAGGAGACAGGGCAGACAGCTGCCACAGTGGTGGCAGAGAATGTCATTAAGATGTACTCTCGCCTATTTGCGAATTCCCGTACTAATTCAGTTTGGTTGATCAATCAGAATATCGAGCCGCAACTATTTACTATGAGCCTTGCGGTGGGTACTGGTGGGGTGCCTATTTATATGCCCGCTGGTGGTTTAAGCTCTCAGCCCTATGCGACGTTATTCGGTCGCCCGGTTATCGCAATCGAGCAGGCAGCTACACTCGGGACGCAGGGCGACATTATTCTTGCAGATCTCAATGGCTACATCCTTGCTGAAAAGGGCGGGATTCAATCTGATATGAGTATCCATGTAAGGTTTATCTACGATGAATCCGTATTCAGATTTATTTTGCGTGTTGACGGTCAGCCGGTCAGGGCTTCTGCTTTGACTCCATATAAGGGTGGCGCGAGTTACACGCAGAGCCATTTTATAGCTCTGGATACAAGGGCATAACAAACACAATTGCCGGGGTTAATCTCCCGGCAAATAAAAAGGAGAATTTAAAATGACAATGCAAATAAGTCCTGAAACTCATCCTATCATCTGGGGTTATGGCCCTGGGGCGTCAGCCTCTTTGCTGGACACTGCAGACTGGGTATGCCTGAAAAATGCAAAAGGTTGCATGATCACCGTGATTGAAATTGGCAACAATGCAACAGACCTCGTTCTGACCGTACATGAAGGTCAGACAGGCGCGGGAACAACGGCCATCACTACAGGGGCTGAATTTCCGATCTGGATAAATACAGATGTCACCGCTTCTGATGCTATGGTTCGTCAAACTGATGCTTTGACTTATACCGTCACTCATTCGGCAGTTGCTAAGATGGTTCAATTTTATATCAAGGCGGCCAATCTTACGCCCGGTTATGATTGGATACAACTGGGAGCTGCGTCTGGTCATGCAACAAATATCGTATGTGTGTTCTATCAGCTTGACGGCTTGAGATATCAGCAAACTACGCCTCCAACGGCAATAGCGTAACAGCCTTTCCCCCCCTTGGTTGAAAAATCCGGGGGAGGAAAAAAAAGGAGAGTGAAATAATGTTAAGGGACGAAATAACCCAAATCAGAGGCATGATTAAGGCTGAAATTGCGGAGGCCATGAATGTTCTGAGGGAAGAAATGAAAGCACAACTTATTAAGCCGAAACCTGAATTTAAAGAAAAAGAATCGGTAACGGCATCTGGAAAGGAGAAATAACATGAACTATAACGAATCAACCAGGCAAAGAATCGCAGACATGGTCCTGGGCTTACATGTCAGCACAACGGCGGGGGTGCTTGTCGCGGCAAATTTCACCACAGGTGGGACAAACACGAGCCTCTTTAATATTTATGGCCGGGTCGCCGTAATGCAGTTGTTTATTGAATTGACAGCCGCTGCGGATGCCAACCTCACGCAGGTTTTGTTCTACACCACCTTTACAACCCCTGTTATTGCCCTGAATGCAATGTGCGCTAAATGTGCGAGCATAGCAAGTCTGGGAGCTTATGGAAGAATTACCTATGTTGGTGGGGCGGTAGCAACAGCGGCTGTAATCACAGACAGCGCGGGGCTTACCGATGTAGACACTGGTGGTAAAAAAGCCATTCTTGGCGGAGTTTCATCTGCTGGTGTAAATACAATTGGCGTAATTGGGATGCAAGCCTCTGATGCCACACAGGCGGCTACTATCGCGGCGACTGGTCATATTTGGTATGTCCCAATGTCCCTCGGAGCTTATGTAACTGCAGCGGTATAATTATGCAAGTAACTCTTAAAACTGCACCCACTATCGAGCCGATTGTCTCAGAAGAACGAGAATTAAAAAGGCCGCGACGGAGTGGGATATATGAAATCTTATGCAAGCCAAACAGTAAAGTTTATATTGGCAGTGCTGTTTGGCTTGCCAAACGTAAGAGACATCATAGAGAGGCATTGTTGGCTGGAACGCATTATAACAAATACCTCCAAAAAGCCTGGAATAAATATGGGCCAACGGCTTTTGTATTTTCTGTTTTGGAATATTGTGAAAAAGAAAGACTGATCGAACGCGAACAGTATTATATTGATACTTTACAGGCGGCTGATCATGGTTATGGATTCAATTTGCAGCCAAAAGCATATTCGAATTTAGGCATGATAATGAGCGAGGAATCAAGGTTAAAATTATCTGCTGCGAAGAAAGGCCGTCCATGTTCTTTGTCTTCAATACAAATAGAACAACTTCGTGAGCGTATGAGGGGGAATTTATTTAGTGTTGGCATGAAACATACCCCTGAAACTCGCGAACGAATGAAATTAAAACGTAAAGGGAAGCGTCCTGCATTGGGAATGCGCCATACTGAAGAGGCTAAAAAGAAAATGTCAGAGGCCAGGAAAGGCGTAAAGTTATCGGTGGCTCACCGGGAGAAAATAGCTGCATCGCATAAAGGTAAAAAACAATCAAAAGAACATAGAAGAAAGTTAGCTTTGATTCAATCGAAAATAAAACCGATATTGTTTCCAAAAATCAAAGAAGAATATGATAAGGGTATTGTTACAATGAAAGATCTTGCTATGCGTTATGGATGTTGCGCTCAAACAATCTGCAATATAATTAATAATAAAAGAATGGTGTGTTAAGTGAATGTAGCGCTGAAAACCCCTCCTACCCTAGAATGCATAAGCCTTAGCGAGCTGAAACTACATCTGAGGCTTGATAGTGGGTCTTTTGCCGATAACTTTGACGAGGCTCAAAGCATCGCTCCGGGTAGCCATGTCATAGCGGATAACTATACGACGCATGCAGGAGCATCGGTTGAAGTTCTTGGCTATACGGCTCTCGTGATATTCCAAGCCGGGACCAATGGAGCGACTGGAACTGTAGACGTTAAAGTTCAAGAATCAGATGACAATGCAACATGGTCTGACTGGGGAACTGGGGCTTTTACTCAGGTCACAACGGCGAACGACAATGCTACCTATGAAAAGGCCTATACTGGTGTAAAACGATATATCCGAACAGTGGCAAAAGTTCTGCTTGCTGCTTGTGAGTTCGGGACGTCTATTGTCCGGCTGGTGTCAACCTCTATTGAGGATGATTTACTAAATAGTATCATCACGGCTTCCAGAGAGCATATTGAGGATATCACACGCCGGGCCTTATTGACTCAGACTTGGTATTATTATTTGGACCAGTTCCCCAGTTTAAATTTTATAAAATTACCGTTTGGTAATTTGCAAACTGTGACGGCTATTGCATACAAGGATGTCGATGGCGATTCAACAACAATGACCGTGACGACTGATTATTTGGTTGAAACAAACGGGGTGGAGTGCGGGAGGATAGTTCTTCCATATGGAGTGAGTTGGCCATCATATTCTCTTTATCCATCAAAGCCGATAACGATTGAATTTGTATGTGGGTGGACCACGGCGGCTTTGCTGCCCTATAAAATAAAAGCAGCTTGTAAAATGATCTGTGCCGATCTCTATGAGAATAGAGAGAGCCAAATATTAACCGGGGCCGCTCAATCGTATATCGTGAACAAAACGGTTCAGGCTTTGCTTACAAGCTCAAGGCTTATGGATGAGTTTTGAATGAAAAAGATTAAACTCAATTTAGGTTGCGGGTTTAGGCATTTAAAAGGTTTTGTCAATATTGACAACAGGTCGGAAGTGAAGCCGGATATGCCTTGCGATATCCTTGACGGTCTACCATACGCTGACGATACCATGGATGTGGTTTTGGCAAATGATTTTTTAGAGCATATCCCAGTTGGAAAGACCATTGGAGTTGTTACAGAGATCTGGCGCGTGCTCAAACCTGGAGGGACTTTTGAAAGCCTAACCCCGGACGCAGAGCATGGTCAAGGGTTTTATCAAGATCCTAACCATTTGTCGCCCTGGGTAGAAAATAGCTGGCTGTATTATTCAGATCCGGCTTATCGGGCTCTTTATGGGATTCAGGCTAATTTCAATATTGAAACAATCGAGAGATTACAGACTGGGAATAGGGTCTTTCATCTCCATGTCATTGCAAAGGCGATAAAGTAATGCACGACACATCTCTGCACACCATGAGGATTTTTATTGAGGAGAACGGCCTGCGAGACGGTAAAACGATTGTTGATATTGGGAGTTACAATATCAATGGCTCTTATCGGTCTTTATTCGATGGGTCACAAAGTAAATACATAGGGGTTGATATCATTCCCGGACCAAATGTTGACATCCTTATTGATTCCCCTAAATGGAAAGCTCTTAAAAATGTTGATGCGGTTATTTCAGGGCAAACCTTTGAACATGTTGTAGATATCCCTTTGCTTTTGAACCAGATCAATAAAATTTTAAAATCTGGTGGGCTACTATGTGTCATAGTCCCAAGTCAAGGCCCCGCACATTCCTATCCTATTTTTAGGGGGAATTTTACTGTAGAAGAAATGTCCGGGCTTGTTTCTGACGCTGGGTTTATTGTTGATTCATGCACAATAACACAGGTCCCAATATGGTTTGATTGTTGCTGTATAGCACATAAAGCAAAGGCGGTTAAGTGAAGATCGGAGACTTGAATAAATATGTAACCATCCAATACCCTACCAGGGTTTCTGATGCAATGGGTGGATTTACGACGACATGGGCTGACTGGGGAAATGTATGGGCTGCCTTATGGCCTACGACAGCAAAAGAAATTGCCTTGAATGGTCAGGCTACAATGACCGTGACACATAAAATAAGAATCCGATATAGGGCTGAAGTTAAACCCTTTTACAGAATAAAATACGGAAATAAGTATTTTTCAATTACGTCAATCGTAAACATCAACACGGAAAACAGGTGGTTAGATTTACTTTGTAATGAGGTTGTTTAATGTGTGGTCAGGCTAGGTTGCAAGACCGAAAAGCCTTCAACTCCCGGCAGGCCTGCCAGGCCACAAAATAAAGGTGATAAGTGAAAGCATTATTTCAGGCTATATATACATATTATGGGGCTCATGTCACCACGGGGGCACTTGCTGGGCAACTATTTGTCAATGAGGCTCCTCAAGATACTTCCTTCCCATTTGTGGTTTATCGCCTGTTATCAATTACTCCAGATCCCAACTTTGCCGGGGAAGTCCAGGAGGAGGCAACGATTGAATTTGCATTATATGACAATAGCATCTCCTGCTCAAATATTACAGACTACTATGCCACAATCATAGGCCAACTTGATAATGCAAAGATTACAGTCACTGGATACACAAGCTTAATTTTCGAGCGTGACTACGCGTCATTGGATTTTGATATTGAAACAGATATTTGGACGTACACCATCCAATATAGAGTTTTGCTTTTGAAGAGTTGACATGACATTACTTGCATCAATAATTATTCCGGTTATTCGCCCAGAGAAGGCCGCTCGGTGCATTGACCTTGCGATAAAGAGGGCAGGCATTAAGCGGGATGAATTCGAGATAGTAACCAAAGAGGACAAAAAAAGAATCGGTTGCCCCAAGATGGTTAAGGCTTTGGTTAAACGAGCAAAGGCAGAGAACATTGTATTTCTGGGTGATGATTGCATCCCTCAAGAGAACTGGCTAAAAGAGGCCATGCGTTATATGTCATTATTGAAGGGTGGATGGGGCCTTGTTGGTATCAATGATTTATCAGTGAGGCGGATAGCTACCCACTGGGTGGCGCATAAAAAGCTTTTGCCAGAACTTGACGGAGAGTTTTTTCATACAGGATATTATCATACATATTGCGACAATGAACTTCTTCATAAATGCAACGAGATGGGCCGCTTTATTTTTGGTGAAAAATCAATAGTCGCGCATGATCATCCGGTTCATACCGGGGTCTCAATGGATGCAGATTACCTGAGGGTTTATTCAGATGATTACGCTGCTCATGATAGGGCTCTATTCCTAAAACGATATGGGAGCAACTTTAAATGAAACTCGGGATCGCATTGCCTCACACCGATGACACGATAAGCAAGCAGTTTTTTCTATCCTGGTTGATGATGGAAAAACCGGACTATATGTTTTTGATCCCTAAGTTCCCACAGAATATAGACGCTGTTAGGAACGATCTGGTGTTACAGGCAATAGAGGAAAAATGCACACATTTGATAATGATGGATACTGACCAGGTTTATCCATCGGATACAATTACAAAGTTGATCTCCCATAAAAAGCCAATTGTCGGGGCAGTTGTTCACAGAAGGTATCCGCCTTTTGATGCGCTTTTATATCGTGGGAAACTGGGCAAATATTATCATATTCCAGATGAGGAGATTTATTCAGGGAAGCTTGTTGATGTTGATGCAACAGGCACTGGGTGTATTCTTTATGATATGCAGGTCTTCAAAAAGATTCCATACCCGTGGTTCAAAATTCGCAGACAAAAGGACGGAAAGCCCATCGGTGAAGACATAGGGTTGTGCAGTAAGTTGAAAAAAGCGGGGTTTAATATTTTCGTTGATACGTCAATCAGGATAGGCCACATGGCAAAGATGGTCGTTGATGAAAATACTTATAGGCTATACAAGGGGTTGAAAAAATATAAATGGGCCGGGAGCGACAAAAATAATAGTATAGGAGATAAATGCAATGGCAAGAAAAGTAGGGAAAGATTGTAAGGTTACTCTTGGGTCTAGCACGGTTGTAGGCATGGGGACATGGTCTGTTGATGGCTCCAGTATGGACGAATTCGATTCAACCGCATTTGGCGATAATTATAAAACGTACGAATACGGATGTAAGGACGGAGGGGCTATTACATTTGATGGGTTCTATGATCCAAGTGATTCTACAGGCCAGATTGCTTTACAATTGGCGAACCTGTCAAATACGGCTGTTACCACGTTGAGGTTATATGTGGATAATACCAGTTATTATGCCCCCTGCCAGACTACGGGATATTTCTCACCGTCGAACACAACTGGATTCGGGACCCAGTTAAGCAGCGTCAGGATAACGAGTTTCAATGTCAAGGCTGATAAGTCCGGGCTTTTGACAACTAGTTTCACCGCCAAGATCTCCGGCGTTATGGTCTTGGTGTAACGTAAACAAATTACCGGGAGAATGAATAATGACGATTATTGATTTAGACGATAAAGTTGAAAAGTGGTTTGAAATGGAAGGCGGGGGCCGAGTTCAGTTGAGACTTTTGTCCGCGGATGATTTCAAAGAGATTGACAAACAGACCGTCAAGAAAAAAGTTGAATACCGGAAGGTTGACGGAACTCCGGCCAGGTTTGATGTCGAGGCATCTGATACCGAACTCAGGAATCATTTGTTCTGGGACCGGGCTATAGTTGCATGGGAGAATATTTTTGATAGGAATGAGGCTGAAATCCCCTGTACGTCTGAGAACAAAATTCTCCTGATGTCTAAATCAATTAAGTTTGCGGAATTTGTTGCTGATGGCTTCCGGGTGATGCGCGAGGATGGCATTAAGCGTACGGAGGAGTCAGAAAAAAACTGATAGACTGGGTAGTTTGGGTAGATGAGAATGCTCCGAATTGCCCAGTGTGCAAAAAGACTTATGGGCTCAGAATGCCCCCAGAAGATCCACCTTGTAACGATTGCAGGGTGGATTTGACACCTGAGAATGAAGACGCAGCGGCCATATATCAGATTTGTAAGCGACAGGTCTTAACGGCTGGACCTGAAAATGAGGTCATTGATTTGGATTACAGTACGGTAATTATGGTTATGGACCTTTACCAAGTCAAAGATAAAAAAGGCTGCCTCAACAAGGTGTCAAAGATATTTCATCATATGCTCAACGATTCAAGATCAGAGAGGGACTAATGAGAGTCGCAAACTGGAACCCCAAAGCTTATGATTTTGAAATAATAGGGGCCTCTATGAAGCGGCTCAAGATGGCTGCTGAGGTTGTCGCAGACAAAGCCAGGGAGATGGTCCACACCGGGACGATATCAAGACCTGTTTACAAAAGAGGCCCTTATGCAGGGCTACCTTGGACGGCCAGAGCTCCTGGTTCATTAAAGAAAACTATTCGCGTCACAGATCGTCCAGGAGTAAATAATATTTGGATTATGGCAGGGACCAAGGACGTTTTCTATGCCAAAATCCATGAGTCTAAACACAAATTTTTAAAACCAGCGTTACAAAGATCAGTTTCACGAATCAGGAGCATTTTAGCCAATGGCCGGTAAAGGAAAACCAGTCGGAACTATCTTTGCAGAGCTCGCTCTTGATACCTCTGAGTATACCAAGGGACAACGCGAAATCCTTGCCAGTGCGTCGAAGACTGCTTTATCAATTGAAAAGAATTTTAAAACCCTGGGTCAAAAATCCGATACAATCTACAATGCCATGAGGCAGAGCGCGGAGA
Source organism: Candidatus Methanoperedens sp. (assembly GCA_023249105.1). Classification (GTDB taxonomy): domain Archaea; phylum Halobacteriota; class Methanosarcinia; order Methanosarcinales; family Methanoperedenaceae; genus Methanoperedens. Next base: position 6,820 of record JAHFDG010000060.1, on the reverse strand, counting down.
ACGCATTCAATGGGATTAAGCATTCAGCCAATGCCAGCTTTGCAGATATCGAACGGGCACAAAGGGCCTATGCTGACCGGGTTAAAAGAATCAATAGAGATCAATACGGAGACTCGTCAAGCATGGCTGGTGCATTATCCACCATCCAAAGTAAATGGCTTGGTATTGCGGCAGCAGTGGCAAGCGTGACAGTAGCGGTCAAGATGTATGCAAACCAGCTAAAAAGCGCCATCCAGGATATTGACAGCCTTAAAATTGGAAATATACAGATAGCTGCGCAGGTCGCTACCATGCAGGGCAGTTCTAATGTAGAAGAGAATTACAAAAAAGCCTATCAATACGCGGAAAGCCTCAATGAAACATTACAGCAAGTGGACGCCAAGTCCTTTGCCAATTTTGAAATTTTACAGAGGATGAATCAGGCCCTTGTCCAAGGAGGGGTCCTTTTAGATCAAAATAATAAATCTCAAATGGATGCCTTTGTCTCTCTATCAAATGCTATCGCAGCGGCCACAGTCGGGCAGGATCAGCAACAACAAGCATACCAGGAGATAAGGGGGCTTTTGTCTGGAGAAGTGTCCGCAAGGAATAGAATAGCAGCACAGATTGATACAACAGCCAGGAAGTCGGGCTTATACAAAGACGGGTTAAAAGAGATAGTCAAGCTCAGCAAAGAGCACGGGGATCTCTTAGAAAGGCTAAAGCCCTTTTTGGTCGGTATGGATGCTGCGAGCGGGGATATCGAAAAGACTTGGGAAGCCATTTCAACTTCTTTCGATACAGTTTTTAGATCTATTCGCAGAGAAGTATTCAAAGATTTTTATTCTGAAGCGATAACATGGGGTGGGAAGTTTGTTGCTTGGTTGCGTGAGAATAAAAGTGAGATAGCAGCCTTTTTCAAAGATATCAACCGGGGGATATTAACTGGCGGGCCTACACCTGGAGCCATTGGCGGGGCATTATTAGCTGGATACGCAGAGAGGCAAAAGGCATTGCAGTCGAATCAGTTCATTACAGATCAAAGTGGCATTGGCATGAGGGGTAAAATCCCAGTTCAGGCCCCAATTATTCCACCTGGGGCACCGGAGGAAGATGAGAAGGCGGCAAAGAAAGCACAGCGGGAAGCTGATAAAGCGGCAAGATTACATGAAAAATATTTGAAAGATCAAGCCGATGAAGCGCAACGGTTTAGGGATCTGCAAGAAGACCTCCACCAAGAGGCAGAGAAAGAAGAGGCCGATAGCCTGAAACGACAAGTTGATCAAGTTCGAGACTACAATAAGCAAAAAGCCGATCTTGAATCACAATGGACCGATGATATCCACCATAATACTTTGTCACAGGTTGAGTATGCCAAGTGGGCCGAAAACGAAAAATATCAGGCTTATAAGCAAACCTATTCAGAAGACCAAGAAATGTTAGATCTCAACGAGGCACGGCACAAGACCGCAATGGATGAAATTGCAAAAAGCGCCAAAAAGACTTTTTCAGAAGATGTCAAAACAGCAATGATGGGATGGGCCAGTGATTGGAGCAAAAGCCTGAACGATATGCTATGGGGATCAAAAATAACCTTCCAGGGTATCTTGGAAGAGTTTGCAAAAATGCTAACTCAAATGGTTATCCAAAAAAAGTTAGTTGAGCCTATGTTCGAGTTTGTTTTCGGTAATGAAAAAACAGGTCAAAAAGGGTTTGATTGGGCGGGCACAGCCTCTTCCATTGGGTCGGTAGTGGGGTCAATTTTCTCTATGGCAGCGCAAGGCAATGTATTTGCAGGCGCAGGCATTGGAGCTTATAGCAATAGCATTGTTGATAGACCGGTTGTATTTCCTTTTGCCAAGGGTATTGGCATCATGGGTGAAGGGAAGAATCCCGAGGGGGTGTTACCACTCAAAAGGACAAGGTCCGGTAACCTCGGTGTAGAGGCCGAGGGCATGGGCAGTAACTCAAAATCAAACGGCGTCATCATTCATATGGAAAACCCGGTATTTCAGGATTTGGCAACACAACGTAAAACCTTTGAGCAGATAGCAACTGTTGTTGCTGCCAAGGTAGCGCCCGGCGCGGTGATCAGGAGCTACAAGAATGACGGAGAGATTAGATCTATTATCAGGGGTGGTAAATGACAGCGGCTAATTTTTCACTTGCCCCTGATATTGTCGTTCCTGATGAACCTGATTTCACCACGATTATTTCCCAGTCAGAGGGAATGAAAAAACAGTATCAGAGTCTCACGGATACTCCGACTCAGAGATACAAACTCTATTTCAAGGCCATTTCAAATACGGATTTTTGGACGATATATAATCATTATTATTCATGCAAAGGGCCTTGGGATTCTTTTTCCTGGATTTCTGTTCCAGACTATATTGATTGTTTTACAAATGACACTTCTGTTTCCCTCACTACAGTGGGGAGCGACCTGATTACCAACGGCGGGTTTGATACCGACACGACTGGTTGGACAGCTTATCAATCAACATTAGCGTCTATTGCAGGAGGGCAAGCCGGAAACTGCCTAGAGTTAACGAGATCTTCAGGGACGTCTCAGATTGCTTACCAAGGGGGTTTGACTTTAGTTCAGGGTAAGCTTTATAGGTGTCAGGTTTATGTAAAATCTGGAACATCTGGAAATGAAGCATTTATTATTTCAAGTGGAGCGGTAGTCCCAGAGGCAGGGAATCTGCTGTTGATAGACGCATTGGGTGGGGGGTATCTTTTAATAGATGGTACGGGAGCTAAACTATTAATAGATGAGCCTGCCGCAGTAGGGTCCAGTATTTATTCCAAATCAAAAACCGGGACATCTTCGGCGTCATGGGTTCAGCAATCATTAATATTTATGGCCGAAACTGCAATGGATACTATAGCTCTTACAAAAAATACGGCTACTGCCGGGACAATGCTTTTTGACACAGTAACTCTTTACAACGTAACACAGAGCATGACCGGACGGTGGGTGAAAGGGTCTTTGAATTTTACTCCATTGTCAAAATTGCGGTGGAATGTTGAAATCAGTTTTGAAAAGGCGGTTTAGTAGTGGCTCAAGATTTACCAGCAGCAGTTGACACGGAAATAGCGGCGGAGCAGAGCAGGCCGATCTTGCTTTTTGAAATATATCTTGATAGCGGGACACTTAGATATTCAGCTACCAATGTGAATGTTGTTTTCCCTGCGACTGGAGGGAACACTTATTATGCTAAGACCATTGGCATGGGTAATATCCAGACCACTGCTGAAGGCCAAATAGAAAGCGTATCGTTGCAATTTGATAATATTTCTCAAGATATGCACACATACAATGTGGCGGAATCCTTCAGCGGCAAGCAAATAATAATCAAAAAGGTTTATCGTAATATCTTAACAAGCTCCACGTATTATAGGGAAATTTTCAACGGCGTAATGGAGGAGCCAAACAGGATTGACAAAACGTGGTTAGTAGTCAACGCTATCAATGGTGTCAGATTTCAAAGGCGAGTATTGCAGAAGTATTTCCAAAAAGAATGTAATAATGTTTTTGGCGATGCCAATTGTAACCGGGATGGTTATGCCGATCTGGCGTCATTAAAAGCCATAGGGACGGCTGATTCTGGGACAACAACGACATTAACCGATAACGCATTGACACAGGCAGCTGATTACTGGAAGTTCGGCAAGATAGCCATAACAATCTCTGGAAGTGTTTATAATCGGTTTGTGGAGTCATTTGATGCGGCTACGGATACCATTGCCTTTGATGCCCCCCTGCCAACAGCAGTGATAGCAGGGTCAGCTTATACACTGTATAAGGGGTGCCCACTTACTATAGAGGCTTGCAAATTAGATGGCAGTATATCTTATGGCCCTTCAGCAAACAATATTGCCAACTTTGACGGCTTTGTTCATATCGGGGAGATAATGAATCCATTCGGGGAGATAATGAATCCATGGGTGAAATAGTAAGGATAACAGAAAGAAAATTAATCGCCAGTATTTTGGGGATACAAGACAAGAGGCTGGAAGAACAGGTTCTAACTATCAGGGGAATGAACAAGGCCGAATGGGTTCAGTTTTTGGAGAACTATATTGAGCACCAAGACAGAATTGCGGTTTGGGGAATAGTTGAGGATAGCAAGATTAAGTATTACTTGGTGGCCCTGAATTCAATCGCACCCCCGATTTCAAATGAGGTTGCACTTTTGTATCAAAACTTTTTTGGGGCCAAAGATTCAGACGGTAAGGATTACAGGCGCGTTCTGGATTGTGTCAGAGAATGGGCGAAAGGTCTTGGAGCAAGGCAAATTTATGCTTTCACAAAATATCCTAGAGTAATGTCTAGGTTTGGGTTCAAGGTTGATGCTGGAGTCGGCGTGACTTTGTCTTTGGATGATTGCTCGAATGAAGTTTAAAAAAATATCAGCCATAATAATCTTTTTTATCGGTGTAGGTCTGATAGTCCCGGAACCAGTCCATGCAGCTATTTTCACTTCAATAGCCATAGCGGTCGGATCTTTTATCGCAGAAGCTGGAATAACCGCCTTTGGAGTTATGACGGCCGCTGTCATAGTGGGAACCGTCCTTGATGTCCTGGCCATTGGTTACGCCGCTTATGGGGCCGTAAAAGCTTTGAGTGGAAATGACCAGTCTCCTGGGCAAAGTTCACCCACTTATAGTGGCCCCCATCCGGCGGTAACAGTCGAGCAGGGAACGCCTACTGCGTGGTCAGTGGGCTTTTGTCGGGTAGGAGGGAACATAGTCAGGCAGAACGATATTAATGACACCACGACAGATGGAGGCGGGAACTCCGTTATCCCAATGACTTTGATTGTATGCCATGGCGAGGGCGAATGGGACGAGATTCTGGGGCATTATGTGAACAATGCACCATGGGGGGAGCTTGCACATCCTTTCTCTAGTTATTGGGAGCATTTAGGAACGCCGACACAGTCCGGGGTTGACAACGCCTTTGGAGCAAACAACTTCTCAAATTACCGCAACAAGGTTGTAACCGAATACCGGATTGTAAAATATGACAAAGTCCCAGGGCTTACAGGGTTGAATGTCGTGGCAAGGTGTTGCAAATGCTTGGAGATCGGGCAGGATACCGGAGGGACGACTTCATGGACCAGAGATCCGGCACAGATCCTATGGCATTTTTATCTCGAAAAAGAAAAACGCCCCATTGCCGAATTGGATCAGAATGCTTTTACCGCTTTGAGTGCTTATTGTTCCGCATCTATGGGATATACAGACAATTATTCTTCATATGTCGCGCCCCTTGTTATTGGAGCCAATAGCATTAAAAGTACATCAACGACAAATGATGCTTTTTACGCTGCATGGCAGGCGGCCATGAAGGCCTCTGTCATTGGGAGCGCAACCGGGAAGACCGCATCATGGCAGTCAAGTTCCGCGACCAACCAAAGATACAATATAGATTTTGGGCGTAAGGTTGTCGTTACTCTCTTGGCGATTGAGAATGGTTTTATATATGCAAACCCCACTTACACAACGAATATTGGAATTAAAAATTTCATTTTGCAAGGGTCAAATACCTTGGCCGATTTCAATGACACCACCTATACGGATGTAGGGTCCAATTGGGTCAATGTCAAAACCGGATTGCAGGCAGTAGTGCATACAGATACACTTGAAGAAGTCATGCAGAATTTCACCATTGAAAACCATACCGCATATCGGTATTATTCTATCAAGATAGCAGACAACTGGGGCGCAACCGGGAAGATGTCATTCAGAAAAATCAGATGTTACGGAGGCCGTGCTGATTCGTCTGTGGCTACTGAAGAGTATAACAATAGATATACCTTTGATTATACTTTTGACTCTAAGATTGAAATTCATGACGCTAAGAAAATAATTTGGAATAGCTTTCACGGACAATGCGTTATAAGCCAAGGGAAGATTAAACCCGTTTGGGATGGTGCGCAAGAGCATGACGGGGCTGGTGGGCTGCAAACCAAAACCGTCAAGCATGCTTTTGTTGTTAGTACCAATGTTATTGACGGGTCCTTCAGTTGGAGACGAAACGAGAAAGCAAATATTTTTATCATCAATTTCCTGGATAGCACAAATAAGTTTAGCAAAGACACTATGGTAGTGAAGGATACTGACGATATTGCTATCAGGGGTGAAATAACGCATGAAGAGACTTGCTACTATCTCATTGATCGGGCATCTGCTAAAAGGCGCTTACGCAGGAATTATAATCAAAATCGCTATACGGATTGGACGTGTAGTTTAACAGGGTTCCCTGATTCTCAGGCCTTGGAACTCTTTGACCGAGTGACTGTGACTGATTCAGAAGCAGGCTGGACGGCAAAGGATTTTTTCATCATTGGGAAAGACGAGGATCAGTACGGTCGCCCGGCCTTTACTTTAGCCGAATATTTCAGTGGAGTCTACTCAGATCAGGGATATGAGGAACAACCCGGATACCCAACGAGGCCACAAGATAGCTCGGCTCCTATGATGAGCATAGATAGCGATGAGGTAACGGCTTCGATTGTTGCACCTGGGGCAAGTGACACTTATGTAGCCGGATCTCTACATGTGGTCTTTACGCCCTCTCCTACTGCAATCAATAATGAGATCTGGCTATCAACAGATGATACAAATTACAGCCTTGCCGCCATGGATGTTGATGGAGATGTTTATATTCCTGGATTGGGAGTCTTTTATGATGCGGGTGACACCGTATATGTCAAGGTCGTTTCGGTGGGAGCCGCTGGAACAAAAACGGAATTCCCAACCACGGCAAATGACACGGTTGCTATTCCTTCCACTGGGACATTGTCAAAGTTGGCCTCTTTCTATGCGGGAC
>JAHFDG010000059.1 GCA_023249105.1 Candidatus Methanoperedens sp. | reverse complement strand
TCAGGGCTCAGGACACCATATTTCTCAAAAGTCCTGTATGTTCTCATCGCTATCTTCTCGCTTATCCTTGCCCCGAAAAGGATGGAAGCTAAAAACCACCTGAACCTGCCAGACGGCTTTTTTAGCTCTATCCCCAGGTCTTCGCTGTATAGAGGAAAATTGGAGCATAAGGCATCTATATGATTCATATTTATCATAATCTGTGATATCCTATTATTGAACCTTCCTTCATCTTACCGTTCTATCCCAGCGCAGTGGATAAAACTTAAGTGGTATGGATTTTATATTAGTGATTTAAATATGAATGAACTTTCTCTTATTTCAGTCACAGTGTTGTTAGTACTGGCATCTATCGCAACTTATTTTTCTATCAAGAACATAATACGTTGGAAAAAGATTGAGATGGATATAACCAGGGCAAGAGTCTTTTTGGATGAATCATTTTTGAATTCCAATTTTAAACTTACATTCCTCCTGGTAGGGTTGTTACTCCTTCATTTTATAATAATGGAATACCATGAAGTTACTGGAATTATAATGCAGGGATTTAATCTTGTTCTTTACTATGTAACATTTGTTGCATCTATGCTGGCTCTTGTCTTGCTGGTAAATATATGGTACAAGGTTCTCTACAAGAAATAAAAAGAAGAGACCATCACATTAATTTACAGCATTATGCTCGCATTGTCTGATTTTTTTCCTTCCGATCATTCAAGAGAGGCACTTCTTGCCGTTCAAAAACATGTCGCCGGAATTGCTATTGCAAAAGACGACTTCGGCGAGCTTCGGTTAATCGCGGGCGTTGACCAGGCGTTCATGGACGACAAAATCATCTCAGGCATCGTAGTCTTGAAATATGATTCGCTTGAGGTCATAGAACGCGTACATTCCATTCGGCCCGTGAATTATCCTTACATTCCCACATTCCTGAGCTTCCGTGAAGGACCCGCCATTGTCAGCGCTTTTAAAAAATTGAAAAACCCTCCTGATATCATGATGGTGGATGGCGCTGGCATCAATCACCCCCGCGGCGCCGGGATTGCCACGCATATCGGCGTGTCGCTTGATGTGCCCACCATCGGAATAACGAAGAAGATTCTTTGCGGTGAGGGAAAAGATCCTGCGCAGGTCGGCGAGGCGAATCCACTAATCTATGCAGGTAAAAAAGTCGGATGGCTTCTTAAATCCACCAATCGGGGCAGGCCGATAGTGGTGGCGCCGGGTCACAGGATTTCACTTGACGTTTCTCTTTCTATTGTGAAAGCGTGTCTTCGAAAGCACAAGCTGCCAGAGCCGGTAAGGCTTGCGCATGAGTATGTAAACGGGATAAAGAAGAAAGAAATATCTCTTCTATTTTAACCATTTCACTTCAGGCTCAGCTCTTCCTGGCGCCTCGGTCTTGCCCTTCGGATACCCGAATATCAACGGCGCAATGGCTTTATAGCCCTCGGGCGCGCCAAGTTCCTTCAAAAACTTTTCATCCATGAGCGCAGGTTGCACGCCTCCAATCCAGCAGCTTCCTATGCCTTTTGAATGCGCCGCAAGCATCATGTTCTGTGCTGCCATTGCGCAGTCCCAGTCGGCTGTCATTGCACTTTTATTCGCAAGAATAATGATAAGCAAAGGTGCGTTATAGAACATATCCGTGCCCTTTGTCTTGAGATAGACAAGGAAATCCGCGGCTTTCTTAGAGGTGTTTTTGACAGGCTCAAGCAAGGGGATCATGGACTTCTTGCCCTGCTCCGAGATTTTCCGCATTACATCTTTATTTTTTATCACCAAAAAACTCCACGGCTGCATATTGAAACCTGAAGGAGCAAATCTTGCACAATCGATAAGGAATTTGATATCCTCATCGGGAATCTGGTCTTCTTTATATTCACGTACGGAACGCCGTGTTTTGATTATTTCAACTATATCTTTCAAAATAATTCACCCACACCTAAATTAATCTTTTTAATATAAGACTATTCAGGGTGGAAAAGAAAAAGGGGTTTAACCCCTTTGCTACTTAAAAAAGCTCTTTAAGGTTGAACTTATACGGCCCCAGCGTGCCGCCGTAGTTCCCAGCGCTTATCTTTTTAACGCCCGGGATATTCACAGCAGCTTCTATTCCGGCTTTCATGGATTTACTAATGGCTTCCACACTCAAGCCGTTAATCACTATTTCATATATGGCATTCACATCTGCCGGTACTTTCGTATCTTTTATTTTGGCTTTGATTGAGGGGCAGTATTTCTCGTTCGTGGTCGCTTTCATGAACTTATAATTTGTAAAGCCCACCTTCGAGCCGCTTGCCACAATTCCACCTGTGAAAGGAGTGATAGTCCCATCCTTCTGGGCTATGGCATCCACCGCATTCTCAGCTGCTGCAAGCGCTGCCATCTGGTTATCTGCCATTATGAAGAAATTTCCTCCAGCGATGCCTTCCTGCGCACCAACGCCATGCTCTGCAACGAAATCCCCCTGCATCATTGGTATCTTATATGCTTTTCTTCCACCGATACTGGTCTCGGATTCAAAACCGTCCCCGAAGAACTTGAGCTTGAATCCTGTATCGAATTGTTTCTCAGCCTTAGGAAGCCCGTTCCACATGGCAGCCGTTGGCGCTGTCAGGACACACTGGCCGAGGCGTTTTAACAACTGTTCTTCCAGTGACTTGAAACCAAACGTGCATATCTGGATGTATGCGCCTGGTCTCCCGTCAGGGGTCTCATCGCCATTGACCACTTTTTCAACGCCTGCCTCTGCCGGGCACATAATAACAGAAGTCCCGAAACCAGTTGCTTCCTGCGCCGCTACCAGAGCCCATCTCTTTGTGGCTCCTGTAATCAATACTCTTGCAATCTTTATCGGAAATGCTTCCGCGAATGTATCTTCTATCTCTACTCCATTGAGTTCCATTAAATATCCCTCACATGATGAGCCCAAAGAATTTCCTCATTTTAAAAAGGGCCATCAAATAAGTCACTTTTTACTGTATTACCTAATATATTCTTCGAAATGTTTTTTTTAGGAAAAAAGAAAAAATACGTTTTTAGTGCAACATTTCTTCCCCGGCACGGGTCGCCAGTTCCTGCATCCGCACGGAAGTCCTTCCGGCTCCTGAGAATTCATCGTGTGCCATTATTGTTGCAATTTCTTTACCGAGGATGAAAATTGCGTGTTTGTGTTCGGCTTTGCTGCGATGCACATGTATGGGGCTTATCTGGAGAGACTGGTAATGAGAAAACTCACCTTTGCCGTTTTCCTCAAAAAATTTCTTCATTTGCACCATCAGTGTATGTAGCTGGATCAATTCTTCCTTGTGTATAAAACCGCCTCCTAACTGTCGATACTGTTTACTGCAGAGCAGTAATACTAGTTCTTTTGACTAATATTCGATACTAAAATGGTTTTGTAAGGAAGATAACTTCCTATGTTCTAAGCTTAAATATTACGATTTAATCTTAATGATTCTTCGTGACCATTGTTTTCAATGTTTAGGGGGTCACGATGATTTTCTGGTGTCGTACCTTCGGAAACTCCTTGATATAAACGCCGTAAACTCCAGGCTGAGCAAATGTATAGCTGAACTGCTGGGAGTCCCATCTTAGTTTTGCGCTTGTATTGTCCCACAAACCCTGTTCGCTTACTATAGTAATTGTGTAGTCTACTGATTCACTTTCCCATATGGCCTTATCTCCTGCATTTATCCTGAGGGTGTAATTTGCATATTCCGGAATCTGGGTTGTATTCAGAGCCCTTACTCTATAAAATCCATCGATATCATGCACATAAAACTTGTAAACTGCCTGCATTCTGGGTGTTGGAGCAGGAGTTGGTGTTGGTGTAGGGGTGGTAGGAACTGCAGTGGAAGTTACAGTCTCTGTTGGCGTGGCTGTCGGGGTTGGTGTGGCTACAGGCGGCTTGACGCACCCTAAAAAAGCCAATGATAATATGATAAGGATAATTGAGATTAATTTAATATATTTCATACCTTCACCGGGCTAACAATTGTATTTGTCATAAATAACATTATCGATTTGTTCTCTGATAGCGATTTATAGGAGAAGTTTATTATTCATGCCTTACATTTTAAGTTCTCGTATGGCTAATACCGCAAAAAAGGAGATGAAATGGATATATGAAGAAATCGTAGGCAGGATACCTCCTTTTTCACTTGTTTCGTACCAGTACAGCATACTCCTGCAATTGTTATTTCTCCTGGTTCTCGGCTTGGCACTTGGATTTATCTTTAACCTGGAAACGGTTTCCCTGCTTTATGGCTCGCTTGCCATCCTTGTAGCAGTATCGTGGAGCCTTCTTATCTTGCAGCTCGGACCAACTTTGCGCAAATTCAGGGCGCCGTTGAGCAAAGATGAGAATGAATTGCTGGAGCGATATAAAGGAATACTTTTCCACAGGAATCATTACGAAGCGATTCCCGGAATTGCTATTTTCATCCCGTTTATGCTGTACCTTTTCTATTTCGGCCCGGGTTTATTGGAAAACTGGCTCGGGAAAAAACCCCATATTATATTATTGTTATTTGTAAGCCTGCTCATATGGGACATATGCTACAGGATGGGGCTCGGGATATGGACATCCGTCCTGGCTCTCTGGAGGTCACTCAAGCTCAAGAAAATCGCCGAGAAAAGGACAGAGCTTGAGCATACACCTTACACTGAACTTAAGTCCCTGCGAAGGCTGGATATCAATAATGCATTCTTCGGGATAATTTCGCTTCTTTTAATACCCCTTTTCCAGACCGATAATTTTCTCATAACGATTATTTTCGTTTTCATGGTTTTCATAACACTGATTTCAGTGATTTCGGCATATATCATATCAAAAGTGCCATGGCTTCCGCCCGATATTTATAATCTTGTAAATGAATCAAGTTTCGCTTATATCGGGACATCCCTGCGGGGAATTACACACGTTACGCCGGTAGTTTATGTTTTTGACGGGCAGAAGATTTTTTTCAACACTTCAAAAGAAGCAAAAAAATTGAAAACATTGAAAAAAAATAAAAAAGTCGCCTTCTTGATTGATAAAAGGGATATGAGCAACATATACGAAAACAAGGCTGTCTTATTCACAGGCGAAACGAAAATATACGGGGTCCTTGATGTCCCGCTGCAGCTCATCAATATGCTTTCTACGCTTCATCTTTTCATAAAAAAATATCCTGAATATACAAGGAAATATTCAACTTCCGAATTGCCAAAAGCATGGCAGTTGACACCTATCATTTCCAGGATTCTTGTGGAAGTGAAACCCTCAAAGATAATTTACTGGAGAGGGGCAAAACAGATAAGTGTGCCGGTGTGACCATGAAAATCCCGATTGAGATACGAAATATTTTATATGGAAATTATTTCGGTTATATCTGTACAAGCGACCGGAGTGACCAGCCGCATCTGACACCAGTATTTTTTGTATATGACGAAAATTCCCAGAAAATATTCTTTATAACCAATGATAAATCAAAAAAGATCAAGAACATATCGGAAAATCCCAACGTCAGCATAACAGTCGATATAAGGGACACGGTAAACCCTTTTAATAACGAAGGCGTTATGGCACAGGGCACAGCAACGATAACTGAAAAAGCGCCTATCTATTTCCTTTCCGAAGAGACGCTGCAATTATATTATGACATATATATGGAATTTAAAAGCAAATATCAGAAAGTAATAGAGAATAAAGCGCTCGGGGAGAACGATGTGATTGTGCAGATCAACATTGAAAAAATGGTATACTGGAAAGGACCCCATTTTAAGTCTGTAAAATTCAGGAAAGATGGTAATATTTTTTAAATAACCTTTCGTATCTTTGCCAGGTTTTTCCTTTTGGTATCTTTAAATCCCGTCTTTTTCAGGCTTGTATTCTGGTCAAGAATCTCCATGTAAATCCTGTTCCTCATTATTTCTTTCTGGCACTCATCAAGTTCACTCTCAAGCTCCCGTATCCTTCTTTTAAGCTCCCCTGTCTCCAGATTCTTTTCTTCCAGTTCCTGCTCAAGGATGTTAATGGTGACCTCGCGGCGATGCACCATGAACTCCATCTTTTTCTTTTCAACAGGATGTATCGGGCGTATTTCCTGGCTTGACCTTATTTCGATTTTTTTTCCCCGGTCAGGTCTTGCCCTTGCGGACATGGGGACTGAAAGAATCGCTTCGTTTATTTCCCTTCCTTTTAGTTTTTCAATATAGAGCATGGATATACGGTGCTCCTCTGCGGAAAGGGTCCATGAAGTTCCCTTAAATCGCCTTTCATCCTTCGCAAGTTCAAGCATCTTGTTCCCGACTTCCACGCTTATCCAGCCTAAACCCTTATAGTAATCGATCAGCCTGGAGAGGTTGTTATGCCCAACCCTCTCAAGGATGAAACGCAGCCACCTTCGCTGCGTCTCTATCGAACTGTCAGTTAGTTCTCTTAGCATTTACGTTGTGCGCCAGAACTCAGCCGGCATATCCATTGCCAGCTTCAATGCGCCATCCGCTCCGCCGAAAACGGGATCGCGATCGATTCTGACCCTGCCGCCGTCAATCTGTTCAAGCTCTTTTTCCAGGAAAGTACCTAAATTCTTTATCTGGCTTCCTCCTCCGGCCAGCCAGATATTGGAGCGCAACGCATCCTGGAAGTCGGGGTCATAAGTGGAGATAAGTTTTGATATGCCATCCACGATATCTGGCAGGATAGACTCACAGGCTTCTCTTATTTCCCGGGTTATGGAGAGCTTGAGAATCGAGGAATCAACCGGAACGTCAACGATAATCTCTTCATCGGGCTCGCCAACGAAGGCGCACTGTTCCTTCCATCGCTTTGACATTTCAGGACTGACTCTTACATTGGTGTATTCGTCCGAGATGAGCTTCACCAGTTCCCGGTCTATAAAGTCTCCGGCTTTGTTGCTGCTTATCTGGTCATCCGGCTCCGGCAGTGTGCCGTGTACCCTGCATAAATCCGTAGTGCCCGCTCCAATATCCACTACCAGTGAGTGTTCAAGTTGTCCGAGATTGTAGGCAACACAGAATGGTTCGCTTGCAACCATCACGCCGTCAAAAAAATCTTTTGCCAGCTCTGTTATTATCTTTTTGTTCAATACGCTTGCCTGGGCTGGAACTCCGATAATGGCATACTTCTTGCCATCTCCATTCGCACCAACCGAGTGTATTATATGTTGAAGCAGCCCCCGGGCAGCCTCGATATCCTCTTTCTGGTTTTTTAATACGCCGGACTCTATTGGCTTGAACAAGTTGAGGGCAACCCTGTGCTTTAATGCCTCTTCACCATATAGGCGCTCTTTTTTCAGGAATTTGGTGGCGACTGCATCCTTCGGTATCCCTACAAGGCTTAGAATGCTGTTTTTCTTCCCATTGCTTGTTGAGATTGCAGTGTGATTTGTGCCAAGATCTATACCCATATACAAATTTTTTTTCTCATTTAACCGTGATGCAGATGCACCTGATTTTATATTTTTTTTCTTAGATGCCAATAGTATCCCTCATGATAATAATGTGTATTACCAAAATAATGCACTGCACAAATATATACTTTACCAAAAAGATTTTTTTTCCTGGAATTTCTGGAATAGGGTTATATATGTAGCAGCTAGATTGTTTTAATGGGTGAATGGATAAAAATTATGCCAATGAAAAATATAATATTAATATGAATCCGTCTATGTATATCGATACTTGTACCTCGCGCTTGAAAATATATGAACAGATACCAGGGGGCTCAAAAGTATTGGAAATAGGCTCAGGGTCGGGTATTCTTGCCAACCTTCTATCAAAGAAAAAATGCCAGGTATATTGTATTGAGAAACAACACAACCTTGCAGTCATATCAAAGAACAAATGTGTGGAAATCTTGAATGCGGATATTGAAACTGCAAAATTGGCATATGAAAGTGATTTTTTCGATTATATCGTTCTTGGAAATGTCCTTGAACATCTAAGAGACCCTTCTGAAATCTTAATAAAACTTAAAAAATACTTGAGAGTTGACGGTTCCATAATTTATTCTGTTCCAAATATAGTTAACTGGCACTCAAGAATGACTATTTTTCTTGGGAAATTCGAATATGAAAAAAGCGGTGTTTTTGATGAATCACATCTTAGGTTTTACAATCTCAATTCTGCAAAAAAGCTTGCGCAGGACGCCGGATACGATATTATCTGGCTGGATGTTACGCCGAGTATCTATTTTTATAAGGAAAAATTGAATTTCCTCTGGTACGGGCTGGCACTTCTGTGGAAGAATCTTTTTGCGGACGAGTTCATCATCCAGGCAAACAAGGGCTAAAGTTCAATTCACCGCTAAGATGCCAAGAACGGCAATGTGTAGCCAGAGTTATGCTAAGAGTACATGGGATTGTAGGTTCTGCTAAGCGCCAGAGCAATCTGCTCAATAAAAACCTCAGGCGGCTGGGCTCCTACAAAAGATGTATCCTCGTTGATTACGATATGGGGAACACTCATCACTGCGTACCTCTGGACAAGGTACGGGAATTCTGTCATCTCGATAACATCAGAGCGTATGAATTCATTCTCGATAGCGAACTGGTATGCGGTCTTTACCGCCTTTGGGCAATATGGGCATGTAGGCGATACGAACGCCTGTATATGCACTGGTTTTTTTATTTCTGCCAGTTTTTTCTTGATAAGTTCAGGTAAAGTTGTCTTGCCTTTTGAAACGTCTAAAATAGCATCCGTAAAAGCTGAAAACTCATAGCCTGCGGGAACGCCGTAATACCTGATACCATAATCTGAGCTCCCCACAATTGCAATGGCAGGGATTTTTTTTATATTGTATTTCAAGACCTCATCGCCATTTAAAACGAAATCATATACTTTTATTTTAATTTTTGGGGATAAAGTCCCAAGTTCAAGCACAATATCCCTTGTTTCCTTGCAGAACTGGCATTCATTTTCCTGCGTGAAAACAATTAGTTTAACATCTTCCATGAGCTGAGCAAAGCGATTTTTCAATTCCTCTTTCTGGCTGGCTGAAATCACCATAAATTTTTACTCAACAGATTCAAGAACCTTTCCAACTTTCTCCATGGCAAGTTTCATTGCTTTTAGTTCTGCAAGAATCATATAACTCAAATAAACCGAAATAAGACCAATAATACTTACCACGATTATTAAAGCGTATACTGCTCCTTCTGTACTTGAATCCGATAACCACGGCATCATTTGCATATTTTTTCCTCCTATTTAACAATCTCCTTAATCATACTCAATGACAGTATTAATTCAAAATTCTTTGCTTTGTAAAATTTCTTCGTATAAGGCGGTTCCTCAAAATGCCTTATCTCGCTTTCCACAAGTCCGGCATTTTCAAGTTTTTTAAGGTGCAGGTAAAGAAGCGGGCGTGAAATCCCTACTATCTTTGCAAGCTCTGAAACATAGCATTCGCCTCCAGCCAGCGCTGCCATGATTGCAAGGCTGTGCTCATTGCCGAGGGCATTTAACATTTCAGCCAGGGATTTTTTATCCACCATTTCACCGTCTTACTAAAAGATGCTGAATATATTTAAAATAAAAGGGGTGATACCGGAAGTTTACTTAAGCTTCCAGTATTTTCACAAAAGCCCCATGCCAGTTGTGGTACCATACAGCGCCTGTGTTGGCGTTGACGCTGAGCATTCCATAAAGCTTGGCATCCTTTGTCACTTCTATGGTGTAGTAGCCGTAAAAAGTATCGGCATCTGCCACTTTTGTTCCGGGAAGCGACTTATCGAGGTAATCCTGGGCGATTTCAAGAGCCTTTTTCTCGTTTACTATCGTTTGTGTTTCCGTATTCCAGCTCATGTGCCCGTATTTGGTATTCCACATCATGTTGGGTCCCATCTCCGGGCGGACGGCGCCTGTATATTTGTTGACCAGGAGTTCAAAGGCATGTTTGCCCGTGCTCGTCTCCTTGACACCTGCATAGAAGTTATTGTTGAATTCTATGACCTCTGTAAGTTTAAGGTCGGTATTTTCTGTGGTCGCAAGATACTGTTCAACTGCCGTCTTTGCCTTATCGATGGTTATGGGGTTCGTATTTGCCCCATAGCCGCCGTCCACGCCTGCGCCGCAGTATCCTGAGCCAGTGCCGCCGTTGGCATTCATCATGCCTCCATTGCCGCCCATCATTCCATTACCGTTACCCATCATTCCAACCCCAGGCGCATTTCCGTTGCCATAGCCCATCATGCCATTCCAGAAGCCGCTCTCCGGTCTTGCGACTGCATAACCTGCTCCCAGCACAACAAGGATGGCTGCTATTGCCACAATTGTTTTCATGTTCATATTTTTTCACCTTTTTATTGTTTATTTCATGTGTAAGTTTTACTTACATGCTATATTTTATATTACTAACGTATAAAGATTTCGCTTGCAAATCTATTTAAGTAAGCAACCTTCTAACCCAGAACCTCCTGAGGATATAATGCATCTAATCATAACAGAAAAACACGACACTGCAAAAAGAATAGCGGCTATACTTGCTGAAAAGAAACCGGAAAGAGAGCGAGTGAACGGTGTCGATACGTATAATTTCGATGGCAAGACCGTCATCGGTCTTTCAGGACATATCGTGGAAGTGGATTTCCCAAAGGAATATAACAACTGGCAAAAGACCGATCTGAAAGAACTCATCCAGGCTAATGTTTTGACGACGCCCACGCATGCAAACATAGTCACAGCGCTCCGTAAACTCGGAAAAGTTGCAAAACATCTCACTGTCGCCACTGACTATGACCGGGAAGGCGAGCTGATAGGCGTGGAAGCCCTGAATGTAATTAAAAAAGTAAACCCTGATATTCCCGCTGACCGCGTGCATTACAGCACCATAACACCGGCTGAGATAAAAAAAGCCTTTGCAACGCCTACAAAAGTCGATTTTAATCTCGCCGCGGCAGGAGAATCCAGGCAGGTAATCGACCTTGTGTGGGGTTCGGTTCTCACTCGGTTTGTCTCCCTGAGTTCAGGACGCCTCGGAGATAAGTTCCTTTCCGTGGGCAGGGTACAATCGCCCACGCTTGCCATCTTAGTTAACCGTGAGAAAGAGCGCGATGTATTCGTGCCAGTGCCATACTGGGAACTTTTTGCGATATTAGTAAACGGCGGAGAATTTGAAGCCCAGCACAAAAAAGGAAGATTTTTAGATAAAGCTGAAGCGGAAGCAATCCTTGCAAAACTCGGCAAATCCGGGACAGTAAAAAGCATTGTTCTCGGAAAGCGAAGTGAAAAACCGCCCACACCATTTAACACAACAGAATTCCTGAGAGCTGCAAGCGCAATCGGCATCTCGGCCGCAAACGCCATGAGGATAGCAGAATACCTCTACGTCAACGGGTTTATCTCATACCCGCGTACCGATAATACCGTTTATCCCGAAACCCTTGACACTAAAGAAATCATTGAATCATTCCTGAACACGGAATTCCGTGAATATGCACAGAAGCTCCTCACAGGGAAACTCACGCCCACCAGAGGCAAGAAGGAAACCACAGACCACCCCCCAATTCATCCTGCAACGCCGGTTAAGAGGAGCAAGCTAAGGGATGACGAATGGAAGATATATGAACTCGTCGTAAGGCGCTTTTTTGCCACGTTTGCAGGAGAGACGCTGTGGGAGACCATGGCTGTGACCGTGGACATAAGCGGCGAGGATTTCGGGGCAAACGGCGCAAGATTGGTTGAGCCGGGATGGAGATGGTATTATTCTTATAATGTGCCTGAAGACAGGATACTGCCGCAGTTAAAAGAAGGGCAGACCCTGAGCGTAAAGGAAGTAAACCTTGTGGGAAAAGAGACGCAACCTCCTTCAAGATACGGGCAGGGACATCTTATTAAGATTATGGAAGACCTGGGACTCGGAACCAAATCCACGCGCCATGAAATAATCTCCAAGCTTTACTCAAGAGCCTATGTTCACGGGAATCCGCTTCAGCCCACAAAAACTGCCTATGCTGTCATAGAAGCGCTTGAGAAGTATGCTGAAACTATCACAAAACCCGAGATGACGAGTAAACTCGAACATGATATGGATGAAATATCAGAGGGGAAAATCACAGAAGATTACGTAATTAAAGAATCCAGGGACATGCTTGATGAAGTGTTCAAGGACATGACCAAAAACAAGGAACTCATTTCAGAGTCTTTAAGGAATGGGTTGTATGAGGACAGGATTATAGGGGTGTGCCAGAAATGCTCATCAGACCTGATTATCAGGAAATCCAAAAAAGGTTCACGATTCATTGGATGCTCAGGTTATCCGAAATGTGATTTTACACTTCCTCTTCCTAAGAGCGGGCAGATAGTGGTTACGGATAAGCAATGTAATGAACATGGGCTTTATCTCATCAAGATATTGACCAAAGGAAAGCGCCCCTGGGATATCGGATGCCCTCACTGCAATTTCATCGAGTGGCAAAAGAAGCTTGATGAAGAGAAGAAAGCTGGCGGAAAGGACACGAAAACTGAAAAAAAGTAACTTTAATGACTGAATCCCAGTATATTTATGATACATAAAACAATATAAGTCACCAAATGGGATTATTTGAATTATTCGCATCTTATGGCATATTGGGACTCTTTTTTACAGGTCTTATTTCATCCATCATCCCGATACCTACCGAGCCGGTAGTTTTCGCGTTACTTGACATAGGAAAAAATCCCGAACTAATATTAATAATATTGGTAATTGGATCGATATCAGGCGCATTCCTTGGCTATCTTGTAGGAATTTACGGTCTTAGAAAAATAAGTCTGTTCCATAGCATGCAAAAAGAAAAACAGATACAGATGCACTTTCGTAAATACGGCGCACTATACCTTCTGGTTTCACCCTGGATTCCTCTTGTGGGAGACCTTGCCCCCATGGTAGCTGGAAGAGAAAACTATGAATTAAAAAGATTCTTGATAGTAATATCAATAGCAAAGATAATCAAAAGCATTGCCATCGTTTACCTGTCAATAGAAGCCATCGAGTGGTGGACATTTTTTATAAAATAGATACTGCGTGCTTCATACATATTTTATTGAAAATTCCCCCAGGTAAGCTAATAGAATATATCTAAGTGTTCTGCCAATTATGCAAGGCACTATAAATCTCCACACTTTTATTCTAAGACTTCCTGCGGCTAAACCTGCAACATCAAATAATGGATTTGGAATAAACGCCAGAATCCCGATAGCCAGCAAATCATTTTTCTTAATCCTATCTTTATATTTATTAAAACGTTCTTCTTTTATCAAATAGGAAACACCTTTCCCTGCGATGTATCCGGTTATTTCTCCTATTCCAGATCCGATTCCTGCAGCAAGTCCGACTAAGTAAGGATTTAATATTCTGCCCATGTTAACTACAAAAATCCAGGAGGGCGCTGGGATAAATAAAGTAGCTGCACTGATTAAAGAGATTATAAAAACACCTAAATAATCTAAAGTTGAGACATGTTCCAAAGAGCTGCTAAAGTATAGAACTATTAGTGCAATAAAAATTGAAAAAACAATTTGTAATAGACCTTTTGCTTTTTCTTGCATGCTTATAAGAGAGAATTTCCCTGATATAAACATTGACATAACGCCATCTACGAATGTTATTTATATAAACATAGATATTACAGTTTATAAATGCATACACTTATTATATGTATTGACAGGGATAATGATATCGGGGAGAAAGCGGGTGTTCCAAGCCCGGTAATAGGCCGCGCCGCCAACGTTGATGCTGCGGTTAAACTTGGTTCCATAGACCCTGAAGATTCTGATACCAATACCATTTTCGGTGGAATTAATTTATATGACAAATTAATTCTGGAAGATAACGATATTGAGGTGGTTTCAATAGCAGGGGACAAAAAAGTTGGGGTTTTTTCTGACAGGAAAATCTCAGACCAGCTCGATAAGATTCTTATGCAACTAAAACCCGATAGAGCTATCCTTGTCTCAGACGGCGCAGAAGACGAATCCGTGCTCCCCATCATCCAGTCCAGGATAAAAGTCGATGCTGTTCACAGGATAATCGTAAAACAGCATGAGAACCTGGAAAGCACGTACTATATAATCAAAAAAGCCTTTAACGACCCCAAAATCTCTCATACCTTTTTCGTGCCCATTGGTCTGGTTTTTCTCATTTATGCTATTTCATTGTATTATGACAGCCCCGGGGTTGCTGTTATGGCGATAACTGCTGCTATTGGGATTTATATGCTCTACCGCGGCACGGGTCTTGATGACGTGATTGATGGTTTCAGGGCATCTATGATGAACTCTCTCCATGGCGGAAAAATTACGTTTGTAATGTATCTTGCGGCTATAATATTGTCTTTGGTAGGGACCGTACGTGGTGGAATAGAAGTATGGGATTATTATAATCAAGAGATAATGGTCGGTTATTTGATACTGCTTATGGGTTTTATCAACGCTTCTATATGGTGGTATACCCTTGCCGCAGTTCTAATCAATACCGGCAACATAATTGACCGCTACCTGGCAAAAGAAAAAATCGGAAGGTACTGGTCGCATCCTTTTTTTATTATCGCAGGAGGTATTTTGTTCTGGGCAGGCAGTACTTATATCATGGTCATAAGCGAAGCTCTGGGTGGGTATCCAATATTTAATAGCGGGCGAGAGTTCTTAATTAGCAGTGTTACACTTGCAGTTTTAATAGCAGTCATTGGGGCATGGATTTCCACAAAATCAAGCAGGAAGCGGGCTTCTGGCAGATGAAACCCTGAATGTGAGAAAATACATCTAATGCTTTCAAGAAACTAATCGTTGTTATGCCTTTCCATGGCTTCATCCAGCGTCAATTCCCCTTTTGCAACCCTTCTGGCCAGAATCCGTGGAATTGTCAGGCGCCCGTTTGAGTATTCCCTGCTTGATTCCTGGATAACCCTGACCTCGCCCTGGGATGGCTCTATATACTGTTTCCCGACATTTTTCCCTGGAAGCCCGGCAATATTTATTGCCGCTATGATATCAGAAATTACCTGACCGTGAACGCCTTTTCCAAGATGTGGTGTTGTTCCTGTCTCGTCAACCATTTCGACTTCAAGACCAAGGTCAAGGAGTCCGTTGATAAGCTGCGACCGGATAAGCCTTGCCCCATGCCCTATCCTGACAATGATTTTCTTATTCTCGTATTCCCGCATAATCCGTTTTACGAGAGGGCAGACTTCACCCACGGAAACATGGTGCACCGAGATTGTTTTATTGTTTCCCAGCACTGCAACACCAGGGTATTTTCCGGGGTCAATCCCTATTATGATATGTTCAATATCCTCTCCGAATAACATGTAAAGGGCTTTATCCAGAGTGGCATGAGGCCTGCCGTCTGCGAATATAATCTTATCATGGTCAAAACTGATTTTTTCAGACTCGTTTTCTGTAGTGATGACTGCACCAACATGAGCCGGAATGGGATGCCCGGGATTAAGAACAAGTATATTCAGTTTACGGGAGCGTGCTTCCTCGATAATCGAAAGATATACCGGGAATTCGTCGGTGACAAGGGCTATCCTTTTATACCTTTAAAGCCCTCCGTGAAGTTGTTTTCTTGATTGCAATTTTATTCTATCTAATATTATGATTTACAGTATATTACCTTTTTCACTCTTCGGATTCACTTTTAGCAGCCAATCCCTGTCCTGGAATGAATCTGCCGTGCCCTCTTTTTCCGACAATCTCACCGTCTTGCGAAACCACTTCTCCTCTTGAAATAGTCATTTTCGGGAATATCCCGTCCATACCGCCAAATGGTGTCCATCCTGCCTTGCTGTGCATTTTTTCCTTGCGTATTTCCCGCGCATCGCCTACAATCAAAAAGTCAGCATCATAACCCGGAGCGAGAATCCCTTTTCCGAGATTAAAAATCCTCGCAGGATTTCGGCTTGTGACCTCTATCAATCGTTTAATGGTGAGGAGATTACGTTTAACTGCCATCAGCATAAGCGGCATCAACGTTTCAACGCCAGGTACGCCGGCAGGCGCAGTCCAGATATCCGTCATTTTTTCAGCCTCAAGATGCGGCGCATGGTCCGAGGCTACAATATCAACAGTCCCATCGTTCAAGCCAGCCCATAAGCTCTGCTGCGACTGGTAATCACGAAGCGGCGGGTTCATTTTACCGAGCGTGCCCAGGCGCCTGTAGTCCTTTGTGGTCAGGAATAGATGATGAGGCGCCACTTCGCATGTGATGTTCTTTTTTTCAGCTTTTGCTTTTCTTATGCTCTCAAGGCTTTCATGGGCGCTTATGTGGCAGAAATGAAGCTTTGTCTCCCCGCCGAACTTGATCGCCTTTTCCACTGCTATTTTTTCAGATAATGCGGGGCGCGATTTTGAGTATGATTCAGGAGCGAGGTTCCCTTTCAGCAAATGAACATACTTTTTTCTTGTTTCCTCATCCTCTGCATGGATGCATGCAACCGCGCCCAGTCCTCCAATGACAGGGAGTGCTTCTTTCAATATCCTATCATTCACATTGAGGGAGCCAGTCGATTCAGCCATGAATATTTCACCGAATGCAGTAGCTCCAAGTTCCCAGAGGCTTTTCAGGGATTCCAGATTGACAGTGACGCCCGCATTGATACCGTAATCGATTATGGATTTTTTCGCTTCTTTTTTCTTTTTCTTGAAGGAATCAGTATCTATCGTCGGGGGAATCGTATTGGGGTGGTCGATAACAGTGGTGACGCCGCCTGCCGCAGCAGCGCATGAGCCTGTGTACCAGTTTTCTTTTTTTGTCATGCCGGGGTCGCGAAAATGAACATGAACGTCAATTGCGCCCGGCAGCACAAGCGCACCTTTTGCGTCTATTACCTGATTGACTTCTTC
This sequence comes from Candidatus Methanoperedens sp., assembly GCA_023249105.1. Lineage (GTDB taxonomy): Archaea > Halobacteriota > Methanosarcinia > Methanosarcinales > Methanoperedenaceae > Methanoperedens. The sequence continues at coordinate 7,440 of JAHFDG010000059.1, read as the reverse complement.
AGTGCCCATTATTTTCCCGATTTTACTTATTTTCCCGTTGTCCACGGCTATTTCCGCAGGCTGGATGGCATCGTTTATGAAAATCCGGGCATTCTTGATTACAAGGTCTGGCATGGTTGGTACTTTATTGTTTATTGCTTAAACTACGTTTCGATGGTTATATATATTGTAAAACCAACTTCAATTTGTGATTCTCGATGGTAGAATTTGAATTAAACGATTTTGATGCTTTTGATGGAAATGCAAAATATAACAATCTTAAAATCCAAAAAGCACAGCATAAACTTAAAATGTTAAAGATATCTCTTCATAGAAAATTTAAAGATAAATATGGAATAGATTTCAAATCAAATATTGGCGGATACTATCCACCAAATTATCCAATTGATTCCTTGTGGTTATCATTTACTCAAAGAGAAGGTCGAGCTTATGTTCCGTATCCACAATTAAATGTTGGAATTAATGCCAAAGGGCTCGAGATATTTTTTTTATTAGTCGATAAAGCAAGAGTGAAAACTGGGCAAAGGATTTGGGAAAAATATTGCAATAATTTAAAAAATGGATTGAACAAAAATCATCTATTGCCTATAAAAGGGAAAAAAATCAAAATAAATGGAGATAATGATATCGGAAATGCTTTAAAATATATTGACCCTTATGGTTTATGGATTCATAAAGAAATTGATAACGAAAATGCAGTGAATCTGAAATCTGAGGTATCTACTAAACTTTTTGAAACTTTAGAGCAGCTTTTTCCAATTTATAAGATAGCGATGGCTCCAACCATAAAATAAACAGAAAGAGGTAACAAATAATGAAATACACAATCATTCTCGAAAAAGAAGAAGAGGGCGGCTATTCAGCCCAGTGCCTTGAACTTCCAGGCGCAATCAGCCAGGGAGAAACAAAAGAGGAAGCCCTTAGAAATATTAAAGCAGCTATTGAATTAGTCATTGAGGTTATTCGAGAAGATGCAAAGGCATTGGGAAAAACTGCCGAAATTTCTGCGGTGGAAGTAAGTGCCTGAGAAACTACCCGTAGTTTCTGGAAAAGAAACCATAAAAGCCCTTGTAAAAATGGGCTTCGAGGTCAGAATGGGGAGAGGTGACCATGTTGTACTCAAAAAAGACCACCGAGTGTTTGTCGTACCTTTGCATGGTACACTGAAAAAGGGAACATTACGGAAAATACTGAAGCAAGCAGAGATTTCTGTTGAAGAATTCAACCATTTCTTGTGATTCTAAAATTCATTTCTCTTCTACCTTCGTATCACTTTCAATCATCCCGTCGCGCATCGTAATCACCCGGTTTGTCCGCGCCGACACCGCCGTATCATGTGTCACAATAAGAATGGTCTGCCCTTTTTCTGCAAGTTCTTTTAAGAGAGCAACTATCATGTCCCGCGTTTTTGTATCAACTTCCCCTGTCGGCTCATCAGCCAGGATTATCGCAGGATAATTCGCCATCGCCCTCGCAATCGCAACGCGCTGCTGCTCGCCTCCCGACAGCTCAGACGGTTTATGGTTCATCCGGTCGCGAAGCCCCATCTGGGTAAGAAGTTCCACAGCCCTTTCCTTTCGCCTGCTTTTCGGAACCCTTGCAAAACGCATCGCGATATCCACATTTTCAAGCGCCGAAAGTGTGGGTATGAGATTGAAATGCTGGAACACGAAACCGATTTTCTCACGGCGGATTACAGGGGCTTCCCTGTCGCTTGCTTTTGTAACTTCGATGCCGTCTATAAAAACGCTGCCGCTTGTGGGTTTATCAAGAAGCCCTATCATGGAAAGAAATGTTGATTTCCCGCTGCCGGAAGGACCGACTATGCTCAGGAACTCACTTTTTTGAACATCAAAGCTCACATCACTGAGGGCATGCACCGGGATTTTGCCCTGCATATATGTTTTTGAAAGATTCCTGACACGCAAGATTGCCTCGTTATCATTCATATCGCAATGCCTCCATGGGGCTCATTTTTGCCGCCCTGTAAGCAGGATATGCCCCGGATATAACGCCGAGAAGAGTGGAAAAAACTATGGAAATTACAAGCAGCCTTGGCGTGATCGTAAAAAGAGTGGTGCCCTTGGAAGCCAGATAGTCGTTCAAATAATACACAAGGGCTCCACCACCAATGATTCCTAAAATTCCGCCAAGTATCCCCATGAGCGCGGCTTCTCCCATGGTCATGAAAAGAATGTCCCTTGTCTCAGCGCCCAGCGCTTTCATAAGCCCGAACTCCTTAGTCCTTTCCGAAACCGACATCAGCATCGTGTTCATGACGCTAAGTCCGCCGATTATGGCTGCAAGAACAGCCGCGCTTATGGTTATCAAACTGAAAACTACAAGGGATTGCTCTATCTGTTTTCGAAGCTCAGCAGGTGAGAATGCTTTAACTTTTTCAACATTCAGCTCTATCCTTTTTGTGAGGTCTTCGGGGTCTGCGTTCGGGTCGGGAACGGCAAGTATTAATGAAACAGTATCACCCCGGTCGAAGAACTTTTGAGCCCTGTCAAGGGGTACCTGCACAGCATTGTCAAAAAAAGAACCTGTGTATTCCAGTATTCCAACTACGGTAAAATTCCTGGTATGGGTTATTGTTCCGGCGCGCGCCACCCGTTTGCTTTTTACCTCAAGCTCATCGCCAACCTTCAGGTTAAACTCACGGGCAACACCGCTGCCAAGGACTGCCCTGTAACTATCTCCAGTAACCAGGAACCTTCCTTCTGTCAGTTTTGTATCTTTCATCGCGAGTTCTTGTTTTTCAGGGGGAATACCAAGAACCATATCCCCACCGAACATTCCAAGGCTCTCCGGATCAAGGGGGGCCTCCAACAATCCATATGCGTCAGAAACTCCAGGTACCCTTTTAACTTCCCGCACTTTAGACTCGTTAAGATTGCCGCCACCGAACCCGCCCTCGGGCAGCACCCGGATTTTATCTGCGGTCAAACTCATCGACCTGTCAAAGGTAAGGTTAAAATGTTCCGACATCCCGCCCATTACGATGACCGCAAAAATCCCAAGCGCTATGCCGAATACGGTAAGCCCTGTCCTGAGTTTTCTTTGTGTGATGTTCTTGATGATAAGGTCAAACATCGCCCTGCCTCACCAAAATCCGCTGCGGCGGCGTGAAACAACCAGAAGCATTAGCATCAAGATAATCGCTTCGAATCCCGGAGTCCCTTTTGCAGAGACAGATTTTGAGACATTTGAGTATTCAGGTATGCGAAGAGCGGTTTCGTATTTATCAATCGTAACATTTTCCTTATCGACTGCAAGTATTTCCACATCATAAGCCCCGGGCGCCATCCCTTTCCATACCACTCCTGCCGTATCTTCTTTCCCCGAGACAAGAATCTCTTCCATTTGTGTGCGGTATACCTGGGTTTCATTCGTAGTCCTGCTCCTCGCTTTTACAACTATAAACCCATCAAATGGCACCTGGGATTTGCCGCGAACTGTTACGCTGGCGCCGTATTCATCAACTTGTACATCATCCGGGAGAATTTCGACATCATTTGTAGCCGTAAAATTTGCCACGTAGGTATTAACCAGCGGCTGCGCATACAGCCGGTGAGTGTATATTTTTACACGGACGATGTATTTCTTATTGTTGGAAAGCAAGAACGGCCATGTCATTTTAATTTCCTCAGGCGTAGTTTTGAGAGATACGTCTTCTTTTGTCTTTGTGTAAACAATGTCATTGTTATCCAGTAATTCGATTTTTATATCTGCTGCGCTCGGGTTGAAAGGGCGGAGTAAAAGTTGCACCCCGCTATTGGTGGGTGAGAAATCTACGACATGAAACCCGGGTAATGAAGCCGTTCCGTATGATACCTCGTACAAGCGGCTGGTTAAAAGTTTGCTGTCATTGTAAACACTGACTTTAGCAGTGTAATAATCATACTGGGGTTTTTTCTGCCATATTATGACCTTTGTCATGGGCTTGCCTGGTATTATCCTGAAGGATACTTCGTGTGATTCTACCTGACTTCCGGCATAAAAAAGTTCAAAAATAGCTTTTACCTGCATGTCCTGGCTGGAATTAACAGTAATATCACTGGTTGTAAAATCAGAAAAAAAATCGGATATTTCAACCTGGGCGGATGCTGAACTGGCGAGAATTAATACAGATACAGCAAGAAAAATGACATTTAATATTACTTTTTGAGTGCTTATTTGCATATTACTCCCTATTTTCTTTAAATGTCTTATTTGTTTCTTTTTATCTTGAAACTATAATATCATTTCCTGAGATTATAAGATAATAAATTTCATCACTTACTTCCGTATTTTCTCACATGCTCCCAAGCATTGTGATATTTCTCAAACTTTTTACTTTTTGAATATATTGCCATATTTTTCCGGCCGAACAGTTCCCTGTCCTTCCCCACAGGGCAGACCTTTATACAGATGCCGCAAGGAGACCTGTATTCATCCCTGAGTTCCGCGCTCCTTATCGCACATAACTTCTTATCCACAGCCGGAGGGAAATCTCCTGTTTTTGGTATCGCGCCAACCGGGCAATTCTTAACGCAGAGAAGGCAGTGAGTGCATAAATCTACGGTTTTGATTCTGTCTCCATTAATTCTGGCGGTAGTGAATATGGAAGTAAACCTGACCCTCGGACCGGATTGCGGTGTCAGGAGAACATTGTTGTGCCCGAAAGAGCCCAACCCCGCAAGATACGCCGCATGCTTGTGTGAAAAAAGGGCAAATGGATTATCAATCAAGATATTTATATCGCCGTAAGCATCCCGCGGCAGATAAATAGCGCCAAAGCCATTTTCATTGAGGTAATTTGAAATTTCGTATGCTTTTGAGTCCAGCATCGAATTCACCGTTTTGTAAAGTTCATGGTAATATATCGAAGGCGCTGTTTCCACAATGGGCAGAGATACAGGAAGCCCAATCACAATCACTGTTTTTGCTTCAGGATATATGGATTGGGGCCAGAATTCTTCGGGAATCCAGGGCGAAAGAGAATTTGGTAATTCCTTTGGCGGACACTCCCATCTCCCGACTGGAGCAAAACCTATCATGGGAATCCGAAGACTCCTGCATAATCTTAAAATCTCTTTTTTGAGGCTTTCGGGTCTCATATTTCTTTAACTGACAGCAAGACCCAAAATTTAAAGCACATTTCTTAATCTTTTGGCAATTACTTTTCCCAGTTCCCTGCAGGTTTCTATACCCTCTGCCTCAGGTATGCGTTTTATTCTGAGGTCGGGCTCAATGACATCCATGCCATAGCTTTTCAGCATCTTGCTTATTACTCCGGCAGCCTCCCCGCTCCAGCCGTATGAACCGAAAGCTGCGCCCACTTTGCCTTTGAGTGGGATTTTCGCCAGGCTTTCCACGAACCTGATAACGGTGGGCATACCCGCACCTTTGTATGTCGGGGAACCTATGGCGATGGCATCCGCTTTTTCCACATCTTGTGGGGTGGCCTCCTCCACTTTCTTGATAATGACATCAATGCCTGCGCCCCTTGCTCCTTCCTCGATGGCTTTTGCCATGATGCCGGTGTTGCCGAAGCCGGTGCCGTATATTACTGCAAGTTTCTTTGCCATTTTATCACCTTTTCAGTCAATCTTCCTGAACATCCCTTCTGGCGCATTGCAGATGGGGCACTTCTCAGGCGCGCCTCCTTCCACGGTATTTCCGCAGATTGAACAGACATAATAATCGACCGCCCTGTTCTTGCCAAGGTTGTCAAGAGCCTGTTTGTAAAGTCCTGCGTGGATTTTCTCAACCTTGTTAGCCACGTCAAAACTAAGAATTGCTGCATCCTGGGCTTTCTCTTTTTTTGCCTGTTCTATGAAATTCGGGTACATCTCCCGGAATTCAGCGGTCTCCCCTTCAATGGCGCTTTTCAGGTTATCGGAGGTTTTCCCTACCCCTCCCATCACATGGAGGTGGTTAAGCGCATGGATTGTCTCGGCTGCGGCGGCTGCCCTGAAGAGCTTTGCAACTTGTTTGTATCCTTCTTGCTCTGCCTTCTCTGCAAAAGCAAGATATTTCCTGTTCGCCTGTGATTCGCCTGCAAAGGCTTCTTTTAAATTATCCTGAGTAGTCATATTTTTCATTACCCCGTATTACAATAATTCCGTGCTATGCCTGATATATTTTCCTGTTGGATTTTGGGAGGAGTTACGGACTCCGTTTTGAAAAACGTGGCATCAAAGTGGACACTCATGGGTTAGCATTTCTAGCCGTTATCTTTATTCTGTGTTTCCCTTTAGGCACAAACTTTCAAAATAAATATTTTAGGATTCTATGTATCCAAATTCATTCTATCGTACTTAGTTCCCGGGTATATTAAGCTCGAAAAAAATATATGCAAGTTTTTACGGCCATGTTTTAAACAGCTAAATAATTTAATATAATCTTTTCAAATGGGATTTCTATCAATAAAGTCATTTATCATCGTTATTACATCAATCCTTTTGTGTTTAACTGCAATTTTTTTAATATTTTTGAGATATTTTCTTACTTCTCTTAATTCACCAGTCATTTTTTGTTCAAATGAGATTATTCCAATTCTTATCATTGGATTAACGACAAGCATCACTAAATCCTCAGGAGCTTCAGAAATCTCTTCATCATCGTCATCAAAAATCTCTTCTTCAGGCTTTTCTTCAGGTTCTTCAAACGCTATTTGTATAATCTCATAAAACATATATAATAAATCAAAAAGTAAGTATCTTGTTTTATTTGCGGCTGCGGTCTCGCCAATCTCGCCCAGTGATATAATTACTGATCTTTTTAAATACTTCATGTTGTTTTCAAACGATATTATCCCAATTTTTTCGAGATTTCGAATCGCATAAACTGAAGGAGTTTCCAACTTTTCTTTAATTGATATCTCGCCAATATTGCCAATTGAATCGGCTATTGAAATTGCTTCCAAATCCATTTTTTTTCAGCTAAGATTTCTGAAATATCATAAAACCAAGTTATTACATGATGAACACTAGTTTCATCTCCTTTGTATATAGATAACCTACCAATATAATTAAAGTGACTAACAAAAAGATCTAAGATTTTTTTGAACTCTTCAATATTTAGACTATCTGATTTTAGGATATTTATTGTGATGGTTCTAATTTCTTTAAGACCTTCTCTAGATGTATCATAATCGTACTTCATCAACGAACCAGTTATAATATCAATAACTGGTAGAATTGGATCTTCTTTATTTTTTTTGGTTATATTTTTTTCAGAAGACGAATTAATAATATCAATTTTACTTGAAACGCACTCTAAAACATTTTGTTTTGTTATTTTCTCTGCTAGTATGTTGATAACAGTGGAGGACTCTAGTGTCTAGTCAAATCTCTATAGTCGGATACAGTTTAGATAATTTTATCCGTGCATCTTTGGATGTAAATTGCCAATTGACTTTTGCATTTTTGTTATTTCTGCAATTCCCCCATG
>JAHFDG010000104.1 GCA_023249105.1 Candidatus Methanoperedens sp. | reverse complement strand
AATGCCCCGCCCATATTTCGCCTTTATCATCAAAAAGTATATGCTGGCAATTATAGCCCCGGCAAGCGAAATTGACGTTTCCGGGTTGCCCAGGTATCAAGCCCCGGATAATCCAAAAGCTGGCGGCGTGTCTTTTGCCTTTCCATTTCTTACACGTCGGGCAACTTTCCTCTCCGTCATCTCCCCCAAACGTAAGCATCACGTTTCCAGATCCCCTTAATTTTCCTTCTGCATAAACGCCGTCCAGGGTAGCGGTGTAACTTTCGCTGCGGTCATCAACTTCACTGGTATTGTCTTCGTCAGGTTCTTCTTTTTTCATTTCGCGTAAACGGTCAAATAACTGGTCAATGAATCCCAATTCTGTTTGCTGTTTGCTGGCAAGCCAAGCGTTATCATCCGTGCGCATTTCCTTTACACTGCCGCCGCCGTCTTCATAACCGGAATCATAGGCGTTAGTAAAAGCTTCTACCATTGCCTGTTTCATCTGGTTTTTAGGAATTGCGATAGAACCACCCTCACTGATAAGATATTCCAGGATCGAATTCTTGATCTCATATTTGTACTTGGATCGGATGGAATAATAATCGCCTGCTTCCAGGTGAACAAATGATCTCTTTATTGCGCTTACAACTCGACTGATTATGTCCATTATTTTGCCTTCGATAGTTTTGCGTAAAGATTCGGGTCTTTCAACTGAATATAATCCTTCCAGTTGGTGACGCTTTGCTCGATGACTTCATCAATCGGTTCTGTAGCGGGTGCTATTTTCTTCTTTACGGCCATGTCTTCCGTGGGCACATTCTCTGTGAGTATTCCTGTTTTTCTGCGGATCGCCTTGATATCATCTTCTGATAGCGTCATCCATTGGATAGAATCCATAAGTGCTGCAAGTTCTGATAAACTTACCTGTTTTTCAATTGGTGTGCATACCAACTTGGGACGCCGGGTCATGCCTGGGAACGCGCCTTCATTCAGCGAGAATATGCGCTTGCCTAATTGGGCATCAACTTGTGCGATTAATCCCTCCATCATGGAATTGAACACGGTGATGAACATCTGGGAGCTATCTGTCATGGAGGCATAAGAGCCTGTACCGGTCACGGAGGACAACGCCGCCCACTGCATATTGTAGACCATCAACTTTAGGACGCCAAAATATTTTATCGCTTCAAGGATACTGGGAGCTGCGGAGAAGTTGACGTCCTTCAATTCCCCGACAACGTTTTGCGGCCAGGCTGCATAATTCCCTTCTTGCGCTTTCATAATATTTTTAGCCGCCCGCTTGAGTGCTGTCTCGTCAGACGTAGTCAACTTTCCGTTAACTGTCACGTCCAGATAGCCTGCGGCATGTTCAAAGCCTATACCCTGGACCACTTCCAGCCCGTACTTGATCCTCTCAAGTCGCCATACTGCCTCAAGTGGGGATAATCCTTCCGGGTTCTGTGTGTCGCCAAAAGCCACGTGCAGACTGCGATTAAGCGGGATGATAATTTGCGAGTTAGGTGAATCCTGCTGCACAAATCCTTTTACTTTTCCTGTTTTGTCGTCCATGTTCCACTTTACAAACGATGAATGATCACGCCATGCCAACTTACGAATGCCGATTAAGTTGTCGTTGTGTTCAGATTTCCAGTCATCACCGTCAGGGGATTTCCAATTGTCTGAGCGCACGCCTAATACAACTTCCCACCAGCCAAACCCCATAAAAGGTACGTGTGAAATTAAAGTTGACAGGAATTCGTCAGGTCCACCCTCGATATCATTTAGCACTTGTTCACCAAACTCCTGGGCGCGTTTGTCATCGTCACTCGCATCATCCGGTATCTGCCATTCCAAACGTACTGACCTGGCAAGCGCCTGGTACACGTTTCTTACAACGGATATTTCAGGATCAGAGCGGCGCATCCTGGAGTAGAGCGGCTGCACGCCGGGCCAGTGCAATTCAGCATGGTAAGCCTCTTGCACGTAACCCATGTAAGCTTGTAATCCGGATGTACCAAGTTCGCTAAATTTGCGTTCACTATCACTCATTGGCATGTCGCTCATTTCCACCTGCTTTCAAATTCATCTACTTTTCCTAAATCGCGCACGTCGTCCCAAGAAGATCCGGAGTTTGTTATTAAATTGGCTAATAGCAAACTCTCGCCTTTATCCGGGGAGCGTCCAATTCTCTTTTTAATCTCAGCCTTTTCTTCAACCAGCACGCCCGAAACAGTTACTTTGTATTTTGCAGAACATAAATCAGCAACCACTTCGTTCCCAGGTGGCAAAGAAACGTTATCTCCACCGTTTGGATCAAGGGAATCCCTCATTCGCCAGTAATATTCAGCCCTCATGTTGCGCATTTTTAACTTGCCACTTTTGTCCCTGTACTCACTGGCAGAAGCTGCGTTAATCGCCGTGATCCCAGGATATTGATCGTGCAGGCTGTCGTAAACAGAAGAACCAATGCCGCCAATATCAATGTTCATAATTTCAGGCTCTTCGCCATTTAATTCCTGTCTCACAAATTCGGCACCTATTGGACCCGTAGGCACAGCAGCGCCTGGTCGAAATGCCAGGTCGTCAAAATAACTATCGTACCGTTTTGCTATGCTCATATTATCAAGCCCCCCGCGAGCCGGATCAATCCCAACGGCTGTAAGGTGTTTTGGCTTTTCTGTTTCCAGCCAGCGCCGTTGCGCATCAAGTACCCACTCCGTTGGAATAATTTGCCAGGGATCGGGAGAAGAAGACGCGCGAAAATCTCCATAAAGCATTTGTGATCGCAACGGCTCTGGAAGAGACTGAAGGATTGACCGATAGCGGTTATCGCCCGCAAGGAAAGGATTGTCATCAAGTTTTGCGGGAATGAAAGTACGTGAAATTGGGTATATCGTTTCGTCTCCGTTGCAAATCGGCTCCCCATTTTTACATTCTCGTTCCTCTCCGTTAATAGTTGCGTACCAGCGCAATTCACCTGGCTTAGCCGGATTCGGATGTTTGTCGTCGAGCCACGGAGCCCACCGCTTGATAACCCAGTTTCCTTTTTCGTCAATTGGCGGGTTGCCAGTGCAGACAACGCGCACTCGTTGCCCGGGATCGGTTGTTCTGTTCCACGCACAAATAAAAACATAAATGCTCTCTTCAAATTCCGTAATCTCATCAAATAATTTGTGATCATGCGGGCGACCTTGCCAGTCTGTTTTATCGGTTTCAAATTGCACGGCTCCAAATTCAATTGATCTTCCGTTGCTAAACTCCCAAGTTTTTTCTGATTTATTTTCATGCGCACTGTCCTTGATAACTTCTCTAGCATAGCGCATTAACTCTTTCAAGTTAGGATAAACGCGCCGGAATATGGCACTATGCTTACCCAGTTCACTTGCCATTCCTACTAATAGACTGCTTTTACCTCCACCGGCTGCACCTCCGTAAAATAGCTCGTCTGCACGAGAGAGAAGCGCAAGCCATTGTGGTTTACTTTGTGGTACCCACAGTGCCGTCCTGTTCTGTACTCTTTCCAGATAGGCTTTCTCGGATGGCATCAGCGAGCGTAGAAATGGCTCTATTAGATGTTTCATTGTTTATCTTAATCGGCTCCCCATTTTGTCCGGTAATTTCTGCTTTTTGAACACGCCCCCCCATTTCTTTTGCAATGTCGTCCAATACACCCCGAAACTGGATAACTTCTGCGCCATTAAATTCGTCATAGTCAAGGATAATCGCTGCATCACCAGAACCTACGCCCTTCGTTTCCTCTGTCCATAAAAAGCCACCAAACAGGTCTTTACCCATAAGGGCAGCAAGTCTCTGTAAGGCGGCCACTCTGTTTTCTTTGACGGCTAACCCGGTGACCAGCGCGTTTTTTTCATCGACCGCTAAAATGGCGTTTATGTCGATTTTTCGTGTTTTGCGGTAGTAATCAACCTGTTGGCGAATAACGGCAAAAGGCTTCTTGAATTCCTTAGCCCTTTCGTTTATCTCCGTGGTATTTAGTCCTTCCGCGATCCACTGGAGCAGCGCTTCTTTTTGAGCTTTTCTGAGTGCCATCGTCTAATTGTGTCCAGTTTCCTTGTTGATGTTCTTCCTGTGACAACTCCCGTATTGTGATTTCTAATACCTTATGAGTAAGCGAGATTACGGGTATCGCTTTTGGTTTTTCGGTCTCAGGTACCTCAAGTTGTATCCTCATGCCGTCACTGCCTATTTTGATGGCAGATTGAATATCCGGCAAAATTGCCAGGAATGTTATAGTAATTGGCTGTCGGTTTTTTGCGCTCAATTCATTTCCTCTTTCAAATCCGGCGGGTGATCAGCTTATGTGGCTTGAGAAATTATTGCCTGGAGTAGACAGGCGTCAGGTAGATTGTTCCACATGTGCCACTCCGCCGGACTAAAAAGGCGCAGCTGACGGTTGTGCCGTCGAGTCAGATTTCACAAAGAATTTCTTGAAAAGGTCGTGCATATAGTTCGATCCCTTGCCAATCGCTACCCCTGTAATTATCATACCAAATGTGGTTTGGGGAATATCGTTTGTTCCAAGGAATTGTGCCAACATGAATACCAGATCAAGATGATAGAGGAATGACGCGAATACTGCCACCGCAATAGCCACATACATGGTCAGCCATTTGAGGGGTGCCAGTTTGGGAACCTTGTCAAACAAAGTACCCAGGACAAATTCGACTAAAGTCTCAATGAGAAACGCGATAAAAAGAACAACTGCCAAAATCATTAAAACACTTCCAAGCATAATTATCCTTTCGAAAATAAAAGAGACGTACTTCTACGTCTCTACAGTATCTGAAAATAACCAATATTACAATAGTGCACTTTGGTTAGTCTTATGTTTTCAATGACCAACCCGGAAGCACCAACAGAATAGCCGTTCCCATCTTTCGAATTACCGTAACACGCCCAGGAGCGAACGCTGCCTGTAATATTCTTACAGGCTCTCCACAAAATTCACCCTCGTATCCGGCGTCCCCGTTTTCTGGCTTGCGCATTTGAAGCATATTGTACAAAAAGTTCCACACGTTTTCGTCTGTTTCAATAGCGCCTTCAGGAGCAGGGCGTTTTAATATCGCTTTTTGTAATGATTCGGAAAACTCCTTATCGCTGATTATGTTCTCTGTCACCTATCGCTCCTCATTGACAAGCAAAAAATATCCGCAAAATAGCATTATTGCGCCTAACACAAGTAATGCCACGGAATCCACGCGAAGTGAACATATTATTGTTGCCAGCGATAACACCATTATGCCAAGCCCCTTGCGATTGTTTTTAGTCATTTTTCCTCCTATTGAATAGGCTCAAAATCTAATATATCCTGCGGGTACAAAGAGAATACGCCAAACTTCACCTTTGCCCACTGGGCACTGAATAGCCAATCATTTAACTCAATTTTCTTGTTAGTGAGTGCGGCGTTTTCAATTGAGTCGCTTGGTATATGGGTTGCGATATAAGCCGATTGATTTTCAAATACGGCTATTTGGTTTTGTATTGCTAATGATTGACCGATTGCCCCAACCAGGATAGCTGTCACAACGAAGCAAAGCGTCACGCTCGCTAACAAACAGAAATAGCTATAATTGTTTTTCTGAATGACAAACAATACGACGGCTAATATAGCCAAAATCACCAGTACAATAATCCAAGCAATCATTCTTCCTCCAAAACGTTATCAATACATTTTACTTCCAAAAGACCTAATTTTACAGCCTTTACTGCCGCTGCCAGCGTTGACCTGGTGCAGAACTTCTTGCGCACGGATAAGGTCAGATTCTTGATATATCCCTCCGATACTCCCCATTGCCTGGCGATA
>JAHFDG010000103.1 GCA_023249105.1 Candidatus Methanoperedens sp. | reverse complement strand
CAGACGATTAACCGAAAGGGGGTTTAAGGGGGACAGCGGAATGTCCCCCTTTTAAATAGTTAAAGCTAATCTATTAATGCATGTCAACCGAAAGGGTTAATAGTACGTTTATCTGCGGTTTTTATTTCGAAGTGCAACGACCATTATCTCTAAGGAAAAGCGCCGAAAATTTATCGTTGTTGATTTATAAAAGTTGTGGTGCTTCATGGAATTTCAGCCCCCTCTCAATTCCTGCTAATGCCTCGCCCCCTCCCATCCCGCAAACACACGGCGCCGCAAAACGAGCGCGAGGGGAGTGCCTCGTATTATAGCTTATTTTATGAAGAAAACGTCTGATTACTTTCACATCGCTTGCAGAACCGATATGTAATAGATTATTAATATGAATAATTAAATAATAAGACTATGCGGTGCAATAAATGAGAAACCTGACCCATAAACAGAGAGTTCTCCTCAAAGTAGTAGAAAAACTAGCAGAGAAGGGGACATCTTCAAAATTCATGCTCGTAAAAACTCTCTTTTTACTTGCCATCGAGGAAAATATGGGGCGTCTCATCAAGTTTTATAACTTTTTTCCATATAAATACGGTCCCTTTTCCAATGTATGTTACTCAGACCTTTCCCTTATGGAACATGAAGGGTACTTGCTGGAAAATGAGAAACACCTGGCATTGACTATGAAAGGAAAGGAAGCTATCAATGGCACGAGCTTTCCAATATCATTGAAAGTAAAGAGAGTTATAAATAAATTCAATTCAGACCATGAAATAAAAGAATATGTTTATAAAAATTATAAAGAATACACAATAAAAAGTGAAATAATCCCACATGCAGAAAAACAAAAAATCTCTACGGGAATTTTTAGTATCGGCTATGAAGGCAAAGACATTGACGCATTTCTAAACATTTTGGTGAAAAATGAAATTAACCTTTTAATTGATGTCAGAAAAAATGCCTTCAGTATGAATTTTAGTTTTACAAAAAACAAATTAACGAAATATCTTGAAAAAACAGGTATCGAATACCTTCATTTACCTGAGCTTGGGGTTGAAGGGGAATTAAGAGAAAGTCTATCAACAATAAATGATTATCAAAATTTATTCAAACAATACGAGGCTACAACCCTGATAGACAATTTCGAACGGGTGATGCGGATTGTAAAATGGGGCGAAGAAAAAAAAGTGGCGCTTATGTGTTTTGAAGCAAATAAAAACATGTGCCATCGGGGTGTTATAGCGAATTATATAGAAAAAAATAACGGGGTTGTAACACATATTTGAATGAAAAAATCCTTGTTCTGGTAAGAACCATCCCTGAAAAAAGTGCCACATATGAACATTTGGTATGTGTGGCAGGAATCAATAATAACGGCGAATGGAGGAGACTGTATCCTTTCAAGTTCAGGCACGGAGAAAAATCCGTTGATTTCAGAAAAAAGGACCTTATAGAAGTAACTCTTGCAAATCCTGACAATGATAAAAGAAAAGAGAGCAGAAAAGTTACTAATCATATAAATTTGAATTCACCACAGAATGATGAAGAAGTATTACAAAGAATTACACCTCTGGTTTCTTCTATTGAAAAATTGGATAGACAACATGCTAGTTTAGGAGTTATCAAACCTGAATTAACGGGAATTGATATAATAATAAACAGCACAAATATTTACGATGAACAGACCTATTTTTCACTCGCAGATGATTATCTGGAAAAGCGAGAAAAAGTGAAGATGCCGGTAGAATTGAGATACAAGTTCAAGTGCAAAGATGATTCAGAATGTAAAGGGCACAACATAATTTTAATTGACTGGGAACTTAATGAGCTTGTAAGAAATGTCATGCGGCGAGAAAAAGATGAAAAAATTATTGAGGATAAAATTAGAGGAAGATTTTTTGATTTTATGAAAACTAGAGACCTGTATTTTTTTATGGGTACTCACTTCCGATTCAGTACATGGATAATTATAGGACTATTCTACCCACAAAAAAGAAAAGGTGTTCAGCTAAAACTCATAAATTAATCATACTAAATTTATAAAAGTCAAAGCGCTTCATGGAATCCCAGCCCCCTCCAAAGCACAGGCTCACTCAAAATCATTCGACATTATTTCAAAAAAGTTAATACCACCAAAGAAGTAGTTATTTTATAATCAAGACAAACAGGAGATCCAATGGAACAGGATAAATGGCTGTATCATAACAAATTGAGATGGAAAGGGGAGAAAAAAGCAGACCTAAAATTCGTAGAAAGCAAGCAGGAAATAGAGGTTGCCACACCGCCAGAATTCGGGGGTCATGAGAACATCATAAGTCCTGAAGATCTCTTTGTGTCATCTGCCAACGTGTGTTTTATGACAACGCTGCTTGGCACCATCAAGAACATGGGAGTCGAACTTGTATCATACGAATCCGAAGCCGAAGGAATACTCGAAACAGTTGGAAAAATGAAAATATTCACAAAAATAATTATCAGGCCCAGGATAAAAGCAAAAGAGACCGAGGAGAAAATCCGGCTGATTCTTGGCCATGCCGAGAAGCGATGCCTTGTTGCGAACTCGATGAAGACGCAGGTTATTATAGAGCCTGTGATAGAAACAGCATAACAAAAATGAATAGATAAAAAGGAAAAAATGAGCAAGCTTTTTATAGACGATAATGCCATCGAACTCATAAAAAAAGAACTGGTAAAAGAGAAAGCATACGCAATGCGTATATTCATAGGCGGCGGCGGATGCTGCAAGCGTTTTGAGATTACTCCTGTGAAAAAACCGCTTGCTGGTGATGTTACTTTTACGCAGGGCGGAATCAGGATCTTAATAGAAAAAGAACTCGTGGATAGTACAAAAGCGATAGAGATAAAACTTGATGAAAAAAAAGGATTATTGATAAATTTAGTCGAGTGACCATATCTATAAATAAAATTAATTCGTAATATTACGAACACTGGAGAAATAAAAATGATAGGTATTTCAAAACTTTACTGTGGAACCGTTGAGCCCTCAGATGCCCTCAGGTACGGGCGGGACTCAAGCAAACTTCCTTCGCACTTATTACAATTCTCAAAAGACAAAAAACCCGTCGTTGTCTGGAACATGGGAAGGCGCTGCAACCTTAAATGCGTCCATTGCTATGCCCAGTCAAAGGACATCGAGTATAAAAATGAGCTTACAACGGAACAGGGTAAAGACCTCATAGACGACCTGGCGCAATTCGGCGCACCTGTAATCCTTTTCTCAGGCGGTGAGCCTATCATGCGAAAAGACCTGCCCGAGCTTGCCCAGTATGCAAGGTCAAAAGGAATGCGCGCCGTCATCTCCACAAACGGGACACTGATAGATAAAAAGATGGCAAAAGTACTCAAGGATATCGGTCTTTCCTATGTGGGCGTGTCGCTTGACGGGATGAGAGAAACCAACGATAAATTCAGGGGCGTAAAAGGTGCGTTTGACGCGGCGCTTAACGGCATGCGCAACTGCCTTGCAGAAGGCGTTAAAGTAGGTCTGCGATTCACCATCAACAAGAAAAATGTAAAGGACATTCCTGCAATATTCGACCTGCTTGAAAAAGAGAAAATCCCACGCGTCTGCTTCTATCACCTTGTTTACGCCGGGCGCGGCTCAAAACTGGTAGAGCAGGAACTCTCGCATGAAGAAAGCAGGAAAACGCTTGACCTTATCATGGACAGGACAAAGGCGCTGCATGATAAAGGCTTTCCTATCGAGGTTCTGACGGTTGATAACCACTGCGATGGACCGTATGTTTATTTCCGCCTGCTAAAAGAAGACCCCAAACGCGCAGCAGAGGTATTTGAACTCCTCCAGATGAACCAGGGCAATTCCTCGGGCATCGGTATCGGCTGCGTATCGTGGGACGGCTCAGTACACGCAGACCAGTTCTGGAGACACTATTCATTCGGCAATGTCAAGGAGCGGAAATTCAGTGAAATCTGGACAGATACAAGCAATGAGCTTATGGCAGGCCTCAAGAACAGGAAGCCGCTGATAAAGGCAACCGCAGACAGGTGCGCCCACTGCAAATGGTTCGATATCTGCAACGGGAATTTCCGCGTGCGGGCAGAAGCGATATACGGCAATGTCTGGGCCGATGACCCTGCCTGTTACCTGACAAAAGAAGAGATAGGCTATTACGAAACAAACTGTTGATTTTTCGGGTAAAACCATTTAAAGCAGGAACAATAATTTAGAGGCTAATGGTCAAAGTTGATAAATTCATTGCTGAGAGCATCCAGAAAATTAAAAAAGACATTAAAGGCAGGGCAATAATAGCGCTCTCCGGAGGCGTTGACAGCTCAGTCTGCGCGGTTCTTGCGCACAGGGCTATCGGCGAGATGCTTACGCCTATTTACATCGACACCGGGCTCATGCGAAAAGGTGAGACTGAACGGATAAAGAAAATCTTTTCGGATATGAATCTCCAGGTCGTCGATGGAAAAGAAAATTTCCTGCGTGCATTGAAAGGACAGACAGACCCTGAGAAAAAAAGGAAGGCTGTGGGCGAGGCGTTTATCCGGGAATTTGAAAAAGAAGCCAGAAAACTCGGCGCAAGGTACCTTATCCAGGGAACCATATACCCAGACAGGATAGAATCAGAAGGGGGGATAAAGAGCCATCATAATGTGGGAGGCCTTCCTTCAGTTATCGATTTTGAAGGCATAGTTGAACCTTTAGCCGATCTTTACAAGGACGAGGTAAGAGATGTCGCAAGAGGGCTCGGCCTGCCGAGGGAGATTTCGGACAGGATGCCGTTCCCCGGTCCCGGGCTATCGGTAAGGATAATAGGAGAAGTAACCGAAGAAAAACTGGACGTGGTCAGGGAAGCAAATGCGATTGTGGAGGAAGAACTTGTGGAACAGTTCGGCCCCTGGCAGACATTCGCCGCGCTGCTTGAAAAAGGCACTGGAGTAAAAGGCGATATAAGGGTTCATGGATGGATAATAGCTGTGCGCGCCGTGAGTTCAAGGGATGGTATGACCGCCGATGCAATGGAACTTCCCTGGGATACGCTTCGGAAAATCGAGTCCCGCATAACAAGTGAGATTCCCAATGTATCGCGGGTGCTTTACGACCTGACGCCAAAACCGCCTGCAACGATAGAGTTTGAATAATTCGAGGTCAGTTGAAGAATTTAACCGCAGATGAGCACAGATTAAAAGCGGGCATCACCGCTAAGAACGCAAAGGGCGCAAAGTTGAAATAACAAATTTATAAATTATGAGTAATTAATTTGCGGCGCCCGATAGAAATCCAATGCAACCTCCTGAACATTATTAGCCGCAAAGTCAGTTCATATATTTGAATGAAAAAGTCATCTGCAACGATAGAACGCGGATTGCACGGATGACACAGATGCACACGGATTAAAGATATCCGTGAAAATCCGTCTAATCCGTGTCATCCGTGTTCGATGTCGTGGAATTTTCCATACAAGCAGGCAAAGAGCGCAAAGCGGGGAGGGAGAATGAACAACGAACCTATACGAACTCGTACGAACTCAATTAAATTTATTCAACTGTCAGGCGCGCCGATAGGAAACCGAGGCTGCCACTGTTTCTGAAAATAACAAACCGCAGATGAACGCGGATGAACGCAGATTTGTTGCGTGCGCGCTTGTTCTGGTGTTATTCCTGTGCAGCGAAGGCGCACGCTTGCAGTATGGCGGGTCGGAGTCATAGCGAAGTTTAGGCTTGGAGTGCAGCGGAACGGGATTGGGGTATTGTATCATCTTAGTGCATATACAGCCCTACTTTGACAGTTAAAAAATCCTATTTATCGAGTATGTCTACTTTTTTGGCAGGAAAATCAATTTGACAGTAACAAAAAATTAACATTAGATCTTAACTTTTTGCCATATTAT
>JAHFDG010000058.1 GCA_023249105.1 Candidatus Methanoperedens sp. | reverse complement strand
AGTGATTGATTTCTTAAAAGAATATAATGCGGAATTTTATATTAGAGAGGTAATTTTGTTGCATGAAGATGAGGTTGTTTTAGGTAAATTGGGGCTGATCCAATAATATTGTCCCAAAGCCAATGATTCCACAATCTATAAATATAACCAACCACAAACAAAAATATGGTGTAACCGAATGCAATTGAAAACATCCCGCCTGTTGTTAGCAATAATCCCGGCTATATTTGCATTCTTCCTTGTATCGACTACTACGTTAGCAATGATTAACAGCGATACGGTTGCAATTGTTGTTGGGGTTGGGGCCGCTTTAAGCTCGACTACTGTGATTCTCAGGCATTAAAAAAGATAGAAAATCTGGATAAACGCAAAGGATTAGCAGGGCTATTTTATGAAATTTGAGGATATCATCGAACAGATTGAAAATGTCAGCAAAGCCGAAATAAAACGAGTTGCACCGAAGGATTACAGTGAAATCAAAAAAATCATTTTAAATTCAAACCCCCACGACCCGTATCGGAAAATGGTGCTTGGTTACCTGACATCCTTATGCGCAGAGTTCATGTACCCTGAGCCATTTCAAATTCTTCAGGATAATCTTGATTATATCGGATTTGAACTTGACAGGGGAAATATAGAAGTCGGAGCCGCCGGAAACATGCTCGGCACTTGCATGAGGAACGGGAAGATTGTCACCAGAACGGCAGGGGACGATACTGGAAAATCCATGGCCGGGGGCGAGATAATAGCAGGCGAGATAAAAACCATAGGTGATACTATAGGCGGGAGAATAATAACAAAAAAGGTAGAAAAAATCGCAAAAAAGCAGGGTGCGCAGATTTTCATAAACGGCGTGAGATTTAAGCGCGGTTTACTTGATTGGTTATTTAAGAAATGATTGGTTTTTAATACTGGATTTATCCGTTCAAAATCCACTATATTATTATCATCTATCTTATAATTATCATAATTATTAAAATTTTAATAGAAAAATTTAAATAAGATAATAACAGAACTATATTTTAACAGGTCAAAACTTGAGAGCGACCTGTATAATCATAAAGGAATCGCTATAAAAGCGGTGTGGGTGGCTCTCAACACCTGCGTAAAACAAAATATATCAGGAGGCACTCGCTATGGGAATGTGGGCATGGATTCAACCAGTTGACAGGATATGGAAAGTTGTAACAGATGCTGAAAAAGGGATGCTATGCGTGTACAATGAAAAAAGCGAATTAATTCAGGAACACAAAGGAATGACTAAAGAAGAGGTTTATTTTATAGAACAAAATTTCCTTGGAATAGTGGCAACCAGACTTTCGGGGGATAAAACTGCCCCTCCTGCGGTCATGGATATTGCAAAACCTGAGCCGGAATTTAATTATATGTATGCATGAAATTGCATCCATAGCATAACAAAAGTTTTTGGAGTCAGAGTCCGGAGTCGAACCGGATTGAAATCGCTCTGCAGGCGCTCGCCTTTGGCGCACCGCAGGTGTTTGCGTAGCCATTCCGCCACCCCACTCATAATAAAAAGCGCATAACCAAATAAAAAAATAGGAAATAGTTATCCAGTCGGCACCCCCTGGGCATTATTCAGCCCGTAAAGGCTCTGGCGCGCATCCTGGAAATAGAAACGTTCCTGGAGTATTTTTTCTTCTCTCAGCCTGTTCAGGGCGTATCGTACTGTTCTTGCCGGAAGATAGGTTTCCCTCGCTATATCTTTCTGTGTTAAAAACCCGCTGGATTCGAGAACCTTAAAAACAAGTTTGGCTGAGGGGGGTAAATGATCTATACTGGCATTAGCTGGCTCAAATTGCTGCCCATTGTTTGCAAAGACGATTCCTCATTGGTTCATCACCAGCCTTTACTTCAGGTTAATCCTTTATAAAAGTATTTATTTGGGCAATGATTTGCAAGAATATTTGATGGGCAGGTTGGGGAGTGGGGGTTAGTGTATTTAAAATTAGTTACCTGCCCATCATCCTCACAGATTACTTCATTATATTTAAACATTACCTATCGCGGATGCTATCACCGGAGCCACGCTTACAACACCTACACCCTTATCAATAGTATCAGTGGCAATGATTCCCTTCACGCCAGCTTTAAATAATTTCAGGATAGCATTATTTGAGAGGACAGGATGCACACAGGCTGCAAACACTTCATGAGCGCCCTGCATCCTGAGCAATGATATGGTCTCTGCTATCGTTCCGCCTGTTGAAATTATATCATCGATAATTATTACATCCCTCCCATTAACGTTTATATTTTTAGGCTGGATGGTTACGCTCTCCCCGCTCAAACGTGTTTTTTCAAGGTAATCATAATCAATACCAAGGTCTTTTGCCGCATTCCTGGCAAGGGCGATAGCACCGTCGTCCGGTGCGACAATAAGCGGGTCTTTGAATTCCATATTTTTTATGTATTTACCAATCACCGGAGTTGCATCAAGATTCACGGCTTTTGCATCGAAATAATCAAGAATGCTTTCTGTATGGATATTGACTGTGAAAACATAATCGGCTTTAATTGCTCTTGCCATCACACGCGCGCTTATCGGTTCCCCCTTCTTGAATTGTTTATCCTGCCGCGCATAACCCATGTACGGGATAACAACATTAATCCTGGATGCTTCACCACAGGCGTCGATTAACTGGAGAAGCGCAATAAAATCAGAATCGGTCACAGTGCTTTGAATTATAGTGACATTATCGCCTGCAAAATCGTCCAGAATGCGGGTATATAATTCCCCGTCAGGAAATTTTTTAAATTCGCTGACCAGCAAATTTGATTCCAGTGCTTTTGAAACTCTTCCTGCAAGCAGTTGTGAAGCAGGACCGCCAATAATATCCAATTCAATACCTCATGCCCTGTAATAGACAGAAAGAATATAAAGAATTGGTTTGAAGACAATAATGAATTTTTATATGGTCGATAATATGTAATGTATTATCGTTATATTTATGTACTGCTTTAGCTATTTAAAAACGCCGCAGAAATTAAGATTATAAGTGGCAGGTTTAACCGCTTAAAAACGATAGTTTTTAACGCTATACGTTAAAATGCAAAAACTTATAATAAAGCGGATTAATAATCCAAGTAAACAACCCTCTGGGAGAAAAATACATGACGCTATTTATTGAAATCAAAAATCTTCGTGTTGGCTTTGATGGAGTCGATGTTCTTAAAGATATTAACTTTGAAATCAAAGAAGGTGAAATTGTTGGGATATTGGGCAAAAGCAGCGCAGGCAAATCCATTTTGATGCATGTGTTAAGAGGTGTGGAAGCATTTAATGATGTATCGGGAAGTGTGATATATCACCTTGCAAGATGCAGTGGATGCGGGTTTATCGACCTTCCGAGTAAAGCGGGGACTGCATGTCCTAAATGCAAAGCAAATTTTGAAGGAATCGAGGCTGATTTCGTAAAATTACCAATCCATGACCCGTTAAGAAGAGACATAACCAGAAGAATTGCAATCATGCTGCAGAGGACGTTTGCATTATACGGCGACGAAAGGGTTATCGTGAATGTCATGAATGCACTCCAGGAGATCGATGAAATGGGCCCCAACGCGATTCATAGGGCTGCGGATTTGCTGGACCAGGTAAATCTCTCAAACAGGATGATGCATATCGCAAGAGAACTCTCAGGCGGTGAAAAACAGCGCGTGGTTCTTGCAAGGCAGCTTGTAAAAAATCCAATACTGCTGCTTGCGGATGAACCAACAGGCACTCTTGACCCCAAAACAGCGGAACTGGTTCATGAAAGCATTTTGAATGCAACAAAGAACTTCAAAATGTCGCTCGTTATCACCTCGCACTGGCCAAAAGTAATCGAAGAGCTTTCGCATAAGGCTATATGGCTTGATGAAGGGAAAATAATAATGATGGGAGCCCCTTCGGAAGTCGCTGCAGCGTTTATGAAAGAAGTCGGGAAGATAGGCGAACAGGAAGAAGTGACTATCGGAGAAAGCATTATGCGTGCCCGTAACTTGCATATGACGTATTTCTCTCTTGACAGGGGCATAGTCAGGGCAGTCAATGATATCAGTTTTGATATAAATGAAGGTGAAATATTCGGAATAATCGGGGTCAGTGGCGCTGGTAAAACCACAACTTCAAAAATTATTTCAGGGTTGATTCGTCCCACATCGGGTTCAATTGATGTCAGGATTGGAGATGAGTGGATAGACCTGACACAGCTCGGTCCGGATAAGAAGGGGCGCGCTACAAAATATATAGGTGTATTACATCAGGAATACAGCCTTTATCCACACAGGAATGTCATTAATAACCTGACAGAATCAATCGGGCTTGATTTACCTTTTGAACTGGGTGAAAGAAAAGCTATCAAGACTTTGATGAATGCTGGTTTTACAGAGAAAAAAGCAAAAGAGATTCTTACTAAAATGCCTGATGAATTGAGCGAAGGGGAAAGGCACAGGGTCGCAATGGCCCAGGTTCTTATCAAAGAGCCAAGGATACTTGTTTTTGACGAACCTACAGGGACAATGGACCCGGTCACGAAAATAGAAGTTTCAAAGTCTATTCTCCATGCCAGGAAAGAAATGGGAGAGACATTTGTCATAGTATCGCATGATATGGATTTCGTTGGTGAAGTTTGCGACAGGGCAGCATTGATGCGTCTTGGTAAAATAGTGGATATTGGGGAAACCGATGCTGTTTTATCAAAACTTTCCAGTAAAGAGCGAGAGGAAGCTCTGGATGGAATAGTTAAAGAATTGAAATAGAATCCAAAAAGAAAATGAACGCAAATAGTCGCCAGGCGCGCTCCGCAATAAAATAAGGAGGATATGTGGTCTCAATCGAGATTAACGGGCAAAAATTAGATTTAAAAGAGAATGCAACACTGAAAGATGCCATCGAACTTTCAAAAGCGTACTATAATCCGGGCACAACTATCGGAATCCTAAAAACCGGAACTCAAAAAGAACAGGCTACATCCGAGTATAAAATCATTACCAGCAAAGGGGAGGTAAGGATAGAATTGTCAGGTGACTCAGGGGTATGGAATAAATTCAGTCATGATTTTCCGGGCACGAATGCGCACTGGGAAACTACAAATTCCATTGCATTCGGACCTGTTGCAATGGATATCAGCCCGCAAAGGATGGAACAGAAATATAACAGATATGATGTTTTCTTTGGAACAGGCGGGTATGATGCAAAAACTTCATACCTCATGTTAGCGAAAAATAAGCATATTTCGGATTATGGCAGCCCCAAAGACGCGGTTATTGCAAAGGTCATAAGCGGCAAGAATGTTGTTTCAGCTCTCAAACAGGGAGACACTATACTTAAAATAGAACCCGTCATAAAATGGGAAACGCTCCTTGATAAGGTTTCCACTTCTGATTTGAATTTTAAGCTTGAAGACGGGATGAAAATTTACACTTATTTCAAGGTCGATTTACTAAATGAATCCCCTGAAGGAGCAGAACATTTCCTTGCTCTCATAAGGAAAAAAGTATTCATTGTAGATACTTTTTCAAACTCATTCATATCTGATGATGCATTAAAAGGGGAGGGATGTTCCTATGAGCACTGGGATGCCCGTTCTGAAGGAGCCGTAGTGGTGCGCACGGACGGTCTGGGAAACGGACGTGTATATATCTACAAAGAAGACAGGACATCAAGCGCGGTTCACAGCGTTGTGGGGCATGTTTCCCAGGGGCTGGAACTCATCAAGATAGCAGATGCAGGAAGCAAACTTGGAGTTATATCAAATCCAGAGCGGATAATGATCCTTGGTATGAACTTTGAGGATGCTGAAAAATTGTTAAGCGCGCGCGGCTTGAAACTTGAAAAAGAGGGATATACAGGCGATGATGCAATTATAGTAGAACAGTACCCTGATACCACTATTGAAATAATAAGCGCAGGCGTGGTCACATGCCTTGGAGTGAAATCCGATAAAATAATCAATGTCAGGTTTTATGATGACAAAGCCCCAATAACTCTTGACTTCTTCAGGCATTCCCTGCGCCTGAAAGACAGGCCATTAGGCCCATTGCCAGTGGTTTTTACATACGAGAATACTTACCTTTTCAAGGCAGAGAAGGAAGCGGAGGCTTATAAGGAAATCAATCCCGAGAATGTTCCTAAAACCAGAGTCGAAGCAGGTGAAATCGGTGTGACAAACCAGGCGGCAAAACGCTACGGCATGGTTGGGGTCAGGCTTACCGATGACGAAAGATATGGTCCTACAGGAGAAAAGTTCGAATGTACCAATATCATCGGAAAGGTCATTGAACCAGAGCGGCTCAAGGGAATAAAAGTTGGCGATATAATTTACATACGAGAGGTTTCATAATGGATACCATTACCAAAATGGTGGTAATCAATTCGTCAAAACTGCTTCCCAGCGATGTGGTCATAAAGCTTTACGAATCCAATGCAGATGTTTTGATTAAGGAAACCTGTTTCGGGGTCATGGTAACCGGGGAACGCCAGGTAGTGGATTCTCTTATTTCCAGCATTCGCAAATTAGACCCGTATGGCATTTTCGTTAAAGAGCGGGGCTTTGCACCCGGTGAACCCTACCGCTGCAGGGCGACAAGACGCGGCGGGGCAAGACCAGGATTTCACAATCTTGAGAGTGAGGACAAATTGTTGCCGCACATCGCTTCAGCGCTTCGGGCACTGGATAAAGGTGAAATTCCCAAACTAAAACAAAAAAAGATAAAACTCGATATAGAGAAACTTAAAAGTATTATAAAAGGAACAGAGGTATCGCAATGAAGGTTTTTATTTACCCAACAAACAGTCTTATTCTTTCAGACCTTGTTGAACGCTTTGGTCATGAACCGCTTGCAATAATGCAGGAAGTCGGGAAAAAGGTCAGGTCACAGGGGCTTGATTCTCCTCCTATGAACATAACACCTGAAGACCCTAAATTCGGATTGAAATACGCGGCTGTGGAAGTGCCGTCAGGCGTGAGAGGCAGGATGTCGCTTTTTGACCCGCTTCTCCAGAATGCAGAAGCTGCTATCGTTGTGCGTGACCCTGTTATTTCGTTTGGCTGTATGGGCTGCGCAAGGACGAATGAACTTGTCAATTTTTTATTGCGGGCTAAAAAAATCCCGCTGCTTGAGCTGGATTATCCATCAAATGAGGAAGATGCGAAAGAATTTGTATACAAAATCTCAGAATTCTTAAAATCCTTAAAACCTGCGGATTTGAAAATTCAGACAAACATTGAAAATCCAAAAACTCCACTGATTTTTCAAAAGGAGAAAAAATGAGCACTGAAAATCCGAAGGGCATAGGTCAATCTTCATGTGCCGGATGCGGGATGGAGAAAGAAGCTGAACCTGGTTTCCAGCAGGCTTTAAAGAAAATAACCACCACTGAAAATCTTGTGAGGATTGCCCAGCTTTCATGCGGCGCGGAGTACAGCGGGATACAGAAAGAAATTGATTCCGCAGTCAAGCAGGTCAATGCAGTGATGGTTTATCCTGAAGTGGATACGGCAGATATTGAGGCAATCGAGGAAGAATTCGGGCTTAAAGTTGCAAGTCCTGACCTTAAGCTCATAATGGCAAGGGCAAAGTCCATCGTGACAGGAAAGACGCAGGTTGATGCAGTTTTTGTTGCAACATGCTTCAGGTGCGCCGAAGCCGCGCTTGTGAGGAGCGAAATACGCCGTTATATCCATGAAAAAACAGGCATCCCGGTCATAAGTTATTCATTTACGGAAAGAACCACAGCAGGAACACTTCTTACAAGAATGGAAGCGCTTACCACCACAGCCCGCAGGAAGAGTCTTCTTGCAAGAGAAAAGCAGAGCGGTCTTACTGCAGGAATAGATTCGGGTTCTACAACAACGAAAGCCATAATCATGAAAGACGATAAGATTATCGGCAAAGGATGGGTTCCCACAATAAAAGTGCTTGAAAGCGCGGAGGAAGCGTATGCCAATGCTTTGAAGGAAGCAGGGGTAAAACGTGAAGAAATACAGGCTCTCGGAACCACAGGTTACGGACGTTTCTTAATTGGAGAGCATTTTAAGGCAGACCTTGTGCAGGAAGAAATTACAGTTAACTCTAAAGGTGCGGTTTATCTTGCCGGAAAACAAAAAGGGACGGCGACTGTTCTTGATATCGGAGGCATGGATAACAAGGCGATATCTGTCCTGGATGGTATTCCTGGTATGTTCACGATGGGCGGGATATGCGCCGGTGCGTCTGGCAGGTTCCTTGAAATGACCGCAAAGAGGCTCGGGGTAGGTATAACCGAGCTTGGCGCCCTTGCACTAAAAGGAAAAGCAGCTAATGTTAAGATGAACAGCTACTGCATCGTTTTCGGTATCCAGTCTCTTGTTAACTCGCTGGCAGCAGGAAGCACCCCTGAGGATGTGGCGGCGGCAGCCTGTCATAGCGTTGCAGAGCAATTATTCGAGCAGCAGCTTCAGGAGATCGATGTTAAAGAACCAGTAATAATGGTTGGAGGAACTGCGCTTATTGAAGGGCTGCCAAAGGCAGTTGAGGAATTGCTAAAAGTAAAGGTTATCGTCCCTGACAACGCGCAGTATATAGGGGCCGTAGGGGCAGCGCTACTTGCTTCAGGATTCATTTCCAAATAGGGGACTTTCGATGGAACAGCTTGAGACATTTATTGTTGAATCCCCGGATGCAGTAGGGGCAAAAACCACGCGAAGCCTTATAATGGACACAATTGCAGACCTGTCCCTCTCACGTGTTATCGGACGATTGCGGGTTTTTGTTGACCCGGTTGAACCTGTTTTTATATTTGCAGCATTGCTGCGCCTTGGCACTCCTTCTATCAAACTTAAGGATTTTGCCAAAGTCGATATGGGTTCGCTTGGCAAGGATGAGATTAAGATAGAAATTGAAAAAGAAGCATACACTATTAAATTGCTCAATAAACTCTGGGCAAGATATGGAAAGGAAAATATCGAGCAGCCCGATAAGAAAGTATTAATTGTAAAAACCGACCCTATAAAAGAACTGGACGCCATGCGCGACCTTGTAATCGAAGAGCCACAGCAGGAAGTACTTGACAGGCTCATAGATGCCATTGCCCTTCGCATAATACCTGAGGGTTTCAGGGTGCGAAAACATGAGCTTTCGATGTCTCATGTTCTTTTTGTGGCTTCTGAGGATACATTGAAACCTGAATGGCTGGCGAAAGCAAAGGACATGCTTGAATCACTTCGGAGGGAAGAAAATGCTTGAACCGATTATGTATGTAGGCGGGGCCTATAAACACAATCATCTGGTGGAATTGGTTGAAGACCTTGGCGGATATATCCTCCAGAAAAACATGATGCAGACCGAAGTTGTCCTCCTGATGCTTGTCCCGATAAATGATATTACAATCGTGGAAGCAAAGGCAAAAGAACTTCTTGGGAAGCTCACACGGGCGCCGCTTACTGGAAGCGAAATCGCGACTGTTGCGCCAACACTTGCTTATCACCATCTCCCGCACCTTGATTGCGACGTGGCAGAGTTCCTCAGGAAACAGGGAGCAAAGACCAATATGATCGGGCTTGCGCGGGGGGTCGGGAAGAGGATATGCCAGCTTACTGCTTATGAACGCGACCTTATCAATGAACATGATGTGGCTGTTTTCATCCTTGGGAATTATGAGCACTGTATAATTGAAAAGTCAAAGAAACTTTATGAGGGGATTGAAATACCGATTGTGGTCACGGGCGCGCCTGAGTTGAGAACTGAGGATGTCCCGAATGCAACGGCGTATGTAGGCAATTTTGGCAGGATTTTGCATCATATGCGGCATTCCGAGGAGCTTCGCACCCTTGATAAGCTTTCTGAAGTAATTGGTAATGTCCTGGATGATGTCAGGAAAGAAATTGCAAAAGACCCGCCTTCTGTAGCACCTCCGCGCATCAAGAAAGAAATCGAGGAGCAGGTGCAGGAGATAATCGACAGTCTTCATCCACTTCCGATAACATTGCAGTTGAATGGCGCGAGGGTGAAATTGCCTTATGAGGAGTTCCATGAGATGCTGGAGAATATCAAGTTCGTGGAAGGGGTGACCATGAAAGAGGTGGCGCAGGTGCTTCCTTCGAAGATGAGGGATTTTATTTTGATAAAGCCGAGGCCGAAGAGTGAGACCGGGTTTGTGATATGAAAGATTATAAGAATGTACAACTCTATACCTAACAGAAGCAGATTGAAAATTTTAGGTTGAGAAATGTTTGAAATAAATCAATTGACGAGTCAGGATATACCAATTTTTATTATCATTACCGGTGCCCTTTTTCTTTATTTTGGAGGTATTGTAGGAGAGACAAAAGTTGAAAAATACGACAAATTAGGATATTATAGGGATGGACTATTTTTCTCATTGTTTTATATCTATATTCCGTTTCTATTGGCATACTCCATTTATATTAAAAATTTACCAGAGATATCGCCTTGGGTGTTTGTAATTGTTCAAATAGTCATTTTTATTTGTCTTGCATCGACACTCATAGCATACGAATCTAAAAGATATGAACTGTTAGATGAAGTCAAGAAGAAAGCAGAACAAAGGCTAAATCAAGTCAATCTAGATTATGGTCTCATTCATGTCTATGAAACTCCAATAAAATTATTTGGAAATAAAACAACTCTCCTTATTTTTTCGTTTTTGACAATATTATCAAATCTATGGCTATATAAATTAGACGAGCCGTTATTTTTTATCTCTATAGTATTAGCATTTTTGATATTAACTATGGTCGCATTAGCCTATGGTTTTGGCGGTGCATATTATCCTCCTGGAAAGATATACATGGTAGATGGTAGCGTTATCGAAGGGAAAATTCTGAAATTTGGTGAATATGTGTGCGTGTTAAAGGACGACAAAAAGATTTTCATAAATAATGATAAAATAAATTATGTTGAGGAAAGTAAGTTTAAAGAAAAAAGTAGTTGAATTATTATAAACTGAGAAGCTATGCAGAAAAAAGAACAAATCCTAAATTTCCTAAAAAAAGAACTCCCCAACCTTAAGGAAAAATTCAAAGTAAAAACCATAGGCTTATTCGGCTCATACGCAAGAGAAGAACAGACCGAAACAAGTGATATTGACATGCTTGTTGATTTCGAGACGCCGGTGGGTTTTATTAAGTTCATGGAGCTTGAGAATTACTTGAGCGATAAGCTTGGTGCAAAAGTTGACCTTGTAACTCCTGACGCACTTAAGCCGCTTATAAAACCTGATATAATTTCGGAGGCTGTTTATGCCTAAAAAAAGAAACATCCATCTTTTTATTGAGGACATAGCTAACGGCGTTAAATTGCGGTTAAAATATGACAAAACTGACTGAAGATGCGATAAGGGAAATCTTTGGCGATAAAACTTTTTTCAAGGGGCAGGATTACTATGACAACGGTCATGTCCTTGGTGCTGTAAAATTAGAAAATACGCTTTATGCCCAGGTTCTTGGAAGCGTTTCAGTACCGTACGAAGTAAGGGCAAACATCGATGACCCGGATATAAGCACCGAATGCGCATGTCCCGTAGGGAGTATGTGCAAGCATGGGGTAGCACTTCTCCTGCAATGGGCGAATGATTCATCATCATTCACGGACGCAGATACATTAATTGGTTCAATCGAAAAAATGAGCAAAGATGAAATTATTAATATTCTTAAGAGCTTAATTAAACAGAATCCTTCTATAATCAATGAATTTTCCCTGGAGACAGGAGAAAAACCTGAGGTAAATGTAGATGCAGTCTCGGATAAGATAGGATGGATAGTACATGGAGAACTTGACTATTACCATGTGTGGGATGCCATCAGAAGACTTGAAGAAATAAAAAAGATGGCAGACAGGCTCATGGAGAAAGGGTCTTATAAAGGCGCGGCTGAGATATACCTGGCGCTGGTAAAAGGCGGGGTGGCGGCATACGAAGAAGGCACGGATGACTCGGACGGAGGCATGGGGGACTTTGTATCAGGATGCATTGAAGACTTCAATAAATGCATGACAGAGATAACAGGTGGCTCCTATAAGGACAAGCTTCTGGAAAAAATACTGGGCATTATCGGGGGTGAAGACTACGGTCTGGAAATTAGTGAGATGCTCTGCGGCGCAGTCACGGTCGAAAATATCGGAAGGATAGAGTCATACCTGATGGAAAAACTGAATGCGGCGAGAAAAAATCCTGATGGTTTCGGTTATAATTCATATAAGTATGAAAAAGCAGAGGCTTTCGAAATACTGGACAAACTTTACGAAAAAATCGGTAAGCCTGAAGAAATGCTGCGTCTCGCTCAGCACGAGCTTGTTGATAGGGAGGATTACGCCAGACTGGCTGATGTGCTGGCAGAGAACGAAAGGTTTGAGGAAGCCTTTGATATTGTTAAAAAAGGTTTCGCTCAGCCAGGAGGTATAAACTCAGGCTTAAACGAACTGTATTTTGATCTCGCCAGGGTGCTGGTTGCCAGGAAACCAGACCTTATAAATTTTAAAATGTCTCTTGAAGTCGTCATTGATATGATGTCGCATCATTTCGATAAGGAAGAATATGAGAAAGCAAAAGAGGTTTTCCAGAGCATTGGAAAATTAGAGGATTTCAGAGATGCGCTGCACAAAAGCCTGAGTAACAGGGACGTTGTAGTCCAGGCGCTTCTGCATGACGGAGAGTTAAAGGCTGCAATTGATACCGTGCAGGCAGAGCAAGTCTCTCCACATATCATTTTCATGGTATCAAAAGCAGCAAAAGATAACGGTTTGATGGAGGAATCCGGGTCGCTTACGAGAATGTTACTTGAGCGGGGATGGAGTGATGCGCGCCAGCCCATAGGCGAACTGGTTGAGGCTATGGTGGACGTTTCTGACATGAGTGCTCTGCGCGACCTGTCAGACAGCATTTTAAAAATGAATGGCGCTAGGACAGCCCTCCTGCTGGTACCTTATCTTATGAAAAAAGCGCCAGAGCTGGCAGCCGCGCTGGCAAAAAAGTTCGTGAATGAGATGCCAGTGGAACTTGTGGCGCAGGTCGCTCAGGCTGTGGCAGGAAAAGCGCCGGAGGATGGTGTGGCTCTGTGCAGGATGAGGATAAATGAAGATATTCTGCGCTCCCATGTTCATTATGATAAAGCGGTCTTGCTCATTGCTGCTATCAGGGATATTTATGCGGCGAAAGGGAATGAGGCTAAGTGGGTTGAATTTATCAGGGGCTTCGCGGCTGAGAATAAAGGTAAGAAGAAGCTGATGGAGAGGGTGAAGAGGGAGTTCGGCGCGGGTTTTTCCTTCGCAGGCAGTTAATTTCAATACATAATCAGAATATCTTACACTAATGAACATCAACCCAACTCTAATAAACCTCTTCGCCATCCCCCTCTCATTTTTCCTCGTAGTTCTCTCCATCCTCGTAATCCAATCAATCACAATAAACATAGTCAGCCGCCGTCTCGGTAATATCTCGTTCAGCCACCCGCGATTGTTCAGGGCAATGAACTGGTGGGGCGTATTCATCCACGAACTCAGTCACGCCGTTACAGCCCTTTTGACCCTGAATAAAATAAAAGAATTTAAAGTATCATCAAGCGGCGGGCATGTTACGCATTACAGCAGCGGCTCAGGATTTTTCCAGTGGCTGGCATCGCAGCTAATCAGCGCATCCCCGGCATTCGTGCCGCCGCTCATAGTGGCGATACTATTGGGATATTTGCATTACATTGACCTTGGGAATATCACCTTTGATTTCGGGTCGTTAGAGCCCGTTGGTGTAATATCCGGTTTATACCTCGGTTTAATTCCATATATCGTAAAAACCGTCGGGCTGCTGCTTGTAAACCTTGATTATTCCAGGGTTGAAAACATTCTTTTGCTCTTGATTTTAACTTTTTCTTTTTCGGCTGCAAAACCAAGTTCAATTGATAAAAAATCCGGCATACAGGGGGACCTACAATCATTGATAGAAGGATTTTACAAATTCCCTGTATATACATTGTTATCCGTGCTGGTTTTCACAGGGGTTTTCTGGATATTGTTGAAATTGAGCCCGACATTATTTTTATATGTCGTAATGTTTTTAATATTACTGCCGATACTGTCTATTTTCGCTCTTGTGTGCAACTACCTGTTTATAAGATTGATAAATCTTTTTGATAATTCTTCAAAACTTCGTATTATATTATCAATTTCAGCCTTCGTTCTTGTTTATTATTTTATGAAACAATACACTGTGGAGCAGTACCTGATAAATATAATATGTGCTGGCGTACTGATAGGGATTTTGAAGCTGGCAAAATAAGACGTCCAGCCGCCAGTAGTCGCATATAAATACCAAAACCCCAATAATAACATGGGAGGAAACCTATGGAATTAAAATCAGTTAAAATCATTGCGCCTCATGATACAAACCTGATTCTCGGACAGACTCATTTCATCAAAAGCGCCGAGGATTTATACGAAACCCTCATCACCGGGGCCCCGGGCATCAAATTCGGGCTCGCATTCTCCGAAGCTTCGGGAAAATGCCTTGTCAGGAGTGACGGGAATGACGATGAGCTGGTAAAAGCGGCAGAAGAAAATGCCCTTGACCTCGGTTGCGGTCACAGCTTTATAGTATTCATGAGAAACGCTTATCCAATAAACGTCCTGAATGCCATAAAGAACGTGCAGGAAGTATGCAATATCTTTTGCGCCACAGCTAATGCTGTTGAGGTTATTGTGGCAGAGACAGAACAGGGAAGGGGAATACTCGGCGTTGTCGATGGTGAAAGTCCGAAGGGAATCGAGCGTTCTGAGGACAAGGAAGAGCGAAAATCCTTCCTGCGCTCAATCGGGTATAAGAGATAATGGGAAAGGATTACCTGAAGGTCAGGATTCCAGCGACATCTGCCAACCTTGGCGCCGGCTTTGATGTATTTGGAATAGCGCTTGGAAACCCGGCCGATATAATAGAAGTTGAAAAAAGCGACAAAACAATAATAACCGTTACAGGAAGGGATTCGCGATACGTGCCAACAGACCCGCAAAGAAATACCGCCGGTATTGTTGCCTCTCTCCTTAATAAGTCTGTGAAAATCAAGATACAAAGGGGTATTCCCCTGTCAAGCGGGCTTGGAAGCAGCGCGGCGCCAGCGGCGGGAGTTGCATTTGCGCTGAACGAAATGTTCTCTCTTGGTCTTCCAAGGGAGGAGCTTGTCAGGATTGCGGCACAGGGAGAAAAGGCGGCTTCAGGAACAGCCCATGCCGATAATGTCGCACCCGCTATATATGGCGGCTTTGTAATAGTGCATAAGGATACAATAATTCCCCTCTATCCGCAAAATATAGGCATAGTAGCAGTCCATCCTGAAATAATCGTAAGCACGCGGACAGCCAGAGCAATATTACCAAAAGAACTTTCACTTGAGGATATTTCTTTTAACACAGGAAGCGCTGCGTCTATGGTTGTAGGCATGATGAAAAGCGACATCAGGCTCATAGGAAGAAGTATGGAGAACAGGGTAATCGAGGAAGTGCGCTCAAAACTTATAAAAGGGTATGGACAGGTCAAGAAAAGCGCGATTGAGGCGGGCGCAGCAGGTGTGACAATCAGCGGTTCAGGGTCTACTATGATTGCGGTTTGCGGGATGAATGAACGAGAAAATATCGCAAAAGCAATGACGCAGGCGTTTTTAGAGAATCACATAAGAAGTGAGGCTTTCATCACCACGATTGGAAATGGGGTTAAGATCATAGAAGGTTGAAATTGCTTAAGATGGGCAAACTTGCTTAAATTTGT
Source organism: Candidatus Methanoperedens sp. (assembly GCA_023249105.1). Classification (GTDB taxonomy): domain Archaea; phylum Halobacteriota; class Methanosarcinia; order Methanosarcinales; family Methanoperedenaceae; genus Methanoperedens. Next base: position 9,583 of record JAHFDG010000058.1, on the reverse strand, counting down.
TGATACGATACTTATTTAAGCAAAGGACTTCAATATACGCATGTTCGTTGAACAACGAACAGGATAAGCGGGTTCATTTTTTCAACGATACCACCCACTCCCCTTCCCGCTTATCTTCTTTTGATTATCTGATTGCTTTCATGAACCTTTGTTTAATCTCATTCGCAGAAAGGGGAATCTCCCTGCACTTGACATTAACGGGTTTTACGAGCGCATGTATAAAACTCACTTTGCGAAGTAAAGCCTCTTTCAATTCAGCCGTTGTATGAACTTTCACAGTATCTTTAATCCCGTTTGCTTTAGCCAGGAGTTCAAGGTCAATCTGGCTGCAGGTTGCAGTTTTCTGGTTCCCTGTTGAACCATAGGCCGCATTGTCAATAGCAATGACCGTGAGGTTTCCAGGGTTATATTCTCCAATAGCTGTCAATGAATTGGGGTTCATGAGCAGGCTGCCATCCCCGTCAATCACATACACATGCCTTTTCTGGATAAGCGCAAGCCCAAGCCCGATAGACGATGCCAGTCCCATCGAACCGAGCATATATAAATTAAGCTCCCTGTCCTTGATATCATATAATTCCTTGGAAGGAATGCCAAGGTTGGCGATTATAATATCATCGCCATCAACAATTCCAGCCAGGATTTTAATGGCATCGTATCTTATCATTTCAGGCTTTTTTATCTCACTTTTAAATTCCAGTTCCAATTTCCTTGGAATTATCTCAAGGGGTTCCGGGACGTCACATAATGAACATTCCCATACTGAAGGGGAAATCAACACCACATGCGGATGGGCATTACTGAAAGAATTGTTGATTGCATCATTTATTTTGTCAAGCTCGTTCTGTGATTCGATTGCAGTGAACTTTATACCTGCGGCTTCCAGGATAGCAGGCAATCTTTTTCCGAACTGCCACTGCGCCTCGATTGACTCTTTGTAAACCCCGCGCCAGCTTGCAAGTATGGGCAAGGGGATATTGTAGGTCAGGTTAAGCGATAAAAGCGCATTTATCATATTTCCAAGACCGGTGCTCTGGATGACCATGACGGGTCTTCCGCCCCCAAGGTATGCGCCGGCGCATATTCCCACGCCGTTCTCCTCGCGTGTGAGGGAAATCGTCTTTATGTTTTTTTCTAAAAGTGGAAGAAGTGCTTTAATCCTGTCGCAAGGCAAAGTGGCGGCAAGGTCAATCTTGTTATTTTTAAGAATTTCAACAACTATTTGCTCAGGATTTTTCATCTGGTTATCTCACCGCAAAGGGCGCAGAGACCGCAAAGATTCTTGTTCTTGAGTTTTGCGTCTTCTGCGTTCATTTCAAGTGATCTGGGTTTAAAAAGTTTCAGTATGAATTTTAGAGGATTGGTTGACATTAAAGCCCTTCTTCAAATTATATCTTCGAGCGGGACATTTGAATTTTCAGCATGTGCAAACGGCTCAATCTTATAAAGATGATAATCGCTCTCTACCCGCTTCACCCCGCCGCCTGTGATATTCAGGACAATATGTTCGTCGGGTTCTACTTTTCCGCTCTCCACCGCCCGGATTAAAGACGCCACTGCAACTCCGGCGGGCGGGAAGATATCAATACCTTCAAGCCGCTCAAATAATTCCACGCCTGCTTTTGCATCGCTGTTGGAGATCGCATACATGGTCCCGTCGGTAGCGCAAAGGGCATCATAGACGCCTCCCGGAACGGAATACGGCGGCTCTCTGTTGGAGAGGATATCGGCATACATTTCATGTATGAGCTTCTTTGGCTCAGGCATGTCAATGTCTTTTATGATATCGCGCCTGCTCGCTTTCCATGCATTATACATGGGCACGAAAGGCAGGTTCTGGGAAAGATGAAGTTGGGGTAGTTTCGTACCGAACCTTCCGTCTTCAAGCAGCCGAAGTGATGCTTCCCATGCCGCAATGCCGCCTGTCCCGCTGCCTATTGCCTGGAAATAATGGTCAGGCATCCTTTTCATAAAAACCGAGGCGTCAAGCATCACGGTTCCCATTCCATCCCTGCGCGCCACGTTTCTTGCCCCGCCTTCAGCCTGCATTCCCGCAAGTGCGGAAAGCCGCTCAGCAAGGTGTATGGAATCCGTATAGTCGCAATTCTCCCCCATCTGTATAAGACGAATGGAATCTGTGGGCTCCTCGGGCAGCCACATTCTTGAGATGCCGCTTCCTGGCACGACAATGTACACCTTTACCCCTGTCATTGCAGACACATGGGCAAAAGCGCGCGCCGTGTTCCCTGCCGAGGCCAGCACGAGCGATTTTCCTGAATTTTTGGATTTCGAAAGTGTAGGAAAAGCCTCAAGTTCCTTGAAGCTGCATGTTTTAATGAATGCCTTGCGCTCTGGCCAGTAGCCATTGAAGCTAATAAACAGGTTTTTTAGCCCGAGCTCAGTGGCAAGTTCTGTGCTTCTGTATGTAACCGGACCGGAATCGGTTGTTATTAAATCGTTTACAGGAAGCCAGTCATGGAATCTTCCCATCCCCGGAACGTTCTTTAAGTCAAGTCTTTTGCTCCTGTAATTTGCCCGGAGCAGGGCATTATCAGTGTCGCATTTTAACCTGTCATTAAAATAAGCAGTGCCGCATCCTGTACAGACAAGATTATATTTTGGATTTTCAGGAATTGAAATAGTTGGATGGAATTGTGAAATAGTCTCGTTACATGCAGAATGGGTTTCTGTCATAATTAATGATTTGATTCAGAAAAGGGTATTTATGGCTTTCCGTTTAAAGGGAATTTTTATCCATTATCGGATAGAAAATTAAAATTAAAATACAATTGTCCACAGATTTATCGCATTCTATATTTTCTGCACTGGCGTAAAAACTCATCAAACGAATTGGAGCAAGGATGGGTATGCATGTAGCTTGCCATGGTATTATGCTCCATAAGCCCGTCCTTTCCATCGGCAATCCCCTTTCCCCGCCTCAATTTATAAACAAGGGTCGCATCCCTGTCACATTCAGTTACCGAATAATGGAACTCATGCCCCTTGATAATTCTACCTTTCTTGGCAATGGGTGAGTCAATTGCAGTTTCAGCTTCGGTATAACCGAGCGCCTGCAGCTTGTTTGTCATCCTCGAACTTGCGCCAAGTATACCTGCCATTTTATAAGTCCTGTCCGTCCTGAGGCTTTCATTCAGATACAAAAGTGCCCCGCATTCTCCGTATATGGGCATACCGTCTCCTGCCGCTTTTTTAATTTCATCGCGTGTCCGGGAGGTGGAAAGTTCCTTTACAAAAAGCTCAGGATAACCTCCGCCAAGATAGAGCCCATCCACTTCGGGCAGCCTGTCGGTCATAGGGCTGAAAAATACAAGCTCTGCTCCCGACCTTTTGAGTTCATCAAATGAATCCTCATAATAGAAACAGAAAACACTGTCATGCGCAATCCCAATTTTGATATCGGCTCTTTCAAGGCGCTCATTTATATCGATATCAGGCGCAGCAAAATCATTCGCTATTGTTTTCACAGAACCCATGTCGATATGTTTTTCAATAAAATCCGATAGCGCTTCAATATTAAGGTTACTCTCACCAGCCATCTGAAGACCTAGATGGCGCGATGGGATGGACAATTCCGGGTTTTTGGGGAGCGCGCCTATAACCGGAATTTTGATGCCGGAGCTTTGCAGTGAATCCCTTATGAGCTTAACATGCCTGTCACTGCCCGCGTTATTGAGGATTATCCCGGCGATATTTACCGTGTCGAATTCGCTGAAACCTTTAACGAGCGCGGCAATGCTTCGCGATGCGCCATGCGCATTGATAACGAGTATAACAGGCACGTTGAGAATCTTCGCAACATGAGCTGTGCTTGCTATTTCGGTGTCATCAAGTCCATCAAAAAGACCCATTACTCCTTCTATTACGCAAAAATCAGCGCCCTGTGAGCCACGTTTGAAGGTCTCAAGCACTCCCCGCTCGCCCATCATGAAACTGTCAAGATTCCTGCAAGGGCGCCCGCAGATGCGTGTGTGGTGACTCGGGTCGATGAAATCAGGTCCAACCTTGAAAGGCTGGACTTTATAGTTTTTGCCAAGGGTTGCCATCAATCCCATTGCGACTGTGGTTTTCCCCACGCCGCTGCCTGTGCCTGCGATAAGGATTGCTCTTGTTTTAGGAATCACAGCGAGGATAATGGCATGATGGGATATAAGCTTTAATCGGATGGAGAATTTTGTGATTTTTTTAATGTCCAAGAAATTACAAACCGCAGATGAACGCAGATTTGTTGATCCAGTACTGCAAGTATTACCTTCAAGAAAATCATACCCGGATGCCGCCGGGCATGGGCGCAAGAGTAATAGTTTCACCCCGCTCTCCAAACATTTATAATCTCGGAGTTAATTTAAAGAGTCAATGAAGGCGGAGAAAAAAGGTGGAAAAGCAAAACATTCAAAAATGGTGACCGTCCAGTGCTCCATCTGCGGCATGGACATGGACTGCCCGGAATCAATGCTGGGGCTTTTGATCAGTACGGGCATGCCGCCGCCGTTTCTGGATGATATGGGGGGGAAATGAGCCAGACAATATCATCAATAAGTAAGAATTAGAGGAAATTTGATAATGATTCCAACAAAATTTCAATTGGAAGTTCAAAAAAAATTGAAAGCAGGCAAAAATTTACTTCTAATAGCGCCGACAGGGTTGGGAAAAACATTTGCTGTTACAAGTGACTTACAGGATGAATATAACAAAACAATTTATGCTGTTCCTTTGCGATCTCTTGGAGGAGGTATTCAAAAAGCAATCCATGAGCTTCACAGAGACGGTAAAGAAATTAACGCAAAGATCCACCACGGCGACTCTCAAGAGAGTATACTCTTCAGCGAAGAGGTTGTCATAACAACTTATGACCAAGTAGTATGTGGTGTCCCTGGTTTGCCATTAAGCTTGCCTCTTAAGGCTGGACATGCGGTAGCTGGGGCATTACTTATGTCTCGTTTGATTTTGGATGAAGTTCATCTTGCTTGGAATATCTCTGAACATGCGTTATCAATCTTGTTGGGAATTATCGACTTTAGAAATAAATTTGGTCTTCAAACAATTGTTTTCACTGCTACTTTACCAAAAAATGTTGCTGAAATAATATCTGAAAGACTGGGAATGGATTTGCTTATTTTAGGGGAAGGAAATCTAAAAGATGATGAGGGGCTTTTAAAACGTGAAAATAATCGAAAAGTAATTGTCTCAACGTTGGAACTTAAAAATAAAGGTAAAGCTGAGAATAAGAAACTTGATTATGCACCTCTTGATGATATACTGAAAAATACAAACGGTAAACGTATTTACTTTTCTAACACTGTAAATCGGCTTCAGGAAACCTATGACCGACTATTAGCGATTGGTATTCCTAAAGATAAAATCACTGTTCTTCATAATCATATGCCTTTGTCTTGGCGAAAAAAGGCAGAAGAAGAAACTGATAAAAGATTTGGGAAAAATAGTGGGGAAGGAGATTGGTTACTGCTAACAAATCAGGTTGCTGAAGCAGGGCTTGATATTTCTGCGGATTTAGTTATTTCTGACCCTGCGCCTGTGGATACATTGGTACAGCGAGCTGGGCGGTGTGCCAGATGGTTCCGCGAAAAATTGGTATGCGGCGAATTCAAAGTTATTAAACCATCAAATAGCGAAATCGAAGGAAAAAATCAAAAAGATGGACTTGCTGCGCCTTATACGGTAGAATCAGTTCTACGAGCATTAGAATCAATCCCAAAAGATCGTCTCACATGGAACGAAGAGCGTAATTGGGTTGATAATGCATGGGCAGAGACTCAGAAAGATGCTGAAAAAATAATAAATAATTCAAGTGATGGAACAGCCTTTGCTTTAAATTTATTTGACCGTGCTGCTCAAGAACATAAGCCCGGGGAGATAGCCAAAGTTTTTAGAGAGATTTTATCTATTGAGGTTGCTGTCGAGAAGGGAAATAAAGTTTATTTTGATGATTTGGCAGAACGGGATTTACAATTAATGTTGGATCAAGGCTTCTATCCAGAAACATCGTCTGTATCGCTTGGAACTGCGTGGAATTTAGTCAAAAAATCAAATGGCAATGCAGCGGTTATTCGATATGAGGATGGTGAGGTCCAAATCTCTTCCACTGATGATGTTCGATTGGGAGATATATTAATTCTTCCATCATCTGTAGCTTACTTACATCCTGCCAAAGGATTGTGCTTTGGAAATGGTTCAGATTTTGAGGATGCGATTCGTAGCAGTGAATGGGTCACTAAGAAAAAGAAGGCAGAAAGTTTGTATAACAAGACTGAAAAACGGCAAAGATTGGTGGAACACACTGATGGTGTTATGGAACGGACATATCGCAGAATGGCTGATGAAGGTGTATATCGTGATACTTTAATAAAGATACTCAAATCATTGGAGCCTAAAAAAGATGCTAATCAATTAGCTGACATGATAGCGGAATTAGCGAAAGTTGCTGCTGCATTTCATGATATTGGAAAAACGGATATAAAGTGGCAGGACAAAGCACGTTCAATTGATCCAGATAGTCCTCCGGGATTAATTGGACGAACCCTGACAACTGAGAAGCATATGGGAATACCTCATTCTTCTCCATCCTACAATGCAATTATCAAGACCTGTGAATTGCTAATTGGAACATTGGATTCATCTGAATATTTAGTGAGAACCATCGCATTATCTGCTGCTCGCCACCATTCCAGTTTTCTAACTCCTTCAACTCAAAAAGCACACTTTCAACCACATGTAGATACGGAGGAATTTGTTAAAATTATTTTGGAGCATTTAAATGCTCCTTCTATAGTTACGAGTAAGGCACATGAAATTATAGAGGCTGCAAAAGATAAGCCCGCCGCGGACAAAGTGCCTTCATTATTGCCCAATAATGATTTGTTTCCTATTTACGCTCTTATTGGACGTGCGATTATAATGTCAGATAGGGAAGATGCTTCTGGGCAAGAATTGGAACATTGGAGGAGGGTTACAGGTTGAGTACTTTCAATTGGTCCACAGCTTCAGCAATTTTGCAAAATTTCGGCGGTGAACCTGTAACATTATTCGTGGAAAGAACCGGACTACCGTTTTACGATGTATTGCGCCTTTATGGAGCGATTGATTTGTATATTGGGTTAAGGGAAGATGTGGCAATCACAGATATGGGTGTTAGGTGGAAAATTTCAGGTAGAAGGCGACCAAACTTTATGAACGGTCGAGATTTAAAGTTCTTAGAAGCAATCAAAAATCAAAATAAACTACCAAAAAGTATAAACTCAACTAATTATTGTGGTGAGATGTACTCAGCGCTCGTTAACGGCGAACAGCTTAGCTTCACCCCACAAGTGCAGGCTAAGAACGCACTTGGTGGATTGGATTCGGCGCTTCAAGATGGAATTCGTGGAGCATCTGCTGCAAATTATGAAACACTTCAGACGGGACAGACCTCTAAAAAAGAATGCAAAGCGATGATACCGCTCTCAGAGGGTTTATTAGCTTTTGCAGGGAAAAAACGCACTGATAATCTTTCAAATATATATTTTTTACCAGTTTTTGAAGGAAATATAGACTTATCAAAAGTTGTCAGTCCTCTTAGGACATGGATTGGCTCACCAAATATACTTTGTAAACAGGCATTAATGCTTTTAATGCTAAAAACATCTTTATTTGCTGAAGGTTACCAAGATCGTTTAAAGTCAGTTGTTTATGATACAGATTTTGAACCAAGAAAAGGATTTAATTTTTCTGGTATTATTGAGATTCAATCAACTGCAATTGGACGAATAAAATCATCGGATTTGACAAGCCAAATTTATTACACATTCAGGACACTTGTGACTAAAGCTTGGGAACGACAAAAAACAAATGATCTGACATCTGATGCTCTGGCAATGGCTTACTGGCTTATGCAGCCTGTAAGCAATCATCTATCTTCAATGATAACTTCACAAGAACGTTTACGCAGAGGTAAGAAAGAAGGGGAACATTATATTGTTCAACCTACTTTATTTGATAATCCAAATAAAAATTATGCTAAGGAGGTTTTTGAAATGACGTATGAAAATTGGAAAGGTGACCACGAGGCCGTGCGCAAGCTGGCTAGAGCGGTTGCTTCGGGTATACAATGGTCACGTGGCAGAGATGAAAAAGGTATTTTACTTGATAGTAAAGAACAAAGGAAGAGATGGTATAACGAAGTGGTCATGCTCCGGTCAGCACCTTCTGCGAAGACCTTTATAGAGCGCGTAATGATTTTGATCGAACAAGGACATCGTGATGGGCAAATCGCGACAGTACATCGTGAGGAAGATTTTGACCCAAAAGCGCTTTTTGAAAGTATCGGCTCAAATAGGAGTGAATTCGAGACATTCCGTGATTTATTCCGAATGTATCTTGTTCAAGAAAGCACCTACAAATCTGCCGATGAATCATCTACAATTTCAACTACAAAAAACGTAGATAAACCAAATTCAGGAGAATGAGTAAAATGAACCTATGGAGTATTTCATTTGCCTATCGACTAGGCTTAGGCTTTCATGCCTTAAACAATGAGGGCGCAGATGGTAGCAACTTAATGCAACCTCGCCGTATCGATGTTGGAAATGTTACCTATGATGGTATCAGTGGAGAAATTATCCGACACCATATTTTAGAGCATTTTGTAAATATTTGTCGCGAAGAGAATATCCCTATGTTACCACTCAGTGAAGGATTACATCCTGATCGTGGCCCAATTGGAATTAGAGCCGCAGCAAAGACTATTGAAGATAAAGAACTTACGAAAGAACGTTTATATTCAAGTGTTAGGAAATCCATTGAATTATGTTCAGTCTTGGATGTGGGTGGCTATCTTGCAGCGTGGAAAGAACAAGAAGCTGAAGCAAAGTATACAGCAGAAAAGAATTACCTCGACTCGAATTGCGTAAAATATAAAGACGCTGAGCCAGTGAAACGGGAATCATGTTTTGATGTAGCTTGGTTGATTAGCGAAAATCCACAAGATCTGACCATAACACAACACTCTGCTTTCAGAGATACTTTTACAATGAATAGCCGATATGCTCAAACAATGCGTTCTAATGTCTATGGCGGCATAATTCGTGCTGATTTGCATAGAATTGGTACGGACGACTATTGGTATCTTCAAGACAAAAAACCCCGATTGACGATAACTCTGGATGAGCAGAAGAAACGACAAGTTGCATTAATTCAAGCAATTGCTAATTTTGTTGCATCCCCATCTGGCGCAAAGACCGCAGGCTGGGCACCTCATGTTTTCTTAACAGAGGGTGCTATTCTTCTAACCTCTTCTCGTACAGCTCCATTTTGTTCCCCAATAAAAGTTTCATTGAATGATAAAAATACACCTGTATCCGCCGATTTGGGATATGCAGATTCTATGACAAAATTAGATAATAAAAAGGACACATGGGTCTGGACTTTTAAGGACGTTAGCGGGTTGATTGAAGCTAGTATATCAATTCCAAATTAATATTACAATGACTCAATTCTTCCAGGCATTTCATCCATCTTGTATTTCCACTTGAAAATCACAGGCATTTTGTTGATATCATCAAGATATTGA
>JAHFDG010000102.1 GCA_023249105.1 Candidatus Methanoperedens sp. | reverse complement strand
CTAGTTCCTCCAGTTTTGCTTTTGTTAGTTTTCCTGATATATTCTTCATCAGATTTTCTTTTCGAACTTGAATCTCCTGAGTAAAGCGGAGTTCGCCACAACCGAGAGAGAACTTATAGCCATGGCAGCCGCTGCAATTATTGGATTTAATAGCCCGACGGCTGCTATTGGTATTGCTGCTGTATTATATCCGAGCGCCCAGAACATGTTCTGCTTGATTTTCTTCATCGTGGCCTTGCTTAACTTGATCCCTGCCACCACGTCCCTCAGGTCGTCTTTGATCAGGACTATTCCGCCAGTCTCCTTTGCAACATCAGAGCCGCTGCCTACTGCTATGCCAATGTCCGATTGCGCAAGGGCAGGGGCGTCGTTTATGCCGTCGCCTACCATTGCAACCACTTTGCCCTCTGCCTGCAATTTCTTTATAACATCAGCTTTTTCCCCGGGAAGGACATTCGCAATAACCCGCTCTATCCCCACCAGCTTTGCAATTGCCTTTGCAGTTCTTTCATTATCCCCGGTGAGCATGATCGTCTCAATTCCCAGCTTTTTAAGTTCTGCCACAGCCTCAGCTGAGTTCTCCTTCAGGGTATCTGCGACTGCTATTATGCCCATGACATTTTTATTTGCGGCAACCAGCATAGCAGTTTTTCCCTGCAATTCAAGGGTCTGGATATTCTGCTCAAGATGCACTGTATCGATACCATTGCTCTGCATTAACCTGCGATTGCCCACAAGCACGTCCTTTCCTTCTACAACTACTTTGATACCGTGCCCGGGCACAGCTTCAAAAGATTCAGCATCTTTTACTTCAATACCCTTTTCCTTAGCAGCCCTGACTATAGCCTCGCCAAGAGGATGCTCCGAGCCCTTTTCAGCGATTGCAGCCAGCCTCAATATCTCGTTATCATTCTCTGCGATGATATCTGTAACGGAAGGCTCTCCTTTTGTGAGCGTGCCAGTCTTGTCAAACACCACGGTCTGGAGCTTCTGCGCCCGCTCAAGGTACTCTCCGCCGCGTATCAATATCCCGGCTTCAGCGCCTTTTCCCACGCCCACCATCAAAGCGGTTGGAGTAGCTATACCGAGCGCGCACGGGCATGAAATGATAAGAACCGCAACGAAAGCAAGAAGTCCGGCTGTGAAATTTCCAAAGACAAAATACCAAACTGAGAAAGTGAGGAACGCCGTGATTATCACAGCAGGCACGAAATAGGCGCTGATACGGTCTGCCATCCTCTGTATAGGCGCGCTTGATGCCTGCGCCTCCTCCACCATCTTCACGATCTGCATCAGGGTTGTATCAGCCCCGACCTGCGTGGCTCTGAACTTCAGCATGCCCATCTTGTTTATGGTTGCGCCTATCACTGCGTCTCCAGCCTTCTTTTCAACAGGTACGCTCTCTCCCGTGATCATTTTCTCATCTACAGCCGAATGCCCTTCCACGACAATACCATCTGTAGGGATCTTCTCGCCAGGACGCACCACAACAATCTCACCAACCATTACGCTTTCTGCCGGAATCTCAACCTCTTCGCCATCCCTGATTACCTTTGCCATACTGGGGCGCATGTCCATGAGCTTTCTTACCGCAGCCGAGGTGCTCGTTTTCATGTAATCTTCCATGAATTTCCCGAGCAGCACAAAGGCTATTATGACCGCAGACACCTCAAAATACACATCTTTTTCTTTTATAGGCAGGATATCAGGGAAGAACAGTACAAATACACTGAAGAAATATGCTGTCAGGGTGCCCATTGAAATCAGGAGATCCATATTTGCCCTTCTTGCTTTCAGGGCAGCATAAGCTCCTGTATAAAAGCTCCAGCCGCCTATGAACTGCACAGGCGTAGTTAATATAAACAGCCAGTAACCCCAGGTAAACCATGGAAGCGAAGGAATTGGCGCCCACGTTACTAAAGTAACTCCAGCAGCCAGAGTTAACATAGCTGCTACCCGCAGGGCTGCCAGCAGCAGCACCCCTGAGAGGGCTATTGTAACCCGCCGCTTCATGCTTTTCAATTCTCTTTCCGGATTCTCGAAGGTTTTAAGGCAGCTTTCCATGCAAAAATAGTAAGTTCTGCCTCCAATTACTTTTTTTATAGCGGTCTTCTCATCCACATACATTCCGCATACCGGGTCTTTTGGCATATTTATCCTTTTATTGTTTATTATTATATTATTGCTATAAACTTTCTAAGGCATTAAGTTCATTATATAATGCCCTTCGCAATCGAAATAGATTTAAAAAATACGTTATCAAGACAATCCATACGATACTGAAAGCAATATATAAATAATTCATAAAAACCATTTTCTATATTAATTATTTTCTTACAGTCAGAACAGGAATCCTTGATGTTCGTATCACTTTATCTGCAACGCTTCCGAGTAAAAACCGCGGAATGCCGCTACTGCCCAGTGTGCCCATTACTATCAGATCAACTGACTGTTCCTCTGCAAGCCTCACTATCTCCTCAGCCGGGTTACCTTCGACTATCCATCTCTCAGTATGGATACCTTCTTTCTTTGCCGATTTTTCAATATATTTTATGGCTGTATCACCCTGGCATCCCAGAATACTCTTCAGCCTTTCAGGGGACATATCGGTAAGAATGCAGGATTCTGGGCCACAACCATATCTTGTGTCCACAACATAAATCGCATGAAGATCTGCTCCGCAAAGCTTTGCTAGCTCTATTGCATGTGCTGTCGCCTTTTTGGTGTATTCTGACCCGTCCGTTGCTACTAAGATTTTTTTATACAGCTTGCTCGTAATCTTCCTCCGAAGTATGTTTATGTAAAACCAATTATCTTCTTTTTCATTTAAGTGGTTTTCCCTTTAAGTTTCACATTCTTCAGGTGTCTTTTTTTAAGAAAATGAAATCTAAACACGCTTTTTTATCACATCTTCACTTTTAATAAACCCGATGTACATTACAGCAACGCCAAGCAGTTCAAGGAAGTATAGCGCCCATTCCATACCGAATCTGGATAAACCACCGCCGGATGCCACCAGAAGCGCCCCTATCGCGATGAATAAATTATAGCTTCTTCGTGCGATGTACCAGGAATATAACGCGCCGCCGATCAAGGCTATGGAACCGGGAATTGTAAGAAACGGGGATATCATTCTAACATTGGCGGGCATGGCACTGCCTCCAACAATTCTTTCCTGCAATTTTTCGGCATCTACCTGCGCATTAAGGGTTAAGATGATTAAAGCTGCTATAAGCACGGCAAAATATAGCGTTAAGTATTTTCCTGCACGTCTATTAAAAAGATTAACCGTCCCAAGCCCCAAAATAGCTACGAGGGAGGCTATCAATACGTAGTAAGCTTTGTACATGATTATATTCCATCCATAGATTTCGGAAATAAACTCAAATAAAGTGGTGACTGAAAAAATAAGAAGTCCGGTTCCCCAGATAAACTGGTATATTTTCCTTCTCCTTGTGTACTGACTAAACACTGAAAATGTGAAAAATAGACTTATCAGTGTTGTCAGTAATGGAGCAAACGATTGTATTGCATTATCTAAATTAAATATCATTTTTTATGAAGAAGGCTATGCCACATATATATCATCCGCACAAGAATCAGTATAGCAATTGGAAACAAACTATAGTAAAAAGGATGCAGTACAGAAGGTAAGGACCCCTCAAGTTCGGTATATTCCATTATCATGTGAAGGGTCACCAGCCCAATCACAGCCAGTGTAAGCTTAAAATTGGTATACACAAATGATTTATCCAGAAATATCCTCGCTTTCAGCGTATCAAGTTCGATTTGCTTTAAACGTGTCCAGCTCTTGAGGGAAAAATATACTCCAATAGTTACAACTATCAATGAGAATACAAGGGAGATATAATAAATTTCTTTTAATATCACAAAATCAATGTATAAATTTATGAGGCTGTTTAATTAGTTTGTGCTTAAAAAATATAAAATATTAATGATATTTGCTTATCTTTGTAAATGGAAATCAATATAAGGGATAAAATTTAACTAACATGAGACGTTTAAATATGTTAAAGAAAATACTTTTTTCACTAACAGCAGTAGCAATAGTTATTTCAATCTACATGATATTTTTCGTCGCCCCGATTCCAGTCGATCCCATGGATGCAGGCGGCGATCCCATAAACTTCAAAATATTCTACTTTCATGTTCCCATAGCTATCACTGCATATCTGGCTTTCACCGTTGTATTTGTTTCTGGTATAATGTATCTGAGAACAAAGCAGGAAATATGGGACATAAGAGCAATCTCTGCAGCAGAAGTCGGAGTAATATTCGCAATCCTTACCCTGATTACAGGCTCACTCTGGGCACGATCGGCTTGGGGTATGTACTGGGTAACGTGGGATGTCAGGCTGAACACATCGCTTGTTCTTTTTTTAACATACTTATCCTATCTTATGGTAAGAAAATCCATAGATGAGCCTGAGAAGCGAGCAAGGCTTTCTGCAGTATTCGGTATCGTGGGTTTTATAGGCGTGCCTTTAAGCTTCCTTTCCATCAGGCTGTGGAATAGAGCCACCGTTCATCCAGTAGTTGTAGGTCCGGGTGGAGGAGGAATCAGCGGAGAAGTGGTGATCGGCACGGTTCTCGTGAATATGATTGCATTTTTCCTCCTGCTGACATCACTGGTTATACTGCGCATGGATAATGAGAAATTATCAGGGGAAATTGCTTTTATCAAACATACGAAGAGTTTGTGAAATTCTTTCCATTTTTGAATCGTAAATTACTTATGTTTACACTGCATGTAAATTTAAACATGGTAGAACTGGACAATCTCGATGTCAAGATATTAACCCACATGCAGGAAAATAGCAGGAAGTCGCTTCAGGAAATAGCCAAGAACTGCCTGACAAGCGTTCCCACAGTCAAGACCCGTGTGGACAGGCTGGTTGAACTCGGCATTATCAGGAAATTCACCATAGACATTGATAACACCAAGCTCGGTATATCCGAAGCGATACTGCTTGTAAATGCTAAGCCCAGTGCAGTTAGCAGGATAGCGGATGAACTCATGGGGTTGGAAGAGGTGAAGGAACTGTACGTGACACCAGATTCTGACGCAGCCATAGTATCAAGAGTAGCGGGGGATATGCAGCGCATCCTTGCAATACAGGACAGGATTAACCTCACAGATGTGAACAACATCCGCGTTATCTCAGTAAAAAGCGCATCTAGAAAAGACACGACCATACCGCTATCTTCTTCCAGCATAACCATATCCTGTGCTTATTGCGATAAGAAAGTGACAGGAGATGCGGTCAGAAAAAAGTTCGATGAAAAGAACTATTTCTTCTGCTGCAGCACATGCCAGGGCGAGTTTGAGAAGAAATATACTAAACTGCTTGCCAAGGTTTAATGGGAGAACAGAATTCAACATAGATATGAATAACAGGAAATACATTCCAGCGCTCAATTTAGGATGGCTTACCCCTCTGTACGACCCCGTGATGCTGCTCATGCGTGAATCCACTTTTAAGCGAAGTTTAGTTGAACAGGCAAATATCAAAAACGGTTATCGGGTACTCGACCTCGGCTGCGGCACTGCAACCCTGACCATTCTCATAAAGAAAGTTTATCCCGGCGCCGAAGTGACCGGGCTTGACGGAGACCTAAAAATTCTTGGTATAGCCAGGGCAAAAGTCGCAAAGGCAGGTCTTGAAATTTCTCTTGATACCGGGATGTCATTTGAATTGCCGTATCCTGATAAGTCGTTTGACCGTGTAGTTTCAAGCCTTGTTTTTCATCACCTGACAAGGGAAGACAAGGCTCGCACATTTAGAGAGATATTCAGGGTTCTAAAGGAGGGGGGAGAACTACATGTCGCAGACTTTGGCAAACCTCAGAATGGGATGATGTATTTGATATCCCTCATATTCCGACATCTTGAGGAAACAAGAGATAACATAAATGGTTTGCTGCCTGAGATGTTCCGGAAAGCTGGTTTTGACCGGGTCGAAGAAAGGGTCAGATATATGACGCTTTTTGGTACGCTTTCCCTGTACAGGGCAAGAAAA
>JAHFDG010000101.1 GCA_023249105.1 Candidatus Methanoperedens sp. | reverse complement strand
CCACCGGCCTCCGGCAGACCAAAGTCCAGTCTGTTGTTGACCTGGCACTTGAGTTCATTCCACATGCCCCAAAGGTCAATGTCGTCCAGTCTAATCAGGATTGCCCGGAATCTGTTCAGGGAATAATGGAAGAATATGAAATAGACGATGCTATGGGATTTACCCATAACGGTGAAGTCTATCTTATATCCGACAACCTGAGAAGCACAGATGAAATCTTTAGGACACTTGCTCACGAGTTGACTCATAGCGGGTTGGGTAAATTCTTCCAGAGACAAACACAGGGCAAGATAATGCCCATCCGGATGAAATATGAAGCCCTGATGGACGCTATTTACCGAGCGCATGACAAAGAGGTAGAACAGTTAGTTAAGACTACCCATACTCATTTAAATATAGGGACTGTTCAGGGCAGAAGACAGGCATGTGAGGAATGGCTTTGCAATCAAACTTATGAGTCCCAGCCCAAATGGTACGACAAACTGGTTGCTGTATTCCATGACCTTTTAAGAGCCGTTGGACTGGACGTAAAGCTGTCCGATGCGGAAGTCCGGGTCGTATTACAGGATGCGTTTAAAGAGTTTGGGGAACGGCAAGCAGGCGTTCGCCGAGCTCAACCCATGTTTTCACGTTCGGACAATCCTGATTACAAATGGTGGGAGGGCATGAACATCAAAAAACAGATAGAGAGCCTTCCATTTACATATTGGCAGAAGCCCAGAGATTTTATCGCACTGGGATATGTTCCTATCACCAGATCAGAAGCCGATGAATTATATTACGCCGGTCTGGATAAATTTGTGGCTCATGTCAACATAAAAGGGGATGTGGAAACCACCGGAAACGAAGGGCTTTTTATGAGGCCATTATCTTTTTACGGATACCAATATTGGAGATATGATGAGAGCCATGGCCAGGAAACAAAAGCAAAGAAGAGATACTCTGAATACCGCGAGCGTTATTTACAAGGAAACAAAGGACGAGAGACAGTCCCCGTATCAGAAGAAGCGCCGGAACTGAAGGTAGCAGAGACTAAGTTCCAGCGACAGAATTCTGATCCACTTGCAAATCACTGGAACACTCCAGAACATACCAGGTGGGACGATTTCCTTTATAACCTGGCCGACAAAAACATTGACGCCAAAGATGTTGTAAAGGCTATCCGTGACTTTGGCAAAACAGTTTCAGAGGAAACTGATGTTAAACTCAAAGAAACAAACTATTCGGGCAGATTGGACGCCAGAGTTAAGGACTTCTTGTCGAACGAATTCCAACCAGTTATGAAAGCGTTGGCTAGAGCGGGAATAAGCAGAGAACAGTTTGAAGAATTTCTGTTAATGCGTCATGCCAAAGAAGCTAATGCTTATTATCGCCGGAACAAGGGCACTCCAGACGGTGGGTCGGGTGTCTTTGATGCGCAGGTTGATGAATATTTCAACGGCAAGAAAGTGAAAACCGGGGACTATGTCTTCAATACTTTGACTCCTGAACTTCATCGCAAGATGATGCCAATATCCGACATGATTGACAGGATTACCCATAAATCAGCGCAGATACTTATCGACTATGGTGTGGAATCTCAGAATACTATTGGTGCATGGTTTGGTTCGTATCAACATTATGTTCCTCTTTCCAGAGATGACGACCCGGTTTATGGCAGAGTTATCCCTACAGGGTTTTCCGTATCTGGCCCTTCCAGCGCACGCAGGCAGGGAGGGTCGGAAAAACCGGCCCTGAATATCTTGTCCAACATTGCTGCGCAAAGAGAGAAGTATATCAAGAGGGGCGAAAAGAACATTATTTCCAAAGCCCTTTATTCGCTTGCGCAGAATAATCCAAATCCTGAATTTTGGGAAGTAGTGAAACCACAGGTAGTCCCAAAAATGAACGTCGCTACCGGAGAAACAGTTCCTGTTTTGGACGAATCCTACAAGAAAGAGGACATGGTGATCATGTCTCGGCAACTCGGTTCGGACGGCGAAATCGTTGAAAAAGGTATCCGATTCAATAAAAAGAACGACCGTGCGGCACGGATGGCGCTTGCACTGAAGAACCTTGACCTTGATTCTATTGGTACGGTACTGGGGACGATGGCCAAAGTTACTCGTTACATGGCCTCAATTAACACGCAATACAATCCCGTGTTTGGTATTACGAACTTCTTCAGGGACTTAGGGACGATGGCCTTCAATTTGTCAACAACTCCTATTGCTGGGAAGCAGGCGCAGGTATTAAAAGGAATCGGCCCTGCAATGATGGGAATCTCAAAAGCCTTGAGAGGCAATCTCGATTCACCACAGGCAAAACTTTTTAAAGAGTTTCAAATGCGCGGTGGACAGACCGGATATGTTGATCTTTATAAGACTTCAGAAGACCGGACGAAAGACATCGACAAACAACTCAAGATGATTAAAGGCAAGGCGCCGATAAGAGGAATAATTTCGTGGGCGGGAGAAGCATTGTCAAACTATAACAACAGCATTGAAAACGCAGTAAGACTTTCTGCCTATGAAGTGGGAATAGCCAATGGAATGAGCAAAGATGCCGCCGCGGCTATGGCCAAGGATTTGACGGTAAACTTCAATCGAAAAGGTCAATGGGCAAGTCAGGCTGGGGCAATGTATGCTTTCTTTAACGCAAGTGTTCAGGGTTCGATGAGAATGTACGAAACACTCAAAGGGCCGAAAGGAAGAAAAATTATTGCCGGTGGATTGATTTTCGGAGCTGTACAAGCCTTGGCGTTGGCCGCTGCGGGATTCGACGATGATGAACCACCTGATTTTGTAAGGGAACGAAACATTATTATCCCCATTGGCGGGAAACAATATATCACAATTCCTATGCCTTTAGGGTTTAATATTATCCCCAGTATCGGGCGTATTCCAGTAGAAATAGCGTTGGCTGGCGGGAAGGGTGCGGACAGAAAGGTTGGCTCCTTGTTCGGAATCATCCTGGAAGCCTTTAACCCATTGGGAAGCAGCGGAGTCTCGTTGCAAACCTTCGCGCCAACCATAGCAGATCCGTTTGTTGCCTTAGCGGAGAATAAGGACTGGACTGGAAAACCGATTTATAAAGAGAATTTTAATTCATTAAATCCAGCTCCGGGGCACGCAATGGCGAAAGATACGGCATCATTATTAGGACGGGGACTTAGTTATGCACTAAACATTGCCACGGGCGGCAGCAAATATATTCCAGGTTATTTCAGCCCAACACCGGATCAGATTGATTATCTGGCGGGACAGGCTACGGGTGGAATTGGAAGAGAACTTAGTAAAACTTCGCAGACGGTTCAATCCATGTATTCCGGCGAAGAACTTCCAACCTATAAAATTCCCGTAGCGAGCAGATTCTATGGAAATGCGGAAGGCACATCGAATGAGAGAAGGAAATTTTACGATAACGTAAAAAAAATGAACATGCACGAAAGAGAACTAAAAGGACTTCAATCAGAAGGTCGTTCAGTATTGGAATATTTAAAAGACAACCCGGAAGCGCGTCTTTTCAAAATAATGGGCAAGACAGAAAACCTTATCCGTAAACTGAAAATAAGACGGGATAAGTTAAAAGACATGGGAGCCAGTTCAGGACAAATTAGGCGGATTGACGATTATATAACGGCGCGAATGAAACGCGTAAATGATGTAGTGGAGAGGGTGGAGAAATAATTCTTGTGTTTTATAACAAAAAAACTATAATAATAATGAATATCAGGGGGTGAGAAAAATGATTACAGGAATACTAAAAAGAAGCATTGTGAAACAGGGCAGACCTTCAATGGCGGTACTGGAACTCACGTGTACCGCGGAAGATGGGGCATTCCCTGCGACTATCATTAATCCATTGGCGGTTGATTCCGTCGGATCACTTTTTGACATCAGGGGGTTGAAACTCTATTCAGTTAAAGCAATCCCAGGGACGACGGCTCCTACAGACGCTACCGATTTGACGATTACGGATGAATACGGTATTGACCTTCTCGGTGGGAAGGGTACAGACCTGATTGGCGCTACCAGCAAGACGTGGATTCCGATCGGGCCGGCGGGATACGCCCTCCCGGCGTTAATCACCGGAAATGTTACAGTAACTATTACTGGTAATTTAATTGCCAGTGCTGTAATAACTATTGTACTTGAATTTGTGGGGGAATAAACTATGGCAGATTATTACGGAATAGATTTACTCAACAAAGCAAATATTTGGACAGGGAAACAGACGTTTTTAAACGTAGAGACTACAGGTGGAGCCATCGGTGTCTCTTGGAATGAATTAACAGATACTTATGTTCGTACAGGTTTCGCTGCAGGACAACCTTGCGGTGTTACTTTAGGCGATGTTTTCCTTCCTGTTCAGCGAAAAATGAGAGGTTGTGTCGTTGCTGATAACGGGACGGTTAATTACTATCTTGGCGCTACAGACTGGACAAAGAAAGAGGATGGTGTAACGGCTTCAAAACTTGATGGCACAGACGGACAGGTAATGGTCGAAATACCTAAGTTCTGGTATCGCTACGGGTATTCTGGAACTACTCATACTTGGGAAGTTTCGCCTGTTCCTTTGACTGGCTTTAAAGTCCATGAAGCGTTCATGTCTGATGCGGTAGAAAAAGACTACCTCTATGTTGGAGCTTATGAAGCAAGTCTTTATGATGTATCAGCTCTTAAATACGTTGGCCAGTGCTATCAAACTGCTGTAAGTGCTACATTTGCCGCAGCGGACAATTCGATTACGATTACCACCAGAACTGGATGGGCAGCGGCTTTAGCAATTGGCCAAAAACTTGTTATTACTGGAACTACAAACAATAATGCCACGGTGACAGTTAAAACTATTGAATCGCCTACCAAAATCACTGTTGATGAAGATATTACAACAGACGAAACTGCTGCTAATACAGTTATTCAGACAGAAACTAACGTGACAGCCACCACAGGCGATAAGCTCTCTTCTGTAAGCGGTGTCTGCCCGATTACTGGTGGAAGTGTAAACGGAACCAGAGCACATTTCAGAACATGGGCTGCAAATAGAGGAACTGGGTGGAGTCAGTATCTTGTGGATTCTCACCATGCTTTACAGATACTTTACCTAACAGAATACGCTTCTTTCTATTCTCAATCTGTTTTAGGTTATGGAATTGCTGCTGTTGGTAATTGGGTAGCTTATAATGACCTTAATCCTATTGCCAAAACAGGCAATGGAAACGCGATTGGGAATGCTTCTGGCAATACGGCGACTTCTGCAATTACAACTGGCGCAGGAGCTGCTTCTGTTTATCTAAAATACCGTGGTATAGAAAACTTCTATGGTCATATCTGGAAATGGATAGACGGAATGAACGTAAACAATAATATCCCATATTTCTGTAATAATACAACTAACCTTGCCGACGATACCGTAAGTAACTATACCAGACCAAAAGATATAAACGGTATAAATATTACTATGCACAATGCTGACGGCTATCAAATAACGTTAAATAAAAGTGGTCGTTGTATGATGCCATCCAGTGTAGATGCGAGTTCTTCAACAAGTAAAATTACAGATTATTATTGGCAAAGTACAGGTTGGCGGGTTGTTTATGTTGGTGGTGCTGCGAATGATGGTGCGTATGTTGGTTGTTGTTGTTTGCTTTGTAGTAATGCGTCGTCGTCTGTTCGTCGGTATATTGGGGGTCGGTTGGTTTTTCGGAAGTAAAAATCTAAATTAAAGGAGGTACCAACGAATGAAAGGACAATCAGATATCTATCCGCCACAGCGGATTATTAAGAGTGCAGGAAAGACACAGGTTATCTACGACGTTGTAGAAATTGAGAAAGAGATAATGAATGACCTTAAAACTATCTACGAGTGGGACTTTGTAGAAATTGAAGGTGAAATAACAAGAGCTAAAATTGTAGATGGGATTATCTCAAAAGTTCATACGAAGGACGCTGAAATTGCTCTTATCAATAACGAACTGGCCAGTCCTGGCACAGAAGAATACGCGAACTACCAGAAATTAAGGACTCATGCAAAAGAAGTAGCCGCAGAGGTGGTGAAAAACCTTGAGTAAAATTAGTCTAGAAA
>JAHFDG010000057.1 GCA_023249105.1 Candidatus Methanoperedens sp. | reverse complement strand
TTTTCACGCTTTTAGCAAGGCTGACATTGATAAGGATTGAGAGGGGTATGAATGCATAAACATAGCGAAGAAAAGCTCTTCAAGGTTTTAATGCTCGCATCGCTTGCTATCGTTATCGGAAGCCTGTTTATAGTAATTGCAATCGTGATCTGGAACGGCGCGCCTGCACTGACCTTTAGCATGGTCACGCAAACCCCAAAGGGCGGGTACTATCTCGGAAAAGAAGGCGGGATATTGAACGCAATCGTGGGTTCCCTGTATCTGGCATTCGGCAGCATGCTTCTTGCTCTTGTCATAAGCCTTCCCGCAGCCTTATCGCTGCAAAAGGACTACATCGGAAAAACAAAAGCTGCTTATTATATCAGGCTTTCTCTGGACGTGCTCTGGGGCACGCCATCAATCGTGTATGGAGCCTTCGGTTTTATTGTTATGCTGTATCTGGGTATGAGGGCTTCGCTTCTGGGAGGTATTATCGTTCTCACATTATTGCAACTTCCAATTATGATTCGCGCTATGGAAGAAGTAATAAAAATGGTGCCTGTGGAATTGAAAGAGGCATCTTATTCACTGGGAGCGACAAAGCTCGAAACTACCTTCGGGGTTGTGGTGAAACAGGCGTTACCGGGGATAGTTACTGCTGCTCTTCTTGCTTTTGGCAGGGGCATCGGGGATGCTGCTTCCGTATTGTTCACCGCAGGTTATACAGACAGCCTGCCTCGCTCACTATTTGATCCTGTGGCTTCGCTGCCACTTGCGGTGTTCTTCCAGCTCGGCACGCCATTTCCGGAGGTGCAGGCTCGTGCTTATGCAAGCGCACTGATACTTCTCATAATTGTGCTTGCGCTCAGCTTGACCTCGCGATATTTATCAAAAAGATTTCTAAAGAACGTTATCAGGTGACCACATGAAAAATTCAAATCATATCAGTATTGAAAAAGTTAATGCATTTTATGGCGACCACCATGTACTGAAGGACGTAACTGTGGGTTTTCCGAGAAAGCAGATCACTGCCATAATAGGTCCCAGCGGCTGCGGCAAAAGTACGCTTTTAAAATGCCTGAACAGGCTCATTGACCTCACGGACGGAGCAAGAGTTTCAGGGAAAATAATTGTGGATGGCATAGATGTGCTCAATAATAGCATCGATATCACGGATGTCCGGCGCAAGATGGGGCTGCTTCCGCAGAAACCAAACCCGCTTCCAATGTCGATATACGATAATGTTGCATACGGTCCAAGGATACATGGGATAAAAGATAAAAAGAAACTGGATGAAACAGTAGAGAAATACCTCAGGATAGGAGGGCTCTGGGAAGAGGTCAAAGACCGCCTGAAGTCACCTGCAAATAAACTTTCAATAGGCCAGCAGCAGAGGCTCTGCCTTGCAAGGGGGCTTGCGGTTGAGCCTGAGATAATCCTGTGCGATGAGCCGACATCGGCTTTAGACCCGGTCTCGTCGCAGCATATCGAGCAGCAGCTCCTGAAACTGAAGAATGATTACACCATCGTGATTGTTACTCACAACATCCATCAGGCAATGAGGCTTGCAGACTACGTAATCCACCTATATCTCGGCGAGCTTGTGGAACACGGTCCCGCGAATGAGGTGCTTGAGAACCCGAAAGAAGAGAGGACGCGGGCGTATATTAACGGCACTTTCCTTGCTGATGTTAAAGAGGACCAGGAGATAAATCTCAAAGGAAATGTGTGCCCCTATAATTTTGTGTATGCAAAACAGGCGCTGCATGCACTTGCGAAAGGGAAAATCCTCAAGGTAATCGTGGATGACCCGATTGCAGTAACCGAGGTGCCAAGAGGTATGGAAGCCGATGGTCATGAGGTAGTGAGCGTGAAGCAGCAAAATAAAACGGATTGGGAGATAATCATAAGGAAGCAAAGCTAACGCTTTTCTCATAAATGAGTATTAAATCTACCGTTATGGTTTTCGATAGTTCCAACGGAGCATTTTATTCATCCTTCAAATAATCCTCAAGATTAAACAGGAGACTCAGGTCAACATCAGCGTAGGTTTTTTTACCCACTTCAAAGGGATTATCCATATCTTTTATGAGCATTATAAGACCGATGAGGAGGGACGAGGTCGCGCCTATCAGGGCAAGCCCTTCATAATACGGCTCTGTTTTTACAAAAAGCAGCACAAGCAAAACCGCACCGACCGCCAGTTCTGCAATGCCGTATGCTGCGGGAATGAATGAGGTCTCAGCAATGGTCTTTATACGATTTGAGATCTTATCGATGTTTATCAACTCGGCCCGCAATTTCACTATCAGGGGTGGAGCAAGACCTTTTGCTGAAAGCTGAACGATATCGTTATTTATAGCCTCCATAGCTGAGTTTATTTCATTTAAATCCCAGTTGTTTTTCCTGAAATTTGAATTTATGGTTTGCAGGAGTTCCCTGGTATGCGTACGCATGCCGGAAGTGATATCGTCATTAATCGGAAGTACTTTGCTGTCCTTGTAAATAGCCTTGATGGATGCAGCCAGTTCGCCCGGTATTTTTTCGCTTTCCTTGTAATCCGTAAGCGTGCCTGTAAATATGATGGCTATGGTGAAAATCACCCCGCCCACAAGAGCAGTAATCAGCGGACTTGCAGTAGCTGTATTGAGGTTATACAGGTCGATTATCCTTTTTATGACCAGCAAAACGAAAACAATGACCAGTACGTTTAATGTCAATCCCCATTTCTTCATGAAATTATTCATATCGACCTCTACCCTTTTTCTAATTTATGAAACTTTTCATTACCAAGCAGCAATTTTGCAAGGAATTTCATGTACATTACAAGGTCTTCCACCCTGATATTCTCATCATCCGCATGCGCATTGCTCTCTGTCCTCCTTCCTATCCCGAAACAGCATGCAGGGAGGCCAGTGACCTTAACCGCATACGCCACGTCAAGGCTTCCCTGCGCCCCCGCAAGCCTTACTTCCCTTCCAGCCACCTCGCCTGCCACCCGCTTTACTTCTTTAACCCATGGGTGGTTCATATCAGTTAGCAGGGGGGCGTAAATATCATCACAGCTCATCTTGAAATCGATATCCGGATATTTTTCCCTTACGCGTGAAATAGCGGCGTTCATCTCTTTGCAGACATCCTCAAATTTTTCCTCCGGGATATAGCGGCGATCGCCTTTCATCGTGCACTTATCAGGCACGATATTCTGTTTAACGCCCGCATTTATTATTGTGATATTGAGAACCGGCATTAAAGTTTCAATGCCACTTTTGCGGCTGATTGCAATACTGGCGGGTACGTTTGAGCGTCGTATCTCAACCTTTGCCTTGAGTTCCAGTAACTCATTCATGATGGGTACGGATTTCTCTATCGCATTCACGCCGAGAAAACTGCTGCCGCTGTGGTATGATTTCCCGAAAACATCTATCTGCCAGTCCACGTTCCCGTTCGAGGCGATGGTGATATCGTCACTGTCCCCGTCCATGCTCAGGAAATAATCAGCCTCAAGCTTGCCAATGTCCGCAAGATGGCAAAGACCCGAGTAAGGTCCCATTTCCTCATCCGTGGTCAGGGCGATATTCAGGTTGTATCCGGGTTTGATGCCCAGTTCCTTCATTGCAGAAAGCACGGTTAATAGCGCGCTGACACCTCCTTTAGAGTCAGCCACCCCGCGCCCGAATATGCGCCCGTCCCTGACTGTGACCTCAAACGGCGGCATGCTCCAGTTGGCGCTTGCCGGGACGACATCAAGATGCGTATTGATTAATAGGGTTTTTGGCGCGCCCACATTCAATTTAGCTGATAGATTCACCCGTTCCGCTTTAAGATGGGAAAGGCGTGGGTTTTTCTTCTCGAATAATTCGCGGGGCATGCGGATAATCTCAACCTCAAAATCCAGCTCCCGCAGCTTCCGGGCTGCCAGTTCCATGACTTTCCCGTAGTTCTCACCCGGCGGTACATGCGTTTCTATGCGCACAAGTTCATCGAGCGCCTCTATTGCAAAATCTTCCCTTGATTCCAGGTAATCGAATAATGCGTTCATCCGGTTCCAACAGGACTTTATCACCCAAATCCTTTTTGCCTTGATTACAGCTATTAGAGCCGATGGCACTTGAAGAAGAAATAAGAGCGATTGAGGAAGAAATATCCAAAACTAAATATAACAAGGCTACCGAAGGTCACCTCGGCCGCCTTAAATCAAAGATTGCGCGTCTTCGGGATGAAGTGCAAAAGCGAGCTTCTTCAAAATCCGGCGGAGAAGGGTTTTCGGTAAAGAAATCAGGTGACGCTTCCGTTGTGCTTGTGGGATTCCCGTCAGTAGGCAAAAGTACGCTCCTGAACAGCCTCACGGGTACGGAATCTGCGGTTGCAGCTTATGAATTTACCACACTGGACGTGGTGCCGGGGGCAATGGATTACAAAGGGGCTACAATCCAGATACTGGACGTGCCCGGACTTGTACGGGGGGCTGCATCCGGCAGGGGCCGCGGCAAAGAAGTCATCGCCGTAATACGGAACGCCGACCTCGCTGTGATATTGCTGGATGTTTTCCAGCTCGTCCACTATGATGTCCTGGTCGAGGAATTAAATGAGGCTGGTATCCGCGTCAATTCAAGACCACCTGATGTCACGATAAAGAAAAAAGCAAGGGGCGGCGTCACTATAAGCAGCACTGTTGAACTTGGTCTTGACGAGGACACCGTAAAAACTATCCTTGGAGAGTACAGAATCCACAACGCCAACGTATTGATACGTGAGGACATTACCATCGACCAGTTGATAGATGCCGTCCTTGGCAACAGGAAATATATCCCTGCAATAGTGGTTATCAATAAAATCGACCTTGCGGACGAATACACGCTCAGGAAATGCAAAGAGAAATTCCCGGATGCGATTTTGGTTTCTGCTGATAAAAAGGTGCATATCGAAGAGCTTAAAGAAAAACTGTATGAAAAATTAGGGTTTATCAGGATTTACCTGAAGCCTCAGGGAAAGCCCGCCGACATGGACGAACCGCTGATAGTGAGGGAGGGCTTCACCATCGGCGATGTATGCGACAAGCTTCACCGCGATTTCAAAAAAAGGTTCAGGTATGCGCAAATATGGGGCGATTCCGCAAAGCATGAAGGGCAGCGCGCAGGTCTTGACCATATGATGTATGATAATGATATACTGACAATAGTGCTGAGGAAATGAGACAGATGAAACCCGTAACGCCTCTTCTGACCGTGGACGCGCTTATTATATTTGAGGGAAAACTCGTCCTTATCAGGCGCAGGAACCCGCCATTTAAGAACCATTTCGCTCTTCCCGGCGGGTTCGTTGAAGTGGGGGAAACAGTTGAGGCGGCTGTCGTTCGCGAGGCAAAGGAGGAGACCGGGCTTGATATAGAAATAATCAAGCTTCTTGGCGTGTATTCTGACCCTTTGCGCGACCCGAGAGGTCATACAGTTTCCGTATGTTATCTTGCAAAAGGATATGGAAAACTTAAAGCAGGTTCGGATGCTAAGGATATAGGGCTTTTCGGTTTGAATGAAATACCCGAACTGGCATTTGACCATAATAAAATCATAGAAAACGCCAGGAGTGATATCAATGGAATTTTGTCCGAAATGTAAGAGCATGATGATGCCCGCCAAGAACGTCTATAAATGCAGGAAATGCGGGTTCGAAAAAGAGATCAAAGAGAGCTTTGTCTCAAAGACCGAACGAAATGAGCGCGAGGTAACTGTCCTGGAAGGGCGCGAGATGGGGATGCCCACGACCCGCGTCAAATGCGAGGACTGCGGAAACGATACAGCTTACTGGTGGCTGCGGCAGCTTAGGTCTGCTGATGAGAGCGAGGTCAGGTTTTTCAGGTGCACGAAATGCGGGAAGACGTGGCGGGAGTATAATTAATATCGTCTGCCTTTACTGGATAAGTCTCATGGAGAAACATACGAACTGAACAATTCAAACGTTTAGGAGCCATTTCCAGAGGGGCATGTAAACTATTTTTCTGCCTTCTATTCTTTCTTCCTCTTCCTCGTCCTCTGTTATCATTAATCCTTCTTTCAGTTTAAATGCGTCCATGGCTTCCAGCAGTCCATTAACTTCGCGCTCCTTGTTTTCTTTTATCTCATACGAAACCTGTATGGCGCGCACAACTCTTTGCCCTTCTTTTATCAAAAAGTCACATTCGCCCCTACTTTTATAATAGTATATCTCTTTTCCACCCTCAAGCAGGGAAAGAAATACCGTATTTTCATACAGCTTTCCCAGATTGTCGCTAAACCTGAATCCCGTGATGTTTATCAATCCGGAGTCAATGCCATAAGCAACCCTCGGGTTTACTTCCTGCTCTTTCAGGGAGTATGAATATTTTTGGACGAAGAAGAGAAGGTACGCTTCTGCCATGTATGCAGAATACCGCTCTATACTGTCCAGGCTCAAACCTATGAATCTGGCAATTCGCCTGTACGAAACGTGGGATGAGAAATTTGTCAGATAATATCTGGAAAGCGCCTTTAGCTTTTCTGTTTTTCTTATCTTGTACCGCATGGCTATGTCCCTTTCCACAATATCATCAAAATATCTCCTGAGTATCTCCTCCTTCTCCTCTTTCAAAGCCACCAGAGGAAAGCCCCCGAATTCAAGATATTCCCTGAGATGCTGTTTTATCCTGACTTTGTTGGAAAGCATTTCCATTTTGTTTTCTATTTTTATCTGTTTGAACAGGAGAAATTCCCGGAAGTCTAAGGGATATGTTTTCATTTCCACCCATCTGCCAGTAAGCAAGGTTCCAAGCTCTTTGCCAAGCAATTTGGCGGTTGAGCCTGAAATGAAAATATTCGCCTCTTTTTTTTCGTGCAAGCCCCTCACGAACCTCTCCCAGTTTGGGACATTTTGAACCTCGTCCAGAAAAATCCATGGCTTCTCCTTAGGCTTTATTATTTCCAGGTAAGCCTCGTAAATTTGCTGGAGAAATTCTGGCGAAAGCAACCCGGAAAATTTCGGCTCTTCAAAGTTTACATACAGGAAAGAGACTCTGTCAATGCCGGAGGATACTTTTTTTTTGATGAATTGCTTCATTAAGGTGGATTTTCCGCTCCTCCTCACTCCAGTCATGGCCACAATCTGCTCTGTCTCTGCCAGCCTGTCCAGCCTGTTCAAATATGCGTCCCTGCTTATGCCGGTTTCCTGATCCCGCCTCCAAATGTTCCAGCCACTCAATATTTCTATTATTGTTTCGTTGTTCATTACAACCAGTATCTCCCTCGTCGCAAATAAATTTATCGGTCACTTTATAGTTATTTTGACCGATATTATCGGTCATTAGTACCCATTAAATGGAATAAATCTTATAACCCAAGCAACCAATTCAGCCAAACATGAAGCAAAAACTCACAGTCAACCTCGAAACCGACCTGAAACTCCCCGCAAACGTATGGAAATTCGGGGATGACATAGACACAGATGCGATAATCCCGGGCAAATACCTCACTATCAATAAACCCGAGGAACTTGCCAAACACGCTTTTGAGGGTGTGCGCCCTGATTTCGCAAGCGGAGTGAAGGACGGGGATATCATCGTGGCAGGTTTTAATTTCGGGTGCGGCTCATCGCGCGAACATGCGCCTCTTTCGCTTCGTGGCGCAAAGGTGAAATGCATCATCGCAAAATCCTTTGCCCGCATCTTTTTCAGGAATTCCATCAATATCGGGCTTCCCCTTCTTGAGTGCCCGGATACTGATAAAATCGAAGAAGGAGACCATATTGAGGTTGATTTTGAGTCCGGGATTATCAGCAATACCACAAAGGGCGAGACGTATCAAGCCACGCCGCTGCCTGATTTCGTGCGCGGTATCGTGGATGCCGGCGGTCTTATAGGGTATGCGCAGAAAATGGTGCAGTAGAATTAGAGATTTTTCATTGGAATTTGTCCTGCATTTTACATTTCACTTAGCGCGCCATGCCTCTGGCATGAAAAAATCAACAACTAACTCGTACGAACTGATACGAACTCATGCAACCGGAGTTCGTACGAGTTCTAGATAATTCAAGAAGAAGTAAATTTAATCTCTAGCTGTTGATGATGGTTATTGAAATATAGAAGCTATTTTAAAATACTCATCCTGATGGGGACTGGTCCCTTCGTCTCTTCCAGTTTAATCAGTTCTTCCAATATAATCTCAATTCGATTCAAGGTTATTTTTGATTTGGGTTCAAGGAACTGACCCCTCTCACTCTGTATCAACAAAGCAGGCTCTTCAATTTTAAATTTAGATAGTGTCTTTTTATCCCGAATTACTTCGAGATGGACTTGCGTTTCTTTAATATCACTCACTGAGTCCACGAAATGATGGGGGTCATCTTCCATAGTCCGTATTAAGTTGTTTAATATTGCTTTTTGGTCTTCTTCAGTCTCACCATCTCTCAAATCCCTTAATCGAACTCTTAAAAGCATTTGTTTCATATTAACCTCCTTTATTTACATTCACTCTGTTTGTTCATATTAGTTCGTACGAGTTTGTATTAGTTCGTTGTTAATGTCCATTTTGTTGCAGGTGCAAAGATATTTGCAAATCTTTGAATGTAACACAAAAAAAATTAAAAAAAAAAGAAAATAGTAATATGCTTTTCGCATATTACTGGCTTTCATATCTTTTCAGGATGGCTATAACCTGATTCAGCAGGTTCTTTGATTCTGTAAGGTGCTTTGCACCAATGTCTGCCGCCTTATCAAGATTTGCATCCAGTATGACCAGGTTCTCCTGAAGCAGATATATCAGGTACATCATTACGCACCAGTACACTGCAAGAGCCAGGAACGAAAAAACACCTATAATCACTGCTTGATTATATATCATATATGTAGATTGTCCCAGCGGCTGCAATATATTTAATGCCTCAATGTAATTTGAAATTATTACTACACCAAATATTAATGGTACAATTGTTGCGATAATCAGACTTTGTTTGCTTAGCCTCATGCCTTTACCTCCGGTTGTTCTCAATAAGTTATCTTTCTATTTAAATATATCTTACCCAGTCTTATATTTATTCATGCCCTGTTGGATATTTATATGTAGAGAGACTCTAATTTTGAATTATGGAAAAAATCGAAATAGAATGTCCTTCATGCTCACCAGCAGAACCAGTGCCGCATATTGTCCTGAAAGGTACAAAAGACGTACTTTTACAATGTGAGGAGTGCGGGTCAGTCCACAAACAGAAAAAACCAAAAAATGTGCTCGTGAGAGTGATAGTAAGCAAAAGGGGAGAATCAATCCACACAAGAGCAATGCTTTCAGGTACGATAAGGAAAGGTGATGAACTCGTCATAGACGATGAGGCAACAGGTGAGGCTTCACTTGTAAAGGTCACTTCGGTTGAGGTCGGGGACAAACGTGTGGATGAGGCCGGGGCGGAAGTGATTAAAACGATATGGGCACGCGCCATTGACGAGGTCTTGGTAAAAATCGCCATAAGCCAGAGGGAAACCACCGAATCCGTAGAAATGCGTGTTCCGGGCGACAGGGAATTTGTTATCGGGGATAAGGTGGAGATTCATGGCCGTAAATTAAAGGTCATACGGATAAAAATAAGGGATGGCTGCTTTAAAAGCAGGAAAGGTGTTTCTGTCAGGGCAAAGGATATTAAACGCATCTATGCAGATTCGGGTTTCAAGATGCCCAAAAAAATCTCAAGGGCCAAGGGGGAGCGGGTTGTGATTAAAAAGCGGGAGTCGGTATGGAGTTTGAGCTCCAAAAGAGCAGATTGATAGAGGAGTTAAGTCAGCACGGGATAAGCGAACGCGTCCTGAATGCGATGAAAAGCGTTCCGAGGCACCTGTTTGTACCAGAAAGGGAACAAAGAAATGCGTATGCCGATTATCCCCTGCCAATAGGCTGGGGTCAGACCATCTCAGCTCCCCACATGGTTGCGATAATGTGCGACCTCCTTGATATCCAGGACGGCATGAAAATACTTGAGATTGGTGCGGGTTCCGGCTACCATGCCGCCGTGATGGCGGTGCTTGCGGGAAGCGGCCACGTTTATGCTGTTGAAAGAATAGAAGGCCTGGCACAATTTGCCCGGGATAACCTCGCAAATGCAGGCATCACCAATGTCACCGTGATAGTAGAGGACGGCTCACTCGGACTTGCGGGTTATGCGCCATACGACCGCATCAGCGTTGCATGCGCTTCTCCTGAAATCCTGGAAACGCTGACAGACCAGCTTAAAATTGGAGGGAAGCTCGTAATTCCTGTTGGCAGGCATTTCCAGGAACTCTATCTAGTGACAAAAATCGACGGCTTGAAAAAAGAAGCAAAGGGGGGCGTTGTGTTCGTGCCCCTTGTGGGTAAAAAAGGCTTTTCTTATTAAATCGAACCAAGCTCGCCTGACTGGATTTTCTCAACCAGTTTGTTCCATTCGTTCTTCTTCAATCTCACCGTATTTGCGGCTTCGCCTATCAATACTTCATTTCCAACTACTTCCACTGCAGGACAGCAGCTTTTATCGCAGATATAAACTTTCATAAAATCACCGCTCTTTGTTAGCTGGTATGGATATTAAATTTTGGCATCCATTAACTATATTTCAATGTGTGCCTATGAAAAGGGGCATGAAGTACATCATAGTCACAGGCGGTGTGATGAGCGGGCTGGGGAAAGGAATAACTGCCGCCTCTATCGGGCGCATTTTAAAAAATAAGGGTTTCAATATAACTGCTATCAAAATCGATCCTTACATCAATATCGATGCCGGTACTATGAGCCCCTATCAGCACGGCGAGGTTTTTGTACTGAAGGACGGGGGCGAGGTTGACCTTGACCTCGGTAATTATGAACGTTTCCTTGATATCGAACTCACACGTGAACACAATATCACAACTGGACAGGTGTACCAGACAGTCATTGAAAAAGAGCGCCGCGGCGATTATCTAGGAAAAACTGTGCAGATTATCCCGCATATAACCAACGAAATAAAAGAACGCATCAGGAAAGTGGCAAAAAAAAGCGGCGCTGATATCTGTATCATTGAAGTGGGTGGAACTGTGGGCGACATAGAGAGCATGCCTTTCCTTGAGTCCGTACGCCAGATGCACAGCGAAGAAAAAGAAGAGGATATTGTTTTTGTGCATGTGACCCTTGTGCCCCTTGATACGCAGGGAGAACAGAAGACAAAACCCACGCAGCATTCGGTAAAGGAACTCCGGAGCCTGGGCTTACAACCTGATGCAATCGTGGTGCGGTGCAAAGAACCTGTGCTTGCAGATACCAAATCAAAAATCGCACTTTTCTGCGATGTGCCTGCGGCTGCCGTGATAAGCGCGCATGATGCAAAGGATATCTATTACGTTCCAACACTGATGGAGCAGGAAGGGCTCTCCGACTATTTAATGGAAAAACTAAAGCTCACCCCGCGGGAAATATCCCACGAATGGGATGTATTGATTGAAAAGATGGCTTCCATCGATAAGGAAATACGCATAGCCGTTGTCGGGAAATATGCACATCTTGGGGATTCTTACATCAGTATAAACGAGGCGCTCAAACATGCAGGGGTAGAATGCGGGTGTCGGGTGAAAACCGACTGGATTGATGCTGAAGAGTTTGAGAGAAAACCTGCTTCCATTGAAATGCTCAAGAAATACAATGGCATTCTGGTTCCCGGTGGTTTTGGCGTGCGGGGGACTGAAGGCAAGATACTTGCCATAAAATTCGCGCGGGAACATAATGTCCCATACCTTGGATTGTGTCTTGGGATGCAGCTTGCGGTTATCGAGTTTGCGCGAGACGTGGTGGGATTAAAAGACGCCAACAGTTCTGAGCTTGCAAAAACCGAGCATCCCGTGATAGACCTCCTGCCTGAGCAGGAGAACGTCAAAAACATGGGCGGCACCATGCGCCTTGGAAACTGCGAGGCGATACTGAAGGAAGGCTCCCTTGCAAGCAAATTATATGGAAGCACAACACTTATCGAACGCCACAGGCACAGGTATGAGGTGAATCCGAACTACATCCCGCAGATTGAAGCAAAAGGCATGAAATTCACAGGCAGGAACGACCACAGGATGGAAATCGCTGAGATACCAGGGCATAAGTTCTTCTTTAGCTCGCAGTTCCATCCGGAATTCAAATCCCGCCCCGGAAAGCCTTCACCTCCATTTCTTGCATTCGTGAAGGCTGCGCTTCAATAATCCCGCCGGATACTTTTTCTTTACAAAAATGCATAAATATGGTTGTGTACGTTTGTGGCAAAACCATTAAATACTATCATGTGTATCAGGTATGATGGAAGATTGTTATGGAAAAATACTCAAAAATAAGAAAAACAACCCAGCTTACCTCTCTTGCGATAAGCGCAGTAATCTTTGCTGTCGCTTTGCACGGGATAATAACGCATAATGATTTTTACTTCGAGATAGGGCTTCTCCTGATAGGGTTTATAATAGTCGGGGGACTCCTCCTTTCTCCCATACTGGGAAGGTTCTGGTGCGGATGGCTGTGCCCCCGTGGAACGTTCCTTGAATATGTCATGGAGAAAATATCACACAAAGCAAGCATACCAAAGACATTGAAGACTACCGGATTCAAGCTGTTCATCGCTTCGATAATGGCAATAATGTTCCTTATTGTACTCCTGGGGAAAAATCCGCTTCTTGTGTCACAGGATAAACTGGCTTCCATCGGCGGGTTTATCGTGTTTATATGCATCGTGACAACCCTTCTTATTTCAACCTCTCGGCATCATTTACATGCCGCGGACCTGGTGCAGTTTCTGCCCTGTGGGGTATGCGCAATCCCTTCTCTCAAAGAACAAGATACTCCATGTATCCATAGAGGATTGCAGGAACTGCAAGAAATGCCATACCGGGTGTCATCTGGATCTCTGCAAGGATTATACTGGTAAAAGCAAGACCATAGAGGCTCCTGACTGCTTTGCCTGCATGAAATGCACAGATTCATGCAAAATAGGCGCCAATAAACCTGTAATCTCGTTGAGGGCAGCGAATTGAAAGCCTGAGGATATATTTAATAGAGCCCCGCTACAAACAGGCATCCATATGATTTCCAGAATCCTCCCCGACCCGATAAAATACGACGGCTCCCAGATAGCTCCGCTCTGGGCGTACAGCATGGGAATAAAAGGCGATTCCATAGTATGTTTCCATGGTCCCATGGACGTGACATTTGAGAATATGAAAGACCTTGAGGATGAAAAAGCCGGGAAAACCATAAAGGGCGATGATTTGCTTCATATTATTGTGGAAAGGTTCGATTCCCCCGCAAGCATGCGCCTTTCCTATCACATGCAGCGCCTTCTCATTATCTGCATAAAAGACGTGCTTGAGAAGCATGGGATAAAAACGACCAGGAACGGCGACGACCTGTTTATCGATGACAGGAAGCTCAATGTGAGCATAGCAAGCGCAGGCGTATCGAGTGAGAAAATACACTGCGGGATAAACATTACTACACGGGGGACTCCCGAAGATGTCAAAACCGCAGCACTCTTAGATTTTGGCATAGATGACTGGAAACCACTAGCACAGGAGATTTCCGAAACTTTTTTGCATGAAATAGAGGATATTGAAGGCGATATTACTAAAACAAAATGCCTATGACTGATATAATCAAAATCGGATTCTCTTTAATAATAGTCGGTTTTGCGCTGGTTTTTTTGGGATTCATCCCATCAGCCCGGAACGCAAATTTTGCAGGCCTTGTCATGATAGGCCCTATACCCATTGCATTCGGTTCATCGCCTGGCATTACTTTGATTGCGATGGCCATTGGTCTGTTACTCATGTTTGCCTATTTCATGCTCGGGAGGAAAAATGCCTGATTGGACATTCCTGATTACAGCTGGCAGCTTCCTGATAATCCTGGGGTTTCTTCTGGTTGCTTTTGGCATGATGGGGCAGGAAAGCGAAGAGGCGGATGAGGAAAGACCCGCCGGGACGGGCAAAGAGAAGAAAGTAAAAGGCGGGGGCGTGATACTTATCGGTCCTGTACCTGTTGTTTTTGGAACTGATAAAAGGTATGCGCTGCTCCTCATGATTCTGGCTATTGTGTTGATGCTTCTGGCGATAACATTTTCAAAATAGATGAATACATTAATAAATAATCAGACCATTAGATAGCCGAGGTAACCAATGGTGGAAGATATCGGAAAAATCATAAGTAACGGATTTGAAACGTATTCGAAGAATCTCAATCTGGGCATTCCTTTTGTTCTCAATTTTTTCATATCGCAAATATTGAGCTTCATATTTTTTTCTGTTGGATTTTCTTATATACTTGGGCCAGAATTTTCATCTCTTGACAATACCGCAAGCCCTGAACAAATTTTTTCAATCATTTTCCCGCTGTTAAAAAGCCATATTTTTGAGCTTGTTTTTCTAATGCTTTTATTTATTTTAATTTCCTTGTTTTTATCCTCGTTCTTCGTAGCGGGAGCTATTGGTATGGCAAAACAAGCCACCGAGAACGGAAAATCGGAAATATCCACCATGGTGGAATCGGGGAAGAAGAATGTTGCAAGTCTTTTTCTCGCTAATATTTTAGTAGGATTGCTTTTCCTGGCAGGTTTGGCATTTCTGGTACCCGGGGCAATAGTAAGACCATCTTCCGGAGGCATTGGACCTATATTATTGCTCGGCGGATTTTTATTGTGGGTGATATATGTAATTATTTTAACTATAGTTCTCGCCGTTTTCAGTTATGCCATAGTAATAGACAATCTTGAACCCGTTGATGGAATACTTGCTGGTTTTAATTTTTTCAATAAGCATAAGTCCGATGTATTCCTGCTCTGGCTGATTATCCTCATTATATTAATAGTTGTTATACTGGGATTGATTCTTTTGGGCGTCAAAATTTCTCTTAGCTTCATGGAGATAGCCATAATTTTTGTAAGCATTTTCGTCATCTCCCCTCTGAGCACTGTCCTTTGGACGCGCCTGTACATGACACGAACAGGTAAGAAAATCTATTTCAACGAGCTACTCGCTCACCCGAATGACCTTGAAAAGCTAAAGTCTGATTAAAAAGCCCTAAAGTTTCTCAATAAACGCTTCGATGCGGGCAAGCGCTTTCACCAGTTCCTCATGCGATGTTGCATACGAGCATCGCAGATACCCTTCACCGCATTCCCCGAACACGCTGCCGGGGACAACAGCCACTTTCTCTTCTTTCAAAAGCCGGCCTGCGAACTCCTCAGAGGTCAGCCCTGTGCTTTTTATTGAGGGGAAAGCGTAGAATGCCCCTCTGGGCTCAAAACAATCTAACCCGAGTTTATTCAATCCCCCGACAATCAGGCGGCGCCTCCGGTTGTATTCCCTGACCATCTTTTGCATCTCCCCGTCGCCGTTCTTGAGAGCCTCTACCGCCCCCATCTGTGCTGTAATCGGCGCGCAGAGCATTGCGTACTGGTGGATTTTCGTCATGGCTGCGATTAGCTCTTCGCTTCCCGCAGCATATCCCAGGCGCAAACCTGTCATGGCGTGTGATTTTGAAAACCCGTTCAGGATAATGCTCCTTTCTTTCATCCCCGGGAGTGAGGAAAAACAGGTATGTGCGCCATCGTAGGTCAATCTGGCGTACACCTCGTCCGAAATCACCGCGATGTCATTTTCATTGACAACATCAGCTATCTCTTCAAGGTCTTTTCGCTCCATGACAGCGCCTGTGGGATTGTTCGGGTAACTCAACACAAGCGCCTTGGTTTTTTTTGTGATGCTTTTCTCTATCTGGTCTGCCGTGACCCTGAACTCGTCATCCCGGTATGTGGGCACTGGGACTGGCACACCGCCTGCAAGTGAAACACTTGGTTTGTATGAAACGTAGCAGGGCTCGGGGATTATTACTTCATCACCCGGGTTTGTTACTGCCCGAAACGCAAGGTCTGCCGCTTCGCTTACTCCTGTGGTAACAAGAATCTCATTTTTCGGGTTATAATCAATCCCGTAATCCTTCATGTAGCTTTTTGAGATCAATTCCCTCAATTCCAGGAGCCCGAGGTTTGATGTGTACGAGGTGAACCCCTTTTCAAGCGAGTAGATACATGCTTCCCTGATATGCCATGGCGTGACAAAATCAGGCTCTCCCACGCCAAGTGAGATCACATCGTCCATTTCAAGTACGAGGTCAAAGAATTTCCGTATCCCAGAGGGCGGAATTTCCCTTACCTTTTCAGATACGAATTTTCCAGGCATGACATCACGGGGAGACAGCAAGGCGCTCGCTGCGCTCTTTCTCGAATAAGACATCTCCATCCTCCTTGTATGTGCGCAATACAAAATGCGTTACCGTTCCCTGCACCTGTTCAAGGGTGGCTATTTTTTCAGCCACAAAAAAAGCTACGTCTTTCATGGATTTTCCGCGCACTGTAAGAGAGAGGTCATGGTCTCCCGAAATCAGGCGGACAGACCTCACTTCCGGGAACCTGGCAATACGCTCGGCGATGGCATCGTACCCCGTTCTTGAGCGCAGGGCGACCTTCAATTCAATGATGGCATAAACATATTCCTCGCCTGCCTTTTCCCAGTCGATTACGGTCTTGTATTTCCTTATGATGCCCTTTTTTTCCATCTCTTTGATTTTTGAGGCGACGGCTGCTTCTGTGCTTCCTGTCATGGTCGCAATTTCTTTAAGCGCTATTCTTGGATTGCTTTCCAGTATCTCAAGTATTTCTTTCATTGTCGTGCCTCGCCGTTTTCCTATGCTTTAAGGGTTAATAGGCTTTGCGTTGTTTTTAACGAATTATCTTTTTCCAAAAGGCAATAGTAATCCTGAACAAGCACTTGAAATCTAAAAATCAGGCGCGCATTTTTACAAGAGCGACAATTCAATCTATTTCTTATAGATATTCTTTCGATGACCTACTTTAAGAACAAGTATTCGAAGTATGTCATTCTGTATATCAAAAATGACGCGGTAATCACCGACGCGTAATCGAAAATAAGGATCCCCTACCATTTTTATCACTTCAAAATGATACGGATTTTCGCAAAGTTGTGAGACTTTTTTAAAAATGCGTTTTGATACAGTTCTATCCAATTTTTTAAGTTCGTTTGCCGCCGATTCTGACCAGATTATTTGAAATTCCATCAGAATCCCATTTCAGAAGCCAGCTTTTCATGCGTAACGTATTTGCCGCTCTCAATCTCTTTTATTGCAGCTTTTATCTCTTTTTTTGTTTCTTCATTTAGTTCCCGGACATCTTCGATGAGTCGCTCTAAAACATCGCTATAAGTCTCACGTTCAAAGAGTTTCATTTGCGTTAATATTGATTTTATATCTTCTTTTATCTGGATTGTTGTAACCATAATGGTAATTTTTATTTTTGACTATATTTATAGGTTGCTATAGCCTTCTATAATATATTATAGTATAGGGCTGAGAGCTGTTTCAAAAGCTTTTTATTGACATACCCTGTCTCTTAGGCGATATGAGGGCGGTTATCCCATTTAAGAAAAACAACGCCAAATCAAGATTAAAAACCCTGCTTTCCGAAAAAGAGCGCGAGGGGCTTGCAATGGCAATGCTCAACGACGTCGCCGAAGCTTTGCTCTCCTCGGCATGCTTTTCGGTAGTTGATATTTTATCCAC
This sequence comes from Candidatus Methanoperedens sp., assembly GCA_023249105.1. Lineage (GTDB taxonomy): Archaea > Halobacteriota > Methanosarcinia > Methanosarcinales > Methanoperedenaceae > Methanoperedens. The sequence goes on along the minus strand of JAHFDG010000057.1, from coordinate 8,668 downwards.
CGCTATAGTTGAAGTCAATGGGGCAAACCTGGTGCTGACCGAGAAGGGTTTGAACGAGGCTCTTAACGAATACCTGCAAAAAATGTCAGAGCATTCCATAAACGAGCCGGTTTTGATAATAATGGCTGATATTCCTCTTGTTTCGATAAAGAACATCCGGGATATTGTGGATGCTTCTTCCGACCTTGTTATTGTTCCGGGTAGGATGGGCGGCACCAATGCCTTGTTTATCAGGGAACCTTCAAGGTTCCATGTGGATTATTACGGCGCAAGTTTCTTAAAACATCTCGATATCGCATCAGGAAACGGGCTTGATGTCCTGGTTTTTGACTCTTTTAACCTGAGCACCGATATCGATGAAGAGGCTGACCTTGCCGAGGTTTTGCTTCACGGGAAAGGGCAGGCGCTGCGTTATCTTAAAAAACTGGGGTTTGTCATCATGGAAAATAATGGACGCGTCGGGGTGAAACGGGGATAGGATAAAGATAAATGGCGCAAAGTATAATATCTCACATTATAAGGAAGAATGACAATTTATGCAGCTTGAAAATCTAAGACACGGAACAGAACTCATAAAGCGCGGTTTTGCAAAGATGCAAAAAGGCGGGGTAATTATGGATGTCACAACGCCAGAGGAAGCCCTGATAGCTGAAAGAGCGGGCGCGGTGGCTGTGATGGCGCTTCACCAGGTGCCTGCGGACATAAGAAAAGCTGGCGGGGTTGCAAGGATGGCTGACCCGCAGGTGATTGCGGCTATAATTGATTCGGTTACAATACCTGTAATGGCTAAAGCGCGCATCGGGCATTTTGTTGAGGCTGAAATCCTTGAGGCGCTTGGCGTTGACATGGTGGACGAATCCGAGGTTCTTACGCCTGCTGATGAGAGCTTCCATATCGACAAGACTGGATTCACAATACCTTTCGTATGCGGTGCTCGTGACTTAGGCGAGGCGCTCCGTCGAATTAACGAAGGCGCTGCCATGATACGGACAAAGGGAGAAGCCGGCACAGGCGACGTGAAAGAAGCTGTGAGGCACATGCGGGCAATCATGGGCGCGATAAGGGAACTGAAGGGCAAGAGTTCTGAAGAGCTAATAGCAGTGGCGCGAAAGATTGAAGCCCCGATTGAGCTTGTGAAAGAAACCGCAAAACTAGAGAGACTTCCGGTTGTGAACTTCGCCGCGGGAGGCATTGCCACGCCTGCCGATGCGGCATTGATGATGAGGCTGGGAGCTGACGGCGTCTTTGTTGGCTCAGGGATATTCAAGGCCGAGAACCCGGAGAAGATGGCTTCTGCTATTGTCGAGGCTGCGAATAATTACGATAATCCTTCTGTGCTAGCTAAGATTTCAAAGGGGCTTGGAAAGGCTATGGAAGGGATTGATATCAGAAACCTCACAGAGAAGGAAGTGCTGCAGACGCGCGGGTGGTAGGTTAATTTAATCGCCCTCTTGCTTGCCATGCAAGTAAATACCAACCAGAAAGCTTTTATCCAGAATATCCTTTTTAGAATACCATGGTGGATTTCGAAGAGATTGAAGAGGTTTATAAAAGGCTTGAAGGAAAGGTCACGCGTGACGAGTTTAAGTCAAAGGTAGATGAAAAAGTAACTATGATGAACGGGCTTTGCGACTCCAAGACCGCCGCCATGCTCGTTGCAAGCGAGATGGGGTTAAACGAGACAGTAAAAATCAAAGACATTGCCGCTGATAAGAGTAATGTTGTCTTTATCGCAAAGGTGACAACCGTAGGCGATATCCGGGAATTCTCGCGCGACAATGACACTACAGGCCGCGTGGTAAACCTGACCCTTGCGGATGATACGGGTTCTATCAGGGCTGCGCTCTGGGATGAGGCCTGCGACCTTGTGAAAATAGGGGACATAAAGATGGGGCAGAGCCTGAAAGTGAAAGGATACATAAAACAGGGGCAGCGCGGGCTTGAGGTCAATGTGGGAAAAGGTGGAGGCATCGAGCATGCGGAAAAAGAGGTGCCAGTGGATATCAAACCCCAGAAAATAATCGATATTAAGACGGGAATGAATGGTTTGAATCTCATAGCGAAGGTACTGGACACGGGGAAGGTGAGAACCTTCGCGCGCAAGGACGGGACGACAGGAAAAGTTACAAACGTTACTCTTGGCGACGATACGGGTAAGATACGTATTACGTTATGGGATAAAAAGGCGGAAGATCCCGGTTTCAAAGCCGGTGATACTGTAGAAATAACCAATGCCTATGCCCGTGAGAATACGTTCAGCAACCAGACAGAGCTCCAGCTGGGTTCAGGCGGCGGGATAGCCAGGAGCAGCGCGAACGTGGATTATTCCGAACCCCTTACTCCCATTGCGGATATCGGAATAAATTCTGCTTACAGCGTATCAGGGCATGTTTCCGGGCTTGATGAGATAAGGGAATTTGATAGACCGGACGGCACCAAGAGCAAGGTATCGAACATCTATATCTCGGATGAGACTGGACGCATTAAAGTGGCATTGTGGGGCGAGCATGCAGACCTTGTTAATGAACTCGATATAGGAAGCGAGATACGCATCATCGATGCATTTGCGAAATCGGGCAGGAATGAGGAAGTGGAACTGAGCGCAGGCGCAAGGACAGGTATCCAGATTATAAGAAAATGATGCCTGCCGGCACCTTCTCCAGTGGAAATAAAGGGGTCATCATTATGAGCTTGAGCAAAATTGACCATTGATTACTTTCACCCCGCTCTGGTAAGGTTTATAACAATGTATGGAGATTTGAAAATATCGTAACTGTGCACCAGACAACAAATAAATCGTGCACTGGAGGAAACAACATGGTAGAAAGAAAAGGATTGGAAGATTTGCCTGGCGTCGGTCCGGCTACAGCAGAGAAATTGAAAGAAGCGGGTTTTGGCTCGATTGAAGCCATTGCCGTATCATCGTCGTCCGAACTTGCAAGCATAGCAGAAATCGGGGAATCGACCGCACAGAAAATCATCAATGCGGCGCGCCAGGCTGCGGACGTCGGGGGTTTTGAGACCGGTGACCTTGTGCTTGAGCGGCGAAAACTTGTCGGGAAGCTCAGCTTTGGCACAAAGGCTTTTGACGACCTTATGGGCGGCGGCGTTGAAACCCAGGCGATTACAGAATTTTACGGCGAGTTCGGCTCAGGTAAAACGCAGGTGGGTCACCAGATGGCTGTGAACGTCCAACTGCCGCCTGAAGATGGCGGCCTCGGAGGCTCTGTTATAATAATAGACACTGAAAATACCTTCAGGCCAGAGAGAATCACGCAGATGGTAATGGGACTCTCTGCGAAAAAAGGGAAGGAATACGACCCGGAGGAGTTCCTGAAAAAAATCCATGTTGCAAAGGCGTACAATTCAAACCACCAGATACTGCTTGTTGACACGGCCAATGATCTCGCACTTAAATTGAAGGATACTGATGCGCCTGTGCGCCTCCTGATAGTTGATTCCCTGACTGCGCATTTCAGGGCTGAATATGTGGGGCGCGGCACGCTTGCAGACAGGCAGCAGAAACTTAACAAGCACATGCATGAACTGATGAAATTTGGAACCCTTAACAATGCAGCCATCATCGTAACAAACCAGGTGATGTCAAAACCCGATGCTTTCTTCGGAGACCCCACAAAGCCCATAGGCGGGCATATCGTGGGACATACTGCCACGTTCAGGCTGTACCTGCGCAAATCCAAAGGCGAGAAGAGGATTGCAAGGCTTGTGGACTCCCCCAATCTCCCTGAAGGCGAGGCTATATTCTCGGTCACTATGGAAGGGCTTAAGGATTAAAAACCGGTATTAAAGATGTGGAATACAAAGCTGTCGTGGTGGATGTTGACGGGACAATTACTTATGGAGATAGAAGCCTTGATTTCAGGGCTGTTGAGGCGCTCCGGAGCCTCAAAGTACCGGTGGTGATTGCCACCGGGAACGTCCTTTGTTTTGCCAGGGCTGCCTCTAAACTTGTCGGGACGGGCGGCATCTTGATAGCAGAGAACGGCGGGATTGTGGAGTGCGGCATGGTTGAATCCGATACGTCGCATAAGAAAGAGTGCGAGGAAGCTTTCGGGTTCCTGGAAAAGCATTTCGCCCTTGAAAGGCTTGACCCCGAGAACAGGATTACCGAGATTGGTCTGCGGCGCAATTTCGATGTGGAGCGAGCGCGGGATTTGCTAAAGGAGTTTCCTGAGGTCGAGATTGTGGATACAGGGTTTGCAGTGCATATCAAAAGCAAGAGGATTAATAAAGGCACGGGGCTTAAGCGGATTGCGGAGATGATGGGTCTTGATGCGCGGGATTTTGTTGCTATCGGGGATTCGCCTAATGATATTGAGATGTTGCAGGCTTCGGGTTTTGGCGTGGCTGTGGGGAATGCGCATCCTGAGTTGAAGAGGGTGGCGCGGATGGTGACGAGGGGGGAGTACGGGGCTGGTGTGGCGGAGGCGGTGGGGGAGTTGAAAGAAAAAGGAGCAATAAGATAAATATGGAAGTAATGAGTAATATTGATATGAAGGTAATAAGCGTGACAGGAGTAAAACACCAGGTTATCCGAATGATAGAGGCACTTCCTGAAGAGATCACTGTTGATGATGTCATGGCAGAACTATATTTCAAGCAGCAGGTCGATGCCGGGTTGAAAGAACTTGACGAAGGGAAGGGGATACCTCATGAAGAGGTAGAAAAGCGGATGTCCAGGTGGCTTACAAGATATGGAAAAAATTAACAAAGAAGAATTATTATTCTATGTTTCTAAAGAAACAATGCAGGATGAGGCGATGCGGACGATAGGCAGATATCTGACTGATGAAGAGTTAGATGTTGCTAAAAAAGGGCTTGAATGGGGTCTGACGTTTGATATTGAAACGGTTTATAATACCATTTTGTTTGAGATGATAAAAGATAAAAGTCCATAATGTGGGAGTGTAATTATTTTTTCTCTTCTGAAAAAATCTTGAGAATATGAGCTGATGGATAAGTAGAGAGGGAAGCTATGCCATGAGCAAGTTCAATCGGTAAAAGCCCACCTTCATATCGATTACTAATAATCGTTGGTAGTGTCGCAAAAATTCTATTGGCCCCTATGAGGTTCGAAATTGCAGGTTTGTCTATATAATCATAGTCGCCAGTTGGAACATTTAGAACCATTTGATGATAATCATTGAGTTTAACGAAAACCTTTGCCCCATAGTTAGTATCTTTTCCATATGGTGCTCCTGTATTAGGTCTTTGCTGTATTTCTTCCTTTATATATTGATTATTTGGGATAAAGAAATGTCCACTATGTGCTTCTTTTCCTATAATTTCTAAATGATCATAAAACCTGCCAGTCTTCTCCTGCCCGATAATATTTACAGGACAACCTTGATCTCTGGCATAAGCTAGAAATCGGCGTATAGGATTTACAAGTTTTGAGTACTGAGCACGAATAGTTAGCGGTCCATCCTTTACAAAAAGACAATCTGAAAGAATTTGTTTATTTTTTTCCCAAAAATAACGAATGCCAGTAAATAGTAATAACACTTCGTGAATATTCATATAAGTCGTTGCTATTGTATCTGGCGCCGAGTCGAATATCATATCCAGATGAAAACCGAGCATATCCGTTAAGAACAAATCCTCACTGCATCCTGGACATTTTCCTGTTTCAGCATCGTATGGAAGTGTCGCCACATCTTGTCCGCAGTGAGGACATCCAAAAGGTTTTAATTGCTTATGCTTTCCATCCCATTTTTCATATGCAAGCCATTTTAGTGTCTCCATTGGTTCACCATTTAGTGATTTATCCTTAATGGATTCAAAAATAATCTGTCTAATAGTATGATATGTATTTATTCCAGGGATTGACACATTTCTTAGAGGAAAAACAGTTGCATGGTATAAAGCTGAATCAGCAAGAATATCGCGTAAAGCGAGTGGATGTGGACAATCTTTATCTATTTTTGCAAGAGCAAATTGATCAATTCTTAAAAGAGCAGTTTTCACGAAAGCAAGTCTTTTGTGAGGCGGGATTTCGGATTCAATTGGATACATTGATCCATCGATGCCAAATATTATTGGTAGAGGCTCTTCTTTATTTGGTAATGGTTCCCAAATAGAATTATTTTTATTAGCTGACAGAGAATTGGTTTCGTAACTTTCAATTAATTTATTTACGAGTTCACTTTTAAGGACATCAAGATGGGCTAAACGACTTGCTCTTTCACCTGGTAAGCGTGTTCCAGCGTTATAAGGCATTTTATTCTTCCTTATCTTGATTGGATGGCATAAACTTCCTTGCTTGAACAGGTATCACAAAACGGTGCGATCGTGTAAGCATTCTTACGTATCCAACAGTTTTCGCCAGCAAAATATCATCTTTTAAGCTCTCATATGAAATATTCACTTTAGCAAGCGCATTTACTTCATCCTGTGATGAAAGATGACCGATAAAAAAATTTTCTGTTTGACCAAGTAAATCCCTGCTAATAGAGGTCACGGATTGAGTAGAATAGACCATACCCATATGGTACTTCGCCCCCTCCTTAGCAATACGACGATAAATATCGTCGCGGTCTTCCTTAGCGGGAAATAGATTATGCGCTTCTTCAAAATATAGTTGCACGAAATGGTCACCAAGCGCATTGGTAGTAAACTTATCAATTTGATTATTAAATATCGCATTTGTCAGTTCATATGAAAAATATTCCATTACTTCCTTGTTTGCGTTACCTAGATCAAGTATCACTGTTTTACCAGTATCTAGCAGCTTTACTATTTCTTGAGTGAAATTTCCAGCATTTTTATCATGGTATATTCTAAATCTCTGAATCATTGCTGGTCCTGCTCCAGTAGTGGGTTTAAGAAAGTTTAGTAATGCCCTTTCGTCTGATTGAAATAGAGGATTTCCACTGCTTGACTGCAGAATTTTATCATCATCAGATTTTTTACGAACAAAATCCGACAGCTTTTCAAGTTCTGAAATAAGTGCATTTAAAGAATTAATATTAGGCGGTGTTTCATCCTCATAAATTGCAGAGCGTAATTCCGAATTAAAACCTAGATCAAAATTCAATTTTTTGGATAGTTCTGCTTCATTAATATCATAGCCAGCCTTCTTAAGAATAGCCCAATACATTAAGATTCGTCTGGCTGCTCGTTTCTTTTCGTTAATTGAAAGATCTTTTAAACTTTCAAGTGATGGAATTTCTACACTTATGAAACTTTTTACATAGATAGAACTCCTTCCTTCATTTTCTAACAGCTCTGCCAATACTCTACGAGAACGATCCGGGTGCTCATAAAAATTTAGCTTTAATGGCCTTGATGGCGTCATTGGCTTAGCAGTTAGTGCATATACAATACAATGATCTTTGTAAGCACTTGCTAAAGAACGACTGTCATCTTGTGGGTTATCATTGGCATATTCTCCATTGATGTCAAATATTAGCTGACCTGCATTTCCGATATCTTTTGTAGTTTCAATTAAACTTTGTGCAATCAGTTTAACAATATTGCTTTTACCTAATCTGGTTTTGCCAAACATAGCTGTACGAGTGCCCATAAAATCTCTTGTCGATACATAAATTTGAACTTTCGGTTGAGGTTTATTTGGGAGTGGAAGTCTGCACTCTGTCAATCTTAAATCGCCTATAGGGAAACGATTTTCTTTGGGTACCATAGAATTGATTATAAGGTTTAAAAGATCGTCATCCGGCGCATAGACCCGATATTTATGTGCGCTAACAAAATTATTCAAATCTCCTGAAAACTCCATCTCATTCATTTTTTCAGGATGGGAATAAAACATACCAGGAACACCCGTTTTAAGCGCTCCCCATTACAGTCCGCTTTGAGTGAAAATATCTAATTCTGGCATTGATTTCTTCTGCAATTCAAAGTACGTTTGCTGGACCTCTTTAGAAAGTGGTGTAGGTGCAGATTCCAAGACTCTTAATAAAGTAAAATGAGGAGGTAACATTTCATAATTAGCTGGAACCATTATAAGCAATGAATTACGAGGGATGCCGCCCACAGCAATTTTGAATGGATCTGAAGTAATAATCGTTATCGAATCATATCCTATTTCAAGGACGTATCCAACAAAACGCATTTTCTCATATTCTTTTGCTTGCTCATACGCATTCTCTTGTTCAAGGAATGTTTGCAAAATCCTTAACGGGTGGTTTTGCATTGCTGCTTTATCAAAGAAGTCTTTCATAAATAGTCCTTCATATAATTACATATTAAAACTTCACATGAATTATTTGTGAGTAGTCCGGGTCTTTTTCCGGTCCCTCTTGGCAAAGGAATAATTTGATTTTTAGAAAATAAAGATAAAATGTCAGGGTGAGAAGATGTGGTCATTGCCCATTTAACACCTCTTTCAGTTGCTCTCTCTAATGCTTTTGCCAATCTTTGATGATCAAGATAATTAAATTTGCCCTGTGTATAATGAGCGTGAACCATTTCCCGTTCGCCAGGTCGATATGGTGGATCAACAAACATTAAGTCATCTTCCGTGCATTTATCAATCACTTCCTCAAAGTCACTACATTTTAAAGAGCAGGCTGTCCCAAAACCCCCAATAGTAAAATAATTCAATAAGTCCTGCTTATCCAACAATACTTTCTGACCCTATGATCTTAATAACTCGTTGAAATGGTCAGTTAGTTCTTGAATATAT
>JAHFDG010000056.1 GCA_023249105.1 Candidatus Methanoperedens sp. | reverse complement strand
ATTACTGGATGAAACCATTTCTTGAAAAGGGATTGCCAAACGAAAGCTGCATACTGGAAATCAGTCCGTGCAGTTTGATGAGGAGAGGGAGGTTGTTAAGACCTCTCTTTTACTCTACCATCTGCGTTTATCTGCGGTTCTTTCTTTTCAATTTTCCAGAATAATATAAAAAATTATAATATTTTAGAGAACTCATGAACTACGATGTCCTTGTAATCGGTGGCGGTCCCGCCGGAGCAATAGCAGCAAAATACGCAGCACAAAACGGTGCAAGCACTCTGCTTATTGAAGAACATGCCAGCATCGGCTCCCCTGTCCAGTGCACGGGTCTTATAAGCGCGGCGGCGCTTAACGAATGCGAAATAGGTGAGGGCAGTTTCGTCCTGAATAAGATGAAGGGTGCTTTTGTGTACGCCCCGAATAGTGAAGAACTCGTTGTGAGGGGAAAAGATATAAAAGCGTATGTTATCGACCGGAAAATCTTTGATAGAATGCTTGTTGAGCGTTCACTGGATGAGGGGGTGGAAATACTTCTAAAGACACGTTTTATTGGTATGGAAAAAGGAAAAATATCAGTAATATCGGATGGTGAACGAAAGGAAATTCATGCCGCTGTTGTTATCGGGGCTGACGGGATACAGAGCAGCGTTGGCAGGGCGGCAGGATTGGGGCGGTGCGAAAAATTCATATCAGGCATCCAGTTCGAAGCCCCCTATGCCGCAAAAGACCCTGAATTTGTGGAGATATTCACGGGTAATGACATCGCGCCGGGATTTTTTGCATGGGCAGTGCCTTTTAACGGCTTGGCGCGTATCGGTCTTGCCAGGAATCCAGGCGCTAACCCGCCAATGTATTACCTTGGGAATTTGTTAAAACACCCGGTTGTAGCCTCAAGATACGGGGGGTCGCGCACCGAATTTGTGCTCGGAGGCATCCCCCTCGGTCCTCCAAAGAAAACCGCAACCGATAGCGTAATGCTTGTAGGAGATGCGGCAGGGCAGGTCAAACCTACCTCAGGCGGTGGCGTTTACATGGGCGCAGTATGCGCAAAGATTGCAGGCGAGGTTGCAGCAAAAGCATCGCGGAAAGAAGCAGGTCTCTCTGAGTATGAAAAACGATGGCGCAGTGCAGTGTTAAGGGAACTTTCCATCGGGATGATGATTCATAAGAGCTTTGGTAAATTGAGCGATGAAAACCTGAACGAATTTATTTCTTTCATGAACAAGCCCAAAATCAGGGAAATTATCACAGAATATGGCGACATGGACCATCCTTCCGTACTATTGCAGAAACTCATTCAAAGCGGGGATAAGAAGCAGCTTATTAAATTATTAGGAGTTGCAATTAAAACGATTTTATAGTGGCTAATATCGAAAGCTTAATATGACATCGATTCTTAGGGGAATGAAAGCCGTCAGGCTATAATAGGAGGATAAAATGGCGACAGAAGGCCTTACAATATTTGGTAAAACAGTATTCGATACACTCTTCATCGATTACAGGATCATGGTTATCGCAGCGATCATATCTATCATCCTGTTCATTGTTGGAATGTACATACAATTGGAAAAATGGGGACGAGGAATCCCCGAAGGCGCTACAAAACCTTACGGTGCATGGGGCGCCCTGAAAATGATAATTAGCAAGATATTTGAAAAAGGTATTGGACATGCCCTCGAAGTTTTAATTCTTGATGTGGCGTTCCAGCGCAGGACATACAGGCGCAGGAAGCTTGAATGGTTCATGCATATCCTGATATTCTGGGGCTGGATCGGATTATTGATATTAACTATTGTTGCGGCAGCAGCTGAGTTTGCAGGGCCTTTCCTGTTCAACCAGGACCACACTTACTTTGTTGGTGTATGGAAATCTCTTGAACTGCCAAATAACATCTTTGGTTACATGCTTGTTCTGGGCATAATTATCGCCATAGCAAGAAGACTCTTCTCAACTGGCAAAGATGTCCAGGCACGGAATGCGGATATTGACTGGATATTAATATTGGGCTTACTTATTGTTGTAGTTACAGGATTTTATGCACAGGCTCTCAGAGGAGATGTTGCCAGAAATTTAATTGAAGCATATCCTCCAGGATTATTCAATAACCTCACTGTAATGTTCCACGAAGTCTTCACACTGCTGTTCTGTGTGGCATACCTTCCCTTCAGCAAGTATTTCCACATGATAACCGCACCCCTGACCATTCTGGTCAACCACGGAGGCGAGTAAAAATGGCCAAAGAAAAACCCTCTATAAACACAGTAAATTTCACAGCTGCCCAGTTAATGGAATTCGATGCATGCACGCGGTGCGGCGAATGCGTCAAGTACTGCCCGACATACGATGCCAGGGATAAGAACCAGGACATAGAGCCAAGGGATAAGATCCAGAAATGGAAAGATTTCATGAACAAGAGCTATGGCCTCAAGGCAAGGCTTTTCGGACCTGAAAAGATCCCGCCAGAGGAGATAAAGAAGTTCACGGATGACCTTTACAATTGCACGACCTGCGGAATGTGCGGGACGGTTTGCCCGGCGGGTATTAATACCATTGAACTCTGGGAATCCACACGCGCGAACCTCGTCAAACACGGAACAGGTCCATACGGCAAACAGAGCCTTTTCCCCAAACTCATTGAAGAGGGGCACAACCCGTATCTTAAGCAGCAAAAAGACAGACTTGCATGGATGACCCCCGACATCAAGATAGCTGAAAAATCCGATATTGCATATTTCATAGGGTGCACAGCAGGATACAACCAGCAGGTACTGGGCGTCAGCACGGCAAGGATTTTGAATAAACTCAATGTTCCTTTCATGGCCCTTGGAGAAGAGGAATGGTGCTGCGGTTCGGCTCTTATAAGAACAGGTCAGCAGCACATAAATGATACCCCTAAAAAAGCTGCTATCCACAATGTTGAAGCGCTAAAGGCAAGAGGCGCAAAGAGAGTCATATTCGCATGCGCCGGATGTTTCAGGGCAGCAAAGATAGACTGGCCGCGTGCGTATGGAAAAGCACTGCCTTTTGAGGCAATCCACATGTCCCAGTTCCTGGCAGAACAGCTTGAAGCCGGGAAGATAAAATGGGAAAAGAGCTTGGACAAGACTGTCACTTATCATGACCCATGCCACCTGGGAAGGCACGTCGGTGTGTTCGAAGAGCCCAGGAAGGTCATAAAGAGCATGCCAGGCATCAAACTTGTGGAGATGAAACGAAACCGCAAGGAACAGAGGTGCTGCGGCGCAGGCGGAGGCGTGAAGGCAGGTATTCCCGATCTTGCACTTGGCGTGGCGAAAGCGCGCATGAACGATGCCAAGGAAACTGGTGCAGAAGCTGTAATAAGCACATGCCCGTTCTGCAGGCGCAACCTCCTTGACGGCAGGGATGACCTAAAGATGGATATGAGGATGGATGACCTTGTGGTGCTCACAGCGCATCTCATGGGCTTATCGACGGATGTAAAGCCTCCGGCACCAGGCGCACCAAAGGAATCCATAAGCGACCTTTTCAGGACGCAGACAATACCACCAAAGCTGGCTGAGCCCCCAAAAGAAGCTCCAAAGGCTGAGAAAAAGTAGGTTTTTCCTACTTTTTAACTTTTTTTATTTTTATTGTTGCGGTAGTTATTTTATTAAAGAGGATATTGAGTTATCTTTGATGGATGATTACCAGAACAAGGAGGAACCTTGAACCTCACAGAACTTTTATCAAACCACAAGGAAGCCTTCAGGCAGAAATTCATCGAGGCGCTTGCAAAAAAGAACTCACTCCCCCCTGAGCAAGCCGCGGTTGAATTCAAAGATTTTATCGAACAATATGTTGATGAAAAATATAAATCTGTAAAGCAGCTTGTTGACAGGATAAATGAGGTGGAAAAACCCGTTCTCCTCAACATCAGGCGCGACAGGATGCGCGAGGACAAATGCAAGATATGCGAAACCAACGAACCCAATGTCCGTGCAATCCAAAAAAAATATGGAAACAGGATTGAATTCTTCGAGGTCATAGAGGACAGGCAAGAGGGAGCGCTGTACCAGATAATTTTTCATGAAGAAGCGCAAGAAAAGAAAGTTCCGCTAACTGCTGTGATAAATAGGGGTGAACTCATAAAATTCTGGGCTGGTAAAACAGTGGATACAGGTGTGTATGAGATATACATTAATAAAGCGCTAAAGAAAGGTTAATATAACAACAGGATTAAAACGTACAATCATGATACATCGGAGGTGAAAAAAATGTGCAGCGTAGGAGATGCCTTTAATATAGAGATTCAGGCGCTTGAAGCAAAATGGTACAAGTGCGGCGATTGCAATAATGAATTCAGGTGCGTGAGCGTAAAGTCAAAAATAGAGTGCCCGTCCTGTCATTCCGAGAATGTCAGCAAGCAGTACAAAGAAGAATGACCCCGTTAAATGAAAACGAAATGCTGCTTTTGCGTGGAAAAGAAGGGACGCTGGGTATAGTCAAGGCAGGAGGGAAAGGGCAATTTTTCATTGAAACCGAAAAAGAGGAGATAATCCTGGCGCTATCCCCGGATGACCTGCTTGTAGCATCGGGTTTTGGGACTGATAAAACGATTATTAACGGTTTAAAGTGCGTACTTTATATGATTCGTGAAGTGGGCTCACCGTTTATTGTTCTCCCAAAAAAACATCCAGCGTCAAAACGCCTCAAGATTGTTGTTTCCGCAGGTGACAGGACGCGAATAAGCTGCAGCATAATCCCGGGAACGCATCCTGAACAGGATATATTGTGCGGAAGCTCCGAGTTTGACGGGATTGAGATTAGCGGGGTAAAAGGCGGAGTGGAATTCAAGAATCTACCGAATGGAAAGCTTGAACTGATTCCGTTTGAGATTTAAAACTAACTTAAACACCGCAAAAGCGAATAACACCAAACAGTCAAAATGGACCCGGCGGGATTCGAACCCGCGGCCTTTGCGTTGCGAACGCAACGATCTACCCCTGATCTACAGGCCCAAAAAAATTGGGAAAAAATTATTTAAAATATTACATTCTGCCCAGTTCTTCCACTGAAACACTTTCAACACCCTTCACTTTGCTGAAAGCTTCTTCGACTTTTTCTGTCCCGCCCTCAAGGTCGCCAACCTTTACCACAACCACAAGGGCTTTAAGGCCGAAAGCCACAGGCTCCTCTGAAAATCCATGCAGCCGTGCACCTTTTGGGATAACCTTTGTAAGAGCCTCTTTTAGTTTATTTAAATCAACATCCATACCCGAAGGCATGATTCTTATCTTAGCAGCTACCTCACCCATTATCTTCACGGTCCTTCTAAGCCGCAGCCAGCGCACTTGTAATTATTGCTCTGGTGTCTGCATGCCGCACATCTTCCAAGCTCTACTCCACACTGCGGGCAAGGAAAGCGCGCATAACCGCGCTCAATAAGATTTACTCCGCATGAAATACATTTTTCTGATTTTTCTCTTCTTGTCATAATATTCTCCTATGGGGCACACATAGAGAATCGAAGCCTATTAAATTTATCCTTTAATAAGAGTCCCTATCACATTACTTTTAAGTGCGTTTTTCAATCTTCCGGGACAATTGCCGTTTATAATCTCACAATTCATTTTATTTTTCATGAGAAAATGCGGAAGATGAGCATCCACACATGTCTCTTTTCCCACGAGTTCAGAGGCTTCAAGTTCCTTTTTTAGTGCCCCGTCCAGGTATATTCCTTCCACATCCGTTGCTTTTATGAACCGTGCCCCAAGTTTTTGCGCAACCCATGCAGCAATCGTGTCCGAGGTCACATCCCAGGAATGAGGAAGTTCATCTTTCGTTTTCAGGAGGTTGTAAGGAAGAAGAATATATGCGCCATTTCCATCGATATCCAGGTTGTCAATAAGTTTTACGCCATTTCCATTACCCAGATAATAGCCATACTGCTCCATCGCAAGAACAGCCATCCAGTGAGCAGCTTCCTCCGAGACGCTTATTCTTCGCACAGTATCTGCAAAGATAGAGCCGCCGGGCACTATCACGATTGCCTCATCCCAGGCATTTGAATATTCAATTATCTCCCTGACAAGCTCCCTTCCCCTGTGAATCAGGCTCCCGCCAATCTTTATAACAATCATGCTTTTTACATAAACGGCAGTATTTAAATATGTATGGCATGATATAGCCAGCAAATGAGAACTATCGACTGGGATTATGAAAAAAACAATATTATCATGATAGACCAGACCCTTTTGCCTGTGGAATACAGGGTTATTGAATGCAGTTCAATCGATTCTTTATGTGAAGCCATAATCTCACTAAGGGTAAGGGGCGCTCCAGCCCTTGGCGCTGCCGGAGGTTTTGGCGTAGCGCTTGCCGCATTTAAATGTAATGCCTCTTCCCTGGACGCCATAATTAAAAATATCGAAAATGCAGGTAAAACCCTGATTGCCACAAGACCCACGGCAGTAAACCTGTCATGGGGTGTGAAACGTGTCATCAGGGCAGTGGAAGATGCAAGGAACATTAAAGAGGCAAAGATGTTCGCTCTTGACGAGGCAAAAGAAATCGCAGACGAGGACGTAAAGAAGAATATGCAGCTTGGCGAATATGGGGCGTCTTTGCTTGAGGATGGGGATACCGTGATGACGCATTGCAATGCCGGAAGGCTTGCCTGCGTGGATTGGGGAACAGCGCTTGGGGTTATCCGCTCAGCCCGCGCCGAAGGAAAGGACATAAAGGTAATTTCGTGCGAGACGCGCCCATTAAACCAGGGGAGCAGGCTGACTGCGTGGGAACTCATGGAAGATAAGATTCCCGTGACGCTAATCACGGACAGCATGTCTGGTCATGTGATGAGAAAAGGCATGGTGGATAAGGTGATTGTGGGAGCTGACAGGATAACCCATGACGCAGTATTCAATAAAATCGGGACTTATACCCATTCAATTGTTGCAAAAGAGCATGGAATACCGTTCTATGTGGCTGCGCCTGTCTCAACATTTGACTTTGAGATGTTTGAAGATGAGGTCGAGATAGAAATCAGGAAACCGGAAGAGCTAAGGTTTTTCGGGAACCGGCAGATAGCGCCCCTTGATGTGGATGTGTATAATCCTGCTTTCGATGCTACCCCGATGGAAAATGTGACCGGCATAATCACAGAAAATGGTATATACTATCCTCCTTTTTTAATCGAAGAAGTCAAAATAAGGGTTTAACTATTTTTTAGTTTTATTATATAATATTTATAATTTATATTGATTTTTATAATATTAATTTTGGCATTAGTTCCGATAAAATTAATATACTGGAAGTATATTGTTATTTAGGGAAGTAAAAATATGAATTGGGGAAAGACATCCGAAATATACAATAGCATCCTCCTGGATTTGAAACAAGTAGAGGGAGTGAAAATGCTGGCGCTTGCCGGACGGGATGGATTCCTTATCAGCGAATCAACGAATAACGATATGGAAATGTTGACTCTCATGTCGGCAACCATGTTGAGGGCTGCGGAAAAGGTTACAAATAAGCTTGAGAAATCAAGCCCCGGCCGTGTAATAGTGGATTATGGAGGGGGAAAACTCATAACCGTCGCTGCCGGCCAAAAAGCGCTGATTTCTGTGTTGACAACAAAAGATGCGAGTATTGAACCTATTATCAGTGAGCTTGAGAGAACGGCCAGCAGGATAAAAGAGATACTTTAATTGGCTTATAATCCGGATTCGACTCAGGCGCCAAGATAAAGTTAAGTCCAGAAGAAATGTATTAGGAGCATGGCTGTTTCAATAGCTCTTGCAGGAAAACCGAATTCCGGGAAATCGACATTTTTCAAAGCCGTGACTCTTGCAAATGTCGAGATTGCAAATTATCCTTTTACCACCATCGACGCCAACCATGGCGTTGCGTATGTGAGGGCAGTTTGCCCGTGCAGGGAATTAAAACTCGATTGCGGGAATTGCAGGGATGGCGTGCGTTTTGTTCCAATTGAAATGATAGATGTCGCGGGACTTGTCCCGGACGCTCATAAAGGGCGAGGGCTTGGCAATGAATTTCTTGACAACCTGAGGCAGGCAAAGGCAATTATTCATGTCATAGATGCCTCGGGCGGAACTGATATTGAGGGAAACCCGGTGCCTGTGGGTTCACATGACCCGCTGGGCGACATAGAATTCCTTGAACATGAGATTACGATGTGGATGTTCGGGATTTTAAAACGCAACTGGGAGCGGCTTTCCCGCAAAGTGCAGGCTGAGGGGCTAAAATTGGAAGAGACAATCGCAGGGCAGCTTGAAGGTGCGGGAATCACTGACGGTCATGTGAAAACAATTTTGACCAGGCTGAAACTCCCGCGCGATAAACCCCAGATGTGGACTGACGAACAGATTATCGAGCTTTCGGACATGTTAAGGGCCGAAAGTAAACCCCTGATAATTGCGGCAAATAAAATAGATGCAGCATCACAGGAGAATATTGAGAAGCTTGTGAAGGTAGGTGCAATACCTGTCAGCGCTGCGGCAGAAGTTGCGCTTCGTATGGCTGATAAAGGAGGGGCGATAAAATACATACCTGGCGATGCTGATTTTGTTGAATCGCCAAACCTGACTGATGCCCAGAAAGAAGGTCTCCAAAAAATACGTCTCCTGATGAAGAAAAATGGCGGCACGGGTATCCAGAAATGCATTAATGAAACTGTGTTTAAGCTCCTTGACCTTGTGGTGGTATATCCCGTTGAGGATGAGAACAGGTTCACCGATAAGATGGGAAGGATTCTTCCGGATGCATTCCTATTGAAGAAAGGAAGCACGCCGAAGGACCTCGCTTTTATGGTTCACACCGATATCGGGAAGGGATTCCTCTATGCTGTGGATGCGCGCACCAAGATGAGGCTGGGGGAGAAGCATGAGTTAAAGAATGGGGATATCGTGAAGATTGTGGCGGTGAAGTAGTCAAAACCCTGCAAAAAAAAGAACTACGCGCCGCCCATTATCTTGAATAACTCAGCAGTAGATAGCACTTTAACAAAAGACTGCTGTTTCAGCGGCTTATCATTGGACCAGAGGGGAATTCCTTTAGCGAGACATAGGGCAAAAAATGGCGAATCATCCTTATCTGGCGAGAATTCCAGCGCCTCTTTAAGAAACGGTGCTATTGTCTCCTTTGGTTCCAACTTTATTTTTGATAATAAAATAGCCATTAATTCGTCATATCTTTCTTCACTCAATCCAGATTTTTCTCTAATTTCCTCCTTGTGCTCTTCAAGCTCTGAAATCAGCCCCTCTGGCGAATATAGTATTATATCTGGATTCAAAAGCAAAATTCTTGTGACAGAATTCCTGACTATTGCTGAAAAAACCACGTTCGTATCTGCAACAAGCTCCATCTATACCAGCTTTTTGTATACCCTTTCCCACATGCCCTTCTTTACTTTCCTGCCTAAGGCTATTGCATCCTCCTCTGTAAGCTTGCTCTCGGATGCAATGGCGTCTAACAATTCAAGCTCTGCTGCGCTCTTTCTTACCGCCTCGGCTGCTATATTTGACCAGTTCACTGAAGCATGCCGCTTCATCACAATGCCCAAGTCTTCGGGGAGGCGCACGATAACTTCTGTCATGAATAGTAAAATGGCGGCAATGGATTTAATGATTTCTAATTTTAAATGATTGCTGTTAACTTAGCTGTGATTTCGTCGCGTATTCGATTGCAGCCTGAAGGGAAGGTTGATTAAGGGAAACCCCGTCATGTTATGTGGATACAAAGTTATTTGAGTAATTAAGTAATTAACCATTCTGATCAATGCCAGATGATGACGACCAGCTTATAAAATTACTAAAAAACTTTATTGATAATAAGGCGCAATTAATCGATATTTTAAAAGAAGAAAATAAAAGTATAAAACTAAATAAAAATTCAACTTATAAAGATATAATAGCTGCGGTGGGAAAACAACGAATACTCGACCTTTTGGAATTGCAAAGTATAGATGAAGGGTTCAGAAAGATCAATGTTAGAGGATTACTTTCTAATTTAAATAGGAATCAAGTCCGTGTTTTAGCGAAAGAATTGAATTTTTCGGGAAAGACAAAAACAGAGTGTTTAAATGCGATTTGGAAGATTAAAGAAACTGAAATTTTAGAGGCAATTAAAAATTTATATAATAGTAATAAAATATCAGGGGTATTCCAATATAATAATATTGTATTTGGTCCTTTGGGGATTTTGGACAGTCATTATGAACGAGAATATGAATACGGCGATGTAATTAACATTTTAAATAATTTTGGTCAAACAGATTTAAGAAAAATTGGAGAGTCTTTGAAAATCGGAAATGATGATGATACTAAAGACCATGTTATTCAAAAAATCCTAACCGATTTTGATAATGAAACGGTAATATTAGCTATTCAACAATTAATATCTGAAAAACAGATTCAGATGCCTGAGATTTCTAAATGGTCAAAGTTAGTAATTACTCCATGTGGAATCTTTGAAAGAAAGAATATTTATGGACTTCGTTCTAAAGAACAACTACAAAATTTTCTATTGAAAGAAGTCCCGAAAGATGAGTTGGTATCAGTTATTTCGCACGAATTAAAAATTAATTCTGATAATGCTACTGCTGAAATGGATCGTCTCCTCCTTGAATATTGTATTGATAATCCACCTGAAGAAGTTATGGGAAAATTTTTTAGTTATCCAGCTCTTTTAAAATTAGCAGGAAAGATATTCCATCAAAGACCACCAAATTCTGTTCCAGAAAATGAAATTATTAGTTCTATTTTATCTATTTTAGGATTTAATAATCCTCCAAAGCTTGTGGGGCTAAAAAAATATCAAGAAATTTTGAAATATAATTCCGACAAAATCGATGTTACTGTTCATGAAGTGATTACGATAGCCAATGAAACAGATAACATACTAAGAAACCTAATTGAATTTTATTCCAAATTTTTATGGGATATCAAAATGCATGAGGATTTTAAAAAAATTATATCCGATAATTTTGAAATTAAGAAACATTTTTCAAAACTATCGTCTGGTGAATTAGTAGGAATTTTGAGGAATCTAAATGAATTAATCCATAAAGATAAAACTATGGCTGATAAAATGATTCATAACTTTAACCGTGATTGTTTAATACAAAACAAAACTTTAAAAATTTTAGATAGCTGGGTTTCTTATAGAAATGCTATGGCGCACGGTAATACAACTACTAAAAATATAGATGAAAATAGACAGGCATTAAAAAAGCTTATAGATTTTTCAAATGATATTCAAGAAAATGTCTATCCTCTATTGGTGAGGATGGATAGAGAAGAAACCGATAAATATGGGACTCATTTTGTGATTCTAAAAGATGAATGGGATAATTTACATCGCATTTATCGGTCAGTTTATATAGATACTATTGTATTATATTTTATGTCTCGAAGCAATAAAACTCTCAGAATTAATCCTTTTATTGTAAAACGGGAGACTTAAAAGTACGATTAGTTTTTAACTATTAATATAATTATAAAATATATTGTGCACTAAAATTTTATACCTCGTAGAAGGTAACTAAATTAAATCGTATAATCATGTAAAAACCACATCCTTCGACCCCTCGAAATGTGGATCTCCGCTAACTATCTTGCATCCCATTCTTTTTTGTTGAGCTATAATCAGAGCATCTATCATACCAAAATCTTTCATTGTTTTTCTCATTTCACTTCGTATAGATGCAGCATCCAGCCAGTCCTGAGTTATTACGCATTGGACGTCAGAAATCTTTCTTACGATACTATACAGCTCATCAAAATCCATATTTTCCCTGATAGACCAGCCCTTTATTTCAGCAAGACAACATTCCGGGGTGAGAATAATATTATCTTCATTTTCAATTATTTCTTTGACTTTCTCCCCTCTTTTTGAACCTATGAAATACTCAATCCATGCATAGGTATCTATCAAATACATCCCTATCACCACAGGTCTTCGTGCTCGGCTTCTTCCCTTTCAAACGGCTTTTTTCCCTTTGCCAGTCCAAACCCGCTTGCTTTTTCTTTTTTCAATATATCGATATCGATTACATCTTTTTCTGATAATCCCAGCTCAAGGATTTTTTCTTTTGGAATAATGACACCAAGGGAATGCCCCCATTTTCTCAATTCTACAGTGGCATGGCACATAAGCATTACATTAGTTTTGCAAGTATTTAAGTTATACGATAATGTATAACAAATCAATTTGCTTCTTTCCGCGCCATCCCCAAAAAATTCTCCACAATCCTCAATCCATGCGGCGTAAGCACAGACTCTGGATGGAACTGGAGTCCGAATATCGGTCTCTTCCTGTGCTTCACTCCCATTATAATACCGTCCTCCGTCCTTGCAGTCACCTCAAGCTCTTGCGGCAGCCTCGTTATGGCAAGCGAATGGTACCGCCCTCCAACAATAGGATTGGGCAGTCCGCGGTATATGCTGTCACCGTTGTGGTTAATAAGCGTGGTCTTCCCATGCACAGGCCCTGAGGGCGAATGACCCACTTCCCCGCCAAAAGCCACGGCTATCGCCTGATGACCAAGACAAATTCCCAGGAGCGGGACATTTGATTCCCTGATAATCTCAAGACAGTTTCCAATATCCTTCGGGTTTGCAGGATGTCCCGGGCCCGGTGATATCACTATTGCGTCAGGATTAATCTTCTTCACTTCGCCAAGCGAAATGGTATTTGGGACAACAATGGTATCAGGCTCAAATATGGACACGTAATCCACAAGGTTCCAGACAAAGGAGTCCTTGTTGTTGACGAATAAGATTTTCATAGTCCTCCATCAATGGTAATGTCAAGCGCCGTGTTAAGGTGATGCATAAATTTCACCACAAAGAGCGCCAAGGCCGCAAAGGTCATGGCTATGCTTTGCGCTCTTTGCGTACTCTGCGGTGATTGAGCCGTAACATTTAATCTGCGTTCATCATGCCGAAACCCTGCGGGTTCTCGACTCCGCGCCCACGTATTGCGAAGCAATACGTATACACGCCCTCCAGAGGCGTGACTCGGGGCGCCTTCATCTGCGTTCATCTGCGGTTCCTTATTTTTGAGAGGGCTCATTTTCCTCCAATGGCTTTTATCATCGCCGCCATCTTTCGTTCAGTCTCGTTATACTCGTATTCGGGGTCAGAATCCGCAACAATGCCTGCACCAGCCTGCACTATCGCCGTTCTGCCGTTCTTGATTATCGTCCTTATCACGATAGCAAAATCCGCATCCCCGTTCCAGGAGTAATAACCCACGCCGCCGCCGTAAATGCCTCTTGCATCTTTCTCAAGGTCGTGTATTATCTCCATCGCCCGAATCTTGGGCGCGCCTGAAAGCGTTCCGGCCGGGAATATGGCGCGCGTGGCATCGAACTGGTCGCATTCGTCACGCAGCTCACCGGAAACGGTGCTTTCGATATGCTGGATATGGGAATATTTCAGGACTGACATGAAATCATCAACTTTCACAGAGCCGCCTTTTGAAACCATCCGCACATCGTTACGCCCCAGGTCAACGAGCATGACATGCTCAGCCCGCTCTTTCTCGCTGCCCAGCATCTCCTTTGCGAACTCTTCATCCTCGGCCAGTGTCTTTCCGCGCGGGCATGAGCCTGCTATCGGATTGATTATCACTTTACGTTTATGCACAGAAAGCAAAGTTTCTGGGCTTGCGCCTATGATACTTGTGCCATTGAACTCAAAAAGATACATGTACGGGCTTGGATTGACGCTGCGGAGCACAGTGTATAGTTCAAGCGGCGTCTGGTCTGTTGTAACCTCGTACCTGCGCGACAGAACAACCTGGAAAATGTCGCCGTCAATTATGTGTTTTTTCGCACACCTTACCGCATCTTCGTATTCCTCTTTTTCCATATTGCATGTTATTTGCGAGGACTTGTTTTTCTTTGAAACAAGCGCATTTGCGTTGTTTATCACTATTGCCAGCTTTTCAGCATCCGCCTTTGCAGCCTGATACACAGCCTGTGGATTATCTCCCTTCATAACGAACGGTGTAACCACTATATACGTTTCATCGGTCAGGTGGTCAAAAACCACGGTTTTTGTGGTGAGCGCAAACTGCGCGTCAGGTGTATTGCTTTTCCTGGGAGGAATATCCAGCCAGCAATCATACACCATGTCATAAGCGCAAAAACCGATAGCACCGCCAAGAAAGGTCTGCCTGTCAAAACTTTTGCCTATAAATTTAACATTTGAGGCTGCAAAAGCCGCCCTTATAGCATCCATCGTATCAAAACCGGCTTTGAGCATGCTTTCCTTTCCCTTTCCGGAATCGCAAACATCCGAAAGCGAGGACTCAATGAGCTTAATCAGGTTTGTCCTGTGCGCGTAATCAAGCGTTAACAACCGGTTCTTTATTGTAATGACCGCATCTGGTAACGACCCGACGAAAGAGAACCGGGCATGCTTTTTTTCCTTCTCCACTGATTCAAGAAGGTATGCGCAGTTCTTATCCATCGCCGCGTAAAGGTCAAGAGGGGAGCATTCGGTTTGTACATTGGCCATAAGCTGGATTATCACAGGTTTTTCTTCTGCAAGGCTTATAAAATCCGATTCACTTATATCAAATTCCATGACTCCTCGCATTATTGATAAAAGCCATCACTTTCTTTTCGTCTTTTTTCCCATCAGTTTCCACGCCCGAAGCCGTATCGACCGCATACGGGCGCACGGTACGCACCGCCGCTCTGACATTTTCAGGATTCAAACCGCCTGCAAGTATCACAGGCATGCCGGCATGGAGAACCACTTCTGAACTTATCTCCCAGTTATGCTGCGCTCCCGTTCCGCCGGTTTTCCCATCGATAGCGGTATCGAGAAGAACGGCATCTGCTATTCCCGAAAGCTCGCTTATCTGCTTTATCAGCGTTCCGGGTTCAGAATTCTGTGAAACGGCGATTGTTTTAATGAGCTTTACGCCGGTTTCCTTTATTTCTTTCAGTTCCGAAAGCGCCATTGCATTATGTACCTGCACCGCGCCCGGTCTTGCAGTTTTTATCATCCGGATTGCCTGTTCCGCAGTTTCCGGCATGATGACAAGCACCGAAGTCATAAAAACAGGTACTTTTGAAATCAGCCTTGATGCCTCGGAAATACTGATTTTCCTTGGTGAATCCACAGGTACTTCGGTTATGAATCCCACAGCGTCAGCACCTGCGTTTATTGCCATGTTAAGGTCGCGGTCTGCTTTGATACCGCATATTTTTATTTTCATAGTTACTCTCTTAATGTGTTATTGCCATCATTTCGTTTCCGTTTTTCATAAATTCGTAATCAACTTTTTTTACCGATATTTGAAACCGCTCAAAGTCCATATCATGCATTAAAGTATCAACCAATGATGATTTTTTACCTTTTAAATTCACAATCGGGAAAATACGAATTTCTTTTGATGTTATTCTGAGAAGTTCCAAAATAATTTTTTTGTGTAAATCGTAATTTATATAATTTTCATATAGAAACAAAAAATGTGATACCAGGGAAACAGTAAACCGGTTATCAATGAAATCCGAAGAGGGATACTCAACAGGCATGTATCTTTT
Organism: Candidatus Methanoperedens sp.; assembly: GCA_023249105.1. Lineage (GTDB taxonomy): Archaea > Halobacteriota > Methanosarcinia > Methanosarcinales > Methanoperedenaceae > Methanoperedens. The sequence goes on along the minus strand of JAHFDG010000056.1, from coordinate 11,025 downwards.
TGTTCCATTGTTCTCGAAATCTTCAATAAATAATTTGTAAGCTTTTTCTCGCTGGGCTTTTAGCGCCCGTATATCTTTGAAAAAATTCCATACAAATAAATCAACAATGCCAGGCAATTGTTTTATTACTTCATCAAGGTCTTGCCTGCATTTCTGCTCGATTTCTAAAGGGCTGGATGTGTATATTCTATCCGATGCGGTCACATTATATCCTTTTGCGCTGGCTTCGGCGCAGAAAGAACTTACTCCAGATGCGACATCAAGAATCAGTTCATTTTTATGTAAATTATCTAAATCGAACATTCTATAGTACTCCTCAAATGTTCGTCCTATCAAAACAATATTTTTTAGGTTCAATTGTTTATCCATGTTCTCGGGAATCAAATCACAGAAACCGCGCAAGCTTTTCCGTGTCGCCTGCCGCGTTCACAAAGTCTTTTAATTTATCCAGGGCTGCGCCGCTGTCAACAGCCCGGTTCGCCAATGCAATGCCGGATTCGATGGTATCGACCTTCCCGCTGACCAGCATGGCTGCGCCTGCATTTATTACTATGATATCCCGTTTTGGACCCTTTTTTCCTTTTAGTACGTCCACGATATCCCTTGCATTTTCTTCCGGGGTTCCGCCTGCGATTTCACTTGCCAGGACGCGCCTGATGCCAAGCTTTTCAGGCGTCAGGGTATATTTTGTTATCCTACCGTGATTCAATTCAGCTATCCGGGTTTCACCGGTATTTGATATCTCATCCATGCCGCTGCCGTGGACAACGAGCGCCCTTTCAGTCCCGAGTATGTTAAGGACGTTTGCCATGGGCTCGCACAATGAGCTGTCAAAAACACCTATCAACTGCGCCTTTGCATTCGCCGGGTTCGTCAGCGGCCCGAGGATATTGAACACAGTCCTGAAACCGAGATCGCGCCTTATCTGCGCCACCCGTTTCATGGAGGGGTGAAAAACAGGCGCGAGCATGAATCCTATTCCAGTTTTTTCTATGGTCTTTTGCACATCCTGCGGCGATAAGTCTATCTTTACGCCGAGTTCCTTTAGCACGTCGGCACTTCCAGATTTTGAAGTGATTGAATAGTTGCCGTGCTTTGCGACAAAAACACCACATGCTGCGGTCACTAAGGCTGCCCCCGTACTTACATTGATGGTGCCAGTCGAGTCCCCACCTGTTCCGCAGGTATCGATAAGTGTGCCTGTTACCTTCGGATTTATCATGTTCGCGGCTTTTTTCATACCGCGGGCCAGGCCCGCAATCTCGGCCGGTGTTTCACCTTTTAATTTCAGTGCGGTTAAAAACGCGGCAATTTGCGCATCTGTCGCTTCACTGAATATTTTTGATATTGCACTTTCAGCTTCGTCCGCCGTAAGGCTCTGGCCCTGGATGAGTTTCTGGATATATTCTTTCATAAGTATCACTGTACAATTTTGTACATTAATGTATAAACGAGTACATTATATATAAAAGTTACGTGATGTTTTAATATGAGAAAAGCATTAGGAGGGAGCATGAAGCAGCAGGATGCATACAAATTACTCGCCGCATTTATGATTTTAATCATGATAATCGTTCCAGTGGCTTATGTCATAACAAGCCCGAGAAGCGATTCGGAATCGCAGACAACAGGTCAGCAATCATCGCAGCAGGATAAATATAATCCTGAATTCTGGACTATTGACCAGCCGTTCTATTCAATTACAGATGCCCTCAACATGACACCTTATGGGGTAGTCACAGCGGATTTTGTGGATATTGATGGCATGACGCCCCAGATGACGCAGGGGATACTACAGGGGTCTCCCGGCTTGGACTCGTTAATAAAAGAAGCCGATTTTATTTACAAATCAAATACCACAAAGCTGTATTACAGCAGGCTGAACGACGGCAATAACCAATCGTTCCTGCTCTTGAGCACAATGTACCCGCCCAGGAATGATTTTAATTATATTGTTAACCCTGAGACATACTATAACCACGTTATACTAATAAGGCAGGAGCAGAAACTCAGCGGACTTATAAATCTCATGGGGGCACCTGTGGTTCTTGCGCCGCAAGGAACTGCTCTGGAGGTTCTTGGAATCATAACAAGCCTGAACAAAACGACAACCGCCTATGACCAGTACGAGGGTTTGCTTGGCAAAGTTGAGGCTGCGCCATATCAAACAGTAAGTTCAAATGTGACCTTTGCAAAACAATTTTATATGGGTATCCGGACAACCAAGGGAAATTATGAAAGGACCACCGCATACATGAATGTGAACTCAAGCACCCTGAAAAAACTCAACGGGTTAAAAGCCAACAGCACAAAAAATGGTTTTGAACAATATGACCTGACAGGAACCGGAAATTATACCTATGTCAGGATAGTATCACCTGATCTGTTTAGTGTATTGAACGAAGAAATTTACTAAGCGCAAAATATATACCCCATGGCGCTGTAGAGAAGCCGATACTTTTAATAAGTGAATGATGAAGGATTAAATCCTGAAGGAAGTAATTAAAATGGCACAAACATATATCAAATTTGAAGTACCCGCCGAATTATCCAATAAAGCATTAGAAGCTTTGGAGATGGCACGGGATACAGGAAAGATTAAGAAAGGAACAAACGAAGCCACAAAAGCAATCGAACGTGGAATTGCAAAACTTGTAATAATCGGCGAAGACGTGAACCCGCCTGAAATCGTGATGCATTTACCTGCACTTTGCGAGGAAAAGAATACACCATATATCTTTGTCAAAAAACAGGTAGAACTTGGTGCAGCCGCCGGATTGAGCGTGGGCAGTGGGGCAGCGGCGATAGTTGAACCTGGAAAAGGCAAAGAGTTAGTTGATGAAGTGGCACAGAAAGTCCAGGCCCTGAAGAAGTGAGAGCATGGCAGACGAAGACGCGGGATACCCCGCTGAAATAATTGAAGTCGTCGGTAAGACAGGCATGCATGGTGAAGCCATGCAGATACAGTGCCGCGTACTGGACGGCAGGGATAAAGGCAGGATAATTACCCGCAATGTGGTCGGACCGGTGAAGCGCGGCGATATCCTGATTTTGCTTGAGACTTCAAGGGAAGCAAAGAAATTAATGTCAAGGTGAAATCATGGAAAAAAGGAAATGTTCTTTCTGCGGAGGCGCTATTGAGCCCGGCACCGGCAAACTTTATGCCAAAAAAGACGGGACTCTCTTCTATTTTTGTTCATCCAAATGCCAGGGAAATTTAAACCTTGGCAGGATTCCACGCAAGGTCAGATGGACAGAAGCCGGACGTAAAACAAGAGGGAAAACAGCATAAAAGGTGATATCCGTGGAGCGTACTTACGTGATGGTTAAACCCGACGGCGTGCAGCGAGGGCTGGTCGGGGAGGTTATTCGCCGGATAGAGCGGCGCGGACTTAAAATTGTGGCCATGCGCATGAATACGATATCCACGGACATTGCCAAAAAACATTATGCTGAACATGCCCAAAAACCTTTTTTTAATTCGTTGATAAGTTTTATTACATCCGGGCCTTCGGTCTCAATGGTAATTGAAGGCAAGAATGCGATCGCTGTAATGCGCGCAATAAACGGGGCCACCAATCCTGTAAATGCTGCCACGGGTTCAATCCGGGGCGATTTAGCGCTTGATACGGGACGCAATATCGTCCATGCCAGTGACTCGCCTGAATCGGCAAAACATGAAATAAGCATTCATTTCAAGGATTCCGAAATAGCAGGATATTCCAGGATAGACGAGACCTGGATATACGAAAATTAAGAATACCTGTTGTGGAGGCGGGAAGTCTCAGTTAATTCAAGACCATCCTGAAACCATTGAATAGTAAAACTAACAAAAAGTGTATAATAGCTCAATACAATCTATAGGGTATGGTAAATAATCTCCGTACTCCCATCGTGTGTGTGATGGGGCATGTTGACCATGGTAAAACTTCGCTGCTTGACAGGATAAGAGGTACCACCATTGCCGAGCGGGAAGCGGGTCTGATAACGCAGCATATAGGTGCGACAGAAGTGCCGCTTGATGTTATAAAACGTGTATGCGGTCCGGTTTTTAAAGGAGATACAAAAGTCCCGGGGCTGCTCTTTATCGATACTCCCGGGCACAGGGCTTTTACCACGCTTCGGGCAAGGGGCGGGGCGCTTGCCGACCTTTCTATCCTGGTTGTTGATATTAATGAAGGATTCCAGCCCCAGACCATAGAAGCGGTCGAAATACTCAAAAGATTCAAGACGCCGTTTGTGGTGGCTGCAACCAAGATAGACAAAGTTACAGGATGGAACCCGCAACCGGGGCAGCCTTTTATAAACTCATATCCCAGACAGCAGGAACATACAAAGGTTGCGCTTGATGAAAAAATATATGTAATAATCGGCAAACTCTATGAAATGGGTTTTAGCTCTGACAGGTATGACAGGGTGCGGGATTTCCAGCGCAACATTGGCGTGGTACCGGTAAGCGCAAAGAGCGGGGAAGGCATACCAGACCTCCTGATGATATTGATGGGACTGGCTCAAAAGTTCCTTGAAAAAGACCTGGAATACAGGGCAGTCGGCCCGGGCACCGGAACTGTCCTTGAAGTAAAGGAAGAAGTGGGTTTAGGCACTACGCTTGATGTGATATTATATGACGGCGAGCTAAACGTGGGTGATACCATAGTCGTGGGAAGCAGGGGAAACCCTATCACCACTAAAATCCGCGCCCTATTAAAACCCCGCCCGCTTTCCGAGATACGCGCGGAAGAGAAATTCAAGCAGGTAAAGAAAGTGGTCGCAGCATCGGGTGTTAAAATCGCTGCACCATCGCTTGAAGGAGCGCTTGCCGGCTCGCAGGTACGCGCCGTAAAAGACAATATCGAGGAAGTGGCGGCCGCGATAAAATCAGAGATAGATGCGGTGAGGATAGAAACCGAATCAAATGGCGTTCTTATCAAGGCTGATACGATAGGCTCCCTTGAGGCTCTTGTGAACGAACTGAAAAAAGAGAACATACCGATACGCAAGGCTGATATCGGCGATATTTCAAAACGCGATGTTGCGGAAATAAAAACAATAAAAGACCCGCTATTCTCGGCAATCCTTGGCTTTGAAGTGGATGTCCTGCCGGATGCCAGGGAAGAACTCATGGGTTCTGACATAAAGCTATTCGTCAACAATGTCATCTACCGGCTTATCGAGGATTACAAGAAATGGGTGAGCGAACAAAAACAGCTCATGGAGAAAAAACGCTATGAGACCATTATCAAGCCCGGAAGGTTCATCATATTGCCTGATTGCACATTCAGGCAGAGCAAGCCTGCTGTTGTGGGAGTGCGTGTGCTCGGTGGAGTAATAAAGACCAACCTTGAAGTGATGAAAGAGAACGGTTCAATCGTTGGAACTATAAAAGGAATACAGGAGCATAATGAAAATATAAGCGAGGCTGCCGCTGGCAAGGAAGTTGCAGTCGCTATCGATGGCCCGATTGTAGGCCGCCAGATAAAGGAAGGGGATACGCTTTATATTGATGTGCCTGAGAAACATGCGAAAATCGCAGAACAGGAGCTTTTTGAGGCCATGAAAATCGAGGATAAGGAAACGCTCATGGCATTTATGGAGATAAAGCGCAGTGGAAATCCTTTCTGGGGAAAATAATTATTTTTTAATAATTCGCAATCAAGTGACTATGCACCATATTCTATTACCACATTTTACACAATAAGAATTATATAAGAGTTATAACAATATTATATATTACGAGGGTACACCATGTCAATACTAGATGTAACTGAGGATCAAATATTCCACACCTTAGGCAAAGGAAGAGATCCCAATTTCAAGCCTATTGAAAAAGTAAGGCCTGTAATAGTCAAACCAAAGAAAACATATACGCTTAACAATATCAAAACGACACAAACCGTGAAAACCGTGCAGCCGCAAGTTCAAGCAGTATCTCAACCAGTGATATCCGTATCTTCACCGCAAGTAGATGACTCGGTAAAGAAGCTCACTGAAGATTTAAATGAACTGAACAGCCGCGTAGCAGGGCTCCACAAAATGGTAAAGTGGTATATAGTACCGCAATTTGTGGTTATTGTTGTACTGGTTCTGGCTTTTGTAGTGAAAAGTTAATATTTCAATTTTAGAGAATTCAGCGAATCTTTTCATATCGCCATATTTGACGGAATGTAACCGAAATTTTCTTGTATATGCTTCTCTTAGTGGGCGGTATGAAATATATCGTCCTCGTAGGAGATGGAATGGCAGACTATCCTCTCCCTGAACTTGGCGGGCTTACGCCCCTATCAGCTGCCGATACTCCCAATATGGATTTTATCGCAAAGCACGGAAAGTGCGGCGTAGCAAAAACCGTGCCTGACAACATGCCCGCAGGTAGCGATGTGGCAAATCTTTCCATAATGGGCTATGACCCGGTACAATATTATTCAGGGCGCGGCCCTCTTGAGGCGGCAAGCATCGGGGTAGCTCTTGGCAAAGACGATATCGCTTTCCGGTGCAACCTGATAACCGAGAAGGATGGATTGATTGCAGATTACAGTGCAGGTCATATTTCAAGCGAAGAGGCAAGGGTCTTAATCGAAGCTATTGATAATAAACTGGGCAATGACTGCAAATTCCATGCAGGCGTGAGTTACAGGCATTTGCTTGTGATGAAACATGGTGAAAAAGCACAATGTACTCCTCCTCACGATGTAATGGGGCAATCTGTTGATGATGTCCTGCCGCGAGGGGATGGCACGAAACTCCTGATTAATCTCATCAAAGCCTCAAAGCCAATTCTGGATAAACATGAAGTCAACATAAAAAGAAGGAAAGACGGAAAGAATATCGCGAACCTTATCTGGCCTTGGGGCCAGGGCAAAGCCCCAGCTATGCCTTTTTTTAAAGACATGCACGGCGTTTCTGGTTCCATAATTTCAGCAGTTGATTTGCTAAAAGGCATCGGGAAGTATGCGGGTCTTGATATCATAGATGTCCCCGGGGCTACTGGTTATCTGGACACCAATTTCTCAGGTAAGGCAGCGTATGCGCTTGAATCATTGAAGGAACATGATTTTGTGCTTGTGCACGTAGAGGCGCCTGATGAAGCCGGGCATATGGGAAATCTCGAGGCCAAGTTAAAGGCAATATCGGATTTTGATGAGAAAGTTGTGGGAGGCATGCTGAACGAGCTTGGCGGATTCGGGGATTTCAGGGTTATGGTGCTGCCTGACCATCCCACGCCCATTTCTGTGAGAACGCATACAAGAGAACCTGTTCCTTTCGCGATATATTCTTCAACCGAGAGCGCGGATTATGTGGAGAGGTTTGATGAGGCTGCGGCAAAGGAAGGTATTTTCGGGCTTGTGGAAGGGCACAAGTTGATGAATCTGTTAATTAAGTGAAGGGAGATTTCAAAAATATGGAATGGTATTTAATAGGAATAGGAGGAGCGCTTCTTACGACATTCGGGTTTGTGCCCCAGATTATAAAAATGCACAGGACAAAATCAGCCAGGGATATCAGTCCTGTTACATTATTACAGTTCAGCGCCGGCACAATACTCTGGGCCCTGTATGGTTATCATATCGGGGATGCTATCATTATTTCAGCCAATGTTATATCTTTTATAACGTTGGTTGCCGCAATAATCCTGTATAATTCTTATAGTCGAAAATAGATGCGCTCCATTCTTGCTTGGGCAACTATAAAAAAGGCTAAGTATTTACCAAACATGGTAAAGCCATAATGCTCTCACTAACCCTAACCGGCTTAAAACTCAAAAATCCCCTCATGCTCGCCGCGGGCATCATGGGAACGACCGGCGGCTCGCTTAAAAGAATAGCCGAAAACGGCGCAGGGGCTGTGGTTACAAAATCCATCGGGCTGGAGCCAAAAGGCGGGCACAGCAATCCAAGCATGGTGGAAGTGGACTGCGGTTACCTCAATGCAATGGGTCTTCCTAATCCATCGTATAAGAATTTCCAGGGCGAGATAGATTTAGCAAAAGAAGCCGGAATTCCTGTAATCGCAAGCATCTTCGGTGGCTGCTCTCTTGATTTTTCAGAAATCGCCGGGGCGCTTCGCGCCGATGCTTTCGAGCTTAATGTGAGTTGTCCCCACGCACACGGTTTCGGCGCTGAAATCGGGACAGACCCTGAGCTTGTGGAAGACATTACGCGATCTGTCAAAAAAGCCACACAGGTGCCGGTATGGGTGAAACTTACGCCGAATGTTACGAATATAAAAGACATAGGACTGGCAGCCCAGCGCGGCGGGGCGGATGCCGTGGTCGCGATAAATACTGTTCGGGGAATGGCGATTGATGTCGAAAGCGGATATCCCATACTGGGCAATAAATTCGGGGGGCTTTCAGGGAGGGCTATTAAGCCAGTGGCGATAAAATGCGTCTATGACCTCTATGAAGCCCTTGATATACCTGTGATTGGCGTGGGCGGAATTTCTGATTACAGGGATGTTATTGAATTCATGATGGCAGGCGCGCAGGCTGTTGAGATTGGTTCTGCGGTTGGGAATAATATTAACATTTTCAATGATATTTCTTCATGCATGGAATCATTCCTTGAAGAAAAGGAATGGACTCTTGAGGACATACATGGGATGGTGCACCGAGTATGAGACCGGTTAATGCAGTAATCACGAAAATTGTTGATGAGACACCTGCAATCAGGACTTTTTATTTCGATACCTCTTTTGAACCAATCCCGGGTCAGTTCGTAATGGTCTGGATACGCGGTGTGGACGAGCTCCCGATGGCGCTCTCCTATGAGAACGCGATAACAGTCCAGAAAGTGGGACCCGCGACATCCGCGTTATTTGAACTTCAGGAGTGCGATTCTGTAGGAATCCGGGGGCCCTTCGGTAACGGGTTCGATATAAAGAAAGGGCACATTTTGCTGGTTGCAGGAGGTGTCGGCGCGGCTCCCCTTGCCCCGCTGGCAGAAAAAGCAGGTGCATCCGGGCTCAAGATAACAACGCTGCTGGGCGCCAAAACAAAAGACGAGTTGCTGTTCAGGGAGCGCTTTGAGGCTGTCGGGGATGTGCGTGTTGCCACGGATGACGGCTCGGATGGGACACATGGTTATGTGACGCAGCTGCTCGATGATGCCAAAAAATACAGCCAGCTATACTGCTGCGGTCCTGAAATCATGATGAAAATGGTTCTCGATAAGGTCACTCCGTCAAAAGTGCAGTTCAGCCTCCATCGGTATATCAAATGCGGCATCGGAATATGCGGCGCGTGCTGTGTGGATGGGCTGCGCGTGTGCAGGGACGGGCCTGTGTTCTCAGGAGATGTTTTGAAGAAGAGCGAGTTCGGGGTTTACAGGAGGAATGAGTGCGGGGAGAGGGTGAGGGTGTGAATGTTTTGGCTGACTTTTAAAAACGGAGCATAAATGAGTATTAAAAAATGGATGTTTCGTCATTTATGGATTGGCTGCATAATTATTACTCTAATAGCTTGGTTCATAATCTATTCTCTGCCCCTGCCACAAGTAAATAACTCTCCGTCTCAAATAAATGATTCGTCAAATTTATTAACAGCTATCTCGACAAATCTGGCAGCAATATTCGCTCTGGTTTTTGCTGTCACAACATTTCTAGCTGAGATGATTAAGGGAAGCTACAAAGAAATGGATTATTTCTTACGTAAAAAATTCATTTTTATATGCATTTTCTTTTCTGCATTAATAATCTATCCGCTCTTGGTATTAAAAACTAACATTGATATATTAACCGTAATTGGTATAGACAATATTGATGTTCCTAATTTGAGCATAACAACGAGTATAGCAGTTATGGTTCTTGGTATTATAGTGTTAATACCATACACTTTGGATATCTTTAAAATAGTAAAATTTAATGCAATTCCAAAATTGAAACATGAGGCAAAGATAGCTCTTGCTGAAGATAGAGAAACTTCTCTATGGAAAGTAATTGAGGATTTGTCGTATTTGGGAGAAGATTTTATAGAATCCGATTATAAATATCATATGGGGTACATAATTGATGAATTAAAGCACATTGGGTTTAAAACTGTAGAAAAAAATTGGGTTGATGAAACCTTAAGTACATTAACTGGTTTAAATAAAATTGGGCTAAAAATAGTGGAAGATATATCAGATGAAAATGGTCAAGAGATTCTAGATGCTGCTAAAGTTCTAAAAGCTATTAAAGAAATTGGGCTTAAAGCAGTCGATAAAAAATTATTGAACGTAGGGACAGCCGATATCCCTGTAGCGTTTGATGCTCTATCCGCGATAGGAACGATAGGCGTGGACGCTGCTAATAAAAAACTAAGTAAAGTAAGTCTGAAATCATTAGAGGAAATATTGGCAATTGGGATTAAAGCTGCCGAAGATGATTTAGGCATGTCTCATGACCCTCTAGGATTGATCGAGCAAACGAGCGATAGATTGATGGAAATGGGAATCAAAGCAGACAAAGTAAATCTTAATGATATCACAAAGAAATCAATTCACAGCGTATGGATTTTGAGCGCAAATATTCAAAAGTATCACCGTGAACCGGAAGAATGGGCTAAAAAGCTTTGTAAAAAACTAAATGGATTTAAATTGCAAAATCAGACTGCTATTATTTTATTTCAAAATGAATTTTCTATTGCTAAAGAATTGCGCCCAGATTTAAGTATTGAAAACGATTCTTTTAAAGAAATATTTGATAATTGTTGTAACAGAACACCCGAATGAATGTATAAAATCCAAATGGGGTTCTATAAAATACACTTTCGCAGAACAGCTAAAATTCAAAAAGAGATCTCTGCCCTTCTTTTTTCATTTTGGCTATATCAATCTGAATTTCGATATCACTTAATTCTTTTGACCATTTCTCTTTATATCCTTCAACACAACTCTTCAGACTGCTTAATATTTTTTTACCAAGGACATGACTAGTATATCAATTCCAAATTAATATTACAATGACTCAATTCTTCCAGGCATTTCATCCATCTTGTATTTCCACTTGAAAATCACAGGCATTTTGTTGATATCATCAAGATATTGACAT
>JAHFDG010000055.1 GCA_023249105.1 Candidatus Methanoperedens sp. | reverse complement strand
CGGATATCTTACATTGAACCCCGCCACAGGCGGCGCATCCGTTGGGGTATGGGGTCGCAACCCCAGCGCCATAAAGCGCAAGTAGACCAAAAGTGTTAATAGTACGCTAATCCTGTCCAGATTCATACCAGTTTTTAGAATTACGATAATTTTAGAATATTGCTATAATAACCTGTCTGCCGATTCCTGCAAACAGTTTTATCCATGTGATACAATTAAGTAGCCAGGAATATATTTAAATGCAAACATTGAAAGAAAATCAAAATATCTGAGGGGATATAACAATGGACGAAAAGCATAACAACCAGCTCACAGTTGCAAAGGCATACCCGAACGATGCAGGAAGAGGAATTGCGCGTCTTGACCCGCATGCGTTAATGGTATTACAGCTTGTTCCCGGAGATATCATAGAAATCGAAGGGAAGAAAAAAACATCTGCAAAAGTATGGCGCGCAGACCGGAATGACTGGGAACAGAGTATTATTCGGATTGACGGGTTTATCAGGCAAAATGCGGGAGTCGGTATCGGGGACGGCGTAAAAATAAAGAAAGCCGAGGTCAAACCTGCTGAGAAAGTAGTTCTTGCGCCCTCAGAAGGCACATCCATACAGTTCAAAGGTGAAGCCGACGAGATGGTCAAGCGCCAGATAATGAAGCGCCCCATCAATAAAGGGGATATTATACCTGTGATGAGCACAATGGCGCATCCTTTCCTGGGAAAGGTGGTAACAGGTCAAACGATACCTCTTATCGTAATAGAAGCAGAACCTGACGGCGTTATACTGATCACAGATAATACGGAGATAAAACTCAGGGAAAAACCTGTGCTACTTGAAGTCACCGGGACGGGTATAACCTATGAAGACATCGGCGGCTTAACCGATGAAATCCAGCGCTTGCGTGAGATGATAGAACTTCCCATGAAACACCCTGAAGTATTTGAACGATTGGGAATAGAGCCGCCCAAAGGTGTTTTGATGTACGGCCCGCCCGGGACAGGAAAAACGCTCATCGCAAGGGCGGTCGCAAACGAATCCGGGGCGAATTTCTTCTCTATCGCGGGTCCAGAGATTATGAGCAAGTATTATGGTGAAAGCGAGCAGCGGCTTCGCGAAATATTCGAACAGGCAAATAAAGAGGCGCCATCGATTATTTTCATAGATGAACTTGATTCCATTGCCCCCAAAAGGGAAGAAGTGACAGGAGAAGTGGAAAGGCGCGTTGTGGCGCAGCTTCTTACGATGATGGACGGGCTTGAAGAGAGAGGGCAGGTAGTGGTAATAGGCGCCACAAACAGGATTGATGCTATTGACCCGGCGCTTCGCCGCCCTGGCAGGTTTGACCGAGAAATAGAGATAGGAGTACCGGACAGGCATGAGAGAATAGAGATATTCCAGATACATACGCGGGGCATGCCGCTTTCGGATGATGTCAGGATAGAATATATCTCAGACAGGACGCATGGTTTTGTAGGGGCGGACATTTCAGCCCTCGCAAAAGAAGCAGCGATGAAAGCGCTTCGCAGGTATCTTCCCAGAATCAAACAGGATGAAATCGTCCCGAGGGAATTGCTTGAAAGCATGCAGGTCACGGCGAATGATTTTGAAGATGCGCTCAAGGAGGTTGAACCCTCGGCAATGAGGGAAGTGATGATAGAGGTTCCAAAGGTTGCCTGGGATGACGTGGGCGGGCTTGATGAGGCAAAGCAGGAAATAAAAGAAGCAGTTGAATGGCCTCTTAACCATCCTTCGAAATTTGAAAAGATGAGCATCCGTCCCCCAAGGGGAATATTACTTTATGGTCCGCCCGGTACGGGGAAAACACTCCTTGCAAAAGCAGTCGCTACCGAAAGTTCTGCAAATTTCATAAGCGTCCGGGGCCCGCAGCTATTGTCAAAATGGGTGGGGGAATCGGAAAAAGCGATACGCGAGGTGTTCAAGAAGGCGCGCCAGGTAGCGCCGTCCATAATATTCCTTGATGAACTTGATGCAATAGCTCCTATCAGGGGCACGGAATTCGGTTCCAAGACCTCAGAACGCGTTATTAACCAGTTGCTCACCGAGCTTGACGGGATTGAAGTTTTAAAGAGCGTTGTGGTGATTGCAGCAACAAACAGGCCTGAGATAATCGATCCTGCCCTTATCCGTTCAGGCAGGTTTGACAGGCTGGTTTTCGTTGGGCCGCCATCAAGGGAAGGAAGGATAGGGATATTCAGGATTCACATGAAAAACATTCCGGTATCGGACGACGTGAATATAGAAGAACTGGCTGACCTTACGGAAAATTACGTAGGGTCTGATATAGAATCACTATGCAGGGAAGCGGTAATGCTGGCGCTCAGGGAAAATTTTGATACCGAGAAGGTTGAAATGAAACATTTCCTTGATGCACAGAAGAAAGTAAGACCTGCACTTGCCGAAGATATGATGGAATATTATGAGAAGCTGCAGGAACAATTCAAAGGCGGAACAAAACAGGAACAGAAGTCTTATATAGGTTATAGATAAAAAAAGCTATTTAATGAACCCGTTAAAAAAAGATAGAATAATATTGGGTTCATCAAAGGGATTACTATGGCAAAAATACTTGCAAAAAATTTAGCTAATAAGAGGGTAATGCTTACTGACGGGTCGGAATTAGGATTTGCCAGCAACGTGGTTATAGATACCCAGAGTGGCGCTTTGATATATTTGGTTGTCAAACCAACACCAACGGTTGAAACTTCAAAATATAAAACACAGAATGGCTACGTATTGATACCATTTGAAGCTGTAAGAGCTGCAAAGGATTACGCTATCGTTGATAAAAAGCTGATAACCGGTAGCGATTTTGATTAAATTTTTTTAAATCAAGTCCGGTATTAGAAGGCAATGTTTTGAAAGGTGAAATAAAAGTCACAATAATTTGCTCAACTCTGGACAGGGCAAGCCAGAATATTAAAAACAATCTCCTGAATAGCAGGAAATGGCAGACTATAACCGATTCTGATTGTACGGTATTTGAGTACAAGGATTTCAGGATTGTTGAAATAAGCGAATCCCTAATTCACCAGGATGGGATTGATAATAAATTAAATGCGTGGGGTTTTCCGGCATCCCTAATAATCTTTGCATCAAAACACAGGAGCAAAGATATGCGGGCTATTCTTACAGTCCATTCCACAGGCAATGTCAATGAAGCCGTTTTCGGTGGAAGCCCGAAGAAACTTGCAGCGGCAGCGCCCCAGGCTGTGCGCTCCTTGCTCCGTTCACTTATTATACTGGCTGAAAACGAGGAATATGAAATTACTCTTGAATGCACTCATCACGGCCCAACCGATATCGATGTGCCTTCGGTTTTCATTGAAATAGGAAGCGGCGAGTCCCAGTGGACCGATGAAACTGCAGGCAGGCTGGTTGCAAACGCAATACTTATGTTAAAAGAAGATGACTCGCCGGTCGCTGTGGGTTTCGGTGGAACGCATTACGCCCCGAGGCAGACGGCGCTCATCCTGTCTTGCGACATCGCGTTCGGGCATATATTCCCGTCCCACGCACTCGATGTACTGGATGAGGACATGATACGCCAGGCCTTTATGAAATCAAAGGCTGATTTTGCTTATTTTGACAGGAAATCGATGAAAAGCGAGCAGCGCGAAAAATTGCGCAAATTGGTAGAGGGTATGGGGTATGAGGTGTTAAAAGAAAGCGATATAAAAGATATGGACGGCATATCGTGGGAGTTCTGCCAGCAGCTGCGGAAAAGGGTAAAGGAAATTTGTCCTTCGGGCAAGCCGGTGATAACAAGCGGTATAAAATGTGAAGTTTCATCATGCCAGGGCTGCATATGCCCGAAGGTAAAGATTGCGCGGATAAACCCGGCTCTTTTATCGGAAGCTGAAAAGCTTGACAGGAACAGGTTAAAGGAATTCCTCTCAAGCCATAACATTGCATATATAGAATATGAAGACGGCAGGTTCGCCCATGTTCTTATCGGATTAAATGACCACTGCGCAAGATTGGCGGCCGAAGAATTGACTGGGGAATGCGTGAAATACTTAAGAAACATTATGATGTCAAACTGGACAAAGGGACTTTACAGATAACAGAAAAAAAATTCAGCCCCAGACTCGCAGAATCCTATGGAATATGTGAAGGACCTCTCTTTGGAAGATTGGCCCAGGGTGAATCTGTGATTATAGATGGAAAAACTATAAATCCAGAGATGGTATATGAAATAAACAAAAGAGCCATTAAATTAGGTAAGTTAAACGATTGAAGGAGAAAAAGCATGGAATCAATAATAAAAGAGGCAATTTCAAAAGCAGGAGAATCACCATTACCTGTTGTCGGGGAAACAGACCAGGAACTTGCAGAAATTTTGCAGGAACTAAAAACTAAAATCGTGGTTTTAGGATGTGGAGGCTCAGGCTCAAACACAATCCAGAGAATGTATGAAGAGGGAATACAGGGTGCGGATTTATATGCGCTCAATACGGATGCCCAGCATCTGTTGAATATTAAGGTAAAACGGAAAATCCTTATCGGGCGAAGCAGGACAAGAGGACTCGGCGCAGGAAGCCTTCCCCAGATAGGCATGGATGCGGCTCAGGAATCAAAGGCTGCAATAGAGAAAGCAATAGGAAATGCCGATATGGTTTTTATTACATGCGGTCTTGGCGGCGGAACGGGCACGGGTTCAGCTCCAGTGGTGGCGGAGGTTGCGCGGGATGCAGGCGCTCTCTCAATAGCAGTGGTCACGCTTCCCTTCTCGGTTGAAGGGTCAGTACGCCTGGAAAATGCAGAAGCGGGACTTGAGCGGCTTCGCGATACGGTGGATACCGTAATTGTGGTGCCCAATGATAAATTGCTTGAAGTGGTTCCCCACCTTCCGTTACAAACTGCATTTAAAGTATGCGATGAAATATTGATGCGGTCAGTCAAAGGCATTACTGAATTAATAACAAAGCCCGGACTTGTCAATCTTGATTTTGCTGATGTCAGGGTAATTATGCAAAAAAGCGGTGTGGCGATGATAGGCCTGGGAGAAGCGGAAGGAGAGAATAAAGCAATCGAATCTGTCCAGAAGGCACTTCGAAGCCCGCTTCTTGATGTGGATGTCTCAGGCGCAACGGGCGCTCTTGTTAATGTCGTGGGCGGCCCGGATATGACAATAGCTGAAGCCGAAAGCGTGGTGAATGAACTTTATACCCGTGTCGATCCCAAAGCAAGGTTGATTTGGGGCGCTGCTGTTGACCCTGAGCTTGAGAATATAGTCAGGACGATGATAGTGGTCACAGGCGTAAAGTCACCGCAGATAATGGGCAAAAGCACAAAAGGTGATATACGCACTGCAAAATACGGGATTGATTTTGTTAAATAAGAAATCTAAATGCCTGCATACATAAATGAGATTTTCAATTCAGTACAGGGCGAAGGGCCGTATGTAGGCATACGGCAGGTATTTGTCAGGTTTGAGGGGTGCCAGCTTCACTGTGCATACTGCGATACGCCGCAAACCCGGAATACCTCCGGCACCTCCAGGATTGAGAAAACCCCAGGAAGCGGGGATTTCTATTCAGTCAAAAACCCCCTTGACAGGGACCAAGTTGCAGGATTAATCCGGAAATTATGGTCACCTTCAACCAGGCATGTTAGCCTGACCGGAGGAGAACCTCTAATCAATTCGGATTTTATAAGAACGCTTGATATCGAATATCCTATTTATCTTGAAACAAATGCGGGATTTCCGGAAAAAGCCCGGGAACTTAAAGATATAGTTGCGATAGCATCGTGCGACATCAAGCTGCCTGAACATGAGTCTACAGACCATTATCCCGAATTACTGAAGAACGAGCTTGAGACAATCTCGATATTTAACGAAACCTCAAAGACTTTCGTAAAGGTAATAATCCTCCCGGAAACCACCAAACAATCATTGTCTTTTGCAGTGGATGGTGTTGCATCAATCGACAGGAATATTCCCTTTGTGCTCCAGCCAGTAACTTCAAATAAGGCAGTCTCCTCATCACGGTTGTTTGAGCTTATGGATTATGCGGGGGAAAAATTAAAAGATGTGCGTGCGATACCGCAAACGCACAAGATGATGAAATTGCTCTAATATCCGCTTGCTGTGGCTATGGCCATCAGTGTCTGAGCATCGGAAGTCGGCGAAGAGACAACGATCATTGCTTTTTCTGTTGCCCATATTAAAGAATAATTTTGTGTCTCCTTTCCATTAATCGTAGTATAGTCCATCACCTGCGTTGCCTTATGGCCGTTTATAGAAATCTCCTTAAAAGGATCATATCTGACCTTGCTGTAACGCTGCTTGTACATGGCAATCAGGTTCTCAGGATTGTCATTTTTGATTACCTGGATATAAACATCCTCGACATTATTGTATCTGTAAACTCCTTCCGTTGCATTTATTGGGGTTCCGCCTATATCTACAGGGGTTTCATGTATTCCCATATACGTAAATCCGACCGGAAGGCCGGTTTGTGGAATAAACCCTGAATTTAAGGTCGAATTTGGGTTACCTTTCTCTTTATCGAAAATACAGCCTGAAATAAGGACTGTTATAATAAGCACTGCTGATATCCATAATTTATTTGACATATGTTGTTATCTCCTTTACCGTTAATATGCAGAGGATTTCAAAAAGGTAACGGTTGAATGTTGGTTAAAACCAATCACAAATTTTAAAATCAGGTTTGATGATATACTGGTCATGGATTACCGCAAGGGTTCAATAGGAAGGATATTTGCAGTCAGGATTGACCACGGCGAAGATGTGATTGCAGAGATATGCGAATTGGCATTGAAAGAAAACATAAATTCAGCTTTTTTTGTTATGCTCGGGGCAATGGCAGAAGCAGAACTTGTAACAGGTCCAAAAGAAAAAGTAGTTCCACCAACCACGGTCTGGTCGGCATTTGACGATGCGCGCGAGATTGTTGGCGCAGGGAACATTTTTCTGGAAAACGGCGCTCCAAAGGTTCATCTTCATGGCGCTGCGGGAAATAGCAAAAACATGACAATGGGCTGTTTCAGGAAAAAAGCAGAGGCATTCATGGTTGTTGAGATATTCATAGTTGAGATGGATATTGCTGCGGAAAGGGTGTTTGACGAGAAGTTAGGAGCTTCGCCGATAAGGTTTTTATAAGAAAGAAAATGATGTGATAGTGTGATTTATAGAATAAGAGAACTCGCTAAAAAAGAGCGCATAGAATTTACACATCATGCAAGAGCGCAAATGACTCCACAATGCCCTATCTGTAAAGGACAATTAAAAAATGATAAGATTCGGGAAGAGGTATGGGTAGAGGGTAAGCTGCTGGTCATTGATAACCTGCCAGCAAAAGTATGTGTGCATTGCGGCGAGTCTATTGTGGATTATCCCACCATGAAAAAAATCGAGAACATAATTGAAAAATTCAAGCATAAAGAGATTGCAGGTACTAAATTCACAGCGTATGAAATAGATGCAAAAGCGGCGGCGCTGGCGTAAGTGACCAACGGGAGCGGGGCGTATACACGCTGTAGTATGCTTGGTCGCTACTCTTTATCGCTTGCTCTCTTTATTGTATGCATTTTCATGGCGTGCTTTTATATCTTCAATAGTTAGCGAAGATAAAACATTATCATACTTTTCAAGCAACATACGCCCAGATATCGGATCTTCAGGATCACCTATCAATAAGTCCTTATTAGTGATATCCCAGCCATCTGGACTTCGGTTTGAACTTACAGGCATATTTTTACCCTTCTTCTCCATTTTTGCGTTTGGCATTCTTGCTTTTGCCAAATCGTTTTTTAATTCAAGAATATTTTCATAGAAATTATCAGAAAAACATTTCTTTGCTTGACACATGGTTCTGACAATTTCATATGCTCCTAATGTCCAAAACCACATCAAAGTTGAAGCATGCCCTATTAGACCACAATCAGTCGAATTATTTGTAAAACCTTTATCAAGGTTTTCAATAATTTCATCTGATACTGATAAAAGAACGTTATTCCGTTCAGATAAATAAAATGAAAATGCAATCAACGGTTCCTGTGCTAATCTCTCTTCATTAGTGGGATTTACTAAACATTTTATCCGTCTGCCTTTTTTTGTAGTTTTATCCGTGCCCATTTTTAACGCCTCGATTTTTGCACAGGTTTAAGATATTCTTAAGGATACACATACGCCTATCGCCTTCAGTCACAAACCCCGTACTTAGTACGAGGCCTGCATATACTGTTTTCAGAACTACACGGGACTATTCCCCGTTACGCTCGTACATATTATGAACTTACTTCGTGCTACATCAACCTCGCCGGCAATTTCTGCTTAGCAAGCAAATCCCCGACATCCTCAGCGCTTCGGGTAACATCGGCTTCCCCATCCTTCACCAGCACCTCGGCGCACCTTGGTCTTCCATTATACTGGCTGCTCATGCTGAATCCGTACGCTCCGGCATCCAGAAGTGCTATCAGGTCGCCTTTTTCCAAATGTGGAAGTTCCCTGTCTTTTGCGAAAATGTCCCCTGTCTCGCATATCGGACCTACAATAGTATAGGTATCATCGGAAGGCGAGGCAGCCTTGTTCGCCACGACGGCGTAATGGTACGAATCGTACATCGTTGGACGCACGAGGAGATTAAAACCAGCATCCACACCCACAAAATTCTTTGCAGCTTTCTTTACCGTATTAACACGGGTAAGAAGGATAGTGGTATCAGCCACGATATAGCGCCCCGGCTCAATTATGAGTTTCGGCGCGATTCCAAGGGCTTCCGTTCTTTCCCGGAATACCGGGAGAATGGCGTTTGCATGGTCTTGCGGCGTCGGTGCGCTCTCATCTTTCTTATACGGAATCCCAAGACCAGAGCCAAGGTCAACAAATTTTAACTCAATCCCGAGCGCAGTCACCTTCTCAACAAGGTCCATCATTTTATGCGCAGCTTCCTTAAACGGCGTTGTATCCAGAATCTGCGAACCGATATGGCAGTGTATTCCGGTGGGTGAGATTCCGGGAAGCTCTTTTGCTTCGCCATAAATATTTACAACATCTTCAGCAGGTATTCCGAATTTTGAAGTCCGAAGTCCTGTGGATATCTTCGGATGCGTCTTCGGGGAAACGTCAGGATTTACACGAAATGCGATTTCTATGGTTTTTCCGCGGCTTTTTGCAATTCCAGAAAGAGTATGAAGCTCATCTCTTGAGTCCACAGACACTTTCACGCCGATATCCACGGCTTTTTGAAGCTCGTAATCCGTCTTTGAATTGCCGTTAAAGAGTATTTTCTCACGCGGGATACCGGCAAGGAGCGCCATATAAAGCTCACCGTAACTGAAAACATCAGCACCAGCTCCTTCCTTTGCAAGCATCCGCAGGATAGCAAAACTTCCGTTGGCTTTAGCCGCATAGTATATATCGGCATCGGGGAATGCTTTCCTGTATGTTGAGAAATTATCGACAACACGGGACTCATTGGTAACATAAAGGGGGGTACCGTATCGCTCTGCAAGCTCTGTGGTGTCTGCTCCCCCTATAATCAGATGATTATTCCTGATTTCAAGGTGATTTTTTATTGTGAACATAGGTGCACAATTAGTTGTAATCATATTATAGTTTTCACATCATGGAATCCTGGCGTTTGCCATCATTACACACCTTTTCCACATATAACTTAATAATAATGTGAAAACAAGGCAATACCTATGGCACCAAAAAATTGTTGGGAACTTAAGAAATGCGGAAGAGAGCAAGGCGGAATAAAAGTTAAAGAAATGGGTGTATGCCCGGCATATCCCAGCCATGGAAGAGACTGCTGGATGGTCGCAGGAACCTTTTGCGGAGGCAAAGTCCAGGGAACTTTTGCCCAGAAACATGCCACATGCATGGTCTGCGATTGGTATAAATCCGTTAAGACGTAATCTTTACGGCTGACTTGCAGCCATTACATTTTATTTTCATATTTCTTTGTCAATTCTGTTAATTATCATTGCTCTATATCACACGTTTTTCACAAATCGGTTTATATCCTGATTAATTAACATTAAGTATAATTCCAGAATTAAAACGAATCAGGTTCTTGATATAATGAATAAGCGAACAAAAACCACTATCGGTGTTTTTTTATTACTATTGGCTAACTTGAATGTCGCCCAGGCTATCAACGGTATAAATAACGGGATTGATATCAGCGGGACAATTGTAAGGTTAATATCCTTCCTGCTGGGCATGTGCGGCGCGACTTACCTGGCGGCAGGATTGTGGCAAAGAGCGGAAAAAGGGTCTGAAACCTGGAAATACCTTTCAATTTCCATGATATTGTTCGTTTTCTGGAATGTCATAATGGCTTTTGGTATTTTGCTGGATGTGCTGACAGCGCAAAGAGCCGAGCGTGAAATTGCAATATCAGTGGATACCATGACTACTTTTTATGCGATTGTAAGGATTCTTGACCCCGTTATAGAGGTAATTGTATTCGTAATACTTCTTTTCGGGCTTCGAAAGATTATAAATGCGATGCGCAATGAGCCATGGAGTGTGTTCAGCAAGGAGGATTCAGATGAATGAGGAATTTTTTGTTGTCCTGAATTCCGTTGCTTCCATGATAGTAATGGTTTGCAGTGTTCTTTCCTTTCATTTACTTGTCGGGATTTCAAGAGAACTGAAAGGCTTAAAGACGATGGACTTGATGTGGAAGAATTTTATCATCATGGCCAATCTTTTCATATTGCTGGGCATTACAAGGGCGGTCGGATCTATCGGAACTATTATTTTTGAAGGGTTCTATCCTGTTTTTGAGGCTTTATTATCGGTGACCTTGATTCTGTTTTTTGTATTCGCGATACTGTTATCCATATCGATTGAGGAGATTACGGAATAGTATGGGCGGCAAGATATTATCCGAAGAAGAACGGCGGCACATGCTTGAAAAGCTTGAAAGTAAAATAGTTGCCACTCGCTTCATGACTCTAAAATACATTTCTTCTTCGATAAACCAGGATAAGGTGGATTTTGCAAAAATGGATATGGAAATGCCTGATTTTACCAAGAGTCTTGTCAGGATTATCGAGGTGCAGGCAGAGAAAGACCCGGAGGAAATGGTAAAGCGTGAAGCCGGCGTGTGCCTTGAGAACCTTAAAAAGAAACTCAATCCAACGCTGATGCATGATGTGCCCATGTGCACTTCATGCGGGGAACGCGTAGTAGTTTCGTACAGGTTCTGTACCAAATGCGGGATTGAGTTAAAGGGGCAGAAATGGGCTTCGACCTATAAGCTTTGCGATAAATGCCAGAACCCGATAGATCCTAAATGGAATAATTGTTCATATTGCGGCAGCCAATTGATAAAGAAAGTGGAAGTTGCCAAGACCTGTTCATTCTGTAAGAAAAATATCGAGCCGAGCTGGCTCGTATGCCCGTATTGTGGCTCCAAACTAAAACTTGTAGCCGGTATCTAAAAACATCATTAGAATTATAAATTATGACCGTTTAAATTAGAATTTACCTTACAGACCTGTGCCGGTCAGCCCTTAATACTAAAATATATATGCAGAGCAACAATCCTCCGGCTGCATACAGAATAAGCATTGTCAACGAATAATATTTATAAAAAAAGATGGCAAGACTGGTGCCTAAAGTCATGGCAACAGGGAGTAAAAAACTCAAGGTTGTTATATTTTTGGATACCATATTTAGTCTTCTTATACTAAACAGCTTCTCAACGATAAAACTACTGTTGTGAATAAGTGTGATGCCTGATTTAATGTGGTTTTCATTATTCATTTTTTCACTATTCACACAAATTTCACAACCTCGTTTATATCCAGGTGAACCATAGAACATTTTGCGCGCTAAAAGGACGTTTTTATGTCTATAAGAAAAAATATATCATTAGAAACAGGACATCTCCAGAAACTGGAGCCGCTTGTCCGAAAACATAAGGGGAATTTCAGCGCTGCAATGCGTGAAATAATAGACCTTATAGATATAATGACAAAGGATCCTGAGGCTGTAAATAAACTTATAGACGGTTTAAAAACAGACTACAACTTCACAGAAACAATCGTTTACTGGCTGATTAAACAGGCTCGCGGCAGGCTGATAGATACGGAACATCTTAACAGCATTATTGATCCTGCAAAGATAGTGATGCTCTCCGACCTTGAGCGGTATCTTGATGATATGACAGCAGGTGTGAGCTGGCAGACCAATATAAAAATAGATGATTACGATGATAACGTTCATCCATCGCATGTGAAGGTCACTCTTTCCGGGAACAGCATCTATAAAATGGAATTTCTCGGTGGAATGATTTCTTCTTATTTAATCACGCATAAAAAACAGGAAATCGTATCCTTGAAAAAGATGTCCAACAAGATTACGATTAGTTTTAAAAAACAGGTGAATACAAATCTTGCCAGGCAATCTCTTGTTAATTATTTTGGGGATATGGAGGATCTGGCGTGCGAGGTTTCGAAAAAGCAGGAATTCTGGAAATGCATTGTCAATCTCTATAAACAGACCAATTATAACATGGTCACTATCCCAAAAAATTATTATAATGAACTGTTGATGGGAAAGGAAGCACCAAGTTATCTGACTGCACCTATCGAGGCGATTCATAAAATCCCGATACGGGATATACCGCTGGAAATTCTTATCCCGACCATGAAATCGGTGTATGAATTCATGGGGATTGTGGAAAGAATCGACGTGAACGAGAATACGTTGTACATTTATCATGGGAATACGGATGTGCGTGCTATAAATGCAATCGAAAAAATCCTTTTGAATGTGCTTAATTCCAACGGTACCAAATATAAATCCCGGTGCTCTGAAAACCTGATAGTCATGAGTCCTGTAATACAAAAGAATGAAGTCAAGGTTGAAAATTCAGAATAATTATTAACAAGTGATTTCTTTACCTGACTCCTTTACAAAGGCCAGGAAACAGTAACTTCCGGAAAATCGGACTGTAAGCTTTAAGATGTTTAAAGCACAAAATTCACATATGGCAAAAGTTGAAGTTCTTCTTGCGACCGATGGGTCTGAATCGGCTAAAAAAGCGGAAATAGCGGCACTAAAAATCACTAAATCATATAATATCAGGATGGCGGCGCTTTTTGTTGTAAATGTTCCTTCCACATCAGAACGGGGCGAGTTGATAAAATATGGTGAAAAAGTTCTTGACGAAGTGGTTGCAGATGGGAAAAAAATGGGTGTGGATGTCCAGAAAATCCTTAAGCTTGGCAGCCCTGCAGAAACTGTTTTGAATGTGGCAAAAAGTCTCAAGATTCATACAATCGTGATGGGTTCTGAAGGCAGGAAAGGAATAAAAAGAGCACTTCTGGGCAGCGTTGCCGAAAATGTTGTGCGAAATGCAGAATGTACAGTACTTGTTGCAAGGTAATCTGAATATAAAATGGGTGGGAACTATGAATTATAAAAAAATTGAGATTTCAGCGGATTCAAGCGCGCAGGACATTGCGCCTTTTGCTCTCGCGATACATGAACTCCTGGGTCTGCCTGTGACCATGAGGAGCCTGAATAAAAAAGGCGTCAGGATTGAAAAAGGAAAAATCCTTGATAATGATTATAGCGGTCCCGTGCTTGAAGCGGTATTGAAAGAGAACAAAACCATTCGCAATATACCGACAAGCGGCAAATATGCAGGCATTCCCGTGATAGTCTCCCCCATAAGAAATAAGGAGGGATATGGAATAGCTGCCATCGGCGTAGTTGATGTGGTCGGCACTGTGGACCTCGGTTACATCTTTGGCGATTATCCTGAGGTTGTAAAACAGGTGCAGGAGTGCGTAAGGGCGCGCGTGACCGTTCCTTGAAACCCATAATCCGGGTTGCGAAAAAAGAGGAGCTTGATGCCCTTTTGAATCTTGAGGAAATTTGTTTCAAGGAAGAAAAATTTCACAGGAAACAATTAAATTATCTTTTACTTAAAGCAAGGTCAGTTGTGCTGGTTGCCGAGGCCGGAGGCATAATCGGGTCAATTATCGTCCTTTTGCGGGAAAATATCCACAATGCAAGGATATATTCATTAAACGTGCATCCCGCATACAGGAGACGGGGAATAGCAAGCTTGCTTATGGATAAAACCATGGGATTGCTAAAAGAAAAAGGAGTTACTAAAATAACCCTTGAAGTAGGTGTTAATAACAAAGCCGCCCAGAATCTGTATTCATCGAAGGGTTTTATTGTGGATAAAAAACTCTACAATTATTATAAGAACATGGATGATGCGCTGCATCTTTTCAGGAAATTATGAAACCAGCTCTTTGATTATTTTTTCATAAATGTCCGTGTCCACGGAATCCTCATATCCATCATAGATACTGGGGTTATCATTTATCTCGATGACCTTATATCCGCTGTCTATTTCCTTAACATCAAGACCATAGAGCCCGCTGCCCACGCATTTTGAAAGTGATATGCAGATATCTTTTAATTCCGGGGCAATAGATTCCCTCGGTAAGGCGATTGTATCCCCCCATACGTTCCTTCCGTTTATCTTTGATTTTACCTTCCAGCCCCCTTTCGGGATGCAGTATTTGCACAGGTACAGCACTTCGTTCCGCAGTACCCCAACGCGCCAGTCAAAATCGGAGCGGATGTATTCCTGAAGCACCAGGACCTTTGCTTTCCTGAGCAAATGTTTTGTGAGTTCGGTAAATTCAGTTTCATTATTAGCTTTCTCGACATGGGATGAGAAACGGGTATATGGTGTTTTGATGATTACAGGGAATCCCAGTGTCCTGAATATCGTATCAAGAGTTCCTGCCGAATAATCCCCGTGAAATAAAATGGATTTTGGCGCCGGTACATTATTTTTAAGGAACAGGTCGTGGAGTATTGCCTTGTTTGAGCATGTTCTTATCGAATGCGGGTCGTCGATAACCTTTAACCCTGATTGTTCTGCGAGCCTTGAAACTATATATGCCGAGCTGCTGGGGTCGGTTGTAGCTCTTATGAACAACGCATCGTAATCCTGGATTTTTGAAATATCATCCTTGAAGATGAATTCAAATGAATGCCCCATTGATTCTGCTGTTGATTTGAATTTCAACAGGGCTCTATTTTCGGAGCTGTCCCTGAAATTATATGCTTCGACAAAACAGGCTATTTTCATGGAATATTACATTCTCTGTTTTATCTCATGCACTTTATCATGAACTATATCCCATTTCACTTCATTCTTCGCGGCTGGTTCACAATGGTCTAATATAACCCCGCTGTCATCTATCTGGACTATCAATTTACATATCGGGATATTGAATATCTCATAGAATTTTCTTGTGAACTCCGTTGTTTCCTCGCAGGTTGATTCCCCGAACATCTGTATTATCTCATGCACTTCGCCCGTCAGGGGGTGCAGTGAGACCGGGAACCGCGCATCGTAGCTCATTTTGTTAATCATTCCGGGCAGTCTTGAATTTGACTTAATCACTTTCATTGAGTTGTTGGTGAAAGGATTTACCGCGAATAACATAACCGGTGTGTCCATCTCGCCCTTAAGCTTTGTTACAAGCCTGTAACCGCTTGTGCGTAGCCCGTGCTTTTTTGCCTTCTCGATTAAAAGCGGGTTCCTGTATGCATCCATTATTTCTGTGCAATCCGGTGTGACTTCTACTCCATAGGTTTCCGCATGCGCAGATACATAATATCCCAACCGCAAGTAGCGGTAATCGTGGTTGATATTAAGTACGCTGTCGTGTACTGGTTGCCTTAAAAAAAATAACGGATTAGAGTCGCTGTCATCTTCGTCTTCACTGACTATAATCATTTTAGATATCAGTCCGTTGCTTAATCATTATAAGCTGAGTATAAATAACTAACGAGTGTGAAGGTGTTTTTCCATTGTAGAATTGGATTTTTCAAACCCTTTGCGCCACAACAGCTACATGGTCGCTATGGAAAGGTTCTAAATCTATCAGTTCCAGGACATTGAAAAACCCTCCCAGTTTCTTCACCTCATTATCGATCACGTCCTTTGGTTTTCCAGTAGAATCAATGCTTCTTGACTTTATCATCAATACAAGAATCCCATCCTTTTTAAGGAACAACTTTGCATTCCTGATGGCGATTATCGCCTGTTCGCGCTGCGCCACGTCCTGGTAAATGAAATCGACCTGCGTGACCATATTCTTGTATGAGTCAGGGCGCATGGCATCCGAAAGTATGGGGATAAGGTTCATCCTGGGGATGCTCGCGCGGATAAGGTCATGCATCGCGCGCGGTGAGAACTCCACTGCAAAAACAACACCTTCCGAAACAATATCGGAGACGTGGCTCGCGGTTGTACCGTTTGCTGCGCCAAGGTAAAGAACTTCGGAATCCTTTTTTATTGAAACTGACGACCCTTTCAATATTATGGAGGCAAGCTTGCTGCGGTGTGGGTCCCACAAGCGATATTCCACGTTTGCGATAGTTATGAGCTTCTCGCCGTAAACCTGTATTCCGGGTGTAAGGTTTCTTGTGACAAGCTTTCTTGAACCCTCTTGTAACAGGATAAATACATTATCCGAAGCAGTTTTAATCAGTTCTATGTTATCCATGCCTTAAATTTATGAGATGTTTGGATTTAAACACCGCAAAGACGCAAAGCCCGAGTTGCGCCTCGGGAGGGCGCACACACGTATGCCTGCAGGCATACGTGGATTTTCTTTGCGCACTTGGCGCTCTTTGCGGTGAGGTTTCAGTAACTGTGAATTGACATAGAAACAAACGCGCCTCCTTCCCGAAACAATTCCCGTACGTTATCATCAGTAACTGTGAATTGACATAGAAACAAACCAATGCTTCCTATTCTTTAGCTCTCTTCAAGCAATCGTGCGATATCGCTTCCGACATCGGATGTGGTGTTCGAGCCGCCCATATCGTAGGTTTTCACTTCACCATTCACAATGTTCTTCTCAATGGCTTTGACGATTGCATCCGCAGCCTCTTTCTCGCCAATCTGTGAAAGCAGCAGCGACCCTGCCCATATCGTTGCAATGGGATTCACCTTGTTCTGCCCCTTGTATTTTGGCGCGCTTCCGTGTATCGGCTCAAACATGCTCGTGCCTTCAGGGTTTATGTTCCCGCCGGGGGCAAGACCGAGACCGCCCTGAATCATCGCCCCGAGGTCTGTTATGATGTCGCCGAACATATTCGGTGCCACAACCGTATCGAACCATTCGGGATTCTTGACAAACCACATCGTAATGGCATCCACGAAATTGAAATCGGTCTTGACATCGGGATATCCGGCAGCAATGGAAGTGAATTCCTCGCGCCAGAACCCGTAGATATCGGACAGCACATTTGCCTTGTCCACCGAAGAGAGGTGCTTTTTCCTGTCCTTTGCAAGCTCAAAAGCGTATTTGATGACCCTTCGTGTTCCTTCTTTACTGATGAGGCCGAGCTGGTAGCCGATTTCTTCGCTGTCTGAATCGATATCAAGCCCGAATTTTACATTATACAGGTTCCGCGCCACTTCAAGCGTTTTCCTGCTCTTTCCCTTTTTGGCGCGCCCGCCGATACCGATATAGAAATCCTCGGTATTTTCCCGGACGACCACGAAATCAATGTCCTGTGGCGTTTTATCCTTAAGAGGCGTCCATACGCCTTCAAGCAGTTTCACAGGGCGCAGGTTTACATATTCATCAAGATAAAAACGAATCGTGAGGAGAATACCCTTTTCAAGTACCCCGGGTTTAATCCTTTCATCGCCAATAGCCCCGAAATAAATCGCTTTGTATTGCGAAAGCTCTTTTAGTGTATCTTCAGAGATGAGTTCGCCTGTTTCGAGATAATGGTCTGCGCCGTGGGGATATTCAAGCCATTCGATATCGAAACCGAATCTTTCACCTGCGATGTCAAGAACCTTTCGTCCTTCGCTGATTATTTCAGGACCGATTCCATCGCCCGGGATTACGGGGATTTTGTATTGTGTCATTTGTTGTCCTCTTTTACTTTAGCCCCTTTGAATCTTTTAAGGTTATTAAATTAACGAAAGTCTGAGTTGCTGTCAAGGTTCGGGTTGGGTTGGGAATTTTTGTGGGGAAATGCATTTCCATTCAAGGGACTGAAAAATACGATAGGCGTTTCCCATGCTTCCAGAAGGCTATGGAAGCCAGAAGAACCTTTTAGAATCTGAAAATCAAGTGCGAAAAGTAATTAAGATTCAAAGTAGTGATTGGAGAAGGTGATTTGATGCAGCAGATATTGGCAAGATGTGCACAAGCGTTTGAGGATGATAAATATACAACGTTGTTCTACGAGGCTGTTCGACTAACCTTTGAGAATTACCCAAAAAATGTTGATAAGCTCGCTGTACTGTTAAAATTTACTATCTTAAATGATTTGTACAGAACTAATATCATGGACAAGGTCAAGATTGTCGATCACCTTTATAGATTGTCGACAGAAGAAAATCTGGATGCACTTCTTAAATCAGGGAATCTTGATGCAGTTAGTAAAATACGTTGCGGTCATGGAATCCGCACTAAGAAGACGGGAAAGGAACGTAATTTTTATTCATTTGCTACAAAATATTGTCACTTCTCAAATCCAAAGTGTTACCCGATATACGATCAATACGTTGAAAAAGCAATAATGAAGCTACGAGAGGGCGACTATATTCAATTTCGCAATCAAAATGATCTCCACGACCCACAAACATTTCGAGATATCATTTACCAGATCATTCAGAAGTCTGGATTGGATAGTTATCAAAAAGTAGATAGAGCTTTATGGAGATACGGACAGCACTTAGCTGAAATATGGACTGTACCGGGATTGCCGAGATGGGATGCTCGCCTTCAGGAACATTAAACAGTATATTAAAGCAAGCTCAATTGAAAAAGGTGAAGTAAATGCATCGTTTCCTTATAGTGATTGAAAAAGCAAACAATAACTACTCGGCATATTCACCGGATTTACCGGGCTGTGTGGCTACAGGCGCCACCCGCGAAGAAGCTGAGAAGAACATGTATGAAGCCATTGAAATGCATATACAGGGATTACTGGAGGACAAGTTACCCATTCCGGAATCAAAGTCATTTGCAGAGTATGTAGCTGTTGCTGAAAAATCAGGCATAGAGCTAACGGCTTAATAACAAGCTGCTAATTCCAAAATAATTTCTCTTTTGAAGTCCATGCTCGATGAGATAATAGAAAATAACGGTCTATTTTTTAGATATATTCGAAGAATGACAGGCAGGACATTCTATATAATCAACTGGCAACCCTTTAAACTTATTTCCACAATCTCTGCATATACATTCGTATAATCCTACGTCTCTCAAAAGATTTATTTTAAATTCATCTCTGGCATTACTCATATTTTATACTCTTTTATTTATATTCCCTCGTTTTTCGTGCTTCGTATCTCTATTTTTTTAAATCAATCTTCTAATAGTGGTGTATCCTGTTTCCAGCGCGGGTATAAGAATATCAAGAGGGTTTGTAATACCAAGATAATGAACCATGATTGGAATCGCCACGAAAGTCCCCACCATGCTGCCAAGATTGGCAAGACCTGCAACAAGTATTATGCGGAATAACTTGTTCTGCATTAATTCCTTCACGGTTTCAGCTTTCATTATCGTCCTGAAATCCTCTGTCGTCGGGGGGCGAAAATGCGCTTCCACAAGACCCGCAAGCCATCCTACTGCCAAAAAGGGGTGAAGGAATCCGAACCAGGCAAGACCGAATGCCGTAAGTGCAGACAGCGCATGTCCTCTTGCAATAATGACCCCAACCGCAGAAAGTATTCCCTGTGCTAAAAAAAGGTATAACATTGCTGTGATAAGCTTCTCAAGGGGAATTCCACCTGCAACCAGAAGAACCAGCATTCCCACCCCCATAGCTATGATAACGATTGTCGCAGCCTTAAACCAGCTAAAACCCTTTTTCGGGATAGTTGTTATTTCCTGGACAGATGGCAATGATTCGGGGGCGTCAAGATATCTCTGGATACCCACCCTGTGACCTGCGCCAACAACAGCAACGACGTTGCCCTCTCTTGATAAATCAAGAAGGTTTTTTGCCATGAATGCATCCCTCTCATCTATGAGAATCGAAGCAGCACTCGGCGCCACTTTCCTTAATTCAGAGACTAGCTGGGTAACAACATCCTCGTCAGTAATGGTGTCTATATCGATTTCTTTTGTACCAAAACCGAATGATGCGCCGATAAGAGAACCAAAAAGCTTCAATTTCTCAAAAAAGGACATTTTACTCCAGAAACGTCCGAGCGTAATCTGGATATCCCGGTCAATAAGAGCAACGCGCGCGCCTGACTTTTCAGCGGTTTCAATGGCGGCTAGCATTTCTGCTCCGGGCTTTACACCCATATCCGCGCCAATTTTTTTCTGGACATAGGCAAGGAGCCAGTGCAGCAAAAAGTAGTTGAACTTCCCGCTGCTTAAGAGGTCTTTGACATTGATTTCACGGACTTCTTCTTCACCTTTTAATGCCTGGTATCTTCCCCTGTCAAGCTCAACTGCCACAATATCGGGTTTTTCCCGCTCGATTATTTGATTGACCTCAGCAATGCTCTTTTCAGAAACATGAGCTGTCCCGACAATAGTAACCCTGCCGGCAGATGCAGCAGGGTTCAAATAATTGAAATTGAAACTGACCGCGTAAGAACCGTTATTCATGTTATTCCAGTAATTGAACAGACCTTAAAATATCTGTCCTTGACACAATGCCAACAATTTGTTTTTCTTTTGTGATAATTATCCGTCCGATATTGTTCACGGTCATGAGTTTTAATGCACTCACTGCATCATCATCTTCCCTGAGGGTAATAAGGTCTTTTGTCATTATCTCTGAAATCCTGACATTTTTCCTTTCCTCCTTTGGGACTTTCTGTACATCGGTAAAGGTTACTATCCCTTTCACATCGCTATCATTCACAACCGGATATCCCATATGTTTGTACCTGAACATAAAATCTACAAGTTCTTCCACAGACATTCCCGGAGTCACGGGAGTAACATTTCTTGACATTATATCCTTAATTTTAACGCCTTCCAGTACAACTGTGATCTCGGTTGATTTTTCTTCTTCTGAAGCCCCGATGTATATAAAGAATGCGATGAGGATGAACCATAAACCCGCAAATAATCCGAAAATACCCATAAAGATTGCAAACATCTTGCCAATACCGGCGGCTGTCCGCGTGGCTTTAATATAAGACATCCTGCCTGCAAGCCATGCCCGCAGAACCCTGCCACCGTCCATCGGGAATGCCGGGAGAAGATTAAAGGCGAAAAGAATTATATTGATATATCCTATCAACCAGGTAATGCGCATATATGGGTTGTTAATGGTAGTGGATATGTTATCGAGACTGAAAAACTCGTATATAATTATAAGTATCGAACCGATTAAAAGACTGACACTCGGTCCGGCCAATGCCATCTTGAACTCTATCTTCGGGTCTCTCGGAATCTCTTCCATCGAAGAGACGCCTCCAAAAAGGAAAAGAGTTATATTCTGGATTTTGGTCCCGTGTCTTTTAGCCACATAAGAGTGCCCCAGTTCATGCAATAACACACAAATAAAAAGTGAAATGGCAGCAGATAAAGAAAGAGCATAACGGGTAATTGGCAATGTCACGTCATTAAAACCGAATGGCGCTGGATTCACTGAAAAAAAATATGCAAAAACGGGCAATATCAACAGAAACGTGATATGCAATTTAATCGGGATTCCCATTATTCTCCCAATCTGGATTGATGTATTCATGAAATTCCTCGCGTATTGTTAATATGCATAATTGATGTTAAATTGTATAGACTTTGCGGATAAAGCAGCGAAAAAGATATAAGAAGCCATTTAGTAATGATAGTTCTCTGAAATGTGCGATAATATTAAGTCTGAATAACATATTATTTATTAATATCAGTTGGTAACATATGGAAAATACTGAAAACGAATTAAAGAACCAGGATATTCTAGGCGGTTTGGAGATAACATCCACAAAGGATATCGAAGTTCCCAAGAAGTTAATTGAACAGGTCATTGGCCAGGAACACGCTGTAGAAGTGGTCAGGAAGGCGGCGAACCAGCGAAGGCACGTGATGATGCTCGGGACGCCGGGCACTGGCAAATCAATGCTGGCAAAAGCAATGGCTGAATTACTTCCGAAAGAAGAATTACAGGATGTACTGGTGTACAACAATCCTGACGACCCGAATAATCCCAAAATACGTATTGTTCCTGCCGGGAAAGGTAAAGAGATTAGCGACGCCCACAAGCTTGAAGCTCAGAAAAGAACCACAGCCCGGAACATGTTCATAATGCTCCTTGTTCTTGGTATAGTTGGTTATTCATTTTTCGTAAGGGAGTATATCCTGGGAATCATAGCAGCCGTTTTAATTGCCATGATGATGCGCCAGTTCATGCCAAAGGAAACACTATTGATCCCGAAACTTCTTGTTTCAAATACAGGCAAGGAAGTCGCGCCTTATATCGATGCCACAGGGGCACATGCCGGTGCTCTTCTTGGAGATGTCCGTCATGACCCTTTCCAGTCAGGCGGGCTTGAAACGCCTGCTCATGACAGGGTAGAGAGCGGGGCGATACATAAAGCGCATAAAGGAGTCCTGTTTATCGACGAAATAAATACACTCAGGATTGAGTCCCAGCAGAATCTCCTGACAGCCCTTCAAGAGAAAGAGTTTGCAATCACAGGACAGTCGGAACGTTCAAGCGGAGCAATGGTAAAAACCGACCCGGTTCCGTGCGATTTCATCATGATTGCAGCCGGAAATCTTGATGCCATCAGGGGCATGCACCCCGCATTGCGCTCGCGCATCAAAGGATATGGATATGAAGTTTATATGAGCGATACCATCGAGGATACAGTAGAAAACAGGCAGAAACTTGTGCGGTTCGTTGCCCAGGAAGTGGTAAGGGATGGCAAAATACCGCATTTTGACCGAAGCGCTGTGGAAGAAATCATAAGGGAAGCAAGGCGCAGGGCAGGAAGAAAGGGGCATTTGACGCTTAAACTTCGTGACCTTGGGGGTCTTGTCAGGGTCGCAGGCGATATAGCGCATGGTGAAAATGCACCACTTACGACCGCCCAGCATGTATTAAAAGCAAAGAGCATCGCGCGCTCGGTCGAGCAGCAGCTTGCCCACCAGTATCTTGAGCGCAGGAAGGATTACAAATTGTTCGTGAAGGAAGGTGCTCAGGTAGGCAGGGTTAACGGGCTTGCCGTGATGGGCGATGATTCAGGTATTGTTCTTCCGATAATTGCTGAGGTCACACCCACGCAATCCACGTCAGAAGGCCATATCATTGCCACAGGCATGCTCAAGAATATTGCAAAAGAAGCAGTCCAGAATGTTTCAGCGTTGATTAAAAAGACAACAGGTAAGGATATATCGACGATGGATGTCCATATCCAGTTCGTGGGAACCTATGAAGGTGTGGAAGGCGATTCAGCCAGCATCTCCATAGCCACCGCGGTTCTCTCTGCAATCCAGGGAATTCCTGTTGACCAGAGCGTTGCGATGACAGGTTCGCTCTCCGTGCGGGGCGATGTGCTGCCCGTTGGCGGCGTTACATACAAGATTGAGGCTGCGGCGCTTGCAGGGATAAAGACAGTAATAATTCCGAAATCAAACCTTGGGGACGTTCTCATTGAGGATGAATACAAGGATATTATCAAGATAATCCCGGTGTCAAATATCGAAGAGGTGCTTGAATACAGCCTTGTTGGGAGAGAGAAAGAAGGTCTTATCTCCACGCTTAAAAAACTTGCATCAAGGACTAAATTCACTATACCTATTCCTGAACCCAAACCCATTACAGCAGTGTGAGAATTACATGGATTTTTATGATTCACGCGTGATAAAGAGCGCCAGCACAGCTATTGTGCTGGATAATGGCGAGATACGTGAGATTTCGAATAATTTTTCAAGCGGCGCTGCGGTAAGAGTTCTGGATTCTGGTTCGTGGGGATTCGTATCGCAGGACGGCGCATCAGGAAACCTGGATGCTGTGCTGGGTTCTGCGAGAAGGCTTGCCCGGGCCGCCAAAACCAAAAGTCCAAGAAGCCCGGTCAGGCTTGCCCCGATAGAAAAACCAAATTTACAGAATCTTCCTGAGGTCAAAGAAAATCCGGAGGATATCCCGATCGAGGATAAAGTAAAATTGCTTTTGGAAATTGAAAAAAGCGCCCGGATTGAAGGAATTAAAAGCACAAATGCCATTTATTCAGAGTCTATAATCACGGTCAGATATTCAAGTTCGGAAGGCCTGGATTGCGAATATTCGTTAAACCGTGTGGGTTTTGCAGTAAGCGCCGTAGCCCAGTCCGAAGGGATATACCAGATAGGAAGGGAAAGCAGGTTTGGCGTCATGGGTTTTGAGTTTTTCAAGAAACACAATGCATTTGAACTGGCGCGAAAAGCCGCAGACACCGCGGTTGAATTATTGTCTGCAAAAACGCCGAAGGCCGGAACATACCCTGTGATACTTGACCAGGAGCTGGCAGGCGTATTCATCCATGAAGCCGTGGGACATGCTGTCGAGGCTGACCATGTTCTTGAGGGAAATTCCATACTTGCGGGAAGGATAGGCGAGCAGATAGCGTCTCCTCTTATTACGGTGTATGACGACCCGTCCCTGCACGAATACGGTTATTATCCGTTCGATGACGAAGGCGCGGAATCAAAGAGGACGAAGCTGATAGAGAACGGTGTTCTGAAA
Organism: Candidatus Methanoperedens sp.; assembly: GCA_023249105.1. Taxonomy (GTDB): domain Archaea; phylum Halobacteriota; class Methanosarcinia; order Methanosarcinales; family Methanoperedenaceae; genus Methanoperedens. The sequence goes on along the minus strand of JAHFDG010000055.1, from coordinate 1,867 downwards.
TCATTCATTCATTCACGGGAGAGCGCCGGAAAACTTGGCGGCGAAAGCAGGAATTCCCGCGCCCAGGGATATGCCCGCCCGGTTATCAGGATGAGTAATACGTTCATAGCTCCGAATGGGATGAAGTTCGAGGAGATGTTGAGTGAATTAAAGGATGGCATCTATTTGAAAGGCTCGCGCGGTGGGCAAGTGAATCCGGGAGAGGGCGTGTTCCAGTTCAATGCCGAGCGCGGGTTCATGGTAGAGAACGGGGAGCTCACGACGCCGCTTCGGGATGTTTCTTTATCGGGGCACACGCTTGAGATTTTGAACAGCGTTGCCGGGGTTGGGAATGACCTTGAATTAAATTCGGGTCGATGCGGGAAGGCGGGGCAGCTTGTGCCTGTGAGCGATGGGGCGCCGCATGTGCTGGTGAGGAAGGCGATGGTAGGAGGGAGCGGGTAACTAATTATGTGCCTTTTAGTTAGTTGTTCAAGCCAAACAATTTACGCAATTTGCTAACCACTTCAGCGCGCATTTCGGGTGATAACTCTCCCAATTCGCGCTTTATCAATGCTGTTGTGACTGTCATAAGGCGATGTAATCGAAGCGTAGAGGATACACGCAAACCTGTCGCATTAAAATCCGCATGACTTGAATCCAAAACAACATCTGTTTCCAGTAAATCATTGGGGATTTTACTCGTGATAAACGCCAAAACGACATGGTGATGCGTACCAACAGGGTTGGTCAGGCATACTGCCGGTCGTACCTTCTGCGCCGTAAGGTCATCGAATGGAAAAGGGACGAGGACTACTTTACCTATCATGAAATGGTCTTCCGTCCTCGGATGTATAAATATCCTCTTCAGGTTCCTTCAGAAAATCAAAAGCTGGATTGGTGGCTGCTGCATAAAGCCACTCCTTCTCGTCAATGTCTGCATCTTCAGGGAGCAGGATAATGACACGAACCCGTGTCGGACCGGCAACAGGCAGCGGTTCATCTAAAAGAAGCCTATGCTGTGCGTCAACGGTTCCTGTTGTTTCTATGGCTTTTACTGCAACATCCATATCGATTTCCTCTTTCTAATTATTTTATTCACTAAAACTCATAGTACTCAGAGAATTTATAATTTCCTGTGAGCGCCGCAGGAAGGCGGGGCAGCTTATGCTTGTGAGCGATGGCGCACCCCATGTGATGGTGAGGAAGGCGATGATGGGGGGAAGCGGGTGATATTATTTTTTCAATAAATTATACCAACTTTTAAGAGACTTTTCTTGAATTTTACTCTGCTCCATTATTTGAAGAAATATTCCAACGAGTCCATCCCAACTATCATTAGTCGGTTCATGTAATTCCCAACGCAATTCTTCTAAAGTCCAATTTGTCTTAATAGAATTGCATTTATAGCACGCAGTGACTAAATTATCAATATTATTTGTCCCGCCACGTGCAACTGGCTTCAGATGATCACAAGAAGCTGTCAGTTCCCAAAATGCAGGATGTGTATCGTTCCACTTCCAATGAGGATGATAAGGAAAATCGTTGGGTAATAATGCGTTTACTGCCCGCAATGTACCGATGAAAATAGTATGTTTACCACAATCATTGAGGTATAGTATCACGCTTTGGCTCATTAAGTGACGGCTCAAATGGCCATTCTGTGAGTAGCTGTTTTTTAGCATTGGCAATATCGCCTAAAATCAGATCTTTACAAATTGACCCAACTTTCACCCTTGGTTATGACAACAGCCAAAAACATCCATATTTTTTTTCTGCTCTTCAGTCATAGAACTCGTTCTTTTTAACAGCTTATCTCCATGATGAATGTTAACAGTGTAGACATTCTCCAGTAGCTCCTTGATCTTATCAAAACTATAATTCAGCT